>NZ_JAJLQX010000020.1 GCF_021295095.1 Phocaeicola oris
AACGCCAAGAAGCCTTCCGCTCCCAAGGGCGACCAGACGGACTACCCATTAAATGAATAATGCAGTCCGAAACAAACTGCATAATAATTTCTTTATAATCTTTAAATATCAGGGGGCCGGTCGCGGTAACGCGCTCAGCCCTCTTTTTTTTGATTTTATGTCGAACTCATGTAATTCATTGATATGAGTAGGTGATTCATGCGTATCACTTTTACTGATCTCTTTATGACAAAGATCAAAGAGTCTGATGAGATTGACAATTCATTGCCCTGTCGCCATCTTTAATCGAGTTACAGCAGTCTCTATCATATCTTTCGTTCCACTACCGTCGGCTACATATTTCATAACCATCCGTGCGTATTCCACCGCTTCTTTCAGAACCGGTTCGGTGGAATCGTCTACCTTCCCCACTCGTCTTAGCAAAGCTGATAAAGGGCGTAAATCTTCCATTTCAGGCAAGTTACCCGGACGCATTGTATTGATGGCCATATTCAGTGTTGCCATCGCTGCATTTATTTCGTTTTGCGAATAAATTCTATCTTTATTATCATAGATGTTTTGCGCTTCTTTCATCGCATGTTTTAATCGGAAGAATCCAAAGTGTGCCCAAGGAGCATGTTCCGGTACCTTAACGGTAAGGGCTTCCCAGCTCTCTTGTTCGCTAATCCGTTTCATTCCTACATTCAGGAGTTCCTTCAGTGAGTTTTTATTTACACTGTCTGCCTTTACTAAGGCAGCAATAGCATCTTTCAGGGCTAATGTTCGATGATCGATTGTTGTCTGCTGATTACTACTGTTCATTACTTCGTAAGCCACATTAAGTTCTGTCCGCAAAGTCTCGAAACTGACCGTGGTGTAAAGGGTGGAATCTTGACTTTCAGCAGAACGAATAGTTGCTTGTAGGTTACTTTTATTTAATTTAAAGGTGTTCAAACCATTGACAGCTTCGTCAATAGCCGCCATGCCGGTCGATATTTCGGTTTCCGTAACCGTTGATTTACTCATTATTTTTTCTCCTTCTTTCATAGCCTTCTTTAGACGGTTGAAAGTTGCTTTAGTATAATTCTCTTTGTTATACGCCGTTACTTCCCTTAACTTAGTAGATAAGGCCATCTTTAATTCCGAGGAGGGAGAATCAATATGGTTAATACGGAAATAGTGGGTTGAGTGGTCGTGGCGGTAATAGTCCGGTTGGAAAACGTGCCCGCCTTGAGTAAAAGTATATAAATTACCATTAGTGCCTGTCTCTATACCATCCGGTTTCACTGTCATGATGGTAGCTAATCGAGAATCAATATTCAAGGCAGCTTCCGACCAATTGCTTATATTGGTAGCCGTCATAGCCAATGGTCCATACATTAATGTCCCTACCCAAGAATCTTCTGATTGCGTTTTCCCTTGGTTGGCTAACTCGGCAGGAAGTTTGTCGGGTCCATAGTCGATGTGTTTAGTGAACGGCATAGTTATCTCTACCATATCTCCTTCTTTCCAATGACGAGAAGGAATTACCACATAAGTACAAGGTTGATAATTATCAACAATCGACACTCCGTTTATTTTTACATTAAAACCATCGGTTGCCCAGTAAGGTACACGCAGCTTCATCGCGAAGTCAGCTTCTCCTTTCACTATCTTAATGGTAGAACTCTCTGCCGGCCATAAGCATTCTTGTTTTAATGTTATTCCTTTCTCTTTCCATTGAAGAGTGGTTGGCATGTATAAAGCCACCCATAAAGTATTATCCGAAACGAAGTATGTAGCTTCTTGATACTTCACGTGATTTTCTGATCCGGTACCACCGCAACAGGAAGATTGTGGTGTCTTGTTTCCCCAAGGCTTGGAAGCGTCCAACCCTACGGCATACTGGTAAGTTGTCTGATAACATGTAGGATGTAGCGAACCGATAATTTGATTATAAAGAGTACGCTCATAGTAATCCATATATCGCGCGTCGTCCGGATTGAAGCGATTTAGTTCCTTGGTCAGTTTTAGTAGATTATAGGCACAACAAGTCTCATTAATATTCGGGTTCGGGTGACTTTCTCCTTCAGAAATTCCATTCATGGCCATACTTAATATTTGCGAATAAGGTTGACGGAACATTTCTCCGTTGCCTACGCCGCCGGTAGAATAGCGGTAGCGACCTTGTATCAGGCTCCAAAAATTCTCAGACAAATTGTAATAGAAGGGTTTTTTATTGGTCAGATAGCTTCTTAATGCCCCAATAATCATTGGAATATGCTGATTGGCATGTCGATTGCGTATATCATCGATGTTTTTCGATAAAGGAATATAGAAAGCCGGACTATCAAAACAATTGGAAGCTTCTATCAGGCGCATACGTTCTTCCGGATTATCAACCATCTCTGAAAGACGTGCCAAAGATTCTCCGATACCGCCCACTTCTCCGGCAATGTACATATTCCACATTTCATAACGGTTGCCCGGCCGGGCTCTACGTTCATTTTGTGTACCATCCATCTTCACATAAGTACGATAATGCATCCTATTCCACACCCATAACCCCATATCCTTGGCTATCAAAAGAGCCTTATCGGCAACAGCCTTGTCATCCATGTAAGTGGCTATATCTATCAGTCCGGCTAATTGTTTATGAATGGAATAATAAGGAGCCCATACCCAATCGGAGTTATTATAGGCGCGATACATTTCTATAAGTGCCGGATGATGAGCGGGAATGGCATTCAGATAACCATAGCCATAAGTACTCCATTGAGTCTTGTATTTGTCAAAGTCCTTCCATGTTCCTTTCATTTTTTTTAACTCCTCTTCGGGAGCAAAGTCACGTGCTTCAAGATACCTTCCTAATTCTTTACTCCATACAAAAGTGCGCTCCTGACATTCACGCAGTTCATTGACCATTCGGGTGATATTGTTTCGTAAGATTGATTTTTGTATAGTGTCTGTCGTAACGGCATAGGCTAACGCCAGTGCCGACATGTAATGGCCGGAACCGTGTCCTTTCAACTTTATATCCGGAGAGTCCCACCCGTCGGAACGAGTATATCCTTCTGTACTCAGCCCATACGTATCTCGATAATTATACAGCTGCTGAGTAACATCCCAACTTACAATCTCTTTAATGGCTAAATCACGATTCGATACCAGTCGGTTATTACCATCGATAGTCACATTAGTTAATGGGATGGTATTTGCTATGGGCTTGGTAGGAGTCTTATACCCTTCGCTTGTCACTTCTATTCTCGCGGAAATAGGATACCCGTTATCTGTAGTATCGTCGCCTGTGACATAACCATTTATTGTATATATACTTCCCGCAGGATAAGTGCGAGCATCAGCCTCTTGTTGCTCCGTGGCAAGTGTGGCATTATCCCATTTGGTTTGGCGAAATTCGGTCTTCCCATCCGAATAGGTCACCCATACTTGGTAAGGCAGTCGAGGCACCGTCCCTACAGGACAGCGAACCACTATCGGCTCTACCGAAGCAATAGTTCGTATCTCAGAATCACTTGTCCATACTTTATGGACATTTATTCCACCTAAACTCAAAGCAGATACATTAGCAGAGATTAGCCATAAGCATAGTCCCATTATAGAAGAAAAAAATCTATTCATTCTTATCTTTTTTATAAGGATTAGTATATAAAAGCCCAATTTCAATAAACAAAATCAGGCTTTTACACACTAACATATTAGTGCTCACATGTCAATTCGTTATCTGCCGGCATAACCCGGATTTTGTTGTAAATTAGGATTCTTATTTAAATCTTCCAAATGAATAGGGAATAAAATGGAATTCCCTTTTAAATCATTTTCTGTTGGAACATGATTAAACCAACTCTTCTTTTGGAAAGTTCCAAACCGAATCATATCAATACGACGACGACCTTCTGCTGCAAATTCCCATCCCCATTCATCGTAAAGTCCACCAAACTCCACAGGGTCAGTATTGCCTACGGCATCAATATTACCATTTTCATCAAGTGTACCATATTGAATGTGTGTATCTCCTTTTAACCAAGTCACATCAACCGTTGCTTTCTCCGGATGAGCAGATTCACTGAACGCACGTTCGCGAATTTGCGAAACGAGATTAGCGGCTTCTGCTTCATTCTGTCCTAAACGGAGCAAACATTCTGCCTTCATTAATAATACTTCTGCGTAACGGAAATACGGGAAGTCGTTGCTTAATAAGCTTTTTGCACCGATTTTAATTTCATATTTACCTATACGGTAACCGTCATCGGTCCCTGTATTATAAATACTCGGTAGCTTATTGGGAAATGTGGTAATCAAAACTCCGTCAGGACTGTATTGGTCACCTTGTAACCAAGAGTACTTCAAACGCATATCGTTTTTGTCATAACTATTAATAAATTGAGGATTTGCGGCTGAGCCTCCCCATGGAGTAGATTGCATGTTGAATACCTTACGGCTGTTTGAAGATAAAAACTTCATGTGTGCTCCGAATACCGGTCCGTTATTGTCTCCGGAGTTGTAAACCTCATCGTATGGAATAGCAAAAATCGTTTCCACACAGGCAGCATTGTCTGTCTTAAAGATATCTGTGTATTTCGATTCCAGTTTGAATAAATTGCTATTGATAATTTCATCACATTGTTGCAGACATTCGTTCCACATCGGAGTGCCTGTATATACCTCGGCATTCAAATACATACGAGCCATCAGACATTTGGCTCCCCATTGAGTAAGTCGTCCATAAGTAGTTTTATCGACAGCTGAAGACAGTTCAGGCATTACCTCCGTCAATTCTTTGATAATGAAATCAAAGACCTCTTTACGGGTAGATTGGTTAGGGACATCTTCGCTAAATGTAGTCTGAATAGGCACATTTCCGTGAGTGTCACATAAGATTGAATACCAAAGTGCACGAATAGCTCTTACTTCAGCTACAATTTTCGGCTTACTATTTTCCGAGAAGAAACCTTCATCGGCACGTTTTAATATTTTATTAGCATTGGCAATGCCCTCGAAACAAACAGACCAAGTACTTTGAGGCTGTCCTTGTTGATTATCCCATGTGTGCTTGTGCATTTGTTTGTAAGTACCACCATCGTCCCAACCGTTGGGACGAGTGGGGGTGACAATTACATCACCTGGTTCTTCTTGTAAGTCAAACAGGCCATACCAGTCCATAACATAGCGAAGCTTCGAGTATGTGGTAGCTAACAACGCAACTTCATCGGCTTCAGTCGGTACATATTCTTCTTCAACAATTTCCGAATAAGGGGTCTCATCCAAATTAAAGCAACTGCTCATACTGAGCATTGCAGATGCGCAGAATGCATAAACGCTATATTTTAATCGTTTCATAATTGTTCTCTTTTGTATGATTAGACTTAGAATGTGAGGTTAACACCAAAAGTATACGTACGATTGGTAGGATACTTGTCTCGATTATCTGTACCGGCATCCAGTAATCCATAGCTACTACTGCTCAAAGGAACTTCCGGATCCATACCCTTATAACCGGTAATGGTTGCTAAATTTAAGACTGATGCATATACTCGTAAATTTTTGATAACCTTTTGTTTGGGCAGCTTGATGGTATATCCTAAAGTTACATTGTCTATTTTCCAGTAATCTCCATCTTCAATATAATAGCTTACATACCGTTGTTCATCTTTCAGTTGGGTTTTTCCGTAGACCTTGTTAAAAGCGGAATTCAAACGGTTATATTGAATTTCCGGTTTTGCGTTTTCGTAAAACATTCGTTGATAATTCAAAATTTGGAAGTCAAAAGCTCCCCGCATATTTACGCTTAGATCAAAATTATAAAAATTGAATGTATTGTTCCAATTCAGATAATGTTTGGGAATTCCGTTTCCCAAAACCTGCCAGTCTGTAGCATCAGCTTCTGTTGCTAATATATGTTCTCCTTCCTTGTTTTCAACCAACCACAAGCCATCTTCAGTAATATCAACTGATTTCAAGCCATAGAATGTACCGATAGCCTTACCTACTTGTACAATATGAGTGGTTGTCTGGATAGGTTCACCTGTATAACCGGAATAAAAATAATCTTGGGTCATGGAGAATTTATCACTTGACAAAGCAACGATTTTGTTTGTATTGGTAGAATAAGAGATGTTGGTATTCCAAGTAAAGTTTTCACTCTGAAAAGGAATGGCACGAATTAAGATCTCCAGACCTTTGTTCTCCATTTCCGAAGCATTGGCTAGCATGGATGGGAACATAAAAGGTGGAACGGGAACAGGATAATCCCAAAGCGCGTCTTTAGTCTTACGGGTGTAGTAGTCGATTGTACCTCCCACTCGTCCGTTTAGGATATCCCAATCCAAACCGATATTGAATTCATGTTTCTTTTCCCAACGCAAATCCGCATTATTGTTTCGAACCGTTTCCAATGCTTTTACCCATGTGCCATTGTATAAGAAAGCACCTTCATAATTCAAGCCGGAAAGTGATGTGTATGGATCAGCCACATTAATACCGGTTACGCCATAGCCCACACGAAACTTCAAATTGTCCAACCAATTTAAGTTCTTCATAAAATTTTCCCTATTGATTCTCCATCCTAATGATATGCCCGGGAAATTACCCCATTTATGATCTTTACCAAACTTAGAAGAGCCTTCATGACGAAGAGAGGCCATTAATAAATAACGATCATTGAAATTATAGCTCACGCGTGCAAATACACCAATCAATTTGTCGGAACTCTTATAACTGCTCATGGATCCCTCGCCGCGTTTCAATGCCATACCTGCTTCCATTTTATTGTAAGAGTAAGCATCTGTTGGGAAATCATAGTTAGTCATTGACATATTGGAATTCGTATTGTCTTCATAATTATAACCTACCAATGCACTGACATTATGATTTCCGAACGTTTTCTGAAAATGAGCTGTCAATTCAATCAAGTTATTATCGAAGTCAGAACCATAGCGGTAGGCATAACCGTTACGACCGTTCTTGGTGGTGGATACATGTTGCTTTGTCTGATAATATCCATCTGTGGTTGTTGTGCTGCGACGGGCATACATAGCTTTCAGTGTCAAAGATTCAATCGGTCGGAAAGTCAAGCTACCATTAAAACGCATGTTTTTACGTTTCATTTCACCAATCGTTTCGCGAATATAACCTACAGGGTTATCGTAGAAATATAAATCACGCTCAAACCAGTTGTTCTTTTCATCTTTTATTGGTTCTGTCGGATTATGAATTAAAGCTTGTCTGTAAGCATAGGTATTCCAGCTTCGAGGCATAGTATGTTGGCTTACCAACAGACTGACGTCAGCGGTCAATTTGTTTTCGTACATAGAATGAGTGACATCCATTCGAGCATTCATAGCTTCAAAGTCTGTCTTTATGAAAGTTCCTTGGCGCTTGGTATAATTGGCCGATGCCGTATAATGGGTATTTTTACTGCCTCCTCTCAAAGATAAGTTATGCGAGTGAGATACTGCCGTACGAGTCAGTTCTCCCAACCAATCGGTATTGGCCCCGAAATCTTTCAGATTGGCACCATTGAAAATATATCCTTCATCCCATTTCTGACGAAGATCGTCGGCACTCATAAAATCCGGTCTCTGTAAAATATTTGAAACAGATATATATCCGTTATAATCAATGGTAGGGGGCATTTCTTTACGGCTTTGTTTCGTAGTAATAATAATAACGCCGTTTGTGCCACGAGTTCCATAGATAGCAGTGGCAGATCCGTCTTTCAATACATCTATGGATTCAATATCTTCCGGAGCCACCGTATTCAGACTGCCGGGCACTCCATCTACCAATACCAAAGGAGAAGTTCCTCCTTTTAAAGATGAAATACCACGAAGCATTATTTGTGAGTTTCCGGTAGGATCTCCTGAAGGTAAAGAGATGTTTAATCCGGCTACTTTGCCTTGAATCAACTGCCCGGCATCACTCACAGCTCCTTTGACAAAATTCTCGGACTTCACACTTGAGATTGCACTTGTCACATCTCCTTTCTTTTGAGTACCGTAACCGATGACCACCACTTCGTCCAGCAGCTCTGTATCGTCATGGAGTACGATATCGAGTTGGCGGTTATTCCCGACAGTGATTTCCTGAGTTTTGTAGCCAATGTAAGAAATGGATAACACAGAATGTGAATCTCGTACATTCAGTGTGTATCGACCGTCCATATCGGTTATCACACCGTTGGTTGTCCCTTTCTCAATCACGTTGGCACCAATGATGGGATCGCCATTCTTGTCTTTCACAATACCTGTAATGGTAACAGATTGCTGTTGCATAGCCTCGATGCTTGTTGTTTTTACGGTTTCCGCAAGCATTTGTACGGGACAGATTCCGGCACCTGTTGCAAGGAATAGACCGGCTGCAACTCGTAAGACTGCTTTGCCGAATAAGACTCGTTTTTCATGTGTCTTCATATTACATTATCGTTTTAAAGATTAATATTGTATCTTTTGATGTGACACAAAGAAAAAACTTTTCTTATTGATAGAACGCAACAATAGTCCATAAGAATGTCAAAATAGTCGAAATAATCGTATTATAAGATGTATTGAGAAGGTATAACATAGGTCTGGACTATTCTTTCTTAGAAAGACTGTCGTAAAATATCTATATCTTTGGGCCGCATTCGGGTTATGAAAAGAATAATACGGAAAGCATTCTTATAGAGAAAATGTTCCATAAATTAAATAGACCTATTCAAAAAGAAGAGTTGTTATTCCGATGCGTATAAAAGCGAAAAGTGATGCGGATGAGTTGGTCAGTTCATGCGGATGAGTTGAACGATTCATGCGGATGAGTTAGGCGATTCATACGCATCACTTTATTGACTCATACGCATCACTTTTTCTGATCTCTTTATGGAACTTAAATGAATACTTTAGGAACATAAGTTTACCTTATTATCTGTTTTCTGAGTAGTGAAGATGATTAACTTTTAATTCATTTATCCACCTCTTTAAGCTCCGAAATCTCCTCTTAAAGTCCGTTTAATTCTTCGGATAGCTTTTGCGAGGAATGAATTTGTGCGTGCATAGTAATCGGAGTAGGCTTGCCGGGCTTGTTTGTTCTCAACGATGGGAGAGATTTTCTCAACGGGCAGGCGATTCATATAAAGAACCGAAGAATAGAGGCCGCCTCCCCCCGCATTTGTTCCGGATCCATCAAATCCTATGTTCTTTACCAGTGATCGTCCTACATTCAGAGAGAGTATATCTTTCAGGAAAAGTGACGCATTCCAGCGAATAGCCCACGAATTGTTCTTGCCTTTTATCTGCCGGCGTAACATGCGTGTATATCCGTATCGACCGTTAAAGTCGAATATCTTTGTCTGTCTTTGTTTTTCCAATTGTTGAAGCAATGCCTTCCCGTCCGGATTGAAATATTTCCATGCCCGAGCCCACGTTGCCCATCCCCAACTGCCCGTCCATTTAATAAGAAAAGTGTAGGGGAGACGGTTGTCTTGTATATAATCGCATGCTTGAATGTGCCCAACCTTCGGTTCATCTTTATAAATCTCCAGAGCATCGTTCATAAACAGAAGAAAATAAGGGGAAAGAATGAGGTCGTCTTCTATAACAATCACTTTTCCGAACTTGTTTACCATATCAGTTACCCCTGTAATAATACTCTTTGCTAATCCCCAATTTGTATCCCGTTCGATAATGGTAATCGACTTAAATCCTTCGATGGAATGGATAAATTTTCGTACTTCTTCGACTTTATTTTCCTCTTCCGGATGCTTTGCCGCATCCGAATAGATAAATAGTTCGCTTTCTTTTGCCAATACATTTTGTTGGAGGGAAAAGAGACATTGTTTGGTGTGTTCCAATCGATTATAAACGAATAAGAGAATTGGCGCGTAACTCATGATTGTTTTTTTATAAAATGAAAGTTGGATCCTTTCGGACAACATATTTTCTTACCTTATATATATGGAAACTTTTTGCGAGTAGTTGGAAAGTGTATTTGAAATAGTTCCAAGCATCATTTAACTCTTTCCGTTGAATGGCATAGACCACTTGTTGAAACCCGCCACCAATGGCTTTTACGAAGCAATATCCAAAGGAATGATTAATATTGGCGTAAGCAGTGAGTAAGTAAACTGTATTTGCCTTGAATTCCATAGGTTTGGTAACAACTCTTTTCTCCCGGTCGTGGTATCCGAATACCGGAGCGTAAACAACTTTAAAACCATGAAAATGAAGACGATTCACAAAGTCAACATCTTCTCCATAGTGGTGAAATAAAGAAGAAAAGCCTCCTATTGTTCGAAGTACATGGGTGGGAATCATCCAGAAAGCAGCGTTGACAAATGGAATTTCGGCATAATCGCTTGTCGGAATCTCTTCTTTGCTTTTAAGGTGTGTATAATCCGCAAATCCGAAATCCGGTTGGTCTCCTTTTCCTGTCAGATGAATGGGTGAGATAATTCCAAAATCAGGGTGCTTCTCGCCTAAATCAGCTAAGGTTCCGATGGTATTTTTATCGATCCAAGCATCTTGATTTAAAAGGAATACGTAATCGTATGCTTCTTCCAGTGCAATTTTCATTCCTATATTATTGGCGCGTCCGAATCCGAGGTTTGTTTTGCTTTGAATCAGCCGGACTTCCGGATAATCCTTCTTAATTCGTTGAACTGTACAATCCTGTGAACAATTGTCCACAACAATCACATCTGCTGTGCGTTCCGACGTGCGAAGACTACCTAAGCAACGGTCAATCCATCGCTCAAAATTGTAGGATACTATGATGACAATAATTTTCATTCGGTTTTCTTTAATAGTTCGCATGGTATGCCACTGATTTGTGCAGCTGTTTCAGAAAAGGAACTTTTCATAGAACCCAGTATTTTTTTTGTTTTAGAAAGAACATATAGTTCAACAAGTGCGTCTTGCATTCCTTGCAGGCTGTTTCGACTTGTTTTTTTCACAGAAGTAATGATTCTTTTCCCGAATTTATCTATTAGAATACGTTTATCTTCTTCCGAATCGGAAGCTAAATAAAATTGAACGTTTGGTTCCTGCGCAATTTCTTCTTGTATCCGGTTGATAAAAAGTTCAGTCGGACTTTCTGTTATCGAGGCTATGTTATCGGTTCGCCGAATGTGGATGCCGATGGTGTGATTGCCAAAAGACTGATAAATGGAATCAATACGCTTTTGTAAAGAGCCAATAGGGCGGAAGATATGAAAAGGATGACTGTTTTTGTTTGGCTGAAAGTAAACGCAACTGGCCAGATAATTCTTTTTTCCTTTCACCCAAGCGCGAAAATCGAAGTGATTATAGAAAAGCATTGTAGCTTTATCTTCATAGATGCACTCGTCAAAAAGGAAGGACTGGAAAAGTTTAGGAATCCATAAATTATGTTTTCGAGGACGGTCAAGCACGATGGAATCGAATATTTTTGCCTCTTTCAGTTCTACATAGGGTAAATCTATCGGTTGGAATAGTTCTTTAAACAAACAATTCAATCCTTTATCTTTGAACCAGATAATATGTAAGCTGCATTTCAATTTGTTGGTCATACTTGTTGCGGCATCTATTGCTTTCATTCTATTGGCCAGCCCACCAACCGGTATTAAAGTTAAATTACTCATGGCGTCTCCTCCTGAATATAAATTGGATACACTCATTTAAAATCTCAGCTTTTGCTAATCTCATTATGGTTATATAGAGTATTGTGGCAATGATAATTCTTGTTATTAGTAAAACGATCAGATTGGTGATAGTAGAGGTAAGCGCGTAAGTAATAGTCATCACTCCTAAAGCTATGAGGAAAAACGGAAGAATATCTTTCAGAAACAGCATAAATCGATACCCCGTATACGAACGAACAAAGTGATGATTAACAAATACCCAGCAGATATTCAGAATGACGTATGCAATGATCATTGACAAAATACCATAAGGATAAAGCATGAGCATCAATACGATTTGTAACACACAAAATGCTAAGGTAAGCATTAAATACGTTCCCGACTTTCCTTTACTGATAATCAGGTTGGAAAAAATAGTATAAAATGGCATGAAAGCTCCACTGATACAGAGAATTTGAAGGTAACCTGCACAAGTGAGCCATTTCTCGGTAATAGCTAACACAATGAATTCGCGAGAAATCAAAGCTAATCCGAGTAATAGTGGAAAAGATATGAAAGAAGTGAACCTTACCAGTTTCCTAAGAATATTCAGTTGGCGTTCCTGCTCATTCGATACGGTGGTAAATACAGGCTGTGCAACCTGATCGACCATTCCTTGAATTAAGTAATAGCATTTAGAATCCCAGATATATGCCTGATTATAATTACCAACTTCTTTTGGAGTAAAATGCCGCCCGAGCAAGACAGAAAGAATGTTATTGTTGATATGAGTAAGAATGGTGGTACCCAGTATTTTACTGCTGAATTTAAACATTCGTTTTACGGGGATGAAATTTATCTGAAGTGTTGGCCTCCAAGGAGAGTAATACCATAATAACAGAGAGTTCAACGAGATATATACCAATGATTGAGTAGCTAACGACCAGTATGAATAACCTTTCCATGCCATAGTCACACCAATGATATTGGAAATGATGACCGCAGTCATTCCGGCTATAGCTTGTTGTTTTACCTTTAAGTTACGAAACAGGTAAGCAGACTGGGCAGTACCTAAAGAGGAAAAGATAATGCTCAGAAAGGCGTAACGACATAGTGGAATAAGTTCATCATTATGATAAAACATAGCAATGAGAGGTGCGCAAAAGAAGAGAATAATATAGCAGGATGTACCCACGATGATATTAAACCAGAAGACGGAGTTGTAGTCTTCATGTTTCGGTTCTTTTAAGTTGGCAATAGCATTCTTGAATCCACTGCTCTGTAAGGCATTCGCTATTAAAGCGAAAATACTAATCATACCTATCATACCATATTCCCTTGGCGAGAGCAGCCGTCCAAGAATAATACCGAAAATCAAGCCGAGCAATTGTTGAAAACCATTGTTCAGCCCTCCCCATAAAAGACCTTTTGCTGTTTTTTCTTTTAAGGACTGTTTGTACATGTATCTTAGAAATATGGTAAGGGCGGACTTTCATCCGCCCTATTTTATATAATATATTATTTTACTTGACTTCCAGATTTTACTTCGTTTGTGGAAGTAATTACCGAAATACTGCCATCGAAATCTTCTGCGCTTAAAATCATTCCTTGACTTACAATGCCCTTTAACGTTCTTGGAGCAAGATTAGCAATAAAGCATACTTGCTTTCCAATTAAATCTTCCGGTTTATAGAACTTTGCAATGCCACTAACGATAGTGCGATTTTCCAAACCATCTGCAATAGTGAACTGAAGTAATTTATCGGCTTTTGGAACTTTTTTGCAGTCGAGGACTGTTCCTACGCGAATATCCAATTTCTCAAAGTCTTCATAAGCAATTGTCTCCTTAATAGGATTTGCAGTATAGCTGTTGGCCATATTAGCTTTTTTAATATCATCAAGTTTTTTCATTTGTGCATCAATGACGGTATCTTCAATCTTTTCGAACAGCAACGTAGGCTTATTCAACTGATGACCTGTCTCCAATAAATCTATTCTTCCTAATTGATTCCAATCAAATTCGTTGATATTCAACATATCACGTAACTTCTTACTGCTAAAAGGCAGAAACGGTTCGAATGCGATAGCTAAATTAGCAGCCAGCTGGAGAGATAAATTTAGAATTGTCGCAACACGATTCATATCTGTCTTTGCAACCTTCCAAGGTTCTGTATCCGCTAAATATTTATTTCCTATACGGGCTAAGTTCATGGCTTCCTTTTGTGCGTCACGGAACTTGAAATTATCAAGTAATTTCTCTACTTTTTCCTTTACATCAGAAAATTCCATCAAAGCATCTTTATCAATTTGTAGGAATTCTCCTTTGTCAGGTACTTTATTATCAAAATACTTTTGAGTAAGAACCAATGCACGATTAATGAAGTTTCCATAAATAGCAACGAGTTCGTTATTATTTCGCGCTTGGAAATCTTCCCAAGTAAAGTCGTTATCTTTTGTCTCAGGAGCATTAGCTGTTAAGACATAGCGGAGTACATCTTGTTTCCCCGGGAAGTCGACCAAGTATTCGTCTAACCATACAGCCCAATTGCGGGAGGTTGAGATTTTATCTCCTTCCAGATTTAAAAACTCATTAGCCGGAATATTATCAGGAAGGATATAGTTTCCATGGGCTTTCAACATAACCGGGAAAACAATGCAATGGAACACAATATTATCTTTTCCGATAAAGTGGACCAAACGGGTTTCCGGATCTTTCCACCACTTTTCCCATTCATCCGGAAGAAGTTCCTTGGTATTTGAGATATAACCGATAGGAGCATCGAACCAAACATATAGAACTTTTCCATCAGCTCCTTCAACCGGAACAGGAATACCCCAATCTAAATCACGAGTCATAGCACGAGGTTGTAGATCCATATCTAACCAGCTCTTACATTGGCCATATACATTCGGGCGCCATTCCTTGTGCCCTTCCAGAATCCATTTTTTCAACCAATCCTGATACTCGTTTAAAGGCAGATACCAGTTTTTTGTTTTTTTGATGACAGGCTTTGATCCGCTTATAGTAGAACGGGGATTGATTAGTTCCATTGGAGAAAGGTCATGACCACACTTTTCGCATTGATCACCATAAGCATTTGGATTATGGCAATACGGGCATTCTCCCATAATATAACGGTCGGCTAAAAATTGGTGAACTTCTTCATCATAATACTGTTCTGATTCTTTCTCAATTAGTTTCCCATCATCATATAATTTCTTAAAAAAGTTTGATGCTACTTCTGTTTGAATATCAGAAGTGGTACGGCTATAGATGTCGAAAGAGATACCAAAGTCTCTAAAAGAATCTTTGATTAATTTATGATAATGGTCAACGACTTGTTTTGGAGTTATCCCCTCTTTTTTCGCGCGAATAGTAATTGGGACTCCATGTTCGTCAGAACCGCAGATGAATTTTACATTTTGTTTTTTCAGTCGTAAGTAACGGACATAGATATCTGCCGGTACATAAACTCCGGCTAAATGCCCAATATGTACACCACCGTTGGCATAAGGTAGTGCTGCCGTCACAGTCGTTCTTTTAAAATTCTTTTCCATATAGATTTATAACGTTTTTATTTCCTTATATATTATTGCGCAAAGTTAGTGAAATTTACCGACTAACTTATTAATAAATAGGCTTTTTTATAATTGTAAAATCGAATAACATACTTATTGTTCGTTGTGGTATTATGATACTCCGATACGTAGGAACAAAGAAAGCGAATCGTATAAGTTGCCGTATTCATCAAAAGAATTTTTTGTTTCACCTATGTGATTCACTTGTTTCACCTATGTGATTCACTTGTTTCACCTATGTGATTCGCTTGTTTCACTTATGTGATTCGCTTGTTTCACCAATGTGAAACAAATAAATTATCCGTATGAGTTGAGTGATTCATACAGATCTATTTTACTAATCTCTTTATGACAATTTTAATGAACTTGGCAAAAAGGGAAAAATTCTGTTTATCATTCCCTAAGGATGTATTCTACTTTTGTAGGTTTCCACATGGTCTTTCTGTCATTTCGTTAATTTGAAACACGGCATCAGGAAAATAACACTTCTATTTTGAATGTTTATCGAATAACTTATCCGGCCCAGCCGGCTCTATCCAAATTTCGATATGAGATGGCTTCTGCCAAATGAGCCGTTTTAATGTTTTCACTTCCTTCCATATCGGCAATAGTTCTGGAAACCTTGAGAATTCGATCGTATGCTCTCGCCGATAAGTTTAACTTTATCATCGCAGATTTTAATAAGGCTAAACCTGCAGTATCGGGTTGTGCATATTTGTGAAGTAATTTACTTTCCATTTGCGCATTGCAGTAAATTCCTCGATAATCTTTAAAACGTTTTGCTTGAATTTCTCGACTTTTAATTACTCTTTCACGAATTGTTGCACTGCTTTCACCCTTTCGTGTATCGGAAAGTTTTTCGAAAGGGACAGGTACGATTTCTACTTGGATGTCGATTCTATCTAATAAAGGGCCTGATATGCGGTTAAGATATCGTTGAACTTGTCCGGGTGTACAAACACACGAACGGGTTGGGTGATTATAATAGCCACATGGACAAGGATTCATGGACGCAATTAACATAAAACTTGCCGGATAATCCAAACAATATTTTGCTCTTGAAATGGTAATGTGTCTATCTTCAAGGGGCTGTCGAAGAACCTCAAGAACTGATCTGGAAAATTCGGGAAGTTCGTCGAGAAAGAGGATGCCGTTATGAGATAAACTTATCTCACCCGGTTGCGGATTGGTTCCTCCGCCTACCATAGCAACTTGGGAAATAGTATGATGTGGGCTTCTGAAAGGGCGGATGGTGACAAGAGATTTGTCTTTTCCGAGTTTTCCTGCAACTGAATGGATCTTTGTTGTTTCGAGGCTTTCTTCCAATGTTAGGGGAGGTAGAATACTTGGCAATCGTTTTGCCATCATGGATTTACCGGACCCCGGACTTCCAATCATTATTAGGTTATGTCCGCCACTTGCTGCTACTTCTAATGCCCGTTTAACAGACTCTTGTCCTTTTACATCAGAAAAGTCGTAAGGAAAACTGTATTGTTGTTTATAGAATTCCTCTTGGGTATTGACAATGGTTGCTTCTAATGATTGTGTGCCATTAAAGAAATTGATTACTTGTTTCAAATTTTTGACCCCAAGAATCTCTATCCCATTTACTACTGCAGCTTCTTTTGCATTTTGTATAGGTAGGATTAGTCCTTTGAAGCCTTTCTTTTTAGCTTCAATAGCAATAGGAAGAGCACCTCTAATGGGTTGTAGTCCTCCATCCAGACCTAATTCTCCGATAATCATGTATTGGGATAATTTTTCTGCTTGTATTTCTTCTGCGGTAGCTAATATGCCTATCGCCATGGGCAAATCGTACGCAGAACCTTCTTTCTTAATATCAGCCGGTGCTAAATTAACAATTATTTGTCGCGTGGGGAACTTATATCCATTAACAAGTAAGGCAGAATGAATTCGTTCATGACTTTCTTTAACGGCATTATCAGGCAGACCTACTAAAAAAAATTTTATACCCCGTGAGCTGTTAACCTCAATGGTTACAATAGTGGCGTCTATGCCTTGCAAGGCGGCACCATAAACTTTTACAAGCATATATATTATAGTTTAGAAAGCTAAATGCGAATAGCTGTTATTTACTTTTATCTTTTTCTTTATCTTGTTTAATTAAATTTCGTATTCTGTTTAGAATAGTTTGGCTTGATATATCATTGTCTATAATCGATTTGTCTTTTGCTACTAATATGTTGGTTGGTAATTTGTTCAAACCGATTTGTCTGGCGATATTACCTTTCCAGCCTTTAAATCCACAGACTTGCTTCCATTGGGTTGTGTCACGTTTGCTGATAATTTCTGTCCAAGCGTCTTTATCCATATCTAACGAAACACTGATAGCAGTGAATGGCTCTTTTTTCATCTGTTTGACAATCGTAGCTATCGAATCTTGCTCTTCCATGCTTTTTGCATCCCAACTTGCCCAAAAGCTAACGAGTACATATTTGTTTTTCAAGTCTCTGAAATCAATGGTCTTTCCGTCTTTATCAGGTTCGTTGAACAGATTAATGTATTTATTTTCGTCGCCTTTTTGCTCTTTGGCCTTTGCTAACAAATCTGTTAAGTATCGGGTATCTTGAACATTTCCGTTGAGAGATTGTATAAGTTCGATGATATGTTTGTAATCAGGAGTACTATCGTGAGCATAGAATCTATCAATTAAGAATACATTTGCGTAAGATCTCGGATTATTTTTTATAAAAGTATCTACTTGTGCTTTCATTGGTAAATTCATAACTTCTCTTTTTTTCAATGTGAGAAGTGTTTCTCCCATCAACTTATTCTCACCTTTACCTTTGATAAGGTATAATCGGTTATTTCCTTTAATTTGAATCTTACCGCCACTTTCTACTATAACAGGAATTTTTTCTTGATTATCAAGAATGATATAAAAGAGACTTATAGAGTCGGCATTAAATTTTTGTTTAAAGACTCCTTTTTTCAGAATAAGAGTATCAAGTTTGTAAACAGGTTCTATATAATATAGTACTAAGGAGTCAGATGTAAGGTCATCCAGTTTCCCTTCTAAAATAAAAGTATTCTTCTTTCCACAAGAGGAGAGAAGTATTAAGAAAGAGATGAAAAGGAAACTGATATTTTTCATTTTGATTATGTTTGTTGCGAAATTAAGCAATTTAGTCCAATATAAAGAAGAAAACCGGCATAATTTGTATAAAAAACCGGAATACTCGTTTGAGTATTCCGGTTTATATATTTAAATAAGAGTTATTTCTTATTATTTGATTTCGCTTTGATATTTAGCAAACTCACGGTCTAAGGCAGCCTTAGCAGCTAAAGAAGCGTCTTTTTGAATAGCGCTTTGGATAGAGCTCTTTACTAAAGATGCGTTGTTGGTACGAGCACCAACGATAGCCATTAAATAGTCTGTCATAGCGTCTTTATTCTTAATGCTTTCCAATGTGTTCTTTGCCTTGTTGTAATCTTTGGCAAGAATCTGCGCTTGAGCAGCACTGTTGGAAGCGATATTACCGAATGTGCTAACAGCTTTCTGATAATCCCCTTGTTTGATGTATAAGTTACCAAGAGACTCGGCAGCAGCATTTGCGCCAGTTGCTTTGCCTAAGTATGATTCAGCAGCAGAAACGTTGTTCTTTGCTAATTCAACCAGTCCTAAGTTGGAGTTTACTTCCGGAGCATTTGCATTTAAAGAAGCAGCTTTCTGGAAGTAAGATTGTGCTTTATCAATATTGCCGGCAGCATAAGCCAACTCTCCAAGGTTATTATATGCACGGTAATCATTAGGGAAGAGTTGAGTAGTCGTGTTAAAGATGGATTCTTGACGAGTATTGTCACTTGTCAGAGTAGCAGCGTAAAGTAACTCTTCAACACTTAATACCTTAGGATCGCTATTGAACGCTTCGTTGATTTCATCGTCTGAACGACCGATGATTTCATAGTTAGCTGTCAAACGAGCACGACGTAACTGAGGAAGAATATCATCAGCTAATGATTTATAAACTGAAGAGATATTTTTAATTTCAGTTTCTCTTTGCTGAGGATCGCTGTACATGGAAAGAACGCGGAGGATTAAATCTTTATCCTGCAAGTTAGACTTAGATACTAATTCTTTGAAACCTTCCCAATCCTGTGCTGTATAGGTAGCGTCTAAATTAGCGTCAATCTTGTTTTTCTTCAGCTGTTTAGCCATATACTTCTCTGTATTAGCTTCACGGCTCTTAGCTAAATCGGTGTTCAAACTTACACCACCATCAGGAGAAGCATAAGCAGAGACTTCGATGTTATCAATCTTATAGTTTTTAGTATCACTATTTAATTCAGCAACTTTCTTATGAAAATTCTTAATATCTTCAGAATTCAATTCGCTGTTGCGTAAGTTAGCTTGCTGAATCAAGAACATGATGTTAGCTTGTTCTGCTTGTTTAATGATACGCTGGTAAGCATCGTCTGCATGAGACGCGTTAGCGCTGTTTACCGTAGGAAGCTCGGATGTCGCGATAACACCATCAGCAATTTTTACGGATGGAATGGTGTATGACTTACTTCCTTTATTAATAACAAAATCCAGATAAAGTTCAGAATTTGCCATTTCAGGAACGTAGTCGAAAGATGCTTTCATGGTATAGTTACCCCCCATCTTATAAGAAATGGGTTGTCCATTGCCTTCAACTTTTTCACCTTGGAATGTAGCTGGTTGTCCTTTAGCTTCGCCACCTTTCCATCTAAGAACAGGAGTAACTTGTACTGTAGCATTTTTCTTCATGTACTTTTCCGGGAACCGACCGTTAATTGTTACAGGTACTTTTCCTCCAACAGCTTCAAGTACTTCCGGATTAGTTGTGAAAAAATCGGAAGATAATGCACCCATCTTGCTACAAGATGATAACGCAATAACCAATAATGCCATCAATGGCAGATACAATTTTTTGATCATAGTTATTCTTTTTATTGTTTGTAATAGTTATTCGATGTATATGTTCTATTTTACAATACTCATTACAAAGATAATGAAAACAATGCTATCTGATTCTTTTATTATTCTTTTTCTTTTGCAAATTATCTTAAAAAGATTAAAATAAATTTTTCATTTTTTGTGTTCTTCTCTGTATTTTATGTTTCGTGGATGGTGTTCCAGTATTTCACTTCGAAGCATATTCCTGTCAATGTGAGTATATATTTCTGTTGTTCCAATGCTTTCATGACCTAACATGGCTTGAATGGCTCTAAGATTTGCTCCTCCCTCCAGAAGATGCGTAGCAAAAGAATGACGAAATGTATGCGGGCTGATAATTTTCTTCAGACCGATTTTGTCAGCTAATTCTTTTATAATATGGAATACCATAATACGTGAAATATTTTTTCCGAAGTTGCTTATAAAGACGAAGTCTTCGAAACCGGATTTAATGTTTCTTTGGTTTCGGTCTTCAAAATACATATTAATCTCATTGATGGCTCGTGTAGAAATGGGGACTAATCGCTGCTTATTTCCTTTTCCTTCTACTTGGATGAAGCTTTCTTTGAAATAAAGATTGGATAATTTCAGATTGCAGAGTTCTGACACACGTAGTCCACAACTGTATAAGGTTTCAAGAATAGCTCGGTTACGTTGCCCTTCTTTTGTTGAACGATCTATAGCTCCAATTAGGGCGTCTATTTCCTCTACAGATAGGATTTCAGGGAGGTGGAATCCTATTTGTGGAGACTCTAAGAGTTCTGTCGGATCTTTATTTATATAATCTTCTATTAAAAGGAAGTGGTAAAAAGAACGAATACCCGATAAAATCCGTGCTTGCGACCGAGCTGTTATACCAATATCTTTTAGTGTCGCGGAGAATGTTTCCAAATCGTTTAAATTGATGTTTAAAGGTGATATGTCCTCGGATGATAAATAATGAAATAATTTATCAATGTCGGTCAAATAAGCCTCAACAGTATTGTTGGAAAACGATTTCTCTAACCTTAAATATTGTTTGTATTTCGCTAATATATTGGATATTTCCTCGTTATTTTTCATTTCTTTTCCTAACTTTGCTTCTAAATACAAAATTAGAAAACTTCAGAGAGTTTTAAAAGATGAAGATTCAAATTATTAATGGCCCGAACATTAACTTGTTGGGTAAAAGAGAACCCGAGATTTATGGAGCTCGTTCTTTTGATGATTATTTAGTAGAACTCCGTAAGGTATATTCTGATGTGGAAATAGATTATTTTCAGTCGAATGTGGAAGGCGTGATGATTGATAAAATACAGGAGATAGGTTTTGATTATGATGGCATTGTTTTAAATGCCGGAGCTTATACTCATACTTCTATTGCATTACAAGATGCAATCCGATCAATAAAGGCTCCGGTTATTGAAGTCCATATCTCAAATGTCCATCAGCGTGAGGAGTTCCGTCATAAGTCTATGATTTCTTGTGCTTGCCTTGGAGTCATCTGTGGTTTTGGATTAGATTCTTATCGTTTAGCTGTAGAGGCTTTATTGAAAAAGTACAGGCGTTTATGAAAGAAACCGATCAGATAGATGAATATATCCTTTCGCATACGGATAAAGAAGGAGAATATTTGAATGCTCTTTATCGAGCAACAAATCTGAAACTTCTTCGGCCAAGGATGGCTTCCGGACATCTTCAAGGTAGAATACTGAAGATGTTTGTGGAGATGATACATCCTCGCCAAGTATTGGAAATAGGTACATATAGCGGATATTCTGCACTCTGTATGGCAGAGGGATTGGGTGAAGGCGCGATGATTCATACTTTCGAGATTAATGATGAGCAGGAAGATTTTACTCGATCATGGTTTGAACATTCCGATTATGCTGATAAAATAACTTTTTATATTGGTGATGTGTTGGAACTGTTACCTAAGATGGATATTGTTTTTGATATGGCATTTATTGATGGTAATAAGCGGAACTATATGGAATATTATGAGTTGGTATTGCCCAGACTGCGAAAGGGAGGGTTTATATTTGCGGATAATACTTTGTGGGACGGACATGTACTGGAGACCCCTAAAGATAATGATCTGCAAACAATAGGAATGGAGAAATTTAATGATTCTGTAGCAGCTGATGAACGGGTGGAAAAGGTAATTCTTCCATTACGCGATGGCATGACAATAATACGTAAAAAGTAAATAAAAAATGGATAATACAAGAATAAATAAAATTGATCGCTTAGTTCAGAAAGAAATTAGTAATATATTGCTTTCCCAGACTCGGACTATTAAAAATATTATTATTACGGTGTCTGAAGTGCGCGTTAGTTCCGATTTGAGCATTGCTAAGGTTTATATAAGCGTCTTTCCTTCAAATAAAGGGGAAGAGATTGTAAAGAATTTAAATGGGAATGAGAAAGCCATTCGATTTGAGTTAGGTACAAAGGTTCGCTATCAGCTGCGTATCATTCCGGAGTTGAAGTTCTTCCTCGATGAATCGTTAGACAAGTTGGAACATATTGATGAACTGTTGAAAAAATAATCAACAGTGAATGTCTCTTTTTACATAGCCAAGCGTTATTTGCTTTCGAAGAAATCGCATAATGCTATTAATGTGATTTCGGGAATTTCTGTTTGCGGAGTGGCGTTGGCTACGTTAGCTTTGATCTGTACTTTGTCTGTCTTTAATGGATTCCGTGATTTGGTTGCTGACTTTTTTACAGCGTTTGATCCGGAGTTGAAAGTTTCCGTTGCGTCAGGAAAGGTATTTAATCCGGCCGATCAGAAGATTCAATCGCTTCGTAACTTATCGGAAGTGGCTGTATTTTCTGAAGTGTTAGAGGAGACTGCGATGATTCAATATAAAGACCGGCAAACAATGGTTGTTATAAAGGGCGTGGAGGATAATTTTGAGCAGTTGGCACCAATTGACAGTATATTATATGGAAAGGGTAGCACGACTCTTCGTGATGAGGTGGCTGACTATGCTATTCCGGGTGTTGATCTTGTTGCTATGTTGAATTCAGGTGTCCGATTCCTTGAACCATTGATAGTTTATGCTCCAAAGCGAGGAAGTAAGGTAAATTTGACAAATCCATCGAATAGCTTTATCACGGAAAGGTTGTTCTCGTCTGGATTGGTTTTTGCAGTGAATCAGGCGAAGTATGATGCTTCGTATATCTTGACTTCTATTGAATTTGCCCGTCAATTGTTTCAGTATGATAAGGAAGTAAGTTCTATATCTCTCCGTTTAAAGAATGGAGTGGACGAGCGTCAGGCAAAAAAGAAAATTCAACAGTTGTTGGGGGATGAATTCATTGTTCAAGACCGGTATGAACAGCAGTTGGATACATTCCGTATCATGGAAGTGGAGAAGCTGATATCGTATCTGTTTCTGACTTTTATATTGGTTATTGCTTGTTTTAATGTCATCGGGTCGCTTTCCATGCTCATTATCGATAAAAAAGAAGACGTGATAACGCTTCGGAATTTGGGAGCAGATGATAAACTCATTACTCGTATTTTCTTGTTTGAGGGGCGATTCATTACATTGTTTGGCGCGATAATTGGTTTAGTATTAGGATTAGCCTTTTGCTACGTTCAGCAGACTTTCGGATTACTTTCTTTGGGCGGTGGAAGCGCAGAAGGATTTGTGGTTGACGCCTATCCGGTAAGTGTACATATAGGCGATGTAATCTTGGTATTTATTACCGTTCTTCTCGTCGGATTCCTTTCTGTATGGTATCCGGTGCGCTATCTAAGCAAACGTTTACTTTAACGCATAAAGAAAAAACTTATACTCATCAGTATAAGATTGTTGGATGATCCGCATCACTTGCTCAACTCATGCGTATGAGTTGTCTGTTTCATCCGCATCATTTGATCAACTCATCCGCATCACTTTGAAGAATGATACAGATGAGTTGGGATGTTGTTGCTCATTACTTTTAGTATATAAAAATATGAAATGGAAAGTTTTTCAGATAGCTGGTTTTGTTTAACTGCGGTACATTGTTATCCGATGCTTTTAAGTAGTGAAAAGGCTTGCGATTATCGTTAGTTTATGGTTTGGAATCAATATATAAAAAGAATCCCAATTGCAATGCTGTAATCGGGATTCTTAAGTCTCAATAAATATTTAATCGAATTAATAACCAGGGTTTTGAGTCAAGTTAGGATTCAAGATTATATCTGTCTGAGAGATTGGGTGGAAGTACATACGATCGTTCCAGACAATTTTTTGCCCATTGGCATTGAATAACAAGGTATGTCCGTCAGCTTCAACTGTAGTATCGCAAGTATAGTTACCATCAGCGTCGGGGGTTAGTTGTACCTGACGATAGTAAACGCCTGCGATCTTTGGAGATGGAGCTTCAGTTCCGGTCCAAAAGTAAACATCAGGATTCCCGTCAAGGTCCATATCTATTAAAGTATCGAATTTCGGGACATATACACCTTCCATAGGCATTTCCATCAAGTAACCACATTTCCATCGTTGAATATCAGCAAAAGTGAAGTCTTCAAATGTCAACTCAAGTAATCTTTCACGACGTACTTCGAGAATGGTAGGATCAGAGATGCTTGGGAAGAACGTTTCCTGCAGATAGGAATCGATTGTAGTTGGTTTTGTCGATAAACCACCGGTAATACCGCCACGTGCGCGAAGGATACCAATAGAAGAAGCCCAATCCGCGTCGGTCATTGTTCCTAACTCTGCTTTTGCTTCTGCCCAGTTCAATAGAACTTCTGCGTAACGCAATTCAATTTTATTGTTCTCACCGGCGTCAACACCATCGAAAGTTTCGTCATCCAAAGCAAACTTGTAACCTTGGTAACCGCACTTTGCACAAGCGTAATCGGGAGCAGTGCGAATAACAGTAGAACCATTGATACGAGTAAAACCCGGGGTGCGGACGCTTTGTTTAGCGCGCGTATCACGGTTATTCCATTCTTCTGTGAAAGGAGTAGTCTTATAGTTGCCGTCCGCGGTATAAGGAGTTCCATCCAGTTTCAGATACAAGTTCATGTATTGACGGATAGGCGCGAACGGACCACCTAAAGTAGTAGTATTTACACGACGAGTTTCTGCGTTGGTCAAACCTTCTGCGGAATTAAATACAGTTGCCAACATTACTTCTTGGTTGATAGGATCTTTTGCTTTAAATAATGCGCGATAAGATTGATCACCCTCAGCCGTATAAATAGAGTAGTCACCGCTCTTGATAACAATCTCTGCTGCTTGTTGAGCGCGTTGTAACCATGTATCGGCAGTGGCAGTTAATCCTGCTTCTGTATGATATTTGCGGAAAGTACCCTCCCATAAGCAAAAACGAGACTGCATGGCAGCGGCCACCATCTTAGTTACTCTGGTAGCAGTAGCGTCCGACTCAGCGGTAATATTATTAATGGCATATTCGAAATCCTCATATATATGATCTGCTATTACAGCATGAGGGTCACGGGTGGCTTTTAGCAATTCATCATCTACATCAAGGGCGTGATCAATCCATGGGACATCGCAATAGGTGCAGACTTTATCGAAATAGAAGTAAGCTCTGAAGAAGCGGGCTATACCATTATAATTATTACGGACTTTTTCATCAACTTTTGTGTCGGTGTTATTATCAAGAAAGTAGTTGATGTTACGTAATGTTCCCCAGTACCAACTGCCTTCGTTTGAAGGGAGATAGTCGTTGGTATAGAAACGTCTATATGAGTTTGTTCCCTCGTAGAATGTATTTGTTACATCGCCCCAAGTAGTTAAAGAATTTGCAGGGTTTGTAAAAACTCCATAAAAAGAGTTTGCATACATTGATAAGCCATTTTCACTTCCAAAAATAGGTCCTTTGCCAATCTGTGCCTTGGGATTTTCGTCCAGATTACAAGACGTGAAAGCAAGAACTGTTGCTGTGGCTAAATATAATATTTTCTTCATCTTCGTAAATTTTTAGAATGTTACTGATACACCAAATGTTACACTCTTCAATACTGGGTAGTTGTATGATCTACCACCACCACCGATAATAGGAGAAGTATAGTAACCATCGTTAATCATACTGTTTGTTTCTGCATCTTCACCATAGATACTCTCAACATCGACTTGCTTACTGTGTTTGTAGAATGGGGTATATGTCCAGAGATTTTCTGCTGAAACATATACTTTTGCGTTTTGCATGTGCAAGTTTGAAACCCATTTCTTTGGTAAGTTGTAACCTAACTGAATATTCTTTAAGCGAATGTATGCAACGTTTTGTAAGTATTTAGATTGTGGTAAGTGCAAAAAACAATTGCTCTGTAATGCTTGATAACCTACATACTTAGGATAATAAGCGTTAGGATTATCCTCTGTCCAGTAATTTCCTATCTGATCTTTTGGAATCATAGAGTATGGACGGTTGTATTGTCCCCAGAATAAGCCATTATCAGAGCCCGGCCACCAATCTTGCTTACCAACACCTTGGAAGAATGCTCCAAAGAAGATGTTGTTCCAGTCAGCACTTACATTGAAACTGAAGGTATAACGAGGAAGTCTGTTGCCGATAACTTGCCGGTCACCGGAATCACCTACCTTACTGTTACCCCAGTCAATTTTGCCATCACCATTTAAATCTTTGTACATAGGATAACCCGGTTCCCAAGGGTTTCCTGATTTACGGTTGGCACTAATCCAACTCTGGTCAGGTCCGTTAATTTGTTTGCCATCTGCATCGAAATCGGCAGCTGTGAAATACCTGTCGTTTACAAAGCCCCATATTTCACCAAGAGTCATACCTGAGTAATAGTTACAATAATCAGGTCTATAGCTGGTGTTACTGCCTAAGAATTTCTCATCGTTAGGATAACTGTCGATTTTAGATTTTGAATCTGCTAAAGTTCCACGAAGTTCGTAATGGAATGGTTTGCCTCCTAAATTGAACTGATCGTTCCATGTCAATGTCAACTCCCATCCGTGAGTAGTCATGTCCGCGTAGTTTCCACTGGGAGTATCAGCTCCATAAACAGAAGGAAGAGTAGTACCGGGAGCAAACATATCTTTTGTCTTGCGAATGTAGTAGTCGGCATTTAATTTAAGTCTGTTATTCAAGAATGAGATATCAATACCGAAATTAGATGTTGTAGCTGTTTCCCAAGTCAAACCTGTTGGTATTGGTCTTGGAGAAGATGTCACAGAGTTCTTTTGGCCACCTAACAGACGTTGTTGTTGGGCAATAGAGAATAATTCCTGAAATCTGTATGGATCAATATTACCATTACCCAAAGAGCCATAAGATGCACGGAATTTAACATCAGAAATGGCTTTTGGATTAACATGCCAGAATGGTTCCTGAGAAAGGCGCCACCCAATTGATCCTGAAGGGAAGAATTTCCATTGTTTTTCATTAGGGAACTTAGAAGAACCATCATAACGACCATCAGCCTCTAACAGATAACGATCTTTATAGCTGTAATTTACACGATAGAAACCTCCTGCGATACGCCACTTCCGATAGTTGCTGTTTAATGCGATAGAACCGTTGGCCAAATTGATATTCTCAGCTTCCGGATAGATTAATGTATTACGGCGTTCAAAATTATGGTTATAGATTGACTGTTCGTAATTATAACCTGCCATAATTTTAACATCGTGAGCTTCGTTGAAATTCTGGTCCCACTGAGCATATATGTTAGTTGCTAAATACTTAGTAGAATTAGTAGTAACCATATAACTGTTATAGTTGGAGCCCAAGTAAGCAATAACACCTTGATATGAGCTATAAGGAACAGGAGACTGCTTTGCGTCGATTCCTTCGTCTGTGTAACGGAATGTAATATCGCCATTAACAGTTAAGTGATTGTTAAAGAACTTAGAAGTGAAACTTGTTGTATTACGTAAAACTCGTGTTGTAGTATCCTGATAATTATTGCCATAATAAAAACTACCAACCGAAGTAGCGGCTGCTTGAGTTAATGTTCCGTCAGGGTTAAACATAACTGTAGGAGCCTGATTCTCTGATTCCATACCATACCAAACAGAACCTTCGCCTACACTCATTGGGTTATGATACTGCATTTGGTTAAATTCCATGTTATTAGAAACCTTTAACCAAGGAGTGACTTGTAAACTTCCTTTTGCACGGACGTTGAACATTTTATATTTATCAGGGTTAAAATTGAATACACCACCCTGAGAATAGAAACGACCCGAGACCATGAAGTCTGATTTCTCACCGCCACCTTGGATACTTACGTTTTGCTCCTGTCCGATGAAATGATCTTTATAGAGCAGATCCCACCAGTCGGTATTACCATAATACATGTATTTACCATTAGATGGATCAATTTCCACTTCCGATGCGTTCATCCAAGGACGGTGGTTAGCCAACTCCTCATACCACTGATCGGTATAACTCAGAGCGTGGTGAAAACGATTAGGTTTCGCCGCTGTATTATTATAATAAGAATCTAAGAACATGGTTACATATTGATAGCCATCAGTGACAACATCAGGAACAATGGTTGGTGCTTTGACTATGAAGTTGCCTATATAGTTGATAGATACACGTTCCTTATTAGGATTTTTTGTTGTTATCAGAATAACGCCAAAAGAACCACGGGCGCCATAGATAGCTGAAGCGGCAGCGTCTTTCAAAACAGATACGCTGGCAACGTCACTGGGGTTTAACATAGCAGGATCGCCTTCAACGCCATCAATTAAAACAAGAGCGCTACCTCCCTGACCTACTGAAGATGTACCGCGAACCTGATAACTTGAACTACGAGTTGGTTTACCATCAGCGAATGAAATCTGTAAGTTAGGAATTGCGCCTTGCAAACCTTGTGTTAAATTAGAAACCGGACGGTTTTCAATAACTTCACTTGTTACTTGTTCAACTGCGCCGGTCAAGTTGACTTTCTTCTGTGTACCATAGCCTACGACGACAACTTCTTCCAATTTCTCTGTGTCGTCGGCTAATGTTATATTGATGTTTTTCTGATTGCCAACAGCAATTTCTGCAGATTTATAGCCAATGAAGGAAACAACTAATGTAGCGTTGTTCGGGGCATTTAAGGTGAAATTACCATCAATATCAGTAATAGTACCGGTGGTAGTACCTTTAACTAAAACATTGGCACCAATAATGGCTTCTCCTTTAGAGTCCTTTACAGTACCGGAAATACTCCTCTGCTGTTGGATAATTTTCATATCCTTTATGGCAGGGTTGTTAATTGCTAATGCATACGTTGCCGGAAAAGCAGACATAAGCATGGAGCTAATACATACCTTACATAGGTTTTTTCTAATTTTGTTCATTTTCGTATTAATTTACAGGTTTAAAACCGTTTATATACTCAGCATTAATTAGTTGTTTTTATTATCCAATCATGTTATTGATATAAGTAAAGCTCATTGTTTTTATACATGGTCTTTAAAATTCTTTTTATTTCTTGGGGTCAAATGTAGCCAATAAATTTTATTCTTTTGTAAAGATGTTATAAAATTTAGTTTAGTATTATTTAGGAACATTTTGTTTATCTATGAATAGACGCGGCAATAATATTAGCTATATACGAACGAAGACGGCTTACGTTATGCTCATCTTTTGGATGAACTCGGTTGGATAAAAGAATAATGGAAATGTCGTTATCCGGATCAATGACGATGGAAGTTCCGGTATATCCGGTATGACAATAGGTATGGTTGCTTAATAAGTCTCCCTTACATGAAGCATAATCGGAATATGAATCCCAGCCAAGTGTTCTTCCTAATTTTTTTACATTGTCAGGAACGGTGATCATTGCTTTTACTGTTTGAGGACTAAGAATGCGATGCCTTTCCCATTCGCCTCCGTTTTGGAGTGCCGCGCAGAGAATTGCTAAATCTTCTGCACATGAAAAAAGTCCGGCATTGCCACTGATGCCTTTATTCATGATTCTGGCCAAAGGGTCATGAACTTGTCCTTGAAGAATCTGACCATTCTTTTGGACTTCAGTAGGCGCGATGATGGTTTTTGAGTTGTTCCCCTGTTCCCATTTGGCAGGTGAAGTATTGATCCAGTTTCCATGTTTGTCAACATCAGTTGGCAAATAATCGGTATACTGCATACCAAGGACTTCGAATATATTTTTTTGGGAGAATGTTCTGAGAGATTCTCCACTGACTATTTCAATAATATGTTGTAAAGTGATGAAGTTCAGACAACTGTATTGGAATTTTGTTTTGGGAGCAAAGTCTCGTTTACAAATTGATATGTATTTCATGAGCACCCGGGGATTTGCTATACCATATTTAGCTATAAGTTCGTCGGATTCAGCGTAAGGAGGAAGTCCGGATGTGTGGGTAAGCAAGTCTTCTATGCGAATAGTCGTTTCCTCTCCTTTGGCATCTTTCCAATTTTGGAATTCGGGAATATATAAGTTAACAGGATCAATGAGGCGGATTTTTCCTTGTTCAATGAGTTTCATGGTACATATAGCCGTTGAAGTAGGTTTACTGCACGAGGCCAGATCGAATATGGTGTTGGTAGTCATGGCGACTTTCCGTGGATAGATTTCTTTGTTTCCATAAGCTTTAAGGTATGCTAACTTCCCATGGCGGACAACTGCCAGAACAGCCCCCGGAATATCACCTTTTTCAATGGAAGTGTTAATGGCTTCGTCAGCATACTTAAATTGGTTGGCATTTAGCCCAACTGATTCAGGAGAAACTCTTTCTAACGATTGGGCATTTAATCCTAAAAAGAAGAAATAGCATAAAAGAGAGCAAATGGTTTTTTTCATATTCTTATTATATTAGTATCAATATATGCAATTATCGCTATGTGCGTTGATAGCAAATTTACAGAATTTATTTTATGGTAGATGGATTTTACTAAGTTTTTGATGTGGTGAGAGTAAAATATACGCTAAAGCATTGGAGGCTGGAATCACTATCGCCGATTATTCGTTTATGGCATACTGTTTATTACTTTAAAGCTCAGTTTATTTTACTGTAATATATGTTTATAATATGGTTAATCTTTTGGTAATATTTCAATACTAACGGATTTTCGTGCATTATAAAAAGAGAGGTTATGTCAGGCTTCAATTTCCCTTTAAAACGGAGTTTTTGCTTCTTCGTCAGATTCATTAGAGTTATTATCAAGATGACCGGGAAAAGTGATGCGGATGAATCGATCAACTCATGCGGATGACTTGCCAAACTCATGCGGATGACTTGTCCAATTCATGCGCATGAACTGACAAACTCATACGTATGGATTGACAAATACTTCTGATGAAGATGAAAACTCACTCAAATCTCTTTTCTTTTTTGTATATACGGAAATAGTAACTGTTTATGATTGATTTCCAAAAAGACTGTGTGTCCTTTTAAAAAGAAATAATGATATGCGGTTTGCTTTCTTTTGAATTTGTCGAACTCGTCTTATATTAGTTCATAGCTGTTTATTTGGATAGGCATATCTAAATTACGAAGCATTTTCTCTAAGAGAATACCTTCCATATTATTATAATTATATCCGAAGGTTGCCCGAATTGCTTGCAGTACAAATTGAACAGCTCGATCGAGGGCAATAGGCAGGCTGTCTCCTTGCATAATAGAACCGGTAATAACACTGGTGAAAGCATCGCCTGTACCCGGATAATGTGCCGGAATATATGGGCATGTAACTTTCCAATATCGTTGACCTTCTCGGCTGTAAGCGTATGTTGATGTTTTATGTGGATTGCCTTGAACAGGAACACTGGTTGCAATGACAGTATCGGGACCTTTATCCGATAGTTCGTGCAAGTAGTTTTTCAACTCATCATCTGTATTTTCATTTTTAAATGGACGCCCCATTAAATAAAACAATTCGGTTAGGTTGGGAGTGATAACGTCGGCACTTTTAATTAAGTCGCGCATGAGTGGAACCATTTTTTCATCGTAGCCGGCATATAGATGCCCATTGTCTCCCAGAACAGGGTCGGTAACAATTAAACATTCCCTTTCCCTAAAGTCGTTTATAAACTGCGAAACAATTTGAATCTGTTCCGGAGATCCCAAATATCCGGTATAGATACTATCGAATTTCAAATCTAATTTTCTCCATTCTTCAATAATTTTTTTCATTTCATTGGTTAAGTCGAGAAAAGAGAAATGTGGCAATTGCGTGTGGCTTGAAAGAATGGCAGTAGGTAATGGACAAACTTTAAATCCCATGTGAGAGAGGATGGGAATAGCGGCTGTCAGAGATACACGTCCATAGCAGGAAAGGTCGTGTACTGCCGCGATTTTTTTAATTCCGTTGGAATACATATATTTATTAAGGTATTAAAGTTGAATTTTTTACTCTAAAGAGATGCTCTGTACTTCAATTTTTTCTTGTCCGAGAAAGATGGATGCCGATTCTTCGAATTTATCGACACTTTCTGTTGTTAGGAAAAGACAAGTGCCCCCTTTGGTACACCTGACATCCATTTCTGTATGTCGGTTTAAGTAATTGCGTAAACTTTTTGCCACATAATCGCCTTGAGAGACTAAATGGATGTTTTGCGGGATATATTTTTTTATTTTATCAATTAATAAAGGATAATGAGTGCATCCTAAAATAATAGTATCAATTGTTGGATCTTTTTCAAGAAGTTCATAGATATATTTTTGAACGAAATAATCTGCTCCTTCATTATTAAACTCGTTATACTCCACCATGGGGACCCATATCGGACAGGCTTGTCCCGTAACGGTTATATCAGGGAATAATTTCTTTATTTCTATTGGATAAGATTCCGATTTAATGGTGCCTATTGTCCCAAGTACACCTACATGTCGGCTTTTGGTCATGGAACCTATACATTCGGCAGTTGGTCGGATTACTCCGAGAACTCTTCTGGTTGAATCTATTTTTGGAAGATTTATTTGTTGAATGGAGCGGAGTGCTTTTGCTGAGGCTGTGTTGCATCCTAATATGATTAGTGGACAGCCAAGGTTAAATAGTTTATTTACAGCTTGAAGTGTAAATTCGTAAACTATTTCGAAAGATCGGGTTCCATAAGGTGCTCTTGCGTTATCTCCTAAATATATATAATCATATTCGGGCATAAGTTGTCGTATACCTTTTAATATGGTAAGTCCACCGTATCCGGAATCGAATACTCCAATCGGTCCATTCATAGAGAGTCTTTTCGTATTTTCCATTACTTGATAAATTTAAAAAATCTCTCGACCATTTGCTATCAAATAATCGAGAGATATGCTATGTATTGGAATATTACCGAAAGATTTGATTTTATTTCAAACCTAATTTTTCTTTAACGGCTGAGCTGATATCAGTTGAAGATGTACCGATATATGGAATATCCGTACGGTCTAAATCAAAGATATAAGTATAACCACCGGCATCACCTACAGATTTGATAGCATCCTCTACCTTTTTAATAATGGGTTGCATCATATCTTGATAAGATTTTTGTAGATTCTGCTGAGCGTCTTGCTGGAATTGAATGCCTTTATCGTTTAAATCCTGTAATTCTTTCTGGCGTCTTTCCTGAATATTTTTAGGAAGGTTAGCTTGCTCCTGTTGGTACTCGGAGTACTTTTTCTGGAGTTCGTCTTGAGTACGCTTCATCTCGTCTTCATATTGTTTCTGCATTGCTTGGATATCTGTTTGAGCTTTAGTGTATTCCGGCATAGAAGACACAATCTCCATAGAACGGATATGCCCAAACTTCTGTGCAAAAACGCTTACTGGAGCGATAAGCAAAAATAAAAGTAAGATTCTCTTCAACATTGTTTTATTTTTTTATTAGTTACTTCGTTTTAATTATGCTGCAAATATATGAAATTATTTTGAATATCCTAATCTTGAAAGGACTTCATCACTAATATCTATTTTGGGAGAAGCAAAAATCATCGTATTTTGTGCAGCTGCACGGTCGAAAACTACACTGTATCCATGACTTTGTGCTAATTGTTTTACTGTTTCGTAAATTCTGTTTTGGATAGGAGAGATTAATTCTTCTTGCTTTTTAGTCATCTCTCCTTCCGGTCCAAAGTACTTCTGACGAAGTTGTTGAGCCTCTTTTTCCTTATTTACAATTGCCTCTTCTTTCTGATTACGTTGTGAACCCGAAAGGTTGGAAGACGTTTGTTGGTATTGTTTGTAAAGATTCTGCGCGTCTTTTGACAAAGCTTCAATCTCTTTCTGATACTGTTCTTGAAGAGAATTCAGTTGTTCTGTTGCCTTTTGGTATTCAGGAATATTTTTTGTGATGTACTCCATATCAATCAAAGCAAATTTCTGTGCATTAGCTGTAAATGTACATGCTATCACCAATAGGGTTGTTAAAATTACCTTTTTCATATAATTCATCTTTATGGTTAAAACTCTTGTCCTAATATAAAATGGAAACGACTTCCACCGTACTCTTTTGTACCTCTAACCTTATCAAATCCATAAGCCCAATCAATACCCATCATACCGATCATAGGAAGATAGATACGGACACCGACACCGGCAGAACGTTTCATATCAAAAGGATTGAACTTATTTACATCATGCCAAGCATTACCTGCTTCTATAAATCCAAGTACATAAATACTTGTAGAGTTTTCTAACATTAGCGGATAGCGAAGTTCTGCTCCCATTCGAGTGTATGCATAACCTTCTGACCCGTAATCGGTCAGTGCTCCATTCTCATAACCTCGAAGGGCAATGGTCTCGGACGCATAGTTTGTACTATATCTGGTCATACCATCACCACCTACATAGAATGTCTCAAATGGAGATTTTTTATACTTATTATAATGCCCTAATAATCCAAATTCAAAACGTGTCATTATGACCGGAGTCTTTTGCGCTGTGCTTAAAGAGGTATAGGTTTTTGATTTGAATTTCCATTTATGGAACTCAACCCATTTAAACATGCTGGCAGCTTCATCATAATCTGTTGTACCATAGGTGCTATAATCTTTATTATCAAATAGTGAGTAAGGAGGTGTGAGTTGTACCGATGCGGTGAACTCAGAACCACGACGTGGATAAATTGGGTTATCAGAGGAGTTACGTGACAAGGTAAGACCTAAACTCACTAAGTTACTTTTACCAGTAGTCAGATATTCTCCATTGTTTAAACGGACAAATAAATAGCTCCAGTTCTTTAATATGAAACGCTGGAGAGACAATTCTGCCGTTAAAGTAAAGTAATCGTCCGGCCATCTTAAACGTTTACCCCACCCAACAGACAAACCGTACATCTGAAGAGTTTTGTCCGGGTCGGAATAGGCTTCGGGGCTGTATCTTCCATATCCTCCGTTATAGCCTCCATACCCATATCCGTAAATCGTGCTATACATACTATTAAGGTAAGCGGAGTTATAAAAACTACTGTTTATATCACTTTGCCTTGAGTAGTAAGCGGAAACGGATAAAGAGTTAGGGCGTTTGCCTCCAAACCACGGGTCGAAGAATGAAACACTATACTGTTGATAGTAACGGGCATTTGTCTGACCGCTGATTGTTAACGTTTGACCATCACCTTGTGGAAGAATACCTCGATAGTTATTACTCTTATGGAACAAATTTTTTAAAGAGAAGTTGGTGAACTTCAAGCTTAATTTACCAATTACACCTGTTTGTCCCCAACCCGCAGAAAATTCCACCTGGTCGTTTGCTTTAGATTCCAAGTCCCAATTGATGTCTACTGTTCCATTTTGAGCGTTCGGCACAATGTCAGGTTTTATATTCTCAGGATTGAAATGTCCCATCTGAGCTATCTCACGATAAGATCGTTCGATGGCTTCTTTACTGAATAAGTCACCCGGACGAGTACGAAGCTCACGGCGGACGACATTCTCATATAGTCGGTCGTTACCGTTAATTCTCACTTTGCTGATGCTTGCTTGTGGTCCTTCCTGTATGCGCATTTCTAAGTCAATGGAATCACCATCGATATTAACTTCTACAGGGTCGAGACCATAGAATACATAACCATGATTATAATAATCATTTCCAATAGCATCATCATCTTTTGATAAACGATCGTTCAATAACTTCTGATTATAAACGTCTCCATGACTCATTTGCAATTTTGCCTCTAAGTAATCAGAAGGATATACGGTATTGCCAACCCATGTTATATTTCTTAAGTAGTAACGTTGACCTTCTTCAATTTTCATATAAACATCTACAGTACGGTCATCATAATTTGAAATGCTATCGGAGACAATCATAGCATCACGATAGCCAAGTTCGTTGTACTTGTCTATGATAAGCTGTTTATCTTTCTCATAGTTTTCCTCGATAAATTTTTTCGTACGGAAGATATTTTTAAGTTTGTTTTTTTCGTTGGTCTTCTTCATTACTCGTTTCAATTTCTTATCGCTGAGGATCTGATTACCATCGATAGTTATTTTATGAACCTTTACCTTTTCTTTCTTATCAATATTTATGTCAACATCAACTTGATCTTTCTTTCCATTGATATTTCGTTCAATAATATTGACTTCTGCATTCTTGAATCCTTTTTCATCAAAATGCTTTTTTATCAAGATTTCTGCACGACTTATTAAGTTAGGTGTGATTTGACTACCTTTCACTAATCCTAATTTAGCTTCCAGATCTTCTTTTTCACTCTTCTTTATTCCGTGGTAATTAATATTCGCGATTCGTGGGCGTTGGGTTAAAAGAATTTTTAACCAGATTTTATCACCAAGTGCTTTTTCCGCTGTTATTTGAACATCAGAAAAAAGGCCATGTTTCCAATATCGTTTGATGGCATTTGTTATCTCATCGCCGGGAACTGTAATTGTTTGTCCTATTGATAAGCCTGATAGACCAATTAATACGTAATCTTCATAATTTTCTATTCCCCTGACACTTATTCCTGCTATAGTATATTTCTTTGGTGTGCCATTATAAAGAATGATGGGGTTAAAGATTGTATCAGTTTCAGCCACTTGCTGAGCTTTACCTTCTATTGGAATATTCAATAGGCAAAGAAGGGCTAAAATGATAGGTATTAAACGGTATCGCATATTTCTTATTATATATTATCTTTATATTTGTTCACTTGTTTTTCCAAAACGTCGTTCTCTTTGTTGGTAATCACAGATTGCTTTCCAAAGTTCTTCTTTGTTAAAGTCCGGCCAATATGTATTACAGAAATAAAGTTCTGTGTATGCACATTGCCAAAGCAGATAATTGCTTAATCGGATTTCTCCTCCTGTTCTTATGAGAAAATCCGGATCGGACATGAAGTTCGTGGTTAAATGTGCTGATATGACCTTTTCTGATATGGAATCTATTTCTAATTTATTTTCTTTCACTTCTTGGGCTATTTGCTTAGTTGCTTCTGTTAATTCCCATTTTGAAGAATAACTGAGCGCAAGAATTAAATTCATACCCGTGTTTTTAGAAGTGTGTTCAATGCATTGATTAAGACGTGTCAGAACATCTTTTGGTAATTTCTCAACATTTCCAATAATTCTGAATCGAATATTATTTTTCATGAAAGTATCCTCTTCGATAGAGTCTATCAGCAATGCCATTAATGCCGCGACTTCATCTGCCGGACGATTCCAATTTTCAGTTGAAAAGGTGTAAAGAGTAAGATACTTTATTCCTAATCGAGCTGCCTCTGATGCTATAGTATGGACAGTTTGGGCTCCTGCTTGATGGCCAAAAGTTCTTGCCTTTCCTTTTTGCTTCGCCCATCGGCCGTTACCATCCATAATAATGGCAACATGCTGTGGTATACGATCCATATTTATTTTATCTCTATACGACATCTCTAATTTTTTATTACAAATCCTTGTTTGTTCATTCTTCCTTTCCAAATGTACTGTCTGCCACTCCACATAATCCATAAATATTGATTTGGACTAATCGTGTATGAAAAGTTTCCATGAGCATTATTATAATATGTATTAAAAACGTCTGGGAAAAGAATCTTTTCCGTTAATGATTGCCAGTTAATACCATGGTCTTTAGAAATGAAAAAAGTAGAGAAAGCTGTATATGTTGTATTGTTGACAGCTCCGTCACCACCAAAAGCATAAATACTGTCATTGCATTGAATCATTGCAATATTTTCAAGCTTGGGCAGCGCATATTTATCTTGTGATGGTGTATGGTCTCCCCATGTGGATTCTGTGCTTAGTCTTGACCAAGTGATGGCATAGTCATCAGAATCATTCTTACCCATGATTAGCATTTTTTGAATGTTTTTATTGCTGGGTAAGTCATAACTAACGTATGAAATATTTTCTTTAGGGAATCCGGCCGGGACATTCGTAGTTTCATTCCATGATAATCCGTCAGAGCTTTCAACAAACTTAGTTCCAGCTTTGTTTATGGCAATCATTAATTTATTTGTATCTGATTTATAATAGTTTGATACGATTAAACTCAATGATGGCACGCCATTAACTTCTTCCCATGAGGAACCGTCAGCCGAACTGTAAAGTTTATCTCCAACCAGAATGTATAATTTGTCAGCCCAAGCCATTACAGAGCTGTAATCAGCTTTACCTGATATGTTTAATGTTTTAAGTTCAGACCATTGAGTTCCTGAAGTATAATCTGTTGAAGTAACTTTGACTTGATCAGTGGCATCCGCGAAAACATAAATCTTACCATTAAAATAAACAGCTTTTTGCTTTTCGATTTCGCTTCCGGGAAAATCACTTGCCAGTTGAGACCAGACCATGACTTCAGGGTCAATTCTATGAACGTTCAAACTAATTTTATAAGTAGCTCCATAAGTACCACTTTGTGAAGATACTTTAAAGTTGACAGGACTTTCAAAATTAATTGAATCGGTTGCTGTCCATAATGTATCTCTACCGGAAGTGTTTTTAGTGTAAATAATATAGTTAGTGTCAGCTGTAATGGAAGTGGTCACTGCGCTTACATTGGTTCCATAAGGTAGAGAGTCTACATTGTATATCAGATGATTCACTTGGTCGATGGCGAAAGGATAGTCTTTGCCTTTTAAGGTTACAGTAACAGTAGAATCGACACCGTTGATTACTTTGGGGTATTCTGTTTTAATATCACCGATTGAAAAAGCGATGATACTGGCATTTGATGGATATTCTATGTTATTCTCCTTGCTTCCCATACAAGATGGCAGCATGATAATCACCATAAATAGATTTGCCAAAACAGGTAGAAACTTTAGTTTCATTTGTAAATGAGTCTTTAGTTATAAATTGCAAAAGTAAAAAGATTTTTTTCTTTAGCGTGCTTTTGAATCAAGTTTTATAATAATTATAGATAAAATAATGCTTTTATTCTTCGTTGAAGCATTATTTTTAGCATTTTAATTAATTTAAAGGTTATTATAATGTTTGATTATTCGTCCAAAGTGCATCTCTGAATCCTTTAAACAGCAACTGTTAATGTTGGGGGCTTTTATCCCATTATCCAGTTTTATTGGACTTTCTTCAACAAAAGCTTCGTCCCATAGGTTACTGTTAATAAACGATTGGAGCAATTGACTACCTCCTTCTACAAGAAGTGATTGTAGTTTCTTAGCGTAAAGGATATCCATTATTTGAGGAAGAATATTGGATGAAAAATTCAACTGGATAAATTCTGTATTGGGTACTCTTTTAGTTGTTGTCTTCGATGTAAATACGATAGTTGGAACATTGCCATCAAAAAAATGTATTCCTGAAGGTAAAGTTAAATCCTTATCTAATGTAATTCTTACTGGATTTTTTCCATGCCAAGCCCGAGTTGTTAAAGAGGGATTGTCTATGAGAGCAGTTCTTCTTCCTACTAAAATAGCAGAACTTTCAGCCCTTCGCTTGTGAACCAACATTTGAGTCAAAGGTGATGATAACATGATGGGCTTGTTTTTATAATATTCTTTTCCTATAAATTTGTCAGCTGACTCTGCCCATTTTAATATTATATAAGGACGTTTATAGATATTGAATGTAAAGAACTTACGGTTTAATTGGCGACATTCTTTTTCCAGCACTCCAACTTTAACATCAATTCCGGCATCTCTCAGCTTTTTCATTCCTCTGCCGGAAACAAGGGAGAATGGGTCTAAACAACCAATAACCACATGAGGTATGTGCTTTTCTATAATGAGATCAGCACAAGGCGGGGTTTTTCCGTAATGAGAGCATGGCTCTAAGCTAACATATATGGTTGCTTCCTTTAGTAAATGGATATCTTTCTCTTTTACAGAGCAAATTGCATTTACTTCGGCATGCGCCTGTCCGTAATGAACGTGATAACCTTCTCCTATAATCCTATCTTTATATACAATGACCGCGCCTACCATTGGATTCGGAGGCGTAGTAGACAGTCCGTTCCTTGCTAATTCCAGACAACGGGAAATATATTTTTCTTCTTTTGTCATATCCTTTCAGCGGAAATGCTTATTTTTGTTGTAAAATTAAACAGATGCATCCAACTATTGCTTATATACGTCGAGCTTTGCAAGGAATCTGTTCCGATTCCGAGGCGTTGTCTATTGCAAAATTGCTGCTTACTCAACATTTTGGCTTCACACAGTTGGAACTTTATGGAGGCAAAGATAGAAATCTTTCGGTGAATGAACAGAAAGAAATGGACAATATTCTTCGTCGACTTCAAAATAATGAACCTGTACAGTATGTGTTAGGTAGAGAAACTTTTTGTGACTTGACTTTTGAAGTTAATCCTAATGTTCTTATTCCTCGTCCCGAAACTCAAGAATTGGTGGAGTGGATTGTTAAAGAGAACCTGACTTCCGGTTTGAGGATTTTGGATATAGGGACAGGGAGTGGTTGTATTGCAATTTCTTTAGCAAAAAAATTGAAAAGTGCTAACGTTACAGCTTGGGATATCTCGGAGTCGGCTTTACAAGTTGCAAGGAGAAACGCGGAGTTGAATGGAGTTAATGTTTGTTTTAAGCAAATTGATGTATTGAGTTTATTGGACAAAACGGATAGGTTTGATATGATTGTAAGTAACCCTCCGTATGTTACCAATGCGGAAAAACAATCGATGGAAAGGAATGTTTTAGATTGGGAACCGGAAATCGCGCTTTTTGTTTCGGATGATGACCCATTCCTTTTCTATAAAAGAATTGCTGACGTCGGTATTGATGTATTGAGTACGAATGGCAAACTTTATTTCGAGATAAATCAGCATTTTGGAAAAGAAATTAAAAATATATTGGAGAATAAAGGCTACCATCAAGTTGAACTTCGAAAGGATATGTTTGGCAATGATCGGATGATAAAGGCTTTAATATGAAAGAAGAAATGAGTATAGAAGACGTCATTCGAAATAAGGCAGAAGCATATTGTGCATCGGTTGAACATTGTGTCTCGGAAGTTGAGGCTAAGCTTAGTTTGTGGGGTACTACATCTGAGGTAAGTGAAAAAGTGATTACTCATCTATTAAAAAATAAGTTTATAGATGAACAACGATATGCCATTGCTTTTGTTCGTGATAAATATAGGTTTAATGGTTGGGGGAGAATAAAAATCAGCATGTATTTAAAGCAAAAGGGAATATCTGAAGAACTGATTGATAGAGGACTGAATGAAATAGACGAGGTTGAATACGCGCGGAATTTAAAGAAGCTCCTGCGGCAGAAGCGTAGGTCGATAACCGCGGGGACTGACTATGAACGGAATGGCAAACTTATTAAATTTGCGTTGAGCAGAGGATATGAAATGGAAGAAATTTTACGTTTGATAAAACAACCCGAGACAGATGACTATATGGACTAATTTATGGGATTTATTTTTTCCTCGTCCGTGTGTAATTTGTGGTAAGCCTTTATTGCAAATGGAGAATTTTGTCTGTTTGCATTGTCTTAGTAATTTGCCTCTGACAAATTTGCATTTGCAGAAAGATAATGAGATAGAGAAGAACTTTTGGGGGAAGATGCCTATCGAACGTGCTACTTCTTATTTATACTATTCAAAAGGTGGAGATGTCAGAAATCTTTTGTATGAGCTAAAATATTATGGCAATAAAGAGATTGGACGTTTTTTGGGACATTGCATGGCGAATAGCATTTCTCTTTCCGGTTTTTTTGATGGTATTGATTTTATCGTCCCGATACCTCTTCATCCCAAAAGAGAGAAAGAGCGAGGGTATAATCAAAGTGAATGGTTGGCTAAAGGGATTGCTGACATTACACATTTCCCCATTCATAAAGAGGTGCTTATTCGTTCTTCTTATTCAACTACTCAGACACATAAAACAAGAATTGAACGTTTTGAGAGTATGCGGGATATGTTTGAGTGTATCCATCCGGAGGTTTTAAAGGATAAACATATCTTATTGGTGGACGATGTGCTGACTACCGGCGCTACCTTGGTCGCGGCATCCGATGCTATGGCCGGAGTTGGCGGACTCCGGATAAGTGTACTTACGTTAGCTTTGGCGGGATATGATTGACCGATTCTTCTATTTATACGTAAGTAAATTAACGTGAGTTCGACGAATTCAAAATAATGTAAGCCGCGTATCTCCGCAGCTTCTTAAACAGACACGCAAATCTTTGAAGAAATCAATGGTACACGGCTACTACCCCGATACGTAGGAACAAAGAAAGTGGCCATATATGTTGCCGTATTCATCAAAAGAATTTTTCGTTTCACAGATGTGATACATTCGTTTCACAGATGTGAGTCACTTGTTTCACTGATGTGAAACAAGTAGATTATGCGTATGAGTTGAGTGATTCATACGGTTCTTTTTTACTAATCTCTTTATGACAATTTTAAAGAACCTGATAAAAAGAGAAAAACATCGTTTTAAACATACTATAAGGTCGTATTCCATCTTTGTAGATTTCTACATAGGCATCCTGTTATTTCATCGAATTCACGTTAAATTAGCAAGGGTATAAAAAAGGGGGCTGAGCGTATCACCGCGACCAGCCCCCTGATATTTAAAGATTATTGTATAAGTTTTTTCAGTTTATCCTATCCTTTTTATCTGCAGTCCGCCCAGCTGACCGAGCTGTATTTCAAACTCCGCCTTAGTGAACTTGCGTTGACACGATAAAACAGAATGGTTTCAGTTTTCTTAGCCATAGTTTTTAATGTTTGAGGGGTTAGTACTATTGATAAAACACAATGTCAGGCGACATATTGCCCGATTGACTCGTTTGAGGGCTTTGTCAGCCTGACAAAGCGTGCTTTTGAGTCGTTTGGGCGCTATGTCATCTGACAAAGCGTACTTTTTACTCGTCTGGAGACTTTGTCAGCGTGACAATGCGTACTTTTTACTCGTTTGGACGGTTTGTCGGCTGACAAGGCCTGTTTTTTATATTATTGGGCTGTCCAAGCCTTGTAAACACAGCTGCGGTAGATAATGGTATTAATTTCTATCAAAGTGGGTTCAATACGTAAAGCTACCGCGCCCTCATTAACAGACGTCATAGTATTATTGGCCGTACTGCACAAATACCAACTTCCATTATTAATAATCAGCTCACCGGGCTTCCAATCGGGTTCTACCTCGCCAGCTGCCGGCAGGAAGAAATAATCATCGGCATTGGTAAGGGGCTGTGTTGCAACGTTGGGAACAGACGAAATAATACTACCTGCATTCTCAACATTCGTTTCATAATCCACGCCATTAGGTGCCTTGGTCTTCAGGTAGGCTACGCTGCCACCCGTCGTTGCACTGTTCTCCGTGGCAATGACCTGCTGTTTCTTTATCCATATACCTCCCTTATAGAGATGGCCATGCATGCACCATAGCTTGGCATCGTCCCAGTGGATGTCACCTTTCTCTACATACCAGCGCAGTTCATTGATGTTGGGGCATGCGGCCGTGGCTGTACCCGGAGGGCAAGTGGTGGCATTGCTCCAGTAGGCAGGACTATCTTCATGAATCTCGCTACCCGGGGTGCCTATGGGGTATCTCACTTGTGCGCCCCAGTAATAATAGTCGTAGGGCGTGGTGGTTATTGCCGACTCGTCGACCTTCAGCTCTGCGGGCAGCACCTGGTTGCTGCTGATGGTGAGCGAGGGATATTTCTTGACGAAAGAGGTACTTACTTCAGAGCCGAACTCGTTGCCGCTGTCGCTTATGTTGTATGTAATTTCTACATTGGTGTAGTTTCCGGGTTTCAGCACCATGTAAACGGCGTTGGTCACACCTTTTGCGTTAGGGAAAGGCGCACCGCTCGTTACCGTCACCTTGGTTGTGGTTGTACCGGCGTTCTTGACAGCAAGGGCGCCCTCCTCCGTGTCGGGCAATGTGAACGTTCCGTTCGAAGCCTCCGTGGCCTTGAACGTGATGCTTCTCACCTTTACCGTAGTGGCCAGGTTGAGCGTGCTGTACGGTGTGAAGGCTACGATGGCCGCCTTGTGGTGAAGGGTGAAATGGTAATGCCCGTCGGCACCTTTGACGGCCTTAGCTACACCGCAATCGCCCGACATACCGAAATGACTGTGGCTGCCTGCCTCCGCCTGTATCTGTTCGGCCGGGATGCTCACCTCGTTGTTCGAACCGTTGCCGGTGTAGTAAACCATATATTCCGGAGCGGCGAGCGGGCTTCCTGCAAAAACGAAATCAGCCCGCCTACCTTTGCTGTCTTTCAAGGTGGCGTTGCCGCTGGCAACCCATGATGCACCGTTCTTCACGCTTATCTTGTCGGTTGCTTCCCAGAAATAGTTGAGATAGCTGGCCAAATCGGTCTCCATACTCGTGCGTGTCTTTAAGACATCTTCGCCTGTGGTGAATATCGTTCCCGCCACAGATTGCTCTTTCGAGGTGGTATCTCCGGAGAAATTCTCAATAACCTCATCGTTTGCGCAACTTGCCAACGTCAATGCGAGGGCAGATATGAATAGTGATTTTATTATCTTCATTTTATTTACTGTTTTTTATTCTTAATAACTCTTCTTTATGTTTCTGTATTTTCGTTTCAGGATGGGGATTACCTAAACTGTTTGTTCTGTACCCTCCTTTTCGTCGAAATAAAAGTCTCATTAGTCACCGAGTGGTGGTGCCACCGTTCCCGGTTCGTGATCTCCCGATGCGCTTAGCAGTACACTTTCACAGTGGAGTGTTATCACTTCTATTGCAGGGCTTGCGTAAGCCCACTTCTTTCTACTTTGATCTTTTTCTACTTTTTCGTTCATAACTTATATTTTTTTTGAGTGAATTTAGATGCTTATAATGTTCTTCGCGAGTCCCGCGAAAGGGTATGAATAATGAGGCAAGAGAATTCATCGGAATCTCTTTATGGATAGTGTCTTCAGCGCTTACACGCGCGCGTATGAAAAGACGGAAAAATGTGCTTAAGTAGGGGCGATTAGAATGTGTGTGTGTGTGTGTGTGTGTGTTAGCAAATTGTTTGGAATGGCCAAATAATTTGTCTTAAAATTCACGTTATGATTAAAATAGTCTTGCGCTTTACACATTTATATAATAGGATGTAAATCATCCACGTTGATGATTTCGGTGGCGAAGGTAAGTATTAAGTTTAAATTAATCAAGAAAAATGCAAAAAGTTTTCATTAAACCATGTTACGATGATGACAATGCTTATCATCAACCATATATTTATCCAATTATATTGAATTCACGTTATTTATTAAAAATACCCTATTTGAAGTTTCTTTTTTACATTTGATTTTTTTATTTTTGCCATTCCAAATCATACATTTTGCATTATGAAAACGTTAGAGAAGTTATTTGCTGAAAAGTTATTGAGAATTAAGGCTATTAAGTTGCAACCTGCAAATCCATTTACATGGGCTTCCGGTTGGAAGTCTCCATTCTATTGTGATAACCGCAAGACTCTTTCTTACCCTTCTCTCCGTAATTTTGTTAAGATTGAAATCAGTCGGATCATTCAGGAACGTTTTGGTCAGGTGGATGCTATTGCCGGTGTCGCTACCGGAGCAATTCCTCAGGGTGCTTTAGTTGCCGATGAACTGAACTTGCCTTTTGTTTATGTCCGTTCTCATCCTAAAGATCACGGATTGGAAAATTTAATTGAAGGCGAGCTTCGCCCGGGGATGAGAGTTGTTGTTGTTGAAGATTTGGTTTCAACAGGTGGGAGCAGCTTAAAAGCTGTAGAAGCTATTCGCAATAATGGTTGTGAGGTTATCGGAATGGTAGCTTCATTTACTTATGGTTTTCAGGTTTCAGTGGATGCGTTTAAGGCCGCGAAAGTAACGTTGGTTACGTTGACCAATTATGAAGCAGTGCTCGAAGAGGCTTTGAAAACCGAGTATATCAGTGAGGAAGATGTTACTGTTCTGAATACATGGCGTAAGGATCCTGCTCATTGGGATGTTGAAAAATAAGACAGATTAAATCATACGAAGAGAGAGTCCTCTGGAGTGTATTGCTTTAGAAGATTCTCTTTTTATATATAAATAATATGGCACAGTACGAAAGTAATATAAAATACATTCCTTATAGTCAGGAACGGGTATATGAAAAGTTATCCGATTTGAATAACTTGAGCGATATGGGTGGAAAGTTGGAAGAAATGAAAGAACAGTTGCAAGGGAAAATCGAAGATTTCTCGTTCGATCAGGATTCCATCTCGGTTAAGATACAAGGATTTAATCTGACTATGAAGATTATTGAACGTAATCCGAGCAAAGAAATTAAGTTTGAAGGGGTTAATACACCTATTCCTATGAATCTTTGGGTTCAAATTCTTCCGCATCAAACTGTAGAACAGTCTAAAATGAAGCTGACTATTCGTGCTGATGTAAATATGTTTATGAAGTCAATGGTTGCAAAGCCGCTTCAAGAAGGAGTGGAGAAGTTGGCAGATTTGCTTGCGATGATAAAATATTGAAGATATGGCAACAAAACTATGGGAAAAAAATGTGCAAGTAAACGAGAAGATTGACAAGTTTACAGTAGGAAAAGACCGTGAATTAGACCTCTATTTAGCAAAATATGATGTGCTCGGTTCTATGGCTCATATTACTATGTTAGAGAGTATCGGTCTGTTGATGCCGGATGAGTTGAAAATTCTATCAGCTGAATTGAAGCAAATTTATGCTTTGGCCGAAAAGGGTGAGTTTGTTATTGAAGATGGCATTGAAGATGTTCATTCTCAGGTAGAATTGATGCTGACTCGTAAGTTGGGCGATGTGGGAAAGAAGATTCATAGCGGACGTTCGCGTAATGATCAAGTGCTGGTTGACTTGAAGCTTTTTACTCGTGCCCGGATTAAGTGTATGGTAGAGAAAGTATCGTCTCTTTTCCATATTTTGATTGATCAGAGTAATAATTATAAAGATGTTCTGATGCCGGGTTATACCCATCTTCAGGTGGCTATGCCTTCTTCTTTTGGATTGTGGTTTGGTGCTTATGCCGAAAGTTTGGTAGATGATATGATGCTTCTTCAGGCTGCGTTTAAGATAACGAACCGTAATCCGTTGGGATCCGCTGCCGGATATGGTTCCTCTTTCCCTTTGAACAGGGCTATGACAACAGAACTATTGGGCTTCGATTCAATGAATTATAATGTTGTTTATGCTCAGATGGGGCGTGGGAAAATGGAGCGTAACGTAGCTTTTGCTTTAGCTTCTGTTGCAGGGACTCTTTCTAAAATGGCATTCGATGCTTGTATGTTCAGCAGCCAGAATTTCGGATTTGTTAAGTTGCCTGATGAGTGTACCACAGGCTCAAGTATTATGCCTCATAAAAAGAATCCTGATGTGTTCGAGCTTACTCGTGCAAAATGCAATAAAATCCAATCTCTTCCACAGCAGATTATGATGATTATGAATAATTTGCCTTCGGGTTATTTCCGTGACCTTCAAATTATTAAGGAAATATTTTTGCCTTCTTTTCAAGAATTGGAAGATTGTTTGGATATGGCTGCTTATATCATGGGACGTATGGAGGTTAATCGTCATATTTTGGATGACAGTCGTTACGATAATATGTTTAGTGTGGAGGAAGTCAACCGTTTGACTTTGGATGGAATGCCTTTCCGTGATGCATATAAAAAGGTTGGCTTAGATATTGTGGCAGGAAACTTTAAACCTGATAAAAAGATTTATCATACACACGATGGCAGTATTGGTAATCTTTGTAATGATCAGATTACCGTACTGATGCAAAAGGTGATTGATGAATTTGACTTTGCGAAGATACAAGAGGCAGAGAAGAAGTTGTTAGGTCGTTAGTGGAATGCTTAATGCGCTTAAATTGAACGATGGGATTAAAAAATTAACACCAAAATTTTGTTGATTATATAAAAGGTTTTATCTTTGCACCCGTCTAAGTAAACGCGGAAATAGCTCAGTTGGTAGAGCACGACCTTGCCAAGGTCGGGGTCGCGAGTTCGAGTCTCGTTTTCCGCTCTCATTTGAGGATGCTCGAATGGTGGAATCGGTAGACACGAGGGACTTAAAATCCCTTGGGCATTGCGCCTGTGCGGGTTCAAGTCCCGCTTCGAGTACAACAAAAAACCGTCAACTCATTGTTTCTAATGGTTGGCGGTTTTTATTGTTAATAACAGACTTTGATAGGGATTAATGGTAATGTATTCAAATGCCTAACCACCATTTCGCTTTCGGTAAATATGAAAGGATTCGGATGCCGATATAAGTGAGTATTAAAACCGTAACAGATAATATCGGTACTTCAATGACTACGCTGCCCCATTTGTTTACTATGTATGGACTGAGCAGGGTAAGGATGATGATATGTCCTAAGTATATTCCGTATCCGCGGGTTGCTGCGTCGGTGAGTAATGAACGGAATTTGCTATGTCCGTCGTATGTAATCTTTGTAACCAAACCGAAGATACCCAATGTCATCATGGCTACATTGACAGCACAGTAATCCCAACTGAGTTCAAGTGAATGAATGCTCTCGGCTGTCGCGATACGTGAGTTGTAAATTACCACAGTAGCTATGTATCCTACTATTAATATGATTGCTGATACGATAGCTTTCGGAGTTCCGTACTTCTTGACGTAAAATCCGAGGATGAAATAGCCTGCCATTCCATAGAAATAGTATAATAATGGAGAGGCGTTCCAGTAGCATTCACCCAAGATGCTTGGGAATAACAGATGGATATATGGCAAGAAACAAGTGAATATCCAAATGCCGAGGTATACTTCAAGTTGTTTCTTTGTGCAGCTCTGCAGCCAAGGCGAGAGGATGGGAACTAACAGGTACAGCCCGATAAGCATGTAAACATACCATAAGTGACCGACTTCAGTTCCATAGTTTACCGGAATATGAGCGATGTTAATAAGGCACTGCTGAATAGTGTCTCCTTTAGTCAGGACACCGAATAGCGCATAAATGATACACCAGAAAATGAACGGGAAAAGAATACGGTTCATCCTTTTCTTGAAGAAGTTGGTGAATGTATCTTTCATTGGCAGCAAGAAGTACCCGGAAATCATCACAAACAATGGAACGGCAGTACGGGCTACACTGTCAATGATACCAATTAAATATGTGCTGTGTTCGCGAACGACTTCACCTTGCGGACTAATATAGTATAATTCACTGGAGTGTTGCCATACGACAAGCAGACAGGCCAAGACGCGTACAATATCGAGCGCAAAGTTCCTGTTTTTAACCTTTTGAGCATTTTCTGTTATCATCCTTTTAGATTTAAAGTTTAAATATTTATTTAAATAATAACGTAAGGCTGCAAATATAATTAAATTCTGAATTTCTGCCTAATCCGATGTTTAAATAGCTTTTTTCTTTTCGAACTTTTTCTTGTTTTGCTTCTTCCTTTTTTTTATTTTTACGGCAAATCATATAATTATGAAAGCAAAAATATTATTCTTATCGGTTATGGTAATCTCCTTATGCTCAGCATGTAGCAATAAGGGAACAGCTCTTTTTAATGGTAAAGACTTGTCGAATTGGGTTGGTTTTGTTGATCCGGAAAGTCATTCTTCAGTTGATAACGTTTTCTCTGTACAGGATGGTGTGATTAATGTAACCGGAAAGCCGAACGGTTATATCCGAACACAAGAAAGATATAAGAATTTTACTTTATCGGTGGAGTGGCGTTGGTCGGAAGGAGCACGTTATGACAGTGGCATTTATGTGGCATTAGGCGATGAAGACCGTATATGGCCTAAAGGAATTCAAATGCAGATGAAAGACGGGCAGTTGGGTGTGCTGATCAGTGCCGTTAAACTTTTGGGTGTAGCGTCTGAAGGCCCGGTTTGTTTCAAGTCGGCATTAACAGATGAAACCACAGAGAAGCCTATCGGGGAGTGGAATACCACCGCTATTACCTGTAAAGATAATCATTACACCGCAACAGTCAATGGCATACTGGTGAATGAGGCTGATTGCGAAGATACCGAAGGATATATCGCTCTGCAGAGTGAAGGCGGTCCCATTCAATTCCGTAACGTATATATAAAGAAGTAAAGATTGGTTTTAAAATCGATAAAGTAGCTTTGACAGGGTGATCATTACCTCCGAGTGAGGAGAAAAGGATAAGTGCTTTCGGTGTTGCGTATGAACGTGAAAAGTGATGCGTATGAGTTGAACGATTCATCCGCATGAGTTGTGTGATTCATCCGCATGAGTTGAACGATTCATGCGGATCACTTTTTCCAGTCATCTTGATGATAATTTCAATGAATCTGGCGAAGAAGCAAAAACGTCGTTTAAACATACTGTAACACCGCTTTAATAGGAAACTTAAGTCTGACATGACTTCGCTTTCATCGTGTACGAAAATCCATTAGTCTTGAAATGTTGCCATAGGTTAATTGTATCATACATATTTGCGGCAAAATAAGATGAGCTTTGAGTGAAGGAATAATGTAAGTTGTATGTCAATCGTCTTCTATATGCAGATGTGAAACCAAACATGCAAGCAGCATGTCTCTATTTATAAAAAAATCGTGAGGCAGGCCCTCACGTCCGCCGTCCTAATTATTGGAACATCCACACGTAGAGATTCCGCTTCATACGGTTAGATAGCCGGTGTCCTGCCTCTGCTTCAGGTTAACATGGTACTGCCACTGTACTCAGTCTGTTTACGTACCCATCACCTGCGAGGTACTGCGTATTTCATTTTCCGGCAGTCCATGCTTCAAATGCAAATATACAAAATTATTTTAATATGAACATCAAAGAACTGAATACATCTTTGCAGTCATTCCTTTAAGTTTGTTATCCTTTTTCCGCAGCGTGCTATGAAAGTATCCCAATGGATTTCTATAGCGGCATAAATCTGAATATTAAGCACAAGGGTGGAGATAAGAATTTAAGAGAATTGATAGATGAAAGGTATTAAATGAGTGTGAGGTATTGAATTGGGAGTTTATTGAAAGTTTTTTAGTTTTTAAAATAATAATTTGGAACTTATGAATAAAATAAATAAATTTGCGATTGTCTCTATGATATTGTTCACACAGAGAGCGTGGATGATTGAATTGGGGATGACATAATGAAAAGGCGTTTACTTGACGCTTTGTTCTTGATACTTCGAAATCTCGCAAATTTCAATCTCAGTCAAGGATGAGGCAACGGTAGATGTTCATGAGGTATGTAATATACATGCTACTCGTCGTATGCCTATATAATATAGGTGTACAGTTTGGGATGGATTATATATCGGCGTGGGCTTCTGCGTTGCTCGTTCAACTGAGATGGGCAATGCGAGAGCTTCGAAGTGTGGAACGGGTAACCGAGTTCCACGCTTTTTTATTATATGCCAATAATTAATACTTAAATTTTAAAAGTATGGATAAAGTAAAAAGTTTCCTATTTATCCTATGCTTGTTTATTGCGGCAATAGGATTGTCTTTTTGCAGTGATGATGATGTCCCTGCAACAGGAATTTCGTTAAACGAAACATCTGTGAGTATGCATAAAGGTGACACTTTGCGCCTTGTAGCTACAATTACACCTCCAGATGCTACAGAAAAAACAATTTTATGGAGCAGTTCAGACTCTTCCGTTGCCTCAGTTTCTGATGGTAAACTTACTGCGCTAAAAGCTGGTTCTACTACCATTACAGCTAAGGTCGGTGAATTTACTGCTACTTGTAGTGTAACTGTTGATGTAAAAGCGACAGGAATCTCTCTTTCATCTACCAAACTTACTTTAGTCAAGGGTACTACAGAGACTCTTGTTGCAAAAGTATTACCTGAAGATGTCACTAATAAAGATGTGACGTGGGCTTCAAGTGACAACAAAATAGCTACAGTCAAGGATGGTGCTATTACAGCTGTCAATGGTGGAAATGTCGTAATCACAGCAACATCTTTGGATGGCAATTTCAAAGCAACCTGTAATGTTGCAGTCACCGTTCCGGTTGAAGGAGTGTCACTCAGTCAAACTTCCCTTTCGATGATTACTGGTGAAACCATCCAATTAACTGAGACAATCAATCCTTCTGATGCTTCTAACACCAAGGTAACATGGTCATCAAGTGATGACTCCGTAGCCTCTGTAAACGATAAGGGCTTAGTAACTGCAGTAAAAGTAGGTACTGTCGTAATCTCAGTAACGACAGATGATGGTAATAAGGTGGCTTCATGCACTGTTGCTGTTAAAAAGTCGGAGAATGTAGGTTATGATCCTTATGGGGATGCGCAAAAATGGTAACGATTAATATAGAAAAAAATGAAAATGAAGAATATTATCAACAAATTAAGCTTGTTTTCTCTTGTATTAGTAAGTTTAATAATAACAGGTTGTTCAAATGATATAGAAGAATCCTTGACAGTGGCTTCCTCAAATTTCGACAATTTCAAGTTTATTGTCAACGTTAATACGGGTTGTTCGACACGTGCTGCCACGGACAAAAGCGATTGGAATGTTGGAGACAAAATCGTCATGTCTATAGATGGAGATGAGAATAATATCTGTAATCTTCAGTACGAAGGTAACGGATTGTGGAAGGTAACTAAGCAGGATGACTCAACAACTTTCTCTAAAGACGAAGGGGCCCTGACAGCTGTTCACGCTGATAATCTTGTATATAACTCAGGGAATACAATCACGGAAGGTGATGTTCTTTATACCAAAGAGGGCTCTTACAAGAAATACAATAATGCTGTAGAAATCAATCTTACGATGAATCAGCGCCCAGTGAGTAGATTTGCTGTCATTGGCATGGCTAAAGGTTATTGGCTTGATGGATTAACTACTTTCAACAGGTTAGAGAGTCTCTCAACTGTTTCTTGGAAGAAAAACCAGAAGTCTAATGCTGATGCCTATAAAGAAATATATGGAGATACATGCGTGTACTATGGAGTATTAGAAAGCACTCAAGCTAACAATACTACGGTTACTTTAGTTAATGCTAATGGGTCTACATATACAAGAACCTATTCAGGAAAGCAAACAAAAGCTGGAGATTATGTTGTTATCAACGGTCCGAAAACAAGCGAAGCTGATTCGTGGAAGCATTATATCCGAGTTATTGATATTAATGCTAAGAAAGAATCATTAACTATGGTAAAGGGAGAGTCTGGTTCTATTAAGGACTTGTATACAATAACACCAGCTGATCCTACAAATTCAAAGGTAACTGCTGTTTCTTCTAATCCCCATGTTGTCAAAATTAGTAACGATGGTACTTACACAGCGGTCGCAAAAGGTAATGCAACTATAACCATAACATCTGAAGATGGTCATCATGTCTGCGCTATCCATGTGAAGGTTGTTAACGACCTTTCAGAGCTTATAACCGTTAGGTTGCAGTGGAATGGTAATAATAGTGCATCTATTACACCATGGGGAAGTAATTATGCTGCTGGTGTAGATTGGTTTGTGACAAATAATTCAAGTAAGGAAATCATTATAACCTCAATCGAAGTTTTCAATAGCAGTGCCGGATATAGTATGGGTACATTAATCGACTATCAGTTAACTGTAGCCGCAGATGGTGGTTCTGTTAGTGGTAGCTTTGACGTGACATCAAAACTTTCCATATCAACAATTTTACCACGTCTAAAGATTGTATATAAGGTTGGAGATAAAACCTATGAAAAAAGCTATTAATAAATAACGTATTCGACATAAAATCTAAAAATACCAAGTTGCCCGTCATTGACAAAGTTCATATCAATGGCGGGCTTCTTTTCAGAGTAACTTTGTTTTTGTCGCGCATAACGATAGTTGCTTATATTGATGGATATTTATTTCTCTTCGAATTCCTTTATGCTAAATGGTGTCTAATGGAAGATTTAGAATGTTTTTTGAATATTAAAAATAGGAGGGAGATCGATACATAACAGAGAAATAGTTATCTTTGCCAAAAAGCCCTATCATTGGTTATCTTGAATCCACTCTCCCAGAATTGGCCGGAAAAATGATAGAGTACGAACTTTAATTTAAATTGATTGCACAATGGATATTACTGTTATTTCTATTATTGTTCTTTGTTTTATTATCGGCATAACTGCTGGTTACTTTTTTGCGCATAGCCGTATGGCAAGCGCTGTGATAAAATCGAAAATGACAGAGCACGAATGCCAGAAAATTACCCAACAATTGAGCGAAAGACAAATAGAGCTTGATACTTTGAATCAAGAGTACCATAAGGCTCTCTCGGCAGTGGAAGTAATGAAGTCGCAAGTTGAGTCATGGAAGAATTCTACCAACGAACTGAAGGAATCTTTCGAGCAGCAGAAGGGTGAGCTGAAGAGAGATAAAGACAGTCAACTGACAGAGCAAAAGGCTCAATATGAGAAGATGATATTAAATTCGAAAGAGGAAGCATCCAATCAACTTGGTGAGACAAAAAAGCAATATGAGCAAATTATCAGTACACTGAAAGAAAACGCGGAAAAACAACTCAATGAAACTAAAAGGCAATATGAAGTACAGTTTGATTCTCAAAAGCAGGAACGAGAAAATCAACTATCGGAACAGAGACTACATTACGAAAAAACAATAGCCGCGCTCAAGGAGAGTTCCGACGCTCAGAAAGTAGAGATGAAGGAGCATTATAAACAGCAGCTTGAAGAGTTTCACACACAGCAGAAGTCTCAGATGGAACAACAGTCGCACTTAATACGGGAGCAGATTAATACTGCCTCAGAAGAGATTTTGAAGAAACGATCAGAGGAACTGTCTACAGTAAACAAAGAACAGATGTCTGCCATCCTCAATCCGTTACATGAGAATCTTCGACAGATGAAAGAAGCCGTGGAAAAGAGCGATCGTGAACAGACTGAAACGATGGCACGTTTAGACCAATCGATCAAGGAGAATATGAAGCAGGCACAACAAGTTGGTGATCGTGCCGACAAGCTTGCTCAGGCATTGACAAGCGAGAACAAAGCCCAAGGCAATTTCGGTGAGCTCCGACTTCGTACATTGCTGGAGAACATGGGACTGGAAGAAGGGATACAGTTTGAAGAGCAAGTTACCATGAGAGACGAAATCGGTATGGTGATTCACGAGGAAGAGAATGGGCGACGCATGCAGCCGGATGTTATTTTGCACTTCCCTGACGAACGCGATGTAATTATCGACTCGAAAATGTCGTTGAAAGCCTTCGAAGAATACTTTGACAGTGACGATGAGAAGTTGCGTAGTGATGCTCTTTCACGTCATATTCTCTCTGTACGCAACCATGTGAAGGAGTTGGCACACAAGGATTATAGCCGCTATCTGAAGAAGGGACATAATAAGCTCGACTTTGTGGTGATGTATATCTATAGCGAGAGTGCCTTGCAATTGGCACTTGCTAACGACCCATTAATCTGGAAGGAAGCTTATGATCAGGGAGTAGTGATTTCGGGTAGTCAGAACCTCTACATGATGCTCCGTGTTTTGGAAATGACGTGGAGACAAGTGAGACAGGTGGAGAATCAGGACAATATAATGGCTACTGCCAATGAGTTAGTCAACCGCGTACAGATGTTTTACGAGCGCTTCAATGTTGCCGATGAACAGTTGGGTAAAACTCGACAAGCCTTTGATAATCTGAAGAAGACCACAGCTCCTACAGGCAAAAGTATTATTACTGCGGCCAACAACCTTATTAAGTTTGGAGCCAAGGAGAATTCTAAGAGAAAGTATAACCTTCCCAAGTCAACAGATAATGACGATAGTATGGTGGCATTGGATGGCGCAGAATCTTGAGGTTTATGAATGTTTTGGTTAATAGCAGTAACCTCTCAAAAAGATGACTTTTGTAATCAAAAAAGAGGATGTACGTTCCATCAGAATTAGTAAGGATATAAAAAACGGGGGCTGAGCGCGTCGTCCATGGCATTGAGGTCTTGCAGCAGATTGTGCAACCGACCCGTCTCTTCGGTCTGCGGCAACGTAGCTAAGTCGCCATACTTCTTGAACAATTCATAAACTTCCGTGGCAGTTTGCGCCACTTCCGCCACGGGATAACTTGTCGAGGCTTTCACATACTTGCGCATGGCGCGCCATGCCTCGTCGCGCAGCGCGTCAATCCCGCGGCGTGTCCGGGCTTGCTGCCAGCCAATGGCAGTTTCTCGGTTTCTGCCACAACGAGTTTCTGAAATCCGAAATCTTCCTCCACACGTGTGTGGGCGAGGTCGAACGATTTGATTTTTATAGTTTTCATAAGCATTTCGTTTTTTGAGTTGAACATTAAGTCTATTTTTATAAAGAATGGAGTGGTGAGTGGCTCGCCAACGCTTTTTCTTTCATAAAAGCACTGTCGAGCGAAATCGACGATGTTTCTACCACACTGACAACACGACGGGGAAACGAAATACCGTTCCGAACGGTTGAAAACAATCGTCCCACGCTTCGTGTTGATTGAAGCGTGGGACGAGAAAGGAGTTTCAGTATTTCTTGAAAAGTTCGGAGTGGCTGCCTACTCTTAGCACTCGTATCTTGGATAAATCTTCATCTATCCAGATAAGTCGGAAATCACTTTTGATATGACATTCCATACAGCCTTCGTATTCGCCATGTAGTTGATGAGGATGATAAGGTGTGGAAAGTTCTTGTCCCTGCGCTAACATTTTCAGCACATTGAAAAGTTCTTTCAATTCGCGAGGTTTGTGCCGATAGCGTTTCAAGTCTTTCTTTGCCTTGGCGCTGTACTCAATCTGTTTCATCAATCTCGTCAATAGATTTCACAAACGCGTCAAAATTAGAGAGATCGAGTTCTCCGGCAGAGGGTTTTCCCGAGCGGGCCTCCTCAATGGCGGCTTTCGTTTCCTCGTTAGGCTCAAAGTACATGGCATCAAACAGCACGCTTTCCACATAGTTGTTCAGGCTGCGATTGGCAGCCTTAGCACGACGCTTCAACGTTTCGAGCAATTCTGCGTTCAATCTGAAAGATGCCGGCTTTCTTACTGTCATTGTATCCATCTTCTTATCCTTTCTGATTACATTGTATGCAAATGTAATACAAACAAACAAAAATTCCAAACATCCAATGGGGTTTTTCATTTTCCCATCGTGTGTGTCAATATGTCAAAGAGCAAATCTCAAGTGGACAACAGCGGACTACTAGAACGGAACGGCTGCGTAGCTAGCGTAACGGGAAGCGATGCTCACGATCACGCCACCCGAGTTGAAATTCATATTGTATGCGCTGTTGTCACCGTACGGGCGAGCACTCGACGACCAATAGTGGCCAGCGCTGTTAATGCGGTAGAGCTTGCCGTTTTCGTAGAGGCCAAGAGCAGGCAGGAAGAAGTAGTTGGGAAGCTCGCTGACAGAAAGGGGAGTAGAGCTAACTAAACTATTGGAGTAGTTTTTTGAGGAGGGGTTTGTGCGCAGGTCGGTGCTGCCGTCAGCGGAAACAGTGCTACTGAAGCCGTCGATTTTATCATGCTTCTTAAACCACATACCACCCTTGTGAAGATGTCCCATAGTTGTCCAGAGTTCGTCGGCATCCCAATGTGGGTCACCCTGCATCGCATACCACGATATCTCGTTGGCGTTGGGGACGTGAGAGACGGAGATAGGATTGAAGAGTGGATTATGGCTACCGGAATTCGCTATGCCATAACCATCGTAGGCAGGGTTGTACCAACGAGGATCTGAATTGTTCTTGGGGTAAGCACTGCCAGTGTTACCGTTGACAGTTGGCTGATCCATTCCTGCTGTGTAGCCTGCCTTATCCCATTCATGACCATACCAGTAAGGCTTCTCTGCGTCCCACATATAGTAAAGTCGGTCTGAGTAATCTCGCACGCCAAGATTAGCGGTGATGTCGTGTATTTTGCCCGCCTCGCAGGTGAGTGAAGACAGCGTCTTGGTTATCGTGCCCTCTACCTTTGTAACGGTATCCTTTATCCAGTAGCGTATCGTCAGATTGTAGGTGCCCGGAGCGATGACCATGTACGATCCGTTGGTCTCAATGTTGGTGCCCGTATTAGTGAGGGGGAAGCCGGCCGAACCACAGGTCAACGTGATTCTGTTTGCTCCATCGGATGTGGGCGCAGAGGAAAGTCCATTCTCTGTGAGTGTGAATGTGCCCGCAATGTTCTTGTCGCCCTCTACCTCAATCTTAGTCAGGCTGCAGCCCTGAAGCACGGAATTGGTCGAGCGTGGGAGCAGACAGAGATAGGATGATTTATGGTTTAGGGTAAACTTGTAGTTGCCTGCGCTGCCTGTGGCTGTTGCTACACCGCAGTCGCCCGATTCGCCGAGATGGTCGAAGTTGTTAGGAGTAGATTGCGTCTGTTCGCTCTTGATTTCCACCTTGTCGGCTGCATTGGTGTTGGTATAGACCACATTGTGGGTGGCTGCTGTGCGGGTCGTAAGGCTGGCGGTATTTGCGCCCACCGTGGCAGGAACCTGCGTCTCACCTGTAAAGGTGGTGGTGGCTGTGGCGGTATTTCCTTTTGTTCCGCCGCCGTTCGGTTGCTGTGGCATCTCATCGCCGGCGCAACCTGTGATGAACAGTGCCGCGAATAGCAGCGACAATACTGATAAATGTCTTGTTGTCATAACTTGTTTGTTTTTTGTTTAATTATTCATGGTTCACTTGTTGGTCATCTCAGAGGTTACCGAAATTATCCAAGGTATCCTCATCCTCAATAAACGCGCCCTACTCGCCGTAAGGGTCGCCCTGCCCGATGTTGCCGGCGTTGCCGCTGGCAACGAGCAGCGAGTTTTCGGTCACCATTTCAATGACTGCCACTTGCGGACTCACGTAAGCCCGCTTCTTTTTACTTTGATTCTTTTCTGATTTTTTGTTCATAACTTATATTATTTTGAGTGAGTGAATTTAATTCTTATAATGTTCTTTTGCGAGTTTTGCGAGAGGGTATAAAAAGGGTCAAGAGGATTCGTTGGAATCCCCTTACGGATAAGGGTTTCGGCGCTTACACGCGCGCGTATAAAAAGACGGAAAAATGTGCCTAAGTATGGGCGGTTAGAATGTGTGTTAGCAAATTATTTGGAACGGCCAAATAATTTGTCTTAAAATTCACGTTATAATTAAAATAGTTTCGCACTTTACACATTTATATAATCGGATGTAAATCACCACGTTGATGATTTCGGAGGCAAAGCTAAGTATTAAGTTTAATTTATGCAAGGAAAATGCAAAAATTTTTCATTAAACCATGTTACGATGATGACAATGCTTATCATCAACGATATATTTTTTCTGTCCGGATGCAAATTCCTTGCAAAAGTCATCTACCATATGGAATATTTCGATAATTTTGTCTTCGGTAAACAGAGCGGTAATCGTTTTATAGTATAATTGGACGCTATCAATAGAATACTTTTATCGCTATGTTGTTAATAATCAAAAATAAGTTTATCCAATCATATCGAATTCACGTTAAAACAACTAATAAATAATATGAAAAAGAATATCGTGTTTCTATTGATGATGTGCTGCATGATGAGTGTTCATGCTCAGCCAAAAGAAATCTATCACAGCGGAAAGATAGAGAGCGTAACGCTCCAATCTAAATAACGTGAGTTCGACGAATTCAAAATAAGGCAAGCTGTGTATCAATTGTTCTGGTAACATTGATACACGGCTTCTTTGGAAAACAGCAGTATGCTGCTATTGCAGCCAAGAGGTTGACCATGAAATT
>NZ_JAJLQX010000021.1 GCF_021295095.1 Phocaeicola oris
AGGTTAATAAAAAGAAGTTCATAGATGGGTTCCTGAATATAAAAAAGTAGGCTGGAATTACCAGCCTACCAAATGTCCATTACTAAAACACGAGAGGTTTTCAGCCTACCAAATGTCCATTACGCCGTTTTTTCCAACATTTTCGTTAGGATGGAGAGTTTCGCAAGAGAAATTCTGGGAACCTTTATCTAATTTTATAAGCGACTTTAAACTTAGAGGCTCATACGGATCATTGGGTAATCAAATTGTAAATAGCTATTATCCATACATTCTGACTTATAACATTGGAGAATTAAGTTATTTGTTTGATGGAAATAAGCAAATGTCAGTTTATGCACCTGGATTGGTCAGTGATAAATTGACATGGGAAACAGTAAAGCAATGGGACTTAGGAGTTAGTTTCACTATGTTAAATAACCATTTAACTGGTGATTTTGATTACTACGTTCGCTCTACATATGACATGTTAACCAAATCAAAAACATTGCCATCCATATTGGGAACTTCTGAACCTCAAATGAATGCGGCGGATTTAAAAACTAGAGGTTGGGAGTTATCTTTAACTTGGAACTCTTCTTTAGATTGTGGACTTAATCATAGCACAGTATTTTCTTTATCAGATTATCAATCTGAAATAACAAAATATGACAATCCTACAAAAAACCTTTCTGACAGCTACTATGTTGGGAAAAAACTTGGAGAATATTGGGGTTTTGTAACAGAAGGTTTATTTCAGACAGATGAAGAGGCTGCTTCTTGGGACCAGTCAAAAATAGTAGGTTATACTCAATATGCAGGTGATATTAAATTCGCAGATTTAGATGGTGATGGAAAAATAACAAGAGGAAAAAATACTGTTGACGATCCTGGTGATAGAAAGATTATAGGTAATTCAACACCTCGTTATAATTTTGGTCTACGTGAAAATGTAGATTATAAAGGATTTGATCTTTCTATATTCTTTCAAGGGACGATGAAACGTGATCTTGTTTTATCAAATAGCTTTTATCTATCCCATTATACGTCTGAATGGTCTGTGCCTCAAAAAATGAATTATAATTATTGGAGGATAGATAATAAGGATGCTTTTTATCCACGAGCAAGATTGAATGGGTCTGCCGTAACTGAAACTCAGAGTCGTTTTTTGGCTAATGGGGCTTATATTCGGTGTAAACAACTATCTCTCGGTTATACTATACCTAAAAGCATAACAGATAAAATGAAGATATCAAAACTTAGAGTTTATTTTAACGCTGAAAATCTTTTCGAATTCTCTAAGATGCCAGATTCCTTTGATCCTGAACAGAGTACGGCAAATGCTTATCCTTTTATGAGGGCATATTCTTTAGGAGCTAATTTAACATTTTGATAATTATAAAACTATGAATAAGTATATAATAATAACAGTTGTCATTTCTTTCTTAGGGCTTATTTCCTGTAATGATGATTTTATGGAAAGGTATCCTAAAGATAAGATCAATGATGAAACATATTGGCATACAGAAAGCGACTTAAAAAATTTTGCCAATCAATTTTATACAACATTAGATAATATGGATGTGTATTCAGTAGATGATAACTCAGATAATCAAGCAAATCGTTCTAAAAACTCATTTTCATGGAATGAATACACCATCCCTTCTTCTGGGGATGGATGGGGAAAAAGCGATTGGAGTAACATACGCAATTGCAATTACTTTTTAAGCCGTTACCATACCGTCAATGGACAGCAAAGTATTATAAACCAATATGTTGGAGAAGTTTATTTCTTTAAAGCTAAGTTTTATTATGAAAAAGTCCTTAGATATGGCGACGTACCTTGGTTAACTGAAGATTTGACTACGTCTTCTAAAGAATTACAAGAAAAACGTGATGATCGAAGTATTGTTATGGATTCTATATGTGCATGTTTAGATAATGCCATAAAATGGTTACCAGAAGATATGCGAGAAAGCAGATTAAGCAAATATGCAGCCTTAGCATTAAAATCAAGAGCATGCTTATTTGAAGGGACTTGGAGAAAATATCGTAATTTAGATCAATCTGAAAAGTTCTTAAAAAGAAGTATAGAAGCTTCTGAAGCAATAATAAATAGTGGGAAATTTGAATTATATCAAACTGGGGATGTAAAAGAAGATTATCATGCTTTGTTCAACCAACAAGATTATACGGACAATAAAGAAGCTATTTTCTTTGTTTCTTATATCACAGATAAAAGGATGAATAACCGCCCTAGAAGTGCAAGAGAAGCAGGTACAGGCATGACTAAAGATTTTGTTGAATCATTCCTTTGCAAAGATGGACTACCAATCGAGTTAAGTAGCTTATACAAAGGAGATGCTAAATTTATGGACGAATTTGAAAATAGAGATCCGCGTCTGAAGCAGTGTGTTTATACTCCAGATCGGCCTATTGCGATTTTACCAGATGGTTCAAAAGAATACGAAAATTCTCCTGTCTTTAACAATATGACATTTACTGGATATCGCCTTTACAAATTGTATTCTCCTTTGTCAGAAGATAATGAGTACATAAAATGTACATTAGATGATCTGGTTTATCGCTATGGAGAAGTGCTATTAAACTATGCAGAAGCCAAAGCAGAATTAGGTGAATGTGATCAAACTGTATTGGATAAAACAATTAATAAATTGCGAGACCGCGTAGCTATGCCTCATATGAATGTTAATATTGATTTTATAGATCCTAATTGGCCTGATTGGGAGGTTGGCGTATCCCCGTTGATTAATGAAATTCGTCGTGAACGTCGTGTAGAATTAGCTTGTGAAGGGTTACGTTGGAATGATTTATGTAGATGGAAAGCTGGAAAGTTGTTGGAAAATGTAAAATCATATTTAGGGGCAAGAGATCCAGAAACAGGGGAATATAGAATTTTATATTCAGGAATGACTCGTGTTTGGAATGACCGGCTCTATTTGTACCCTATTCCAACAGATGAACTTACTTATAATCCAAATTTAAAACCTCAAAACCCAGGCTGGGAAAATTAATATGAAAAAAAATACTATTTTTTATGTGATTGTCATATTTATAATACTTGGAGGATGGGGTTGTTCCAGCAAGAATCATAATTTTTCTGGAGTAGTAATTAAGCCCAATCTATTGCAACAAAAATGGGCGGATGCAGAAATTGGAGTATTAATTCATTTTGATATGCCTGTATACTATCCAGAATATAATTGGCGTAAATGGGGTAATCATCCGAATGCATCCTCTTTCAACCCAACAGAATTAAATACAGACCAATGGATAGAAACCGCTTCAAAGTTAGGTGCAAAATATGCAGTATTAGTCGCTAAACATGGGAGTGGCTTTTGCCTATGGCCAACAGAAGCTCATGGTTATAGCATTAAACATTCCCCATGGAAAAATGGTAATGGTGACATCGTAAAAGATTTCGTTAACTCATGCAAAAAAAATGGGATTAAGCCTGGAATATATGCCAGTACTACAGCCAATGGCTATTTGCATGTAGATAATCCGGGATTAGTTCAAGAAGGTGCTCCCGTCACTCAAGAAGAATACAATGAAATTGTAAAAAAGCAACTTACAGAATTATGGACCAATTATGGTGAACTTTTTGAAATTTGGTTTGACGGGGGAGTACTATCTATGGAAAGAGGAGGAGCTGAGGTACTTCCATTGCTAAAAAAATTGCAGCCGAATGCTATTGCTTTTCAGGGTCCATATGGCTATCCTAATTTGGTCCGTTGGGTAGGCAATGAAGAAGGAGTTGCTCCTTATCCATGCTGGGCTACTGCTGATTCTACCACTTCTTCAGATGGGATTATGGCTATTAATGGGCTGAATGGTGACCCTTTCGCTCCTTTTTGGTGTCCTGGCGAGTCCGACTTCACTTTACGTTGGAACAAATCTTTCCAAGGCGGATGGTTCTGGCATGTAGGACAGGATAGCATGATATTTTCAGTAGATGAACTAATAAAAAAATATGAAACTAGCGTAGGACGGAATACAAATATGCTGTTAGGAATAGTCATAGATAAAAGAGGTCTCGTCCCAGACGCAGATGTACAGCGGATAAAAGAATTTGGTGATGCAATAAGAGCTAAATATACCAATCCTATAGCAGAAACTTCAGGAACTGGTAATGAATTTGTCCTTAATCTTTCAACTCCTACTACAATAGATCATTTAATTATTCAAGAGGATATCTCTCTAGGAGAACGAGTATTGAAATACAGAATTCAAGGGGAAAAAGACGGATCTTGGATTAACATGTGTACAGGTTCTTGTATCGGTCATAAACGGATAGAAACATTTGCTCCTATTACGCTTAACCAAATACGCTTAATTATTGGGGAATCGAAAGCAACGCCTCAAATTAAAAGTTTTAGGGTTTTTGAAGCAGAATAAAAGATAATTTGATAAAAGTCCATTTCACCGAAAAGTTGTATTCGGATAACTTTTCGGTGATTATTTTTATAAGCCACAAAAGAATTCTCATGGCTCTTTTGAAATTATACGCCATAGCTGCTAACATGACATTGATGGCATCTCCTTTCACGCCTTTATAAAAGTTGCGAAATAATCTGTAATCACTTTTAAGATGTCCTATGGTAGGCTCTATTCCTGTCCGTTTGCAAAATAACTTGTGCTTCTTTTTCTTTTGATAATATTGCTGTCCGCTAAACATTGAGCAGCAATATAAGAATTAGGGCTGATACTTCGAGAGAAGTGTCAGCCCTAATTCTTGATTAAGCGAAAAGTTTTACAGGACAACAATACTTTAGAATTCCAAAATACGAATCCCTCTACTTTCCAATGTAATATCTTTACCTATTTCCACCGTTTTTTGCGAAGTAACGTCATAAGCTTTATTGGCCGGCAGAATCTCCTTATATGGTTCTAAAGCGATAGTTTGTTCTCTGTTGTTTCCATTTAGCATAACAACGATAGACCGGTTATTGTATCTCCGTTCATAGATATATATACCCTTATTGGGTGCGAAATGTTTCAATGTACCTTTTGCAATGGCTTCATTGCCTTTTCTCCATTTCAGAATCCTACTTAAAAAGTCGAAAGCTTCGTTTTGCCGGTCTGTTCTACCTGAAGGATTAAAAGCATTTGTGGCGTCTCCTTCCCAACCGCCGGGGAAATCTTTTCTTAGCAAGCCATCACCTTCCGACTTTTCTCCTTCCATCAGGATTTCTGTTCCATAATAGATTTGTGGAATTCCTCTTGTAGTCAGTAAGAATGTCATAGCTTGTTTGAAACGGTTCAGATCTTTTGCGTCTTCAGCGTTACGAGTGAATCGAGATGTATCATGATTATCTACAAAGATGAGCAACTTCATGGGATTTGCATAAACCAAATCTTGTGCAAGATACTCGTATAGTTTAAACAGACCTCCATCATAATCTGTAGTGCTTTCATCGAAAGCCTGATTCATAATCGACATCAGAGGAAAGTCCATGACTGTTGGCAATTCAGTATTACGAGGAGCAGCTAATTTGCTGTCTTTTTGCCAGAAAGAAACTTGAACGTTGCTGTTCACCCAAGTCTCACCGACAATATTAAAGTTAGGATATTCATTTAGAACTGCTTTGCACCAGTTGGCCATCATGTCAAAATCGGCATAAGGATGAGTATCTTGTCTGATGCCATTTATACCGGCGTATTCTATCCAAAATATGCTGCTCTGTATAAGGTATGTTGCAACATGTCGGTTGTTTTGATTCCAATCGGGCATATTCTTAGTGAACCAGCCATCAACGGCAATTTCTTTCTCGTAGTCGGCAGCATGAATGTCTTGTACACTACCCGTTCTGTACGAAGTCTGAACATAATTGCCTTTATAGTGGAACCAATCTTTTGAAGGCATATCTTTAAACAAGTAGTTCTCACTTCCACAATGGTTGAAAATCATGTCCATGACTACTTTCATTCCTTTTTCATGAGTCTTTTCTACTAAAGATTTGAACTCTTCGTTTGTTCCTAAACGTCTGTCAACCTGAAAATAGTCGGTAATAGCATATCCGTGATAGGAGCCATGTGGCATATCGTTCTCTTGAATGGGATTCAACCATATTGCAGTTACCCCCAAGTCGGATATGTAGTTCAAATGTTCTTCTATACCTTTCAAATCTCCTCCGTGACGAGCATATTGATCGTTTCTATCAACTTTATTCTTGAACATTCCCGAAACAATGTCATTGTCAGGGTTACCATTTGCAAATCTGTCCGGCATAATTAAGTAGAGAACATCACTTGCGTCGAATCCTTGAATATCAGAAGAATGAGTGTCGCGTTGTTTTAACTCGTATGGAACGAGCGTATTCGTTTTCCCGTTTTTAAGAATGAAATTGAATTTTTGAGGTTGAGCTTCTGATAAGTCGAGATATACAATAAGGTAGTTGGGATTCTCCTGTTTGACAACTTCTTTGATAAATATATCGGACGATGAAACAGATACATCGTTATTAGATATGTTATCCCCATATAAGATGACCTGCAGTTCGGGATTCTTCATTCCTGCCCACCAAAAGGTTGGTGCAACTTTCTTTATCATATCTGCCGATTTCGCAGACAAATTTCCCAATAAAGATAGAATACTCATAAGTAACAGTATTTTTTTCATGATATAAAGATTAATGCGATTTAAGTTTTTCTTTTACAAATATATAAAAACTTTGAATCGTCCATTCCTATTTGAAAGAAAATATTAATGATGATAAAAGTTAATGAACTGATTATTAATAATCTAATAAATTCGTAATGGGAATAAAATATAAGTAAGAAAGAATGATTCCTTTTGAGAGTCAAGTTTTATTACCTTTTCTCTTTGTACTTAATTCTTAAAGTAATATGGAGCATTCTTAGCTCCGGGATGGTTTAACATTCCGTTTTTGACACATTCTTTCAGAATTCGATAAGCGGTGGCATTGCTTAAGCCACATAACCCAACCAGTTCACGGCGTGTGATGTATAGGTGATTTTCTAAATACAGCTTAATATTGGAGATGATTTTCTTTTTGTCGGTAAAGACAGAGCGGTGCGAAAGGGCGGTAGGGACTTTTATAAAGTCACACTTCCTCATCTCGTCTTTCAACGACTTGGCAACTTGGAATGTAATGCCGTTTGTTTCGATGCTTTCCGCTCTTATTTCATCCGTCCTGCTGACTTTTTTCGATTTCACACGAACGTGGAAACTGCCGATGTTATCTAATTTGACCGTATTTCCATCCATCAACCGTTCTTTCATCACAATACAAAGAGCCGTCAGGACACCTATCACATCAGCTTCGCTCATTGTACTTCTGCGTGCAATGAGTTGTGCCAATTCTTTCGTGTTGATTTCCCCATTTTTCACAAACTTAGCATTAAAAGTGCTCTGACCATCTTTTCTCAAGTCGGGAGAAGGATAAAAATCATAAAAAATACTCATAAAATTAAATGATTTAGAAGTTAAATTAGTATTCTGATAAGGTTAACTTATCGGTTTTTCTTTGCAGACTAAACAAATCACAATTGAGATTCGTACAAATCACAGTTGAGATTCGAGCACATCACAATTGAGATTCGAGCACATCACATCTGTGAATAGCTTAGTTGTACTTAACAAAGATACAAAATATTTATTGAAATGCCTAATTTCAGACTGGTATATACACAATTCCCCTTATCTTCTTTCTATGTTATTATAGAAATGAAGGCAAGGAGAATTAATCATTGGATATCGTGTACTTTTTCTTTAATCAGACTTACACAGCATGCTCCAATGAAGAGTAAAATTCCTGCGATGACCAACATATTCACTTCGGGAGAAACCTGTCCGGTTTTGGTAAAGATGTGCAGGATGGAACCACCAAGTGCTGCGGCCACAATCTGAGGGATACAAATGGTACCGTTAAACAGACCAAGGTAAGTACCCATGTGTCCACCTGTTAAAGCATTGGTCAGAAGTGTAAAAGGAAGCGCGAGCATGGCCGCCCATGCACAGCCTATGAGCAGGAACGAAACGAACAGGAGGTATTTGTTGTGGATGAAGAAAACAGATATAAACCCTATTCCCCCCAAAATAAGGCTGAGTGCATAAATAAGTTTCCGGTTTTTGAACTGTGGGATAGCGATAGCCCATAATACGGAACCGATGGCTTGAATGGCAAATAACATGCCGACCCAGTTTGCGGCATCTTGATATTCATTCGACTTGGTGTCAAGAACAATTCGCTGAACTCCGTTAACAAGTCTCTCTACTGTGGGAGCATCAAAAACATTGAGGGCGACACTGCCATTTGTGTAAGTCCACATGAACATGAAGGCAGCCCAGCAAAAGAATTGAACCAGTCCAACGGTCCAAAAAACCTTGGGTGCCTTTACCAGAAGTTTGAACACGTTTGATTTCTCTTGTTTTTCTTCGTGTTTAATGCCGTGATATTCTGCATATTCCTCAGGGGGATACTCTTTAACCTTTAAAGACGTGTAAATAACACAAAGGATGAGGATTAAAGCTCCGATGTAGAACGAATAAATTACAGAGTCGGGAACGACACCTTCGGGTGCCACATTCTTAATTCCTATGTACGCAAAGAAAAGCGGGAACAGATATCCTACTAAACTACCGGCATTACACAAAAAACTTTGTATGGAATAGGCGAGTCCTTTTTGCTTTTCATTAACCATGTCTCCAACCATCATTTTAAATGGCTGCATCGCCATATTAATAGAGGTGTCAAGGAACATTAACGAGAATAATCCGAAGATCATTGCCGCACTTACTCCCATACCCAGGCTTCCTGCATTTGGAAGCAGGCACATTACTAATACGGCAATGAGTGCTCCTATGAACAAATAAGGAATTCTCCGGCCGAAACGTGTCCATGTTTTATCGCTAAGTACTCCGATAATAGGTTGAACGATGATACCCGCCAAAGGAGGAAGTATCCAGAAATAGCTTAAATTATGCGGGTCAGCCCCTAACGTGGAGAATATACGGCTAATGTTGGCACTCTGTAAAGCGTAAGCGATTTGTACACCAAAAAAGCCGAAGCTAATATTCCATAGCTGCCAAAAACTTTTATCAGGAATTTGTTTCATGGTAATCAATTTCTTTCGTTTTCATCAATTATATTTCTAATCTTCTCATTTATTTTGTCGCATTTTATTAACTCTTCAATAGAGAGATGCATGCGATATCGCCAATAGTAACGTGGAATGGCCGGAATATTAATTCTCTCAGCTTCTACATTCTTATTTCTAATGTCTTCATCCATGGAAAGCCAGTCTTGAAACGAGAGAATGCAGAGGATAGATGGACATTCCAAATGCCGTTTAATGATTTCTTCACATACCCATCCAGAAGCAATTTTTGGCGTCTCGTCCCAATGTCCCATGATGTGCTTGTAAAAATGTGATGTCTGATTATAATTTTCTTCCCACCACCCTCGCAAAGTTGACATGTCGTGAGTAGAAATGGTACAAACCGATCTATACGGATATTCCCAAACATGGCCGAATTCGTGTGCCGGATTCTTAGGCATACGTTGAATCTCAAGGCTTAGAATCTCCAGTTCGTTCATTACCCAAGGTACACAATCAGGAACCATGCCGAGGTCTTCTCCACAGCATAACATGGAAGTGGACTGAGTAAGGGTAGGTAACTTCTTCATTGCTTGTTCATACCAGAATCGGTTGTGGCGTTTATAATAGTAGTCGTTATACAGATTGTTGAATGCTTCTTTCTCTTTCCAACTTAACTGTTTATATACATAGTCATTCTGTACGGCAATACGAGGATGATACAGATTTTTGTCTTTACGGTCGGGCACAAAGAGTACATCACTGATTAAAGAATAAAGTCCTTCTTTTATAGTAAGGCTTTCTTCATCGGATTTATTAGCAAAGTAGGCTTCCACCTTTCTTTGTGTATCGAATTTCGGTTGCATGGAATAAATGTCATGATGTTCATGTCTTAAGAAATGACGGACGACATATTCCGATTTCTCACCGAATTTCTCCTTGATGATTTTGTCATTGATAAAAGGCTTGGTCATAAATTCTTTCTGGAACGGTAACCCGTAACTTTCTATCTCTGAAGTGCTCATTGGCAGAGATGGAACAAACTGTCCGAGAAGCCCATGAACCGAATGAGTTGGAATTTCCCAAATGCGAAAGAATCCAAGGATATGATCTATTCTGTAAGCCGTAAAGTATTCTGCCATTTTGCGGAATCGTTTTTGCCACCACTGATAGTTGTCTTTCTCCATGACATCCCAATTATAAGTTGGAAATCCCCAGTTCTGCCCATTGGCGGAGAATGCATCCGGCGGAGCTCCGGCCTGACCGTTCATGTTAAAGTAGTAAGGCTCAATCCATGCTTCAACACTGTTGCGACTAATGCCTATAGGAATATCGCCTTTCAGAATAACTCCTTTCTCGCGAGCATAGTCACTGGCGTTGAGTAATTGGATATGAAGCAAATACTGTACATAGTAATAGAATGAGATTTCGTTGTATGACTTGCTTTTCGTATCACAGAGATTATCAATATCTTCTTTTTTATAGATGGTATATTCCGGCCATTCACTGAATTTAGGTGTGCCATATTTGTCTCTTAGGAAAGAGAAAGCCGCATAAGGCTGCAACCAATGCGCGTTTTTTTGATAAAACTCTTTAAAGCTGTTAGTTGATAGTTTCCTTTTCCCCTCTTGTTTGAATAGTAGTTTCAAGTACGAGCGTTTAGCTTCGTTTACTGCTTCATAATCAACTTGAGGAAGTGCATTAAGTTCTTGTTGTTTGGTATCATATTCACTTTGCAGCTTTTCATCTTTCAATTTTTCAACCTGTCTTAGGTCAATGTACATAGGATGGAAAGCGTAGATAGATATACTATTATAAGGGTATGAGTCTGTCCATGTATTTGTAATGGTTGTATCGTTGATAGGTAAAATCTGTATAGCATGTTGATGGGTGAGTACTGCCCAGTCAATCATCTTTTTTAAGTCGCCGAAGTCCCCAACTCCAAAACTTCCTTCACTTTTTAATGAGAATATAGGAATAGTGGTTCCGGCAACCTTTGGAAGTTTTGCGTTGAAAAAGACTTCCGCTTCGGGCGTAGTATAAATTCTTGTAGGATGAACGTCGCATTGGTTGATGATACGGTTATTGTGATTTTCCCACTCAACCACTTTATTCGTTTTCTCGTCTATGGCAACAAACTTGTATTCTAAAGGATAATTCAATTGAGATGCATCAATAACAGCAATCCATTCGTTCTGCTTAATTTCGAACATCTCAATAGGTTTTTCCGGATTCCAATTGCCAAAGACTTCTCCATTTCCACTAATCCCCAACTTTTGATTTCTATGTCGTAAAGTAGGACAGAGAGCTCTAAAAATAATATTTCCTGCAGTGGAATAGTTAAATGAATGTTCTATTGGCAGAAGATAATGTCTGCTGAAAGCGGAACTATATAGAAAGCTGTTGATAGGTAAGTCTCTCCAATTGTCGTCTACTTGTATACAGATATCTTTTTTGCTAACGATAGTAGGGATGATGTGCTGCATATTGCCCCTCTCCAACCGGATACACCGGTGATTACGATATACACCATACCTATAAGAAAGGATTTTGTCTTTTTCTTCTACTTCATATTCCGTTTTTCCTTCCCAGATGATGCCATCTCTTGTACTGAGTGGAATAAGTTTTGTTTCATTCCCATTTATGTTAACACCAATTTCTTCTCCCCAAGCAGTGCGATACTCAATTCGAAATGTGATTTTCATAATAAAACTTATTAAATTTTTATTTGGTGGTAAATTTAGTTTATTCTATTCACTTTTCATTCATTAAAGACTAAAAATATGAATGAAAAGACTTTTTGGACTTTATGTTGTTCTTTCTTGTTTGATTTTAATTATCTTTTATCCCTTCAATAACGTAGGAATATTTTTTATGGTGATTTATGAGTCGCGGCTTCTTCTATAGAAGGAAAGAACGTAAATAAAAAGAGGATGCGTCGTTTGGACACATCCTCTTCCCTCGATTGTAAGATGCGAGGATGGATTTGTTATTTAGTTAAATAATAGCCTTACGCATCAATATTCGCGTAAGTAGCATTTCTTTCAATAAATTCACGACGAGGTTCTACATCATCGCCCATTAAGATAGAGAATGTTTCATCTACATCTTGCGCTTCGTTAATAGTGACTTGTTTTAATATCCGTTTCTCCGGATCCATTGTAGTCTCCCATAACTGTTCCGGATTCATTTCACCCAAACCTTTGTATCGCTGAGTGTGAATACCCGTTTCTTCACCTCCACCATATTCTTTGATAAATTCTTCACGTGCGGCTTCAGTATAGCAATATTTGCTGACTTTCCCCTTTGTACACTTATATAATGGTGGGTTTGCTATGTATAAGTGTCCTTGTTCAATCAGCTCAGGCATATAACGATAGAAGAGGGTCATGATAAGGGTGTCAATATGTGAACCATCTACATCGGCATCGGTCATGATAATAATTTTGTTGTAGCGGAGTTTGTCAATGTTAGCTTTCTTACTGTTCTCTTCTTCGTCAACACCAAAACGTACGCCTAAAGCTGTTATAATATTGTTGATCTCATCACTCTCAAAAGCTTTGTGCCACATAGATTTTTCAACATTCAGAATTTTACCTCTTAAAGGGAGGATTGCTTGAGTTGAACGACTTCTTCCTTGTTTTGCGGAACCACCGGCAGAGTCTCCCTCGACAAGGAATAACTCGCATACCGCGGGGTCTTTACTCGAACAGTCGGCCAATTTACCCGGCAGACCACCACCGCCCATCGGACTTTTTCTCTGGACTGTCTCGCGAGCTTTGCGTGCAGCAATACGTGCAGTAGCAGCTAACACAACTTTATCAACAATCAACTTAGCTTCTTTTGGATGTTCCTCAAGATAGTTGGTAAGAGCTTCGCCTACAGCCTGATCGACAGCACCACGTACTTCACTATTGCCAAGTTTCATTTTAGTCTGACCTTCGAACTGTGGCTCTGATACTTTTACTGAGATAACAGCGATTAATCCTTCACGAAAGTCTTCACCTTCAATTTTTACTTTTGCTTTTTCCAATGCTTTAGAATCTTCAGCATACTTTGTCAGTACTCGAGTTAATGCTGATCGGAAACCTGCTTCATGAGTACCTCCGTCGCGAGTATGGATATCATTAACGTATGAATGAAGACTCTCACGGAATCCTGTGTTATACATAATGGCACATTCAACAGGAGTTCCATTCTTTTCTGTGTTCAAATAGATAACATCATTCATTAACGGGGTATTGCTGCGGTCTAACCAGCGAACAAATTCTTTTAGTCCGTCATTAGAATGAAACTTTTCAAAGCGCGGATTACCATCTTCGTCCACATCGCGCATATCAGTCAGCGTTATGGTGATACCTTTATTCAGGAAAGATAGCTCACGTAAACGGTTCTCCAGAATATCAAACTTGTATGTTGTAGTAGTGAATATCGTGTCATCAGCCCAGAATTCCTGCCTTGTTCCCGTCTTGCCATCACACTCTCCAATTCCCTTTACAGGATAGAGAGCTTTACCACGGGAATATTCTTGTTGGTATATTTTTCCATTGCGATAAACATTGGTAATCATTTTAGTAGACAATGCGTTTACACAAGAAACACCTACACCGTGTAAACCACCTGATACTTTATATGAACCTTTATCGAACTTTCCACCGGCATGGAGAACAGTCATTACAACCTCAAGCGCAGATTTTTTCTCTTTAGGGTGATAATCGACAGGGATACCACGTCCGTTATCCTCAACAGTAATAGAGTTATCTTTATTGATGGTAACGTTTATTTTATCGCAATATCCGGCTAACGCTTCATCAATGGAATTATCAACCACTTCGTATACTAACTGGTGGAGACCACCTTCTGAGATATCGCCAATATACATGGCCGGACGCTTACGAACAGCTTCCAATCCTTCAAGGACTTGAATATTACTGGCCGAATAGTTGGCCTCTCCTTGAATCTTTTCTTCTTCAGTCATATCTATATTAAACTCTTTTATTTTAGCTTTCAAAGGTACAAAAAATCAATGAGTTTTCCATCAATTAATACCTAAAATAAGTGAAATAAAAAGAGGGATCCTTTTGGAAATTCCTCTTTAAACAACAAAAGACCGAATGGTTTCATTCGGTCTGTATTTCTTTATCTGAAAAAGAATCTTAACTCTTTAGAGCTTATTGATATAAGCGCACAAACTGGACTTCAGATTAGCTGCTTTATTCTTGTGGATGATATGGACGTTTGCCAATTTATCCAACATTTTCTGCATAGAAGGATATGCTTTTAATGCTTCCTCTTTATCTGTAGTGCTACGAAGCTTCTTCAACGCATTACGCATGGTCTTTGCGTAATAACGATTATGAAGTCTTTTAACTTCTGTTTGTCTTATTCTCTTAATGGATGATTTGTGATTTGCCATCTCGACTAATCTTTAATTAATTGTTCTTTTTTCTTTGTTATTTGTAGCCTCTACGGGAATCGAACCCATATTACCAGAATGAAAATCTGACGTCCTAACCGTTAGACGAAGAGGCCATTCGGCACTTTAAGCAACTATTTTGTGCCTGAAAGCGGATGCAAAGGTATGAACTCTTTTTTTTACTCACAAGTATTTTGAGCATTTTTTTTATAAAAATATTTTTTTGAGGTGAAAACACCTATATTTGTACTATGTTTCAAAAGTTGGTTGGCATTGTCCTTCACAGTATTAAATACAATGATTCGATGAATATTGTCGATATCTATACTCAGCAATCGGGTAGGGGTTCTTATCTGGTAAGAGTATCCCGTTCTCGAAAATCGGGTGTTAAGACTGTCCTTTTCCAACCGCTGGCATTTGTTGAGTTTGAGGCGGACTGTCGCCCGAACGCTCATATTTATCCGATACGGAGCGCGAAGTCATGGTTTCCATTCGCGACTATTCCCTATAATCCGTATAAGTCGGCTATGGCTTTATTCCTTTCGGAGTTTCTCTATCGGGTTTTACGAGAGGAAGAGGAGAATGTTCCGCTTTTTGCTTATCTTGAGAATTCCATTCGATGGCTTGATGCCTGCGAAAAAGATTTTTCAAATTTCCATTTAGTTTTTCTCATTCGCCTGTCACGTTTTATCGGGCTCTATCCGAATACAGAAAATTATATGCCGGGGTGCTATTTTGATATGATGAATGCACAGTTTACTCCTTTTCTTCCCACACACGGGGCTTATCTGAGCCAAGAGGAATCGGCTGTAGTTCCTAATTTTATGCGAATGAATTATGAAACGATGCATATATTCAAGATGAATCGTATGCAGAGAAATCGCTGCCTGACGATTATAAATGGTTATTATCGGTTACATTTGCCGGATTTTCCTGTATTAAAGTCGATTGATGTGTTGAAAGAACTCTTTTCTTAATATTATCGTTTAGCTTATTTTTCTTTATTAGTTACGCGAGTTCGGGTTAATAAAGTCCTTTTAAAAGTTGGTAATCTCGTTAGTTTTTTTTGTAACTTTATAGTTGAAAATCAAGAACTTACAAAAGAACTAAGCGATGATTACCAAAGACAAAGTTATAGAAATTTTCTGTATTATTGATGAGTTTGATAAGAATTTGAATGTTGAACTGAGTAAAAACCTGTGTTTACCATCCTACAACAGCAATGGTAAACGTTGCAGAAATCGTAAGGGAAGGCTTTCTGAAAGTGAAATCATGACGATCCTTGTATGCTATCATTTCGGTACATACCGTAATTTCAAGGAGTATTATCAGAACTGTATCCGTGTGTGGCTCAGGCATGAATTCCCTGCTGCCGTCTCCTATAATCGTTTTGTTGAACTCATGCCCCGTGTGTTCTTTAAGATGATGTTGTTCATGAAACTCCATGCCTTCGGTAAGTGTACAGGCATAACGTTCGTTGACAGCACGATGATTCCTGTATGTCACAATGTAAGACGGCATTTCAACAAGGTCTTTGCCGGTCTTGCCAAGAACGGAAAGGGTACCATGGGCTGGTGCCATGGGTTCAAGCTGCATCTGCTTTGTAATGATTCAGGTGAAGTGATAACATTCTGTCTTACAGGGGCAAACGTAGATGACAGGGACAGCAGAGTATGGACGGTATTTACAAAGGTTCTATATGGAAAGGTATTTGCTGACAGAGGATACATCAAACAGGAACTCTTCGAGAGTCTGTTCGGTCAAGGTATTCAACTCGTTCATGGTCTTAAAGCAAGAATGAAGAATAAACTTATGCCTATGTGGGACAAGATGATGCTGAGAAAAAGATATATCATCGAGTGCATCAATGAACTGCTAAAGAACAAAGCGAACCTTGTACACTCACGACACCGATCGATACATAATTTTATTATGAACTTATGTTCTGCCCTTACTGCATATTGCTTTTTTGAGAATAAGCCAGAGGCACTGCCGGTATATGTGGAAAAATCAAGGCAGTTAGAACTGTTCGCATACTAAACTTATCCCGAACTGGCGTATTAGTTGTTCTGTTTTGTTTGAAGGAATTGGTTTATTTTATGGGAGTCCGACGAATTCAAAAGGGTGTATATCATACATTTCTGTTCCTTTTTAGGTGGTTACATCATGTTTTGGGAAATCAACCCTGATCAGCCACAGATTTGATGCCCATGAATTTGGAAAGTGATACGTATGAGTTGCTCAACTGATGCGGATGAGTTGACAAGTTCATCCGCATCAGTTGATCGGTTCATGCGGATGAGTTGAATGATTCATGCGTATCACTTTTTCGGTTGTTATATATAAAGTACAAAAAAGAGTCTCGTCATAAGTTATGATACTGATGGCGAGATTCTTAACAGTTGCTTTAAAATGGAATGCTTACGCAAGTAAAGATCTCACTTTGGCAGATATATCTTTGCCTTCGGCTTTACCGGCCAGCTCTTTGGTAGCGGCACCCATTACTTTTCCCATATCTTTCATAGATGTAGCGCCCACTTTCGCTATGATGGCTTTAATAGCTGCTTCAAGTTCTTCGGCATTCATCATTTTAGGCAAATATTGTTCGATGACTTTTACCTGCGCATATTCTTCTTCGGCCAAGTCCGGACGATTTTGTTGTTTGTATAGTTCGCCTGATTCGTTGCCTTGTTTGGCTAATTTCATCAGAATTTTCAATGCGTCGGTATCAGTCAATGTATCATTAGCTCCGGGGGCAGTCTTTGCCTCAAGGAATACTTTTTTGACATTACGCAGCGTTTCCAGTTTTACTTTATCTCTGGCTTTCATGGCTTCTTTAATGTCGTTACTGATTTGATCAAATAAATCCATAGTTGTATTTAATTATTAAAATGTAATTGTTAGATTTTCGTTTTCTTCTTTAGGTTGAGTCGAAGCTTTTTCTTCATCGGCTTTCGATTTAATGCCATCAAGGACAATCTTCGTGCGGGTATAGGTGGGAGTGGTATCAACAGCGCTGATGATATCGTCATTATCCAAGTCTTCCAGCGAGAAGATATAGACATTTAGGTGACGTTTCTTTTTTGTAGAGTTTGCTATGTCTTTGCCATAGTATTCGGTACGTCTGTTCTCTTTCTTCTCGTCCTCGATTTCCTGTTCTTCCAATCTTTTCTGTTCAGCAATAGTACGTTTGTTGATGACTTCTTCCATGCCCGGAATATTCTTAATTCCAAATCCGGTGGCAAGAACAGTGAACTTAACACGCTGGTCGAGTGACTCATCAATATAAAGTCCCCACTTGGTCTCCACATCTGTTCCAAATCGGGACATAAAATCGTGTACTTCGTTCATTTCTTCCATCATCAGTTCGTTCTTCGTGCTGAATGAGATGTTGAACAGAATCTTTTTTGAGTTGAAAATATCATTATTATTTAGCAATGGTGAATGTAGCGCGTCGTTAATAGCTTGAGTAACACGACTTTCACTTTCACCATAGCCGGTACTCATGATAGCTACACCACCATCTTTCAAAACGGTTTTGACATCATTGAAATCCAAATTAATAGTTCCGCGAATAGTGATGATTTCTGCTATGCTCTTTGCTGCGATAGACAGTGTATCATCAGCCTTTCCGAAAGCGTTCATCACACTAAAGTCGGAATAGATATCACGGAGCCGTTCATTGTTGATAACAAGTAATGCATCAACATGTTTGCTCATTTCTTCTACACCGTCGAGAGCCTGATCTATTTTTTTGTTACCCTCGAATAGAAACGGGATAGTTACGATGCCGACAGTCAGGACTCCCATCTCTTTGGCTGTTTTTGCGATGATAGGAGCAGCTCCGGTTCCGGTTCCTCCACCCATTCCGGCTGTTATGAATACCATCTTACATCCATCGTTCAACATGTTTTTTACATCTTCTAAACTTTCTTCGGCAGCTTTTCGAGCTCTTTCCGGACGATTTCCCGCGCCAAGTCCCTCACTTCCAAGTTGGAGCTTGATAGGAACAGGAGATTCTTGCAGTGCTTGATTATCAGTGTTACAAACTACGAAAGTAACATCGTGAATACCTTCTTTATACATGTGGTTTACAGCGTTGCCACCACCGCCACCAACGCCAATTACCTTGATAATGCTTGGATTCTTGCTATTATCAGGAAACACAAAGTTCAGTGGTTCATTGTCGGTTGGGCGATCTTCGCTACCAAACGAATTATTAGTAGGAGAAGTAGTTTTTACATCTGAATTTTTCTTGTTTTGTTCTTCAGTGTCTGAAAAATCAAAGCCCATTGGATTTATATTATCGTTTTCTGACATAATCTTATTCTTTATAGGTTTGGCAATTATTACTTTCTTTCATCGTTTTTATCATCTTCCAGAATGACATTCAGCCATTTATTCCAGCGGCTGTTTTTTCGTTTCAATTCTTTTATCTCATTCTCCTTGTCTTTGATTTCTTCTTCCTTGTCGGGGAGCCCCAGATTTTTCGCGTTATTCAGTTCGTTTAGAGCTTCTTTGTAGTTCTGTTGTTCCTTTAGCAAGTGTACTTCGTTCATGATAGAAAGATATTCAGCCTGAAGTTGTTTCAACTCGTTTTCCTTCTTTATCTTCTCGTTCAGTTCGTCAATCTTTTGTTGACGTTCTTTCTCGGCACTTTCGCCTTTCTCGTTGAACAACCCTTCGACAGCAGGAGGAATAGCCTGTTCCTCTTTCTTTTGAGATTTCACAGATGCCTCGCAACAATTCTCTTTTCCTCCAGCTAACAGAGCAATAATCGTATTCTGTGTTCCATCTTTATGGACTTCCGGCGTTCCTTTCACAGAGAACTGTGTTTCTTTGGCAATACGTACCTTATTAATATGTGTAATCTTTGAGAAAGCAATATCAATATTTGTTAAGTTTGAACTACCACCAGTAAGAACAGCTCCGGCCAACAGGTTATCCTGATAATCGGATATCATAACTTGATTCCATACGTTCTGGAGAATCTCACTTACGCGTGCTTCAACTATATCGTTTAGCTCATCAGCATTGATACTGCAACGTCCGCCTATGGTATAGGTAACGGGATCTTTTTCTTCTGTTACTAATTCAGCCCACGCGTTTCCGTAGCGCACTTTAAGAGCTTCGGCATCTTCTTCTTCAATCTGTTTGCTGCAGATGTCCTTAGTTATATTGTTTCCACCCAATGGAATGACAACCATGTGCCGGAGGATATTATTTTTATAAACAGAAACGGTAGTTGTATCAGCTCCAAAGTCAATCAATACACATCCCGACCTGCGCTCGGTGCTTGTTAGTACGGCATCGGCTAAAGCCAAAGGTGAGATAATATAATCGACAATTTCAATTCCAGCCTGATTAAAACATTTCTCGATGTTTTGGCGAACACTGCTCCGGGCAATAATATTCAAGAATCGGCCTTCAATGCTATCAGTTGGAACACCGACAGGGTCAATGAGCAGATTGTTTCCAACCTTATATTCCTGTGGTGATACTTCTAAGATTTCTTGATCAACAATTGGGACTTGACGATTCTTTTCTAAGAGAATATCAACTAATTCCTGAGTAATCTTTGTTTCCTCATCAAAGTGGAGAGTCTGGGTGCTTAATAGTGTCCTTAATGATTGTCCGCTTATTCCTACATAGACTTTACCGATAGAAGCCTTTAATGTCGATTCCATTTTATGGATTATCGAAGTAAGGCTTTGCGCGGTTTTGTCCAGATTGTAGATGACTCCTTTCCGTATACATTCTTCAGAGTTTTCGCTGGCCATAGCCAGTACTTGAATACTGCCATCTAAAAGTTTCTTTCCTGCAATTCCTGTGATTTTGTTTGATCCCAGTTCAATTGCCGCAATAAAATCTGTTGTTGCTGCCATATCTAACTTCTATCTTTTTGTACATATTATTTGATTGTCGAATTCTAAACTGATTCGACTATATTTATTCCAGCCCACTTTGTTTAGCCCGTTTTCGTAGAAAAATTTCAGTCGTTTGAATTTGCGGTCGTATGCTCCGGGCTTCCCAAGGAAAATAATTTGTTCTCCAACGCGAGGGACTAATTCTATTTCTCTATTTGCTGTTATGTTTATTTGCTCTACTTGTGCATCCCACAAAGGATGGGTGTGGAGATATTCTCCTAATTCGTATAGTTCTTTTTGAGCGAACTTTTTATCAATGAATCCGGTTGCGACGGCTACGTGGGAAGCCTTGTTTGGCACAGGCATTATATGCCCTTTCGTATCGACATAATAGTTTTCTCCACTATTGGCCATGACTCTCAATAAAGGAACTCGTTGTTTCACGGTTATGCCAATTTCATTTCCCGGTGTCCGGTAACAATTGGCTTCTTCTATAAAAGGCTGCTTCTCAAGAACTCTTTCTAAAGTGTCGGTATTTATTTCATTCATTGTTTTTCCAATAGGACTAATGCCTTTCTGCTTTAGGAGTCCGATAAGTTCTTTTTTATTAATAAAGCCAAAATTCATTGTATCTTTTAAAACTACATCAACATCCTTACAAACCACTTCCGATGGTTTGCTGTTAAATATTGTCATAGCTGCTACGAGGTAGACCAATAACAATACTAATAAAAGGAATATGAATAGTTTTTTTATCATTTTTGTTTTAATATTTGGGTAAATTCAGGAACCATATCATTCAGGTCTCCGGCTCCCAATACAATAACGATATCTTTTTTCTCTGTTTTCAAGATTTTTGCTAAATCTTCTTTATGGCAAAGCCGTTTTTCTACGTCTGGTTGTATATTGTCATAAATAAGCTGGCTTGTTACACCGGGGATAGGCTTTTCTCTTGCTGGGTAAATATCAATGAGTATGACCTCGTCGAGTAAAGAGAGACTCTCCGCAAAATCTTTATAGAAATCTCTTGTCCGGGTATAAAGATGAGGCTGGAAAATAGCGGTTAGTTTTTTATTCGGATACAATGCTCGTAAAGAAAGTATGCTTTGTTTTATTTCTTCCGGGTGGTGTGCATAATCGCTTAATAAGGCTACATGATTATTTTTCAAAGCAAAATCGAAACGGCGTTCATCACCTTTGAAGCTGCTCATACCCTTACGAATTTCCTCAGAGGTTGCACCCACCATCTGGACAAGTGCCATAGCGGCAATACCATTATCTATATTGATAAGAACCGGTACGCCCAGCTTAATATCCTTTATATTACCGAATGGTGATATATAATCGAAGACAATTTCTCCATTCCCAATACGGATATTCTCAGCATGAAAATCTCCTTCATCTTTTGCGTAGGTGTAAAGCTTCACGCTGTCTTTTAAATCCGGCTTTAATTCCAATCCTTTATGAATGATTAATGCTCCACCTTCTCTAATCAAAGAGGTATAGTGTCGGAAGCTTTCCAGATAAGCTTCTTTTGTTCCATAGATATCTAAATGATCAGCATCGGTAGCCGTAACAACTGATATATATGGTGACAGCCAATGAAAGGATCTGTCGAATTCATCAGCTTCAATAACAATATAATCACTTGTTTTGGAGAGAAGTAAATTCGTTCCATAGTTCTTGGATATACCACCAAGAAATGCGTTACAATCTATGTGTGATTGACGCAAGATATGCGCGACCATGGTCGATGTAGTGGTTTTTCCGTGTGTTCCTGCAACGCAAAGAGCCTTGCCCGTTTCAGAAATCATGCCTAAAACTTGAGCACGCTTCATAATGATAAAGTTATTATCGCGGAAAAAGACCAATTCTCTATGTTCGGATGGAATCGCCGGAGTATATACAACCAAAGTAGTATCTTTATCTTTAAATATTTTAGGGATTAAAGCTGTGCTTTCTTCATAATGGATGTCAGCGCCTTCTTCAATTAATTTTTCTGTAAGTGCAGAAGGCGTGTGATCATATCCGCCAACAGCTTTTCCTTTTGCCAGAAAATAACGGACTAATGCACTCATACCAATGCCTCCGGCACCTATAAAGTATACAGCTTTTATTGTATTAATGTTCATTTCTTTATTTCTTCTTTATGCTTTTCTGCCAATTTGATTACTTCTTTTGCAATAATTGTTGCAGAATTTTTGAAAGCCAACTTATTTATATTTTCGCTTAGCTTTTTTAAAAGCTCAGGCTTGTTAACGGTTTCAATAGCGGTGTCGAGTAATTTCTTTTCAGCATCGGCATCCTTAATATATAAAGCGGCATCTTTACTAACAAGTGCCAATGCATTTTTTGTTTGGTGATCTTCTGCGACGTTTGGTGATGGAATTAGAATAACAGGTTTGCTGAGCAGACAAAATTCTGAGATTGAGCCTGCGCCGGCACGACTGATAACCAAATCAGCGGCACTGTAAGCTGTAGCCATATCGTTAATAAAATCAGTTAACTTGACCATTGGTAGTTCTCCGAATTTGTTTACAGTTGCATGAGCTTCATCAATGTAAATTTTGCCGGATTGCCAGATAAACTGAACTCCTGATGTTTTAATTTTTTCTAATCCATGCATCATACAGTTGTTTAGTGTGCGTGCTCCAAGGCTTCCACCAATAATCAAAATTGTTTTTTTATTAGGATCGAGTCCGAATGCTTTAACAGCTTCTGATCTATCTTTTTTGTCTTTAATTAAGGTCTGGAGGACAGGATTTCCTGTCATAATGATTTTGTCTTTTTCAAAAAATCGTTCCATACCATCATAAGCTACACAAATCGTTGTTGCTTGCTTGGCAAGCAACTTATTTGTTACTCCGGCATAAGAGTTTTGTTCCTGTATGAGAGTAGGGATTCCCATCATTCCGGCCATTTTAAGTGTTGGACCACTGGCATAACCGCCCACACCGACAGCAGTATCCGGCTTAAAATCTTTAATAATTTGGCGAGCCTTCATTTGGCTCTTTCCCAATTTATAAAGTACAGATATATTTTTTAATAAGTGCTGACGATCGAATCCTGCAATAGGAAGTCCAATTATTCTATATCCGGCAGCCGGCACGCGTTGCATTTCCATTCGTCCTTCTGCTCCAACGAATAAAATGTCAGTGTCGGGTCTCAGTTCTTTGATTGCATTTGCTATAGATACAGCAGGAAAAATATGTCCGCCTGTTCCACCGCCACTAATAATGATTCGTAATTTTTCTTCCATTTCTTATCTTTTTGCAAATTTAGAAATAAAACAGCTTAATTTCTTTATTTTCAATAGTTTTTATTATCCTCTACAGGTTCATATATCAGATTATTCTTGCGGAGAGTATTATCAGCAACTAACTTATTCGGTATTTCAGCATTTGTTGTTTTCTCATCATTTGGCTGATTGGCCATATCAATTGCCATATTTAATAAGTCTTTCGCCTTTTTTTGTTTTTCCTCTTCTTCTAACAATGCAGCTTCTTCTTCAGCTTGGTGTTCGTTTACTTCTCTACTTATAGAAAGAATCATGCCAATATATGCGCAGTTTATTAGAGTTGAGGTACCACCTTTACTTATCAGAGGTAGTGGCTGGCCTGTTACAGGGAATAGTCCTACGGCAACCATCATATTCATCATTGCTTGACAGACTAATAAAAGAGCAATTCCCATAATTAGGAATGCAGGGAATGATCGTTCACATTTCCTGGCAACTCGTCCAGCCCGTATTAGCAACCATAGATAAAGCAAAACTATAAAGGCACCTCCCAGTAATCCTAATTCCTCAATAATAATGGCAAAAATAAAATCAGAAAATGCTTGTGAGAGGAAATCTCGTTGGATACTGTTCCCTGGCATTTTCCCAACAATATTGCTTGATGCTATTGCAATGTTGGCGTGTGCAACCTGTGCGTCCTTATCAATATCATATTTTTCCGGTGGGACAGTACCTTTATCATCAAGGAATCCTTTAATTCTGTTTTGCCAAGTCTCAACGCGGTGCATCATAGGTAGTTGACTATACTTCTGAGTTGGAGTAATTAAAATCATTCCGATAAAAAGGGAGAGTCCAACCCCTAATACTCCCAAGAGTTTTAATAGTTGTCCCCAAGGTACTCGTCCGATGATCATCATTAAAAATACAACTCCAAAAAGAAGTGCAGCAGTGGATGCATTTTCCGGAGCAATTAATAATAAGACTATACCTGCGCAGCACATAATATATTTGAAAGCTTTTTTATTAGCTCCATAATCATCCTGACATCGGGATAGAATAAATGCTGTCACTATAATAATTGCCATTTTAGCGATTTCAGATGGTTGGAACTGGATTCCAAATATGCTAGTCCAACGTGAGGCTCCGTTCACAGTTGCTCCCATAACCATTACGAATAACAGAAGTATGCACGATATCGGTAGTAAGAAAAATGGGGCAGCGCGGAACCATTTTGATGGGATTTTGTGGACTAATATCACAATTACGAATCCAACCATTAGATAAGTAGCGTGTTGTCGGATAGGAGCCCAATGATCTCCACTTTTGTAAGTCAACGTACTGGCAGCACTGAAAACTTCAATGATAGAGATCAAACAAAGAAACAGGAAGATAATCCAAATTACTTTGTCACCTTTAAATAAATCTTTTACTAATCCCATTTTATCTTTATATTATAGATCTCTGACACATTTTTTGAATTGATCACCTCGATCTTCATAGCTTTTAAATAAGTCGAAGCTGGCACAACATGGGCTCAACAGAACGGTTTCTCCTTTCTTTGACATCTTATAGGCAGCAGCGACTGCATCTTCCATACTTTGTACATCTGCTATAGGTAAACCAAACGAATCGAAGAATGCGTGTAGCTTTTCATTATGTAAACCTAAATAGATAAGTCCGACACATTTTTCTTTCACAAGGTTAGCTATTTCATTATAATCATTCCCTTTGTCTTTGCCTCCTATAATGAGTATTGTTTTGGTTTTCATGCTTTGAAGCGCATACCAGCAGGAATTAACATTGGTTGCTTTTGAGTCATTGATGTAATCGACACCTTTTACTCGACAAACTTTTTCCAGACGGTGTGGGACACCATCAAAATCACTCAAAGCTTGGCGTATGCATTTTTTTTTAATACCAGAAAGATTGGCAGAGATGCCTGCAGCCATAGAGTTATACATATTATGTGTACCGGTAAGTGCCATCTCTTCTTCTTCCATGTTAAAAGCAATAGGGGCTGTGAAGTCAATTTCTTTTTTTGTATCATCAATATAAGCTGCAGCTCCTGTTTGTTTCTTTTCAGCAAAGGGATAGTCGTGCCCCCGTTTTGGATATTTTGATAATTCTTTTTTGATAATAGGGTCATCCATCCAATAAATGAAAGCATCGTCGTCTGTCTGATTTTGGATAATACGAAATTTAGCATCGACGTAATTTTGCATCTTGAAGTCATAACGATCCAAATGGTCTGGGGTAATATTCATAAGAACTGCGATATTAGCATGGAATTTATACATGTTGTCCAATTGGAAACTACTTAGTTCTATCACATAATAGTCGAAATTGCATTCTGCAACTTGAAAAGCGAGACTACGTCCGATATTACCTGCAAGACCAATATTTAATCCGGCTTTCTTGAAGATATGATAAATTAAAGATGTTGTAGTAGTTTTCCCATTACTTCCTGTAATACAAATCATTTTAGCATTTGTATATCTTCCGGCAAATTCTATTTCGGAAATAATTGGAGTTCCTTGTTCTTTTAGTCTCAAAATAAGAGGAGTATTATTGGGTATGCCAGGGCTTTTTATAACCTCATCGGCATTCAATATCTTTTCTTCTGAATGATGACCTTCTTCCCAAGAAATCTGATAATCATTCAGCATCTCTTTATATTTATCTTTAATATTTGAGGAATCAGAAACAAATGTTTCAAATCCTTTTTTCTTAGCAAGCACTGCGGCTCCCACACCGCTTTCTCCTGCTCCTAAAATAACAATTCTCTTTGCCATGATTATCTAATCTTTAATGTTATAATTGTTAATGCAGCTAACAAGATGGATATAATCCAGAATCGAATGGTAATCTTTGATTCATGAAATACCATTGTTGGCTTGGTAAATATATAAGTGCAACTCGGATCCAATTGGGTTAGTGTTGTACGGAAATGATCGTGAATCGGAGTTCGTTTGAATAAACGTTGCTTTATTCCTTTTTTCTTTCCTTTTTTATAATATCTAACCTGAAGGATGACAGATAAGTTTTCAACTAAGAAAATGCCACAGAGAATAGGAATCAACAATTCCTTATGAATGATAATAGCAAGAACAGCGATAATTCCGCCTATTGTTAAACTCCCGGTATCACCCATAAAGATTTGAGCGGGAAATGCATTATACCATAAGAAACCGATAAGAGATCCAACAAAAGCACAAATGTAAATTACCAACTCTTCTGTACCGGGGATATACATTATGTTAAGGTAACTGGCATATTCTATATGACTGGACACGTATGATAAAATACCGAGTGTCACTCCGATGATAGCTGAATTGCCTGCAGCCATACCATCCATTCCATCATTCAGATTAGCTCCGTTAGAGACGGCTGTTACTACAAATATAGTGACTAATACGAACAATATCCAACCGGCTGTTTGTTTATGTGAACCCATAAAACCGACAATATCAGCGTAATCCAAATTGTTATTTTTAAAGAATGGGATTGTCGTTTTTGTCGACTTTTGATTCTCCGACTTATGGATAACGCTTACGATTTCATTACCTTTTTTTATTTCCACATTTTCTCGAATAACTACGGTCGGGCTCAAATAAAGAGTCAATCCCACTATTAGTCCCAATCCAATCTGACCTATAATTTTGAACTTCCCATGTAGTCCTTCTTTGTCCTTTCGGAACACTTTAATATAATCGTCCATGAATCCTAAAGAACCTAACCAAACAGTGGTAATGAGCATTAGAATCATATATACATTAAATTTGCCTAATAGTAAACAAGGTATAAGAATTGCTATGATAATAATTACTCCTCCCATTGTAGGTACCCCAACTTTGTTTGTATTGAAAGGGTCAATGGAAGCATCGCGTTGTGTTTCTGATATTTGTTTGCGTTTCAATAGTTTAATGAAATACTCACCGAAGATGGCAGAAATCAGCAGGGCTAAAATAATTGCCATTAAAGAGCGGAATGAAACGTAGCCGAACATTCTGGCTCCTGGAAAGTTTGATTGTTCTAAGTAATGAAATAGATAGTATAACATGTCTTTCCCCGTTAATTATTCGTTTGCAAAAATGTCTCTTAATATCTCTTTGTCATCAAAATGATATTTTATACCTTTTATCTCCTGATAGTTCTCATGTCCTTTTCCGGCAACGAGTACAACATCGTCTGGGTTAGCAAGCATACAAGCAGTTTTTATAGCTTCTTTTCTATCGACGATAGAGATAACTTTATTCATATCTTTAGGAGTTAATCCCGCCAGCATATCATTTATGATGTTTTGAGGTTCCTCGAAGCGGGGATTATCAGATGTGATAATTACTTTATCGCTTTGTTTTACAGCTTCTTGTGCCATTATTGGACGTTTCCCATGATCCCGATTACCTCCTGCTCCTATAACGGTAATCACTTTTCCTTTTTTACGGTTTACTTCATGAATGGTACTTAGCACATTCATTAGCGCATCGGGTGTATGCGCATAATCAACCAATGCAGTATAACCTTTTGAAGAATGAAGCGGATCCAGCCGGCCGGCTACCGGATGAAGAGTACTCAGTTGAAGCAACACATCTTCCGGCTTTTTACCTAAAATACATGCAGTAGCATACACAGCTAATAAGTTTGACGCATTAAAACGCCCAATGAACTGAACGTTTACCTCTCGATTGTTAAAGTCGAGGAACATACCGTCGAATCCATCTTCCAACACTTTTCCTTTAAAATCGGCCATACCTTTGATAGAATAGGTATATATTTTGGCTTTGGTATTCTGTGTCATGATCATACCGTTCTTATCATCTTTATTTGTAAGAGCAAAAGCAGAAGGAAGTAATCCATCAAAAAATGCTTTTTTAGCTTTCAAGTAATTCTCAAATGTTTTATGATAGTCTAAATGATCACGAGTAATATTTGTGAAGATTCCTCCAACAAATCTCAGGCCTCCAATGCGCTTTTGAGCAATAGAGTGGGAACTGACTTCCATAAATACGTATTTACACCCTTCGTCTGCCATACGACCAAGTAATTGGTTCAAAGTAATTGGATCTGGTGTTGTATGATCAGTAGGGATAGCTTCACCATCAATATAATTACATACAGTAGAAAGTAGTCCGCACTTATATCCAAACTGGCGGAACATATTATATAATAAGGTAGCGATAGTTGTTTTGCCATTTGTTCCGGTTACGCCAATCAGGTCAATCTTTTTAGTTGGGTCTCCATAGAAATGAGTAGCCAGTTTTCCTACAACGTCTTCGGTATTTGTTACTTTAATATAGGTTATTTCTTCTTTTTTCTCTTCAGGAATCTTTTCACAGATAATAACAGATGCTCCTTTCTCAATAGCTTTAGGAATGAAAGTATGACCGTCAATCTGTGTTCCTCTCATAGCAACGAAGATATGATTAGTTTCGACTAAACGGGAGTCAATATTTATGCCATTAACTTCTTTGTCAGTTGTTCCAACAACTTCCAGTGTCGTAATGTCTTTTATGATCTCTTGAAGTTTCATAATATGTTGTTTTTATTGTTTTAATGTTAGGAGGATAGTCTGTCCCGGAGTTAATCTTGCACCTGCGATAAGACTTTGTTGCTTTACTTTTCCAACACCTGAAAGGTGTACCCTTAATCCGCGCTTCTCAAGTAAATAGACTGCGTCTTTTGCACCCATGCCTATAACACTTGGAACAAGTTTCTGAGGAGTAGTTTCCGGTTGAAAAGACACACTTGAGGAATCTGTTTGAGCCTTTGCCCAGACGATATGTCCGTTCCTTGTCAGTTTTGAGCCATCGTTCTTTACTTCTATATTGTTTAAAACATAATCAGCTTCGGTTACATCGCCATTCATTACTTCCGGAACCAGAACAGATGTGGAATCTTTTGCTTCTTCTATATTCTGGGCGATGTGCTTGGCATAAACACGTTCTGAAATTTCATGAAATACTTTTCCCGACATTAAACCTCCTGATGCCGGAAGTCCCGGTTTCTGAATAGTAACGATGCAGGTATATTTTGGGTTCTCGGATGGAAAATAACCACAGAAACTAACCATATATCGTCGTACACTGTGATAACCGGCTTTTCCTTGGGAGATTTGAGCAGTTCCTGTTTTCCCGGAAACAGAAAAATGTTTTGATCCCGCAGTTTTACCGGTACCGGCAACAACTTCTTTATGAAGCATATCTTGAATCTGTCCGATTGTTTTGGGAGAGGAAATAGCATCTTTAAGTATTACTGTGGGCATCTCTTCGATAACTTCCCCATCCTTCACAATTGATTCTACAAATTTTGGTTTTACCATGGTTCCATTATTAGCAATGGCGTTGTAGAATGTTAATGTGTTGATTGGCGGGAGTTGTGTTTCATATCCGATTGACATCCATGCCAATGCCGTTTTTGACCAGTTACTTTTATCAGTTTTCGGCATACGTATTCGTGGTTTGCCCCACCCCGGGATTTCTAAGTTTAATGGCATTCCTATACCTAATTTATATAACCCTTGCACAAACTGCTCCGGGTGATCGAAATAATTTTTATCAATCAATTTGGAAATGCCGACATTAGAGGAATACATTAACGCTTCTGTCGCGGTAATCTTTCCATAACCTCCTCGGTGCCAGTTATGGTCTTTCATCCAACTACCATGCATATTATATATGCCATTGCCCGTATCCACTATTTCGTCCGGAGTAACTTTACCGTCTTCAAGCGCAACCATTAAGGATGCTGTTTTAAATGTTGAGCCTGGTTCCATCAAGTCGGAAACTGCGTTGTTTTTCAGTTCGCGGTATACTCCATCATCGCATTTCGTCATGTTAACGATAGCCTTTATATTACCCGTCTTTACTTCCATCAGAATAGCCACACCTACAGTTCCGTTAATCAATTTTAGTTCGTCGATTAATGCTTTTTCTGCAATGTCCTGCATGCTGACATCAATGGTTGTTACAATATCGCAGCCATTAATAGGTTGTTTATCAACTATATCAAGGTATTTATTCATCACTTTTTGGCGATGACTTAATCCTGGCTCACCTCTTAGAATGGAATCGTATGAGAGTTCCAATCCATTTTTAGGACCTTGAGCCATATCTGCATACATGTCACCGAGGGTACGCATAGCTAAAGAACCGAATGGCTTTTTCCGCTGGTTAAACACTTCTGCATGAAATCCGCTTTTGTTGCTTCCTTTTTCAAAAAGAGGGAGCTGCTTTGCTTCTTTATACTGTATATAAGATATTCTGTTCGGGTATATTGCAAAATGACGTGATTTTTTCTTTTTACCTTGGGCAAATATCTGTTTGAAGTAGTTTTTGCTTTTGTCAGGGAATATCTTATGTAATCCGTTGCAAATGGAATCCATATAAAGAATTAGTAATGAGTCCTTTTCAGAACCACCGGCCTGAAAGTCCATGTAGATTTTATATTCCGGCAGACTACTGGCAACCAATTGCCCGTCTGAAGATATGATGTTGCCACGCATGGCAGGGACGGTTACATTTTCCTTAACAAAACGATCGGCCACATCATTCCAGTACTGACGTTCGGCAAACATGATGAAAGCTGCCTTGATAATGATTGCAATGCCCAAAAGAACAGCGCAAAGCACTATCAGAGAATAACGGGTCATTATGTTATTTTTGCCTTTAAACATTAGTTTTAGTCTTTCTTTTTTAATAAGTATGGACGACTCGTTGCGGTTTGCAACTCACTTCCTTTACTTGATACATATTCTTCTATCTTTGACTGACGGCTTTTCTCCATTAATTCGGAAGAACGAGTCAGTGCGTCATACTTGATATCGGTAAGTTCTTTTTTAAGTTTATCTATTTCAATCAGATCTTGTTGAGCGCTGTATCGGTTATCAATATAAAGTACTGTTAATATCATAATCAGGATGATTAGTTTTGCCTGACGACGTAAAAAGTCGTTCGCCAGAATATCACCACCTAAAATACTTCTCAGAGAGAGCTTCTTTGGTTGTATTTTTGGGTTATCCTTTATTTGTTTATCTTGTTCTTTATCCATTTACTTTTTTTCTGCAATTCTCAGTTTTGCGCTCCGTGAACGTGGATTCTTCTCTGCTTCTTCCTTACTCGGCGTAATTACTTTGTTGTTAATTAGTCGGAATGGGGTAATTACATTGCCGTAAAAATCCTTTTCTATATTACCTTTTATGTTTCCGGTTTTCATGATATTCTTTACCATTCGGTCTTCGAGTGAATGATATGTGATTACAGACAACCGACCGCCTTGTTTCAATTCTCTTAGGGCTGTCTCGAGCATTTCTTTCAGTGCATCCATCTCATGATTTACTTCGATACGTAATGCCTGAAAGACTTTTGCCAGTTCTTTTTTCTCCTTATCTTTTGTGAATAACGGTTTTATAATTTCCACAAATTCGGGAATTGTTTCAATGGGGTGAGAATCTCTTGCCTTTACCAACAGAGATGCAATTTTCCGACTGTTCTTCAGCTCTCCGTAGAGATAGAATATATCGGCTAATTGTGACTCTTCGTAATTATTTACTATATCGGCAGCTGTCTTTCCTGCTCGTGTGTTCATTCGCATGTCTAACTTCGCTTCCGAATGAAAGGAGAATCCACGCTCTTCATTATCGAAATGATGAGAGGATACCCCTAAGTCGGCCAATATACCGTCAACTGCGTCAACCCCATAATAGCGAAGGAAGTTGTGCAGGAAACGGAAATTACTTCTGATAAAAGTGAACCGTTGATCATCAACAATATTTTTCTCGGCATCGGCATCTTGATCGAAACTATATAGATGAGCTGTAGGATCCATTCTTTTCAGAATTTCTCTTGAATGACCTCCACCGCCGAATGTTACATCCACATATATTCCTCCGGGCGTGATATTCAGGCCTTCGATACTTTCTTGGAGTAATACCGGTATGTGATATGTTGATGTCGTGTCCATTAGTTAGTACCCTTTCTTTCCGCGCTTCCGTCCATAATACTTTCTAATTCTTTTCCAAATTCTTCGGAATTGATGAATGGCTTGTCGGCTATTTCTTTCGACCAGATCTCTATTGTATCATCCATACCGATAAAACGAACTTCCTGATTGATTTGTGCCAGCTTAAGGTAACGCTTGGGGATGAGGAAACGGCCATTGTTATCGAGTGTGATGATTTCAACGTCGGAAACAAATTGACGGAAAATCATTTGGTGTTGTGAATTCCATCTGTTCAATCGGTTGCGCAGTTCATTCAATTGTTCATTCCACACGCTCTCAGGATATAGGGTAAGGCAATCTTGGAAAATATCTTTTCGCAAGATGAGACAATCACCCGTCGATGTTTGCATCTGCTTGCGGAAAGAGGATGGAAGGAAAACTCGTCCTTTTGCATCCAATTTCGCTTCTGAATTTCCTAAAAAACGCATAGTTTATACCTAATTATATAATTCTTGCCGTAAAATTACACAATTCCCCACAATTCCCCACAATAAATTACGCAAAATTTTCATAGAAGTTTTCAACAATTTCAATACTTCCGTTGAAATGTTGTGTTTAATTACTAAATTTGAAAGAGATGCATGCCGTTTTTCCCATAGAAATGCTTAGGTTTGACATAGGTTTTTGGGGTGTGACTTGAACAGATTCGTTTGGTGAACTTTTGACTGAGAGCTCTTTTTTTTAATGCATTCTTTGTTATTTTGCAATAAACTTGTTTATGTTAAATAATTGGTTAAGTTAATATAAATAGCAGAGATGATAGAAAGTTGAAAATAAATGTTTTTCGGATAATATTGATGGGTGTTTTATTAGTAGTAGTTTGATTGATAATGTAATATATGATTTTTAACTTGTCTGTGCTTTTATTTGTCAAGTGAATATGTCTGTATTATTGATTATGAATATATGAATTATAAATGTGCCTTTTCAGAGTATTGCTTATTAAAGAATTAGGTTATATTCATGATGGAGCAGACTGATGCTTATCATTGTCTGAAATGATACGTATCAGTGTCTAAAGTGATGCGGATGAGTTGCTTGATTCATCCGCATGAGTTGGACGGTTCATCCGCATGAGTTGCTTGATTCATCCGCGTCATTTTCTTCTTTTATCTATATCACTTTTCTCTTTTATCTATATCCACATTGTACGTTGATTTGATTTATTTTTGTAGTTATTATAATGTAATGATTTATTGAATATATGATTGCTCATGATTTTCTGTTTATCCAATTGATGGAGTAATTGATTGTGGAGTTTGATTAAAGAATTTTGTTCCATTGTTTCGGTAGAAATGATTTGATAACTTTTTTGTCTTGCACGATTTCTTTATATTTGTGCAATATAAGGCTTTAAGTTTTCTTTTTTATTTGAAAATGGGCAAAAAAGGTGTGTAAATGAAACTTTTTTACCCTAAAAATTACTCATATCAAAAAAAGTACGTTAATTTTGCAATAAAATGGAAAAGATGGAAGATAATTCGTTATCACTGATAGATGTGGATAAGATATTAGGGCAAAAGTTAGGGGCAAAAGCAACTTATGTCCCGGGCTTCGTTCGTAATTATTTGAAGAAGCTGATTCATCAGGATGAGTTGAACCAGTTTCTTGTTGAAAGCAAAGATAAGACGGGAGTTCCATTCTTGAAAGCTTGTGTAGAATTTTTGGATGATAAAGTTACTGTTAAAGGTATGGAGAAGCTGCCTGAGGGCGGTCCGTTTACATTTGTCAGTAATCATCCGTTGGGAGCATTAGACGGTGTCGCGATTGGTTCAATCATAGGCGAGCATTATAATGGTAAGATTAAATATCTGGTTAATGATTTATTGATGACGTTGCGGGGGATGGCTCCGTTATGCATTCCTATCAATAAAACCGGCTCTCAGTCGCGTGATTTTCCAAAGATGGTGGAAGGGGCTTTTGCGTCCGATGACAATGTTATTATGTTTCCTGCCGGAGTTTGTTCCCGTTGGAACGATAAAAAAGAAATTATTGATATTAAATGGAAAAAAACTTTTGTGAACGAGAGTTATAAAAACCATCGTGATGTAGTCCCTATGCATTTCAGCGGGAAGAATTCAGATAAGTTTTATCGGTTGGCAAGAAGGTTGAACTTCAAGAGGCTTAAATTTAACCCTGCGATGATACTTCTTCCGGATGAGATGATGAAAAACCGTCATAAAGAGTTTGTTCTTACTATTGGTGATCCTATTCCGTGGGAGACTTTTGATGGAAGTAAATCGCCTTCAGAATGGGCCCAATATGTGAAAGATATTGTCTATAGTTTGCAATGACAAATGATTACTATTATGGAAGAAGTAATTGCGCCTATTAGTAAAAGGTTGATTAAAGCGGAACTTACAGAGGATAAACGGCTCCGTTTTACCAATAAAAGTCATAACGAGATTTATATTGTTACAGCTCACGATTCTCCGAATGTGATGCAGGAAATAGGTCGTCTTCGTGAATTGGCATTTCGGGCTGCCGGAGGCGGTACGGGGAAGAGTGTCGACATTGATAAATACGATGTGATGGAGAATCCGTATAAGCAATTAATAGTTTGGGATCACGAGGCTGAGGAGATATTAGGCGGCTATCGTTATATTGATGGTGTAGAGGTTGAGTTTGATGAGCAGGGGAAGCCTCTTTTGGCTACATCGCACATGTTTAATTTCTCAGGAAAGTTTCTGAAAGAATATCTGCCATATACGGTAGAATTAGGACGTTCGTTTGTGACACTTGAGTATCAGTCGACTCGTGCCGGTGCAAAAGGATTGTTTGCTTTGGATAATTTGTGGGACGGTCTTGGCGCTTTGACAGTTGTAAAACCGAATATGAAATATTTCTATGGAAAAATGACAATGTACCCGAGCTTCAGTCGTAGAGGACGGGATATGATTCTTTATTTCCTTAAGAAACATTTCTATGATAAAGATGAGTTGGTTACTCCGATAGAGCCAATCAAGTTGGATACAGATGAGAAAGAACTGGAAGAGCTTTTTACTAAAAATAGTTTTAAAGAGAATTATAGGATTTTGAATATGGAAGTTCGTAAGTTAGGGTATAATATTCCTCCGCTGGTAAATGCTTATATGAGTCTTTCGCCCACAATGCGCGTTTTTGGAACAGCAGTTAATTATGAATTTGGTGATGTTGAAGAAACCGGTATTCTGATTGCGGTGGATGAAATACTGGAGGAAAAGCGTGTTCGCCATATTGAATCGTATGTAAAGGACCATCCCGAGGCTTTAAAATTGCTTCCTCCTTCACGGAAGTTGCGTCATTAGTTATAATTATGATAAACAAAAAGGAGCTGGCCGATGTCAGCTCTTTTTTGTTTATTCCGCGTCTTTAATTTTATGTTTGCATTGCTTGCCATTCCACCATCGTATGAAACGAAATGTGTCTTTTTTCGTCTTAGACATTTCATCTTTGCCCATTTGGATGGTATCTTCGACTTGCATAATCTCTCCGAGATGATCGTATATGATCTTTTGTACTTGTCGAAGAGTCTGTCTTGTTTTTTTCTTCATTGTTCATCGGCACATGTTAAGAATGATAGTAAATAGCAAGGCACATAAGTATGCTCCAATTGCTATGCTTGCGATTATGATATATGTATTTTTCATGGTGATATATATTTTCCAGTTTAATATCTTTAACTTAATAACCGGACAAGTTCCCTCGTCCGGTTAGAGGGTAAGAAATGATATTTCTTTTATGTTTGCTATTGCAAAGATAGTAGGAATACAGGTTATATATTAGGATTTTTAAAGCAAAAAATAGGATTTTACATACATTTTTAGGTGTATGGAATAGGACTTTTGATACAATTATTGAAGATAATTATTTGGTAATCAATAAAAAGATTAGTACAATTATGAGATTATTGTGAGATTTAAACTTTCCGACGGAATTGGGTAGGTGTAACTTGGCATATCTGTTTGAATATTCGTGAGAAATAAGATACGTCTTCAAATCCGCACCGTGATGCTATTTCGTTTATTGGCAAGTTTGGATTGGAAAGAAGCAATTGTTTTGCTTTTCCTATTTTAATCTGCAAAATATAGGCCGATGTATTTTGTCCACTGATGGCAAGCAGCTTTCTATTTAGTTGAGAACGGCTCATACACAATTTTGAAGCCAAAGTATCGCTACTTGTATCACCCTGTTTTATCTGAGCGTAAACCATGTCAATGAATTTATTTATGAATGCTTTATCATATTTTGAAAGTTGGACGGATTTTTCTTCGCCGTTCTGCATTGCTTCTGAATATTTATCACGGAGTATGCTCCTCTGTTCTAATAACTTTGTAATAAGTGTGGTTAACTCTTCCGGATTAAAAGGTTTATAAAGAAAAGCGTCAGCTCCCGCCTCTATACCTTTTATTCTATCCTTTTCAGTACTTCGTGCAGTTATTATTATGATAGGTATATGATTGATTGCTTCATTGGCACGTATTTCACCACAAAGTTGATAACCGTTTTTGACTGGCATCATTAAGTCGGTGATGATTAAGTCCGGAATCAGTTCGTTTGCTTTTTCGATACCTTCTTCTCCATTGCGTGCATAGCTTATATTGTATTTATCTTTCAGTAACGATCCGATATAATAGGATATGTCGGCATTATCCTCAATGATAAGTATATATGGGAGGTCAGTGCCCAATTCCGTTTCTTTAGGCATAGTTTGTTCGTCTGATTCTGATAGTGAAGAAAGAGGAAGTTTGTTTTCATCGTAGCTTTTCCAGTTGCCTTTGCCTTGTTTTATAGGCAAAGTGACAATGAATGTGCTGCCTTTTCCTATCGTACTTTCTACGTTGATGGTACCATTCATAGCTTTGACAATATGGTCTACCAATGAGAGCCCTATACCTGTACCAATATGGGAGCTATTATATTCTTTCGATTGATAAAATATCTCAAAAATATGAGGAATATCTTCTTTAGTAATACCTTTCCCTGTATCTGTTACTTTTAGAATAAAGTTTTTGTGTTGTTCCTCTAAAGAGATTATTATTTTTCCATATTCCGGAGTGAACTTGATAGCATTCGATAATAAATTCCTTAAAATCGTATGAGTATAGTCAGGAACGAAATCTATTTTAATATCTGTTTTTTGCGGTATGAAAATTAAATCGATATGTTTCTCTCTGGCAAGTTCATAATAACTTTCGATTATCATTTGCGTATAGGCCACAATATTGTCGGTTCGCCAATCAGGATTACTGATGGCCGACTTCACTTTCGAAATATTGAGTAGTTGATTAATAAGTTGAAGCAAGTTGTTCCCTTGCCGTACAATCATTTTTCCAGTATGTTTCAGTGTCTCTTCATCTTTTATCGACGAATTTTCTATTTGCTTGCCTAATCCTAAAATAACAGTGAGTGGAGTTCGGAATTCATGAGTCACGTTTGTATAGAAATCTTGTCGGGAGTGTTCCATCTGCCGCATTAGTTTTTGTGATCGTGATTTCATTTTTAGTGTATGGTATAACATACTTATGGTAAGTATGGCAGCCATGATGATAAATATTCCGGCATATAAAAATACTTTTCTCAGACGTTGTTCATTTTCGTAAGCTTGCTGTATATGACTTACCTCCATCAGTCTAAGCTGTTTCTCATAATTCACACGCATGTTGGCTATACTGCTTTGGTTTTTATTATTTATTTCGTTATTTTCATAAGCCATACTTTGTTGAAAGTCAGCTAAAGCAGCCTGTATGTTTCCATTTTTCTCTTCATATTTGGATTTGATCCTATATAATGAAGCCAGATGCCCGTATGAATTTATTTTCTTCGCGGTTTCTAATCCGTCGTTCAGATACTGTTTCCCTTCAATCAGATTGTTTCGTGTCAGATTCACCCTGGCAAGAGCGCAACATGCTTCGAGCCAATGCCATCGATCTGAACTGTTTTCCATGATCTTATAACTTATCTTGTAGTTTTCTACAGCTTTATCCCAGTTACCTTTTTTCTCTTCTAATTCTCCAAAATGACAAAAACAGATTGCGATACCCAGATCTGATTTGGCTTTTTTGTTATAGTCCAACGAGTGCTGATAGTAGATATAAGCAGAGTCAAGATCTCCACGAGCTTCCAGAATAGATCCGATATTTGCATAGTTGATGGCTTGTCCCAAGTTACTATCTAATTTCTTTTCCCCAGAGAGTGCTTGTCTAAAGGCTTTTTCTGCGGCATCGGCATTTTTGAGTGTTAAATTGGCATTACCGATTCCGTTGAATGATACAACTCGGTTCTTTTCCGCAGCCTTGGAAGTTTTATCACTATATTTTTCACAATATTCTAATGCTTGGTAATGATATTTAGCACCTCTATCGATGGCTCCTATACGTCGGAAATTTGTTCCTAATTGATTTAGTATTTGAATAATTTCAAGTGTGTCTTTTTGTATTAAAGCTAATTCAAGTGCTTTATCATGCTGGTTGATAGCTTCTTCAAATTGCGCGGATTCACGATATTGTTTTCCTAATTCTTTGCGTGCGAGCATTTCACCGATATTGCTCTTTTCTTTAATATAGTCATTTAAAAGACAAGTTAAAGAGTCTATTCCTTTCCGATTCTTGATGGATTCTAAAATTTCTGATTTATAGGAGGATATATCTTTTTGAAGTACTTTTTTCTTGCTGCAAAAGGAAGTACAAATGCATATTAAAATCAGAAGGATAAAGGCAAATGTTTTTCTTCTTCGGAAACAGTTTCCTTTTATTTGTCGGGCAGGAGGACTTATGAACATGGAACTTTTTATTATTAATCTTTCCAACAAAGATGACTTCTTTCACTTAAATTTCAAAGTCTTTTAGAGTATTTCTATTTTTTTAGTGTCAAAAACTGCTTCTTTTCAATGTTTTTTGAAGATTATGCAAAAAGGGATGGAGTTTCCTCCATCCCCGATAACACAATCGCAAACATAAATGTATAAATAAAGCAATACATTATGGAAAGAGTACAAGTTTCACAACTCCCTACTTCCGATTACAAATATAATTGATCTCTTTTTAATTGACAAACATCTTATCATTTATTGGCAAATTATTGGCAAATTAAACTGCAGGTAAACTATTTCCATTTATTTTTCTATAAAGGTCTAATGCGTATATATCGGTCATTCCTGAAATGTAATCCAATACGGCTTGTATCTTTCCATATAAAGTAGGCGCATTGACATCATACTGACTGGATGCTCTTTTTATTAGTAAGGATGAATAAGCTTTATCAGGAGAAAGAACTGCTTCAATCATTAATTCTATTAAAGTATAAATAACCTTATAGCCGGCCAGTTCCACATCAACAACAAAACTTGAACGATAAATCTTAGCATATGCAGTATTAGAGCATTTTTGATACGCTTCTTTTAATGGTTCGCGCATGTGTTCAATCAATGTGCCATGGAAAGTCCCATTTAGAATATCTTCTTCGTGTTCTACGAAGACACGAACACATTCTTCTGTTAGTATCCCGATAGCTTTCGATCGAAGGTATGCAATTCGTTCGTTTTCGTCAGTAACAATCTTATAAGTTTCTTTGATACGTTTTTTCCCTTTTTCATCAAAGAAATTGCTGAACAGTTCCATTGTTTCATCGTGAGTAAGCAACTTCAGTTTATGTGCGTCTTCTATATCCATTATTTCATAGCAGATGTCATCTGCCGCTTCGACAAGATAAACCAATGGATGTCTTGCATATTGAAGAGGTTCCCCTTCTTTACTGATATGGATGATACCCAATGTTTCAGCTATCTTCTTATAATATGCTTCTTCAGAGATGAAGAATCCAAATTTCTGTTTATTCCCGGCCGAGTTGGACGCGAAGGGATATTTTACAATAGAAGCCAAGGTGGAATATGTCATAACAAATCCGCCAGGTCGTCTCCCAATGAATTGATGGGTTAAAAGTCGGAAAGCATTCGCATTACCATCGAAATGTATAAAGTCATCCCATTCTTTCTCGGATAGCTTTTTCTTAAGTGCCAAACCTTTGCCTTCGGAGAAAAACGTTGATATAGCTTTTTCTCCGGAATGGCCGTATGGCGGATTGCCTAAATCGTGTGCTAAGCAAGCTGCCGAAACGATAGACCCAATTTCTGTAAAGAGAGTATTGTCTAATTCCGGACGTTTTTTAAGGATGGCAAGCGCAACTTCATTTCCTAATGAGCGACCTACACATGATACCTCCAGACTGTGAGTCAGCCTGTTGTGCACAAAGATGCTGCCCGGTAGCGGGAATACCTGAGTTTTATTTTGCAGTCTGCGGAACGGAGCAGAGAAGATCAGCCTATCATAGTCTCTTTGAAATTCAGAACGGTCGTCTTTTCTAATTTCATGCAAGGCTTCCATTCCAAGCCTTTTGTTTGAGATTAATTGTTTCCAATTCATATTATTAAATTCTCTTTTCTAATACAAAAGTATAAAAACTTCTGCTTAAAAAAATGTAAACTCTTAGATAAATCCTTTGAAATGTGTAGTTTTGCATTTGAATATCGTTATATTGATAAAAATGAAAGTTCGAGTTATAAATAAATCAAAGCATTCATTGCCGCAATATGCTACAGAGCAGTCAGCCGGTATGGATTTGCGAGCTAATCTTGATGAGCCAATAGTATTAAAACCTTTAGAACGGATATTGATTCCGACGGGATTGTATATTGCGCTTCCAAAAGGGTATGAGGCTCAGGTTCGCCCTCGTAGTGGATTGGCTATTAAGCATGGCATCGGAGTGCTGAATGCTCCGGGGACAATTGATGCCGATTATCGTGGTGAAATATGTGTTATCTTGGTTAATCTTTCTGGAGAATCGTTTACCATTAATGATGGTGAGCGTATAGCACAGATGATAATTGCCCGTCATGAACAAGCAGAATGGGAGGAAGTAAAGGTATTAGATGAAACTGAGCGTGGTGCCGGTGGCTTTGGGCATACGGGTAAAGATTGAGATAATGATATTAAAACAAATTTTATATAAAATTTCGCTTCTATTGTTCTTTGTGCTGTCTTTTGTTTCCTGTGGAACAGGTAATCAGAAACTAATAGGGAAGAACGATTCTATTTCTACGGATATAGAGCAAGACACCTTACCTGCGGAGTTACGACGTAAGTATGACTATTTCTTTATGGAGGCTGTTAGATTGAAAGAAAAAGGAGATTACGCGAGCGCATACGATCTTTATCAACATTGTCTTTCTATTAATCCTAAAGTAGGTGCCGTATTGTACGAGCTATCTAAATTTTATATGTACACGGCACAAGAGTCGAAAGGAGAGGATGCATTAAAGCAAGCCGTAAAACTAAATCCTAAGAACTTTTGGTATAATCAGACATTAGCCGGATATTATCAGACCAAGCGTAATTATCCAAAAGCGATTTATGTTTACGAGAATATGTCACAGCAATTTCCTACACGTCTTGAACCTCTCATGGCGCTTACTCAACTGTATACCCAAACAAAGCAATATCAAGAAGTCATTAATGTATTGGATAAACTGGAGAACTTAGATGGAAAATCGGAAGCTATCAGTATGGAGAAATTCCGGATGTATGTGGCTATGGGTAATATGGATAAGGCTTTCAGTGAGATGAAATCATTGGCTGATGAATATCCTTATGATATGCGTTATCTGACGATGCTTGGGGATGTTTATGTAGAGAATGGCAAGCCGGAAGAGGCTTTGAAAACTTATCAAGAAGTTTTAGAGAAAGAACCCGGTTATGGTCCGGTACAGCTTTCTTTAGCTAATTTCTACCAGCATCAGGGACAGGACAGTTTATACAATAAACAGATCAATAAAGTGTTGTTGAATGATAATGTGGGCAGTGATACCAAACTGAATATGATGCGTCAGTTGATTATTCGTTCGGAGCAGACGGATCGGGATAGCATTAAGATAGCTTCGCTTTTTAAACGCGTTTTGAAAGAAAAACAAGAGAACGCGGACTTGGCAATGCTGGCTGCTCAGTATCTCGTTACAAAGAAGATGGATAGTGATGCAAAGCCGGTTCTACATCAGGTTCTTGATATTGATCCGGAGAATACTCCTGCTCGTTTGCAATTATTACAATATGCAGTTTCTAAACAGAATATGGATTCTATCATCGCAATCTGTACTTCGGCGTTGGAATATACTCCTAAATCGTTGGAATTCTATTACTATCTTGGAATGGCGTATCATGAGAAGAAGAATATAGATAAGGCCGTTGATGTGTTCCAAAAGGGAGTAGCTCAGGTAGACAGTACAACGGATAAAAGGTTGGCGTCGGATTTGTATGCTATATTGGGCGATATGTATCATGAAAAAAAAGATAATGAGTTAGCGTATGCTGCTTACGATTCTTCATTAGTATATAAATCGGATAATATTGGCGCTCTGAACAATTATGCTTATTATCTTTCTCTTGAACATAAAAATCTGGATAAAGCGGAAGAGATGAGCTATAAAACAGTTCAGGCTGAACCACAGAACGAAACGTATTTGGATACCTACGCATGGATTCTTTTTGAGAAGGGAAAATATGTGGAGGCAAAGATTTATATTGATCAGGCAATGCAGAACGGGGGGGATAAAAGTTCAGTTGAGACAGAACATTGTGGTGATATATATTGGATGAACGGAGAGAAGGAGAAGGCTGTGGAATATTGGAAGAAAGCAGAAGAACTCTCAAAGGAAAAGACTCAAAACAGTGAAAGTTCACGAGATAAAGATGAATTGCGTGTATTGAAAAAGAAGATAACATATAAGAAATATTTTGCTAAATGAAGAAGTATACCTATTATATATTGGTAGCCGTGGTAGGACTGTTTATGGCTGCATGTTCTTCAACTAAGAAGTTGACAAAAACTACTATCGGAAATCTGACAGAAGAACAATATTTCTCTGAAGTAATTGGTCGTGCGCCTGATTGGAAAGCCATAACAGCTAAAATGAATCTGACTCTTACGCAGAGTGTGAAGGAAATAAATGTTAGCGGTTCGCTAAAGATGAAGCGTGATGAAGTAATTCTGATTTCTATTGCTCCGGTTCTGGGTATCGAAGTTGCCCGGGCTGAGATTACTCCGGCGGGTATTTTAGTTGTAGATAGGATTCATAAGCGTTACGTTAAGGTGCCATTTGAAGAGCTGACAAGACGGACAAATGCAGATTTAGATTTTCATGCGTTTCAATCGTTATTCATGAATGAAATATTTTTGCCCGGAAAGAATAGTGTGTCTGTCAAAGATGTGAACGCTTTTACTATTCGTCAGGATACGGCAGCGGCAACATTGGCAGTGAAAAATGCAAAACGCTTTATTTATCAGTTTACTACAACCATTGCCCAAGGCTTATTGAAACAAACTTATATTGGAATGACCGGAACGGAATACGGCATTAAATGGCAATATGGCAACTTCAAGGATTTAGAGAATAAGCAGTTCCCGACAAAGATGTTTGTTGCTGTGGAAGGTTCAAAGAAGTCTTTGACCGCCATGTTCGATTTTTCAAGACTATCAACTGATGCTGACTGGGATTCTAATACGCAATTGTCCGATAAGTATGAAGAAGTAGAATTGGACGATATCCTTAAAATACTTCTGAAATAATGAAACAAATTCTTTTACTCCTTTTAATTTGTTTTCCTTTTACTTTGTGGGCTCAAACTACGCCAAAGATAAAAGAACTGGAGAATCGTAGGAAAGAACTCAGCCAGCAGATTGCGGAATCGGAAACGCTGCTGAAGTCAACAAAGAAGGATGTGAAGAGTCAATTGGATAATTTAGCACTCATTACTGGACAGATTGATGAGCGTAAAAGATATGTGGATGCTATTCAGAATGATGTGAATTCCCTTAATTCTGAGATTACGCAACTTGAATTGGAACTTGCAGACCTTCAAAAAGAGCTGGATGATAAAAAAGAGAAATACGCAGCTTCTGTGCAATATATGTATAAGAACCGTTCGGTTCAAGAAAAGTTGATGTTTATTTTGTCGGCCAAGAACTTTAATCAGATGTATAGAAGAATGCGTTATGTTCGCGAATATGCTGACTTTCAACGTGTTCAAGGTAAAGAAATAGAAGGGAAACAATTGCAGGTGGCTCAGAAAAAAGAAGAGTTGGAAGCAACGCGAGGAGCTAAAGAAGCTTTGTTAAAACAAGGTCAAACCGAACGAATAAAACTGGAGATTCAGGAGCGTGATCGTCAGACATTGATTGCCAATTTGAAAAAGAAGCAGAAAGGTATTCAACAGGAGTTGACTAAAAAACGACGAACAGCTTCTCAATTGAATAAAGAAATTGATCGCTTGATAGCCATTGAAGTTGAAAAAGCCCGTAAGCGTGCAGAAGAGGAAGCTCGTCGGTTGGCTGAGGCAAAGAAGAAAGCCGCGGAAGAGGCTGCGGCAGCAAAATCAAAAGAGGATCCCGCTGCTATAAAATCATCGGAAAATGCGGCACGAAAAGCATCACCTCGTGCGACAATTAAATCTGCTCCAATCGAGAAATATAATCTGAATACGGAGGATCGCCGTCTATCGGGAAACTTTGAACGTAATAAGGGAATTCTTCCTGTGCCTATTACCGGTCCGTATCTTATCATCAGCCATTTTGGAACCTATAGTGTGGATGGGCTGAAGTATGTTAAACTTGATAATAAAGGTATTGATATAAAAGGTAAGCAGGGCGCTCAGGCTCGTGCTATTTTTGATGGTGAGGTATCTTATGTCTTTAAATTGAACGGCCTCAATAATGTGTTGGTTCGTCATGGGGCATACATTTCGGTATATTGCAATTTGAAGAATGTAATGGTTTCGAAAGGGCAACATGTAAATACGCGAGGTCTACTTGGTACGGTTGCTACTGATTCAAATGGCAATACGGTTTTACATTTTCAATTAAGAAAAGAAACGAGTAAACTTAATCCGGAAGCATGGATTGGAAGGTGAGTTCAACGATCTATAAGTATTTGTTGATTTAACGATTAGATCAAATTCTTTTTTCATAAGGAGATTAAGGAAAGTGATCCGTATGAATAGCTCAACTCATACGGAAGAATCTTTCGTTTCACATAGGTGAAACAAGAGTTTCACTTCTGTGAAACAAGTGTCTCACAATAGTGAAACAAGTGACTCACCTATGTGAAACGAAAAAATCTTCTGGTGAATATGGTAACTTATGTAGTTCACTTTTCACGTTCATACGCATCAGGATAATAGTTGTTATGGCTGATTGCCAAAAGAGCCGTGTATCACTTTAAAAAAAGTAGTGATAAATGGTTTGTATTATCTTAAATTCGTCGAACTCACGTTAATTTATAAGGTCAGTCCGTCCAACATCTCTATGTAAAGTCGAATAGCTTCCTCTATTTCTGAAGTTTTTATAAACTCATCGGCTGTATGTGATCGGGAAGATTCTCCCGGCCCCATCTTCAGAGAAGGGAAGTTCATCAAAGCTTGGTCGGATAGAGTTGGTGAGCCAAAGGGCTTTCTGCCTAATGCAACAGCTCTTTGTACCAATGGGTGATTCGGATCTATTTTTGAGGAATTCAGCCGGAATGAATGTGCTTTTACTTCGTTCTTCACATGTGCGCTGATTTCTTTAAACAATTCTTCATTTGTATAGCACTCGTTGCTGCGAATATCTACCAAACAGGTGCATGTATCCGGAATAACATTATGTTGAGTACCGGCATTCATTACGGTTACCGTCATCTTTACCGTGCCAAGTAAGGGGGATATCTTCGGAAATTGGTAATTCCGGAACCATTCAATATCATCCAAAACTTTGTAGATGGCATTCACTCCTTCATTACGAGCTGCATGCCCTGATTGACCATGAGCAATCAAATCCAGCACCATCAATCCTTTCTCGGCAATGGCAGGTTGCATACCTGTCGGTTCTCCTACCAATGCGACACTAATAGGAGGTAAAAGGGGTAATATACTTTCAATTCCGTTCTTACCGGAAACTTCTTCTTCACACGATGCAAGAAAAATGAGATTATAGTTTTGGTCTTTTGTAATCAGATAACGGAATGTTTCAAAGAGTGAAACCAAACTGCCTCCGTCATCATTACTGCCCAGACCATATAATTTATCATCTTCAAGTTTTGCTGTGAAGGGCTGATGTTTCCAACCGGCAACCGGTTTAACCGTATCAATGTGTGCATTCAGTAAGATGGTAGGTTTCAGCGGATTAAGATTGGTACTTGTGCACCAGATGTTATTGCCCGAACGTTCGGTCATTATGCCTAAGCTTTCTATATAGTTTTGTAGAAAATCGGCAGCCTTTTCCTCTTCCTTGCTTATGGAGGGAAAGTTGATTAATGATTTAAGCAGTGTGATTGCTTCTGAGGTAAAATTTTCGATATTGCTCATTTTGTCGCTCCTTTTGACAGACAAAGATAAGGATTTGTTGTCAAATTTGTATTGTATTACGATGTGATTTCCAAATTAAAGAGGTAACTTTGTGACAAAATAGTAAAAAAACAATCAAATATGAGTACTCTTATGTCGCACCTGATTCAGAATCAGGCAAAGAAATTTGGTAATCATGCAGCTTTGAAATACAAAAATCAAAAGACAGGGAAATGGGTTCCCATCTCTTGGAATAAGTTTGCTGAGGTGGTTACGACTGTTTCGAATGCTCTTCTTGAACTTGGTGTTGGTGTTCAAGAGAATATCGCGGTTTTTTCTCAGAATATGCCGGAATGTCTTTACACCGATTATGGCGCTTATGGTATTCGTGCAGTAACTATTCCTTTTTACGCAACCAGTTCTGAAGCACAAATTCATTATATGTTGAACGATGCTTCTGTTCGTTTCCTTTTTGTCGGGGAGCAGTTGCAATACGAAGTTGCGTGTAGAGTAATGTCCTTGGGCACCCCTTTGAAGAAGATTATTATATATGATAGGAATGTTAAAAGATATCCTCAGGATACTAATTCCATTTATTTTGACGAGTTTCTTCAGTACGGTAAAGCTCGTCAGTTTCAGAAAAGAGTTGATAAGCTGACCAAGGAATCTCTTTCAAGTGATATAGCGAATATCCTATATACGAGTGGAACAACAGGCGATAGTAAAGGTGTTATGTTGCTTCACTCTAATTATGAGGCAGTTTTAGCGGCTCATCATCAGCGTTTCCCTGATTTAGGACCGAAAGATGTGGTGATGAATTTCCTTCCTTATACACATGTCTTCGAGCGAGGATGGACATATTGGTGTATTTCCGAGGGTTGTACGTTGGCTGTTAATTTGTATCCCAAAGATATTCAGCAGTCGCTTCGTGAAGTTCATCCTACCTGTATGTGTTCTGTTCCTCGTTTCTTTGAAAAGGTTTATCATGGCGTGAAAGAGGTGATGAACGAAATGACAGGAATGAAGAAATCGCTTGTTCTTGATGCCATAAAGGTGGGTAGAGACTATAATATTAATTATGTAAGTAAAAATAAGTCTGCTCCATTTTGGCTTCGTGTGAAGTATAAGTTCTATGAGAGAATGGTGTTTTATAAGGTACGCGAGCAAATTGGTTTAGAGAATGGTCGATTCTTTCCGACGGCCGGCGCGGCTATACCAAAGGAGGTTCAGGAATTTATTCTTAGTATTGGAATAAATATGATAACCGGTTATGGCTTAACCGAGTCTTTAGCGACTGTTTCTTGTGAGCAGGATCATGATCATGTCATTGGTAGCGTTGGAACGATAATGCCTCACGTTCAAGTGAAGATAGGAGAAAATAATGAGATATTATTGAAAGGAGCAGGTATTACCCCCGGATACTATAAGAAAGAAGCCTTGACTAAAGCTGTCTTTACGGAAGATGGCTGGTTGCGTACAGGGGATGCCGGCTACCTTAAGGATGGACATCTGTTCCTTACCGAACGTTTGAAGGATTTGTTTAAGACCTCTAATGGAAAATACATTGCTCCTCAGAGCATTGAGTCTCGTTTGGTGGTGGACAGATACATTGATCAAATTACTATTATAGCCGACCAGCGGAAGTTTGTATCTGCTCTTATCGTCCCAAATTACGATTTGATAAAAAGCTTTGCAAAGAGTAATGGTATTGTTTATACTGATATGAATGATCTGGTGAAGAATCAGAAAATCATTGATTTGTTTACCGATCATATTGAAACGCTTCAACAACAGTTTGCGCATTATGAACAAATTAAGAAATTTACTTTACTTCCGGAACCCTTTAGTATGGAACGGGAAGAATTGACTAATACATTGAAGATTAGGCGTAGTGTCGTGGCAAAGAATTATGCGAAAGAGATTGCCGCTATGTATGTGGAATAACTTAAAGCTGATTTTGATTACTTGGGATTAGTGTGAATTGAAACAATTGATTAATAAATAAAACAATATATGATTACTATAGACCAACTGAAGGATGTAAAAGATCGTGCAGCCGCGCTTGAAAGATATTTAGATATTGATAACAAACAAATCCAGTTGGAGGAAGAACAGCTTCGTACTCAGGCTCCCGGCTTCTGGGATGACGCGAAGAAGGCTGAAGCTCAAATGAAAAAAGTGAAGGATATCCAGAAATGGATTGAAGGATACAAAGAAGTCAAAACACTTACAGACGAGTTGGAGTTGGCTGTCGATTTTTATAAAGATCAGTTAGTTACTGAGGAAGAAATAGACACGGATTATCAGAAAGCTATGAATGCAATTGAGGAACTTGAACTGAAGAATATGCTTCGTTCCGATTCCGATCAGATGGATTGTATTCTGAAAATCAATTCAGGCGCAGGCGGAACGGAAAGTCAGGACTGGGCTTCGATGTTAATGCGTATGTACATGCGTTATGCCGAAACTCAAGGATATAAAGTTACTATTACCGATTTGCAGGAAGGTGATGAGGCCGGTATTAAGAGCGTGACCATGAATATAGAAGGAACCTATGCATACGGATATCTGAAAGGAGAAAATGGCGTTCATCGTTTAGTACGCGTATCTCCTTATAACGCACAAGGGAAACGGATGACTTCTTTCGCGTCGGTTTTCGCTGCTCCACTGGTTGACGATAGCATTGAAGTCAATATTGATAATGCACGTATTAGTTGGGATACTTTCCGAAGTGGTGGTGCCGGTGGTCAGAATGTCAATAAGGTAGAATCAGGAGTTCGCTTGCGCTATCAGTATAAAGATCCGTATACGGGGGAAGAAGAGGAAATCCTAATTGAGAATACGGAAACTCGGGATCAACCTCACAACAGAGAGAATGCTTTACGTCATTTACGCTCTATTCTATATAATAAGGAATTACAACATCGTATGGAAGAACAGGCAAAAGTAGAAGCCGGGAAGAAAAAGATTGAATGGGGTTCTCAAATCCGTAGCTACGTCTTTGATGATCGTCGGGTGAAAGATCATCGTACCGGTTATCAGACTTCGGATGTAAACGGAGTGATGGATGGCAAAATAGAAGGATTCATTAAGGCTTATCTGATGGAATTCTCCGATCAGGAAAATTAAAAGATGAATTGTTTGGGAGTTCTTATAAAACTTTCTATATTTGGGAAAGAAATTATCTTAAATATTAATGCAATGGGAAAGAATAATAGGAAAGCTCTTAAAGCGAAAAAGGCGGAACAGAAAGCACGTAAAGTTATTAAAGGTATTTGTTTTACTTTGATTCTTTTAGCAATTATTCTTTTGTTTGTCGCTGTTAAATATCTAAACTAAGTAATAGAATGATATTATAAGTCCTGCAAAGTGAATACCGAGCGGGACTTTTTTATATAAATGATATGGCACAGGAAATAGAACGAAAGTTTCTGGTTATAAACGATAATTATAAGAAAGAAGCCTTTAACAGAACGCATATTGTACAGGGATACATGACGAGTGGTCATGGCCGTTCGGTGCGTATCCGGATTCGTGATGAAAAAGGATATATTACTATTAAAGGGCCGTCGAACGCGACCGGAATGAGTCGGTTTGAATGGGAGAAAGAGATCTCTTTGCAAGATGCGCAGGATCTTATGAAACTATGCGAACCCGGTCAGGTAGATAAGTTTCGTTATCTTGTGAGGTCGGGGGAGCATATCTTCGAGGTAGATGAGTTCCATGGGGATAATGAAGGACTTATTATGGCTGAAGTGGAACTGAAATCGGAGGATGAATGGTATGAAAAACCTAATTTCATTGGCAAGGAGGTGACCGGAGACCATCGTTTTTATAATTCTTATCTTACTAAATTCCCTTTCAAGTATTGGAGTGGAGAAGTCAATCTATAGTCTTTATGTTTCTTTTTTTTGCGTTTGCCGGTATAACTGAATAACCGAGACTCTTATTTAAGTTATTCTATTTGTTACAAATTATGGTAATAAATATAATGAAATCGTATTTTTTAGGGTTTAAAAAGATGAATTTGTATAAATAGATAGACTTTTTACGATTCTTTTTATAGTTTTGTATCTTTGAAATTTAGAAACTGAAACAGACAGTTGTTAGGAATGGAAAAGAGAGCAAACTTTGGGAGTAAGATTGGCGCGATATTGGCAGCGGCCGGTTCTGCCGTAGGGTTAGGAAATATATGGAGATTCCCTTATGAGACAGGTGCTCATGGCGGAGCAGCTTTTATTTTAATTTATTTACTGTGTATCTTATTATTGGGCATTCCCGTTATGATTGCCGAGTTCTCCATCGGTCGTCATGCGAAAGCCAGTACCGGCAGTTCTTATAAAGTGCTCGTTCCGGGTACAGCTTGGAAGTATTTAGGTTATTGGGGAGTGCTTACCGGTTTTCTTATTTTCGGCTACTATACCGTTGTTGCCGGTTGGACGTTGGAATATCTGTTTGATGCCGGATTAAATGGCTTTATCGGCAAAACTCCTCAGGATTTCATCCATGACTTTCAGGCATTCTCTGAAAATCCTATCCGTCCGCTTATTTGGCTGTTTGTTTTTATGATAATGACTCATGTTATTATTGTAAAGGGAGTGCAGAAAGGTATAGAGAAATTCTCGAAGATTATGATGCCTATTCTGTTTATATTGCTGATTGTTTTGGGCTTTTGTTCTATTTCATTACCAAACAGTATAGAAGGCTTAAAGTTTTTATTTATGCCCGATTTCAGCAAGATTGACGGAGCTTCGATGCTTTCTGCTTGCGGACAGACTTTCTTCTCGTTGAGTTTGGGAATGGGATGTTTATCTACTTATGCTTCTTATTTTTCGAGAGACACGAAATTGGTTAAGACAGCTTTCAGTGTGGGCATCATTGATACTATGGTGGCTATTCTTGCGGGAGTGATTATTTTCCCCGCGGCTATATCTGTTGGCATCCAACCGGACGCGGGGCCTTCGCTTATTTTTATCACATTGCCCAACGTGTTTCAGCAAGCATTTAGCGGAGCTCCTATAATTGCGTATCTGTTCTCTGTTATGTTTTATGTGCTTTTAGCGTTGGCAGCTTTGACTTCTACTATATCAATGCACGAAGTGTCAACAGCCTTTATTCACGAGCAATTCCATTTTACCCGCGGTCGTTCTGCAAGTATGATGACAATGGGAAGTTTAATGGTGGGCATTATTGCTTCTTTGTCTTTAGGAGTATTAAAAAATTTGACCATATTCAATATGGGAATTTTCGGGTTCCTTGATTATCTTACAGCAAAGATTATGCTTCCGTTGGGCGGATTCTTCATTGCCATCTTTGTCGGTTGGTATTGGAATAAGCAATATTCGTATGAAGAGATTACGAATGGAGGAACCATTATGAAGCATTTCTTTAAGGTGTATATGTTTGTTATTAAATATATCGCGCCGTTGGGTATTCTCTTTGTCTTTGCTAATGGGTTGGGCTTTATCTGATAGGCTCAAGTATAGTTAATGTGAAAGTTAACGGGAGCAATTACCGTCATGGCAACATGAATAATAAGAATGCTGACAGCCTTACGTATGGAATGAATAAGTCATCCGTATGAGTTGTAAAAGTGATCCGTATGAGTTTGTCAATTCATGCGGATGAGTTGACCGGTTCATGCGTATGAGTTCTTCGTTTTATGCGGATGACTTTCTCGGTTTATACGCGTCGCTTTTTTGTGTGATGCTTATCTCTTTCTTCTTTGTTCAATATTAACGGAATTCAATATAATTGGAAAAATATATCGTTGATGATAAGCATCGTCATCATCGTAACATGGTTTAATGAAAACTTTTTGCATTTCCCTTGCATAAATTAAACTTAATACTTAGCTTTGCCTCCGAAATCATCAACGTGGTGATTTCCATCCTATTATATAAAAATGTGTAAAGTGCGAAATCTTTTTGAACATAGCGTGTTTCTAAAGTAAAATTATTTGGAACCTCCCAATAATTTGATACTTTTCTCTTTCATCGGCGTGCAGCCGTTAAACCACACTTCAAACTTTTCGCATACGTGCGCTTGACAGCGTGCGGAGACCATAACAGACAAAGGCATCCCGAGAGATTTGTTTTTTGGGGTGTATTTTCTTCCTGATACAGGAGAGCGAAATAAGACCGTTTTTACGTTGCTAAAACAGAACATTTAGGAATATAAAATCATTCTATCAAACAAGTTAAATGAAAAAGAAATGAAAAAAGAAATGAATTATGTAAAACCCTCTTGTGAGGTCCTGACCATGGACATGGAAACGGTAGTCATGATGGCAGGCAGTGCCAACGTGTATCCCGGAGGAGGGGGCGGCGGCAGTGTCATTGTGGAAGATCCTACTGAAGACCCCGATTAACCCTGTGGCGCCAAGCGCTTCAACCTGCGGGAACGGATGGAAAGAGTCCGCTAATCAATTTTAAGTTTTATGACCATTTAAAAAGAAACAAGACAATGAAAACAACGAAAATTTTATTATTGTCGGGCATGCTAATCTCATTGGGCATGCTAACCTCGTGTACCAACGACGACCTCGTTAATGGTCGTCAGACCGGTGGCGACAAAGGCGCTGCCGTAACCTTCCATGTGAGCGACGCACAGGCCGAAGCTCAAAACGTCGCCTCCTCCTTCGGCGGTGCCGTTACCCGTGCGGCCTTTGCCGAGAGACTTGCCGTGCAGTCCCTCACGCCCGAAGACCTCACCTCGCAGAAGCTCTCTGTAGTGGGAGCCGACGATGCCTGCCTCATCGAAACCACCGTGGCAGGCATCCATCCCGTGCCAACATCACCACCACTGCCACATTGGAAAATTTCAGCTCCATCGGTTACCGTGGCACAACCTCGGGCAACCTCGAAACCACACCGTGGTTCTACAATGAGGAAACCGGTCCCGACGGCAACCTCATTACGCCTATGCTGTGGTCGTGGGGAAAACGTTACGGTAAGTTCTTCGCCGTGGCACCGCAAGTGACTGCCGGCTACGGTAAGATTACGCTTTCGCCTGCCGACCATTCGGGCACGCCATACGTGGATTTCGAGGTGGAGCCTGACGTGAAGAATCAGAAAGACCTGATGACTGCCTGCTCGGGCGAGGTGCACTATGCCGAGTGGGGATCGGCTCCCACTACCAACCTGACGTTCCGCCATGCCCTCACCGCCGTGC
>NZ_JAJLQX010000022.1 GCF_021295095.1 Phocaeicola oris
CCATTCTTTTTAACATTTGAACTGTTACAGAATATACAGTTTTTTTATTCATAAGCTTTCAAATGCTGCAAAGGTAATGAATAAAGGACATTTGAGAGGTTTCAGCCTACCAAATGTCCATTACGCCCAAAGGTACGATTATTTTTTAAATAAAAAAACAATTCATTATCTTTTTTAATCTTAAAAAGAATCTCCTAAGTTCTACTTTAAAACGCCATCACGAGAATTGCGCTTCTATCTTAAATGCTTACTTTCTCTTTTGTTTTTCCATACTTATATTCATTTCAACATGAGTTTGATAAAACAACAAAGAGGTCACGCAGAAAACTACGAAGGTAGAATATGGTCTTATAGTATGTTGGTGAGGTATTTTTCCCTTTTTGTCTGGTTCATTAAAATGGTCATAAAGAGATGGAAAAAAGTCATGCGGATCAATTGAGCAACTCATACGGATGAACCGAACAACTCATGCGGATAAACCGAACAACTCATGCGGATCAATTGAGCAACTCATACGTATCAGTTTTCATCTTCATACGCATCGGAATAATAGTTTATATAATTGACATTAGCAGTGTATCCTTTTAAGAAGAAACAATGATACACAACTCGTATTATTTTAAATTCGGCGAACACACATTATTTATATAATAAAATATAAGACAAATAACAAATCAAATCTACGCGAAATAAATTGACTGTGAATTTGTTTTATTACCTTCTTTAATTACCTTTGGACAAAAATAAACAGAGTACTTATTTTAATTATATAGGAAATGAAAAAGATATTGCTCCTCACTGTTCTCGGCATAATATGTTTAGGCAGTGTAAAAGGCCAATTACTCAAAACAACTGTCGCGCAAGGCGAAATAGAAGGTATTGAAGAGAATGGATTTGCCCTTTATAAAGGTATCCCTTACGCAGAAGCTCCTATCGGAGACTTTCGTTGGAAAGCTCCGGTAAGCAAGCGTCCATGGAAAGGTGTGTATAAAGCCGACCAATGGGGAAAACGCCCTCCACAGCCGTCTAATCCAACTCAAGGTGGCACGGATGACATGAGTGAGGATTGCCTGTATCTGTGCGTACAAACGCCTGCCAAGACAAAAAACGACAAGCTACCGGTATTTGTCATGATTCACGGCGGGGCTTTCCTAACAGGCTCTTATATCGGCACTCAAGACAGCTTTGTCCGCAATGGCATCGTATATGTCAGCGTGGAATATCGCCTTGGCGCATTGGGATTTATGGCTCACCCCGAACTTGCGAAAGAATCTCCCCAAGGTATAACCGGCAACTACGGATTACTCGATCAGATTATGGCTTTGCAGTGGATTCATGATAATATAGCAGCTTTCGGCGGTGACCCTGAAAAGGTAACCATTGCAGGTGAATCGGCAGGAGGCATCTCCGTCAGCATCTTATGTGCTTCTCCTTTGACAAAGGGATTGTTCCGTGCTGCCATTTGTGAAAGTGGAAGCTCGTTTTGGCCGGTAGCCGACCAACGAGGAGACAACACAGCCATGTCGACCATGCAGGCCGCAGAGCAGATGGGAGTCAACTTTCAAAATAGCTTAAAAGCAAAGAATCTGAAAGCATTGCGTAAATTACCTTTTGATAAACTCACCACAGCCACCCAAATGGAACTGTTCTGGCCGGTAGTAGATGGGTATGTCATTACCGATGATCAATATAAACTGTATGAACAAGGAAAATATAATGATGTGGATGTACTGATGGGAACCAATTCGGATGAAGGATCTATGTTCTGTCGTCCGGTATCAGTCGTCGACTACGAAAAGCGTATCAGAAAAAGCTACGGGGAATGGGCTGATAAATTACTGAAACTTTATCCTGCCACAAACGAACAGGAAACGTATTTCGCGCAATCAGATATCTTCCGAGACGGCAGCTTTGCGTGGGGAACATACGCTTGGGCTAACTTACAGACTGCTAACGGCAAGAGCAGAGTTTACATGTACTACTTTGACCAAAACTCCGAGAACACCATGCTGTCAAGCAGCCGTGGAGGAGCCAGTCATGTAGCTGAAATGCCTTTCGCTTACGGATACACGTTCGGTAACGGCAAAATGACAGATACCGAGAAACATATACAACAGATTATGACAAAGTACTGGATAAACTTTACCAAGACCGGAGACCCAAATGGTGACAATCTCCCTTATTGGACTTCGTATCAAAAAGATAAACCTACTGTCATGATTATAAAAGAGGGATTCCATTTAGGACCGGTGCAGAACCAACCGCAAATGGACTTTTTTGAAGCGTTTTTTAAGAGTAAAAGAAAATAAGATCTACAAGCGAACGTTAAATGCATCACTTTTAAATCGGCATCTTTGCAAATACTTCTGAAGAATACGGAAACTTATATATATAGCTTCGGGTGTTTATACGGAACACTTCAACAAGAGATGTGTTGTCAATCGTCGGACAGAAAACGCAGAGTCTCCACTTTCTCAAGACAGGAACGAAGATTTTGCATGAGTGAACGACGTATACGAAGTGTCATCACACAATCCATTTCAAAGCTCTGACTCTTTATCTTCGGATTTTCTTCTTTCACAATGCGCATCACATCGTTAAGGAACGGATATTCGAAGGTAAAGACGACATCCTCATCCGTCGTCTTCTCTATGATGTCAGCATGAGCGATGGCATCGGCAGCAGCAGCTTTATAAGCCCGAGTAAGTCCGCCGGTACCTAAATTGATACCTCCATAGTAACGCACCACTATAATCAGTATGTCAGTCAACTCATTCGAGTTGATCTGTCCCAAGATAGGCTTGCCAGCCGTCCCAGAAGGTTCTCCATTATCCGCTCCACGAAACTCTTTCCGATCGGGACCAATCATAAAGGCATAGCAGACATGACGGGCATCATAATACACTTTCTGATACTTCTTTAGCCACTCACGAACTTCATCTTGCGAGTGTACAGGCATGGCAAAGCTCAGAAACTTACTCCGCTTTTCGGAATAGAATCCTTCCGACACCCCTTTCACAGTTCTATACTCGTCGTCAGCCATCATAGTAATTTTTTCGCTATCCATGAACAGGCATCAGCATCACTCAACGCATGGTGATGGGTAAGCAAATCATAACCGAAGTAAGCAGCCACGGTCTGTAACTGATGATTTTCCAGTCCTTTCAACTTTAATGACGCCAGATAAGTACAATAAAATATATAATCAGGATAATCCATACAATAAGTTTTGAACACCGCTTTCAGGCAACATTCGTCAAACCTTTTGTTATGAGCCACCAACGGTAAACCTTCTATCTTTGGAGCCACCTGTTCCCATACTTTAGGGAAAATGGGAGCATTCCATGTATCACGCTCTGTAATGCCATGCACCTGAATATTCCGGTAAAGATAGTAATTAGGCTCCGGATGAATGAGACTATAGAACTCATCCACCCTCTCTCCATTTCTGTAAATCACCACTCCCACACTGCACACGCTGGAAAGTTGATTATTGGCAGTCTCAAAGTCGATGGCAGCAAAATTATCCATATACTATTTATTCTTTAAGAAGACAGAAACTACCCCTGAATACAGACAAATATTTCCTCTGTCCTCTTTTATTAGCGGCATAAAATTAGTCCTTTTATGCTTCTTAAGCAAATCTATTATAAGAAAAGAGCATCAGCCGATGCCATGTCGACGACGATAGGACAACTTGATTTTATTCATTAAAGATTTCTCAAAGACAATCATGGTAACGGATCCAAGAATCAATATAATACCTACAACTATGCGGAAAGTGAGTTGTTCATGAAATATCAACACCCCAAAGAAGATGGCTGTCATAGGCTCTAAAGCACCTAAAATCGCTGTGTCGGTGGAACCTATATAATGAATAGCCTTGGTAAGCGTAACCAAAGAGATAATGGTAGGTATCAGTGCAATACCTAACGTACACAACCCATAAAACGGTGTTGTCGGCACATGAAATGAAGTAGAGAAAATAATTCGGAAAGCAAAAACGGAAAAGCCAACCAGCAAGACATAGAAATTCAGTTTATAAGCAGGCATCAACTTCAGTACAGAACGGTTGATGCCAATCATGTAGATGGCATAAGTCAGCGAAGAAATCAATACAAGAATGACTCCTATCACGCTCAAAGTCTGACCATTATAAGTCTTTCCCAAGAGTGTTATTCCTAAGAAAGCGATGATTAAAGCCCCCCAACTGATAATAGAGATTCGTTCTTTGAAGAATACTCCCATAAGCAAAGCTACCATAATAGGATAAGTAAACAGAATAGTCGAGGCAATACCCGCATCCATATAGGTATAACTACTGAACAAAGCCAATGAGGAGAAAGAAAAAAGCAATCCCATCACACCCAATGGCAAGATTTCATTCTTCTGTAATTGAAATGAGATACCCTTTATCCTCATAATAATGCCAATAAAAACCATAGCCAATCCATAACGGAACAACAACACACTATCGGCATTCAGTCCGTCACTGTATAGTGGCAAAGCAAACAGCGGGTTCAATCCGTAACTGGCTGATGCCAATGCAGCCAAAGCAACCCCTTTTGTCTTATTACTCATCATACCTTTATGAAAACCGCGCAAAAGTACATCATTAAGGACAATAAAACAAATGGTCCTATCTATATTTTATAAAGATTCAATCTCTTTAATAAAAGGTTTACTTATTCTTCGGCTTTGAAGGAATAATCTTTAAGAAAAAGTCAAGAATTTGTTTATTCTGCTCATCATTTGTCATTAAATAATACTGATTTCCACCTTTCTGCGGAGTGAATGTGGTAATACCGTCGTCGGCAACCGTAATCTTTCCTTCCTCTGAGAGCGTCATGAATTTATTCGGTTCCAATACCTCCAGAACAGCTGTTAAATCCCATGTAGGACGGTTGTAAGGCATCTTCATATATGCCTTGTACGCCTCAATCATCGGGTGTTGAGGAGCCCATGTAAAGTCATTCTCTATGCTGGCTCCCGGATATTCGATAGCCAGACCGACCTCGAACGGGGAAGTAATAATCCTAACAGGACTCTCCGCAAACAGTTTTTTCGCTGCAGGAATATCCATAATGATGTTATATTCTGTATGCTCGGCCATCTTAAAAGCTCCAGCCATCAGGGACATATATTTTACCTTTTGCGCAAGCAGTTCCTTACCTGTCAGCTTTGAATATTCATCTGCCTGAGTGTCGAGAAGTCGGGCCAGATTGGTTGAGAATCCGGTAGAAATGATCACTACGGAACCATCAGGTTGAGCAGAAAGAATCTGACGATATAACTTTTCTGCGTCAGGCAATGCGTTATAGTCTTTAATGGTGGTAGGGAATAAATTCATCATACAAACGCTCAAAGCATAGTTAGGTCCCTTACTGCAGTCAGCTCCATTACGACACACTCCTATCGGAATGTCCGGATAATCGTACCATGTATTCATGATATCAAGAAATTTAGCCGATCCATCCTCACATTTATTCGTCATAATAGCCAATATCTTAATTTTTCCTGCATCCTGATATTTATATAGCATATCGAGAGCCAATGCATCATCCACATCATTCCCCATATCGGTATCAAAGATAACCAATGTAGTAGAATTTTTCTGTTCTGTCATCTGCTCTGTCTTCTCTTGATTCTGTTTCTTGCTACCGCACGCTGTGAAAAGAACAGTCAGCACGCAATATATTACAAGGGATATTCTCTGTTTCATTATATACTTTTTATTCATTTACAACAGACAAATATAATAAATCCTCGAATTCTTCACAAAGAATCCGAGGATTACTATACATTATTTTATAAAAGACAAAAACTATCTTAACTCAGCTTATGAATGACTAAACCGGAACGTAACTTCGGTTCAAACCACGTAGTTTTAGGTGGCATGATATTACCGGTATCGGCAATATCCATGATTTGTTTCATAGAAACCGGATACAATGCCAACGCTACTTTCATCTCACCACTATCCACTCTGCGCTTCAACTCACCCAAGCCACGAATACCACCAACGAAATCAATACGATTATCTGAACGTAAATCTTTAATACCCAAAATCTCATCAAGAATATACTTAGAAGAAATAGTCACGTCGAGTACTCCAATAGGGTCGTTATCATCATAGGTTCCTCTCTTTGCAGTCAAACTATACCACTTCCCTTCCAAATAGAGTGAGAAATTGTGTAACTTAGTAGGCTTATAAATCTCCGTACCTTTCAGTTCCACATCAAAATGCTCACGTACCTTATCCAAGAACTGTTCGGGTGTATTATCATTCAAGTCCTTTACCACACGGTTATAATCAATGACAGTCAACTGATTCGCAGGGAAACAGACAGCCATGAAGAAGTTATATTCCTCATCACCCCGATGATTCGGGTTCTGCTTCGCCTTCTCGGCACCAACCAATGCAGCAGCAGCTGAACGGTGGTGACCATCAGCAATATACATGGAAGGAATTTTAGCAAACTCCTCAGTGATAGTTACTATATCTTTATCATTGTCGATAATCCATAATCGGTGACGGAATCCGTCATCCTCGGCTGTGAAATCATAAACAGGCTTATTAACCGTATATTTAGCTACTACTGCATCAAGTACAGCATCATCGGGATAAGCAAAGAACACCGGTTCAATATTCGCATTATTCACACGCACATGTTTCATTCTATCCTCTTCTTTATCGCGACGTGTGAGCTCATGTTTCTTAATAACACCATTCAAATAGTCAGGAACATAAGCGCCTACCACCAGTCCATACTGAGTTTTCCCATTCATGGTTTGGGCATAAATGTAGTAATATTCCTTATCATCCTGAACCAGCCACCCTTTCTCTTGAAACTTCTTAAAGTTCTCTGCAGCCTTCACATAAACACGCGGATCATCCTCTGCCGTCCCCTCCGGAAAGTCTATCTCAGGTTTGATGATATGATAAAGTGATTTCTCATTCCCTTCGCATTCTTTTCTTGCCTCAGCCGAGTCAAGCACATCATACGGACGGGAAACTACCTGTTCAACCAAATCTACCGGTGGGCGAACGCCTTTAAATGGTTTTACTGTTGCCATATCAATAGGTTTTACTTATTGACTTTGAACTTATCGATACCATCTTTCAGGAATCCTACTATTTGGTGAGCTGCGGCAAGTCCGGCATTGATGTTAGCTTCTGCGGTCTGTGCTCCCATCTTCTTCGGAGTGGAAAAATAACGGTCTGCGAATTTCTCCTTAAACTCTGCATCGGCTACCGGCATGATATCAGTTACATACTTCAAGTCTTCACGCTCTGTCATCAATTTAATCAGTTCAGTCTCATTGATAACTTCCTTACGGGCTGTATTAAGCAGAATTCCTCCCTTATGCAATTTGTTCACTAATGCATAGTTGATAGATTCCTTTGTATCAGGAGTTGCAGGAATATGAAGAGAAACAATGTCAACAGACTCAAAAAGAGCTTCTGTTGAATCAACAGCATGAACACCGGCAGCTTCAATGACTTCCTTCGGACAAAATGCATCGTAAGCATAAACTTCCATTTCGAAACCTTTAGCTATTCGGGCTACGTTACGACCAACATTTCCGAAAGCCAGAATACCTAACTTTTTACCTTTGAGTTCTGTCCCCGATTTTCCGTTATAGAAATTACGAACCGCCATCACCATCAAGCCAAAGACAAGTTCTGCTACAGCATTAGAGTTCTGTCCGGGAGTGTTCATTACACAAACCTTATGAGTAGTAGCGGCAGCCAAATCTACATTATCGTAACCGGCACCTGCACGAACCACAATCTTCAAATTCTTGGCAGCATTGAACACCTCATTATCTACCACATCGCTACGGATAATCAACGCATCAGTGTCTTTCACAGCATCAAGCAACTGTTCTTTCTGTTCGTATTTCTCCAATAAAGCCAATTCATAACCGGCTTCTTCTATTACTTTTTTAATACCGTCAACAGCTACTTTAGCAAACGGCTTTTGAGTTGCAATTAATACTTTCATAGTTCCAGCTTATTAATGTTTATTTTCAAATTCTTTCATACAGTCTATCAATGCCTGAACACTCTCTTTTGGTAATGCATTATAGCAAGATGCACGAAAACCGCCAACGGAACGATGTCCCTTAACGCCTACCATGCCATGTTCAGTAGCAAATGTAACGAACTCTGACTCTAACTCCTTATATTCATCCTTCATAACGAAACAAATATTCATATAAGAACGGTCAGCCTCACAAGTTACTGTTCCACGGAATAATCTACTGCCATCAATAGCACTGTAAAGCATATCTGCTCTTTCTTTAGCACGACGCTGCATCTCATCTACACCGCCCTGAGCCTTCAACCAGCGAAGAGTCATTAAAGCACCGTAAATAGGAACTACAGGAGGTGTGTTAAACATTGAACCTTTCTCAATATGAGTATGATAATCCAACATCGTCGGAATATAATGAGAAACCTTTCCTAATGCATCATTCTTAACAATGACAAAAGTAACACCTGCCGGAGCCAGATTCTTCTGAGCACCACCGAATATACAGATATATTTGGATATATCAATCGGACGAGAGAAAATATCTGAAGACATATCGGCTACCATTGGAACATTTACATCCGGATCGGCATGAAGTTCTGTACCATAGATGGTATTGTTTGTTGTGATGTGAAAATAATCTACATCCGAAGGTACGCTGTATCCTTTTGGAATATAAGTGTAGTTATCTACTTTTGAAGAGGCAACCTCAACTACTTCTCCAAATGCCAAGCCTTTGGCTTCTTTCTCTGCTTTGTTAGCCCAAGTTCCTGTATTCAGATAAGCAACTTTCTTCTCGAAGAAGTTATAAGGAACCATACAGAATTCCAAACTTGCGCCACCACCAAGGAATAGCACGGAATAGCCTTCAGGAATATGGAGAAGCTCTTTAAACAACGCTTCTGCCTCATCCATGACAGCCTGAAAATCTTTACTACGATGACTGATCTCCATCAGAGACAAGCCGGAATTATTGAGATCCAAAATCGCTTTCGCTGTGTTTTCCACAGTCTCACGCGGGAGAATAGATGGTCCTGCATTAAAATTATGCTTTTTCATTTGATTTAAATTTTTATTGTTAAACTTAGGTTTAATTACTTTTGCGAATATAAATATTATATTTTCAATTAACAAGCAAAATAGCAAGATTTTTAGCAGATTTTTAATCTCATACTTTCAAAATGACACTAATTTGCCTCTTCAATAATTGTTTTAACGCCTTTTATCTTTTCGTTCCCTATCAAATTCAGTACGTTAGCTAACTTTTTGCGTTCTATGGCAACAAAGCAATAATGGTCTTTCACGTCTATCTTTCCAATCTCCTTAACCGACAGTTTTCCTTTCTTACAAAGGAATCCTACTACATCCACCTTGTTCACCTTGTCTTTTTTCCCTTTACCTATATATATAGTAGCATACAGTGGTTGGGTAGGTTTGGGCGTAACTGCCGGTAACGCATAAACTTCCGGTTGCTCGTTGATATATTCAGGCAACTGCTCTTCAGGGCCGAGAATCATATAAGCCTCTCCTCCTGCATCCCAACGGGCAGTTCGACCGTTACGATGAATATAAGCGTCCTCGTCCACCGGCAAGTGATAGTGCACAATATGTTGAATCTCCGGAATATCCAGTCCACGAGCCGCAAGATCGGTAGAGATAAGCACGTGAATGCTTCCGTTACGAAACTTATATAGTGCACGTTCACGATCGTCTTGCTCCATTCCTCCATGAAACATACCACACGGAAACTTTTTCGAGTGTAAATAATTTCCTACCCTCTCCACACTCTCGCGATAGTTAACAAAGACCAATGTCGATGCACTGCCCAGTGAACAGAGTAATTTGTACAGTGTTTCTAATTTGTCCTTCTCTGGTGACAATACCTTATATAATAATATACGATCGGGAATCAACTCATCCGGATTCAGGAAATTCAATTTAATGGTCTTTTCCATTCCGGTGAACTGAGGAATCTCCTCCGCATCAGTCGCGGAGAGCAAGAATCTGCGCCGAAGGTTAGGCAGCTTAGTGATAATTTCCGACATATCTTCTTGAAATCCGAGTTCCAGACATTTATCAAACTCATCAATAACAAGTATTTTTACAGTCGAAGCATCAATATTCTTTTTTCTCAGATGATCATTCATACGCCCCGGAGTACCGAAGATTACTGATGGATGAATACCTTGCATACTCCTGTGCTCATCCATGGCAGGGCGACCACCATAACAACTCATTGATGTAAATGGAGTTCCCATTTGTTTAAACACCTGATCTGTCTGCAAAGCCAGCTCACGCGACGGAACAAGCACTACGGCCTGAACACCTTCCTCACCTTCTTTCAAGGTGTTAAGCAACGGTAATAAATAGGCCAGTGTTTTCCCAGAGCCTGTCGGAGACAGCAGTATCTGATCTTTTCCCTTTCTCCACGCATCAATAGAAGCCAGCTGCATAGGAGTCAACTGCTCTATCTTCAGATTTACCAAAATATTATTAAGTTCCATAATGCCTTATTTTCCGCAAAGATACGGAATGTTTAGTAAATGAAAAATGGAATATGTCATAGAAAATCCAAAAATTATCTTGTTGAAACGAATGAATTAATACGTATAAACTAAACAAATGATGTTCCTACCTCTACTGAATGATACTCATCAATCACCCGGGTAATGGCTTTGCTTTTTATATTATCTTTATAAAGATATTCTATCTCAGGCCTCTATCCTACGAAAGTGTCAGGAAGCATTCATGACAGCATACGGACCTCCCGTTGTAAACCATGTATGAGAGCCTTCTCCTGTAGGATCAATTTTAAAACCTCCATAAGGGGGAATGGAAGAATCCCAAACATATTGTGTAGCCTGTACTATATAACATGGCTTGCAATGTTCATTACTCACGCCCGGTGTGACGTTTCCATCATATAAAACACCCAACTGAGCAGGTCCGGTAACAAGTAAAAGGTGTGTATTCGGATCCCGATTCAAATAATAATTTTGACCAAGACCGGCAAATGATGTCGTTGCGCCTTGAACAGGCTTATCCGCGGCTGTGAGAGTTCCACTTCCATCAATATCATACGCCAAATGTCCAAAACCGAAATTTGTTTGATTTATTTTTCCGGTATCTATTACCCATGCTTTCGCGCATGCGGCCACATATTCCTGTGGTGTAAACACCTCTACCTCTGTAACGGGAGTTTCCCATTTTTTCTTTTCTTCAATCATAATATTTCGTATTTATACTTCTATCAACAATCCTGCTTTACGATATGATTCCACCAATTGACGGATCTGCAATTCCATAATACTCTGCGAACCTTCATATTCTCTTTTCGCGATTTCTATGACTTTTCCCACAGCTGTTGGCTGTCTGAATTGAGACCACAGAAAATGACTGATATCATTTTGCGTTATCATCCCGTTAAAATATTGCGCAAACGCTCCCGTGGGGACAAGAATCCATTCATTGCCAATCCGACGTTCAACCAGATCGGGATTTATCCGGTAAACAACTTCATTTTCCAATTGTTTTATTTGCTCAACAAAGGCACCGAACTCCATCTCTGTCATATCAGCTGGTGATTTGACTGTTTTTTCCGGAGAAACATTATATAGGTAAGCTATAGGTAATTGATATTTTCTTTTTACCAATGCATTCATCCCATTATTCCTATCAGAATGTTGTAGCAAGTCTTCCTCCCTCTTTACTTCTGTATTTTTCATTATTAAAGAAAACAATATCATCAAAAAAAATAAAGTGCTCAATGTCGATTATTTATTCCTGCCACTATATGATGACAGTTTAAAAAAGCAATAGCAAATAAATAATCGCTATCACTTATAAAACCGTCGTTAATTCCAATCTAACAAGAAAAACGACATAAGACTTTATTTGTTCGTATTGATTACTTTATATTAGTAATATTCCCAAAAAGGAAAACAAACATAGCTATTTATATATTCACAAAAAAGGAATTTATATTCCAGAAGAATTATTTAATATTTTTTAGTTTTTTTTCGAATAAATGAAGACAATATAACGGATTTCGCGGAATTTAAAATAATACAAATCTGTGTATCACCTGCTTCTTCTTTATATAGATACACTGCTTATAGAAAATATCAGCCATATAAGTTACTGCTCCGATGCGTATGAAAATAAAAAGCAATACGGATGAAGATGAAAAGTGACGCGGATGAAGATGAAAAGTGATGCGGATGAAGATGAAAAGTGACGCGGATGAAGATGAAAAGTGATGCGGATGAGTTGATCGGTTCATCCGCATGAGTTGATCGATTCATGCGGATGAGTTTAGTAACTCATACGCATGACTTTTCCTCCATCTCTTTATGACCATATTAATGAATCAAACAAAAAGGGAAAAACACCTCATCAACATACTGTAAGACCGTATTCTACCTTAGTAGCTTTCTACATAACCTTTCTGTTATTTCATTAAACTCACATTAATATATATATTCTGAACCTATTGAATCTTCTTAAGAACAATCTCTTTGCTTTTAGCAAATAAAAAAATCTCCTCCCTTAATCAAATAAGAGAGGAGACTATCTTGAATGAAATTTCAATTATAAGTTGAACTTATAACCGATAGATAATTGGAATACGCTGTTTCTGGAATCACCAGTGTCAAAGACCTTGGTTAATCCCCAATTATAGCGTGCGTCAATCACCACGTTATTAAATTCATACGAAGCACCTATAGGCATAGCTACCTCGAGAGTTTTGGCATCTATCGGATTACCGGTTGACGCTGTTACTCCTTGATATTTTCCCGTGATAGTGTTCTTGACATTAAATGCCGGTTGAAGACCAGCTTTCAACGCAAAGTTCTTAGCTACATATATATTAGCCAAAATAGGAATATTGATATAATCTAATTTCAATGTAGCCTTGACACCATCTTCCGAAGCCTTGATACCTTGCATGGAATATAAAGCACCGGCCGACAAACTAAATATATCAGTTAACTGATATTCGAATTCGGCACCAAGAACAGCTCCGATACGCACGTCTCCATCGTCCATATCAGTCATGGAAGCAATATTCATACCCACTTTCGGCTGAATAGTGACTGAACCCACAGCATGTTGAGCAAATGTTGCAATACAAGCAAACATCATTGCTACTGTTAATAAAATCTTTTTCATCTTTATTCTTTTTCTAATTATCTATTAGACATGACATCACTGTTTAATCTACCTGTCTTATTAATTATCCAAAGTTATCATACATAATTGAATCCGGTTCTACACCCAGACTGTCGAGATAATCCGTAACAGTCTTGATAAGCATTGGAGGTCCGCAAAGATAGTATTCACAATCCTCCGGAGCTTCATGATCTTTCAAATAAGTATCGCGAATACAATTAACCGCAAATCCGGTATAATAGTTAACACCGGCCTCATCAGCCTTCGGGTCCGGACGGTCGAGTGACAAATGGAAGTGGAAGTTAGGATATTCTTTCTCCAATTCCCAGAAGTCCTCAAGGAAGAATGCCTCAACCAAGGCACGAGCACCATAAAAGAAGTGCATCTCACGGTCGCGGGTATGCAACGTCTTCAGCATGTGCATAATCTGCGCACGTAAAGGAGCCATACCTGCGCCACCACCAATCCATATCATTTCCTTACCGGAAGTAAAATTAGGATGGAAATCTCCATAAGGTCCGCTCATCATTACCTTATCACCCGGTTTCAGCGAGAAGATGTACGATGAAGCAATACCGGTAGGTACATCCATAAATCCAATCTGTGGACGTGGCTTAAATGGTGTAGAAGCCAGACGGACAGTCAATGTAATAATATCGCCCTCGTCAGGATAATTGGCCATAGAGTATGCACGGATTGTTGGTTCCGGATTATGAGCCTTCAACGAAAAGATATTAAACTTTTGCCATGTTCCTATATAATCAGGACCGATAAGCTCCTTATCAAAATCCTTGTCATAGTCGATACAATCGAATGCAGGAATACGAATCTGCGCGTATGACCCCGGTACGAAATCCATGTGCTCACCTTTAGGCAAAGCAACTTTAAACTCCTTAATGAAGCTTGATACATTCTTGTTTGAAAGAACGGTACATTCCCACTCCTTAACACCTAAAATGGACTCAGGAATCTTAATGTCCAAATCGTTCTTTACTTTAACCTGACAGCCCAAACGCCAATGATCTTGTTGTTGCTTACGTGAGAAATGAGATACCTCGGATGAAAGAATAGAACCTCCACCTGCAAGTACCTGAACTTTACACTGTCCGCAAGAACCTTTACCGCCACAGGCAGAAGGAAGATGAACTTCATTAGTAACCAATGTGTTCAGTAAAGAGTTACCCGACTCAACTTCCAGTATCTTGTCGCCGCCATTAATTGAAATCTTTACCTTTCCTGATGGTACCAAATAGTGCTTTGCTACCAACAGAATGATGACAAGCAAAAGTATTACTATCAGGAATACTACAATGCTCGATAAAATCAAATTTGTATTCATTGTCTATATTCCTTTCTTTTTATAATTTCAAACCTGAAAAACACATAAATGCCATAGCCATCAATCCTACTACGATGAAAGTGATGCCAATGCCACGAAGTGGCGCAGGTACGTTAGAGTATGCCATCTTTTCACGAATAGCTGCCAGACCGACAATAGCCAACAACCAACCGATACCTGAGCCTAAAGCATAAGCGAATGCATCGCCCAAGCTACCAATAAACTTCGGATCGGAAGCACCTAAGCCGATACGCTGCTGCATAAACAAGGAAATACCCATGATAGAACAGTTAACGGCAATCAACGGAAGGAATATACCCAATGAGTTATACAAAGACGGGCTATATTTTTCAATGATCATCTCGACCAACTGAGTAATACCTGCAATAACCGCAATGAATAAGATAAAGCTCAGGAAGTTCAAGTCAACACCATCAATCAAAGCACCTTCAGCCAAGACCTTAGTCTGCAGCAAGTAGTTAACAGGCAATGTGACGATCATCACAAAGGTAACAGCAGCACCCAGACCAACGGCTGTCTTCACGGTCTTGGATACGGCAATATAAGAACACATACCCAAGAAGAACGCGAATATCAAGTTGTCCACAAAAATAGAGCGGACTATTAAACTAAAAAAATGTTCCATAATTCTGTCTTAATTTTGAAGTTAGAATTACTTTTCTTGCAATTCTTTGTGACGAGTACGCTGATACCATATAATACAAGCAACAATGATCAACGCCATAGGAGGCATCATCATCAAGCCGTTATTCAGGTAACCGATATTTTTAATAGCTTCATAATTCAATATATTGAAGCCCAACAATGTTCCCGATCCCAAAAGCTCACGGAAGAAGGCCACAATCAGCAGAATCTTAGCATAACCAAGACCATTGCCCACACCATCGAGAAAAGATTCCCATGGACCGTTCTGCATGGCAAATGCCTCCAGACGTCCCATCAAGATACAGTTTGTGATGATCAAGCCTACATAAACAGAAAGCTGAACACTTACATCATAGGCATAAGCCTTCAGAATCTCACTAACGACTGTTACCAAAGCAGCCACAACAACCAACTGGACAATGATACGGATGCGGTTTGGAATAGTCTTACGAATAAGAGAGATAACCAAGTTACTGAAAGCGGTGATAATAGTAACGGAAAGTCCCATTACGATAGCCGGCTCCAGTTTAGAAGTTACAGCCAATGCCGAACAGATACCCAACACCTGAACAGTTACAGGGTTGTCCATGCCCAGAGGATTAACGAATATTTCTTTATTCTTCTTAGATAATAATTTTGCCATATTCTTTTCCTCCTTATTTACTATTTAAAAAGTTTTTATAATTGCTCAGACAAGACTTCAACATAGCATCCACACCATTAGATGTAATGGTACCACCTGAAATTCCGTCAACCTGATATTCAGCGTCCTCTACATGGCCGTTCTTTACAACGCTTAATGCGACATCGCTGCTATTCATCACTTTCTTATCCTTAAACTCATTCTGGAAATGCGTTGTAGCTATTTCTGCACCCAACCCGGGAGTTTCACTTGCATGAGAGAAATAAGTTCCATAAACAGTATCTTTATCATCGTTCAATGCAACATATCCCCATATAGCCCCCCAAAGACCGGCACCATATACCGGAAAAACATATTTGGTCTGACCATCAACTTCAGCTACAAAAACATGTAAACGGCCTTTTTCCTTTGCTTCTTTCTCATAAGCAGTAGTAAAGCCTTCAACATTGTCAGTCAGTGTTCCGTCTTCAGCAACCAATTTATCGGATTTAATATACTTCTGGAACTCAGCATTAGCATCCTTTACGTCACGGATATTTAATGCCGCAAGAATCTGTTTCTGGGTATCGAGCTGGATATTAGCATCTTGTTTCGATTTCAAAGCAGAGCTTACGAAAGCCAGAAGGAATGCAACGATAACAACTATTACCGAAGCATAAATGACAGTATAAGTATTACTATTTGTATTCATTTTCTGTAGGCATTAATTGTTAAACTTTATGGCACGTTTTGCCCGTTTACTGATATTGCTCTGCACAACGAAATAATCGATAAGCGGAGCAAATACATTCAATAACAGGATAGCAAGCATCATACCCTCAGGATAACCCGGATTCAATACTCGGATAACAATTGCCATTATACCAATAAGAAATCCGTACCAATATTTACCAATCTCAGTGCGAGCCGATGTAACAGGATCAGTAGCCATGAACACAGCACCAAAGCAGAAGCCACCTAAACAAAGATGTTCATACCAAGGCATGTGCGCAATAGCCGTATCAGGACCGACAGCGTTGAAGATGAGTGCCATAACAGCGCCACCAACAAATACTGAAAGCATGGTCTTCCAACTTGCAACACCTGTCCACAGCAGAATAACAGCACCGATTGCAATAGCAATAACGCTGGTCTCACCAATAGAACCCGGAATTAAACCGGTAATCATATCCATGTTGAATGGAGCAAAACCTGCAGAAGAAGTTGCCGTTGCAGCCTGACCTAAAGCGGTTGCTCCGGAAAAGCCATCAACTACATTACCTGCGCCAATACCACAAATAGCATCCTTAGCTACCCATACAGCATCACCACTCATCTTAACAGGATATGCGAAGAACATGAATGCACGTGCTATCAAAGCCGGATTGAATACGTTCATACCGGTACCACCGAATACTTCTTTACAGAAAATTACCGAGAAAGCAACAGCAACTGCAATAATCCATAACGGACATTCAACAGGAACAATTAAAGGAACCAACAAACCGGTTACAAGGTAACCTTCCTGAATCTCCTCGTGCTTCCACTGGGCAGCAACGAACTCAATTCCCAAACCTACAACATAAGATACGATAATCTTTGGCAGCACAGCCAAGAAACCATATCCGAACAAAGACCAGAAACCGGCATCAACTCCAATAGCTTTGAAATGCTGGTAACCTACGTTGTACATACCGAACAACATGGCCGGCATCAACGCAATAACCACCATAGACATGATTCGCTTGCTATCAATGGAATCATGAATATGGACACCCGATTTGGAAGTAGTATTCGGTACGAAGAGAAATGACTCGAAACCTTCGTAAACCGATCGGAAAGCATGATATTTACCTCCCTCTTCAAAATTAGGCTTTATCTTATTAAAATAATTTCTTAAAGCGTTCATTAATATTTCTTTTTAATTAACTTAGCACAATTCTTTTCGAAGCATATCAAGACCCTGACGAACAATACGCTGAACCTCCAACTTGGAAGAATCAACGAACTCACATAGTGCAAAGTCTTCAGGAGCAACCTCATAAATACCTAAAGCTTCCATGCGGTCAATATCACCGGCGATGATAGCTTTAACCAAATACTCAGGAAATATATCCATAGGGAAAACCTTATCATACTCGCCCGACATGATCATGTGGCGCTCACCGCCTTTAATACGTGCATCGAGTGTATACTCTCTCTTTCCCTGTAACCAACTGAAATAGCTGTGATTGGTACTGAATTGATCGCAACGCGGACGAATGAATCCAAGGAACTCATCAGCTTTGTCACCTTCAGGAATAACAGTCAGGCTGGTAGAATGCGCCCTTAAGAAATCTTCCGGAGTAACTTGAGTACCTGTAAGAACATTACCACTGATATAACGGACGTCCTTGTCGGTTGAAACACGCCCTTCGAAGATGTTCTTCAACTGTACACCTACTTTCACCTTGAGATAAGCCGGTTTTGCAACCTCAGAACCTGTAAGGGCAATAGTTCTTGTGAAATCTACATGCCCCGTATTGAATAGGCGGCCGATAAAAATTACTTCCTCAGCACCGACGGACCAAACAATCTCGCCCTTGTTAATAGGACTGATATGATTGATTTGAACACCTACATTACCGGCAGGATTCAGACCGTCAAAGGCTGTAATTGTTACGTTCTTTGCATTCGTCAATGTCTGACTCTTCTGTTCTGCTGCAATATCCAAGTATGTCTTGGCAATCTTAGCAAGTGCATCCAAACCGGTCTGGAAATCATTTTCCTGACCTTTCAGTACGAATTCAAAGTTAGCTGCCAACGGATTCTTATCAAAGGCAGAAATAAAGATAGCTTTTGGCTTCGAGGCAGGATCAGCAACCACAGCATACGGACGTTCCGTAAAGAACGCAAAAAGTCCCGATTCGATCAATGTGGCTCTCACCTCATCTGCATTCAACTTCGAGACATCTTTCTTACCAAAATCCACATAGTTCTGTTCCTTCGAAGCAGCAACTGAGATGTTTAGCACTTTTCGACGTTCGCCTCTTGTTACAGCTGTAACCACACCGCTGACAGGAGATACAAACTTCACTTCGGGATGCCTTTTGTCGACAAACAAAGCATCTCCGGCCTTTACATCGTCTCCGGGTTTCACAACCACTTTCGGAGTAATACCGTGGAAATCATCAGGAACCAACGCATAGTTCTCTGCTTCTTTCACCTGTATCATTTCCTCAACCGGTTTGCCTTTCAGATTGATGTCAAGACCTTTGTGTAATTTAATCACATTTGTCATATTGAGTTAAAAAAATGATTATTTAATTTACGCTGCAAAAGTAGACAAAAAATTACTATAAAAAAGAATATTTGCAACTTAATTCGAAAAAGATTGGAAAGTATTTTCAAGTATGAAGAAACAATCTGTATCTTTCCTTGCTTTTAATTATAGAAGGGATAAAAAAGTGTACAGCAAATAATTCTACATAAAATAACAGGGTGTGATTTAAAATATTACTTTTGCATCGCAAATTATGTAAGACTATAAAATCAACTACAAAAGGAGATTGTATGCTACAACTTGATAACTTCTACAAAGCGCGTTACGTGCTAAATAAGATTGTTCGTAATACGGCCCTCGTTCACGCTCCACAAATAAATTTGGAAAGCAATGTATATCTGAAATCGGAATGTCTGCAAAAGACCGGTTCTTTTAAAGTACGTGGAGCATACTATAAAATATCACAACTCAGCGATGCCGAAAAGACGAAAGGCGTAATTGCCTGCTCTGCCGGAAACCATGCACAGGGTGTAGCGTTGGCTGCCACATCAATGGGAATCAAATCGCTTATATGTCTGCCCGACGTAGCTCCTATCAGTAAGATTGAAGCTACCAAGAAACTGGGTGCTGATGTTTGTATGGTCTCGGGCGTATACGATGATGCATACAATAAAGCATTACAACTACGTGATGAGAAAGGATATACCTTCGTTCATCCGTTTGATGATGAGAACGTTATAGCCGGTCAAGGAACTATCGGACTGGAAGTGTTGGAACAATTGCCTGACGTAGAGGCGGTAGTAGTGCCGGTTGGTGGCGGAGGTTTGCTTTCCGGCATTGCATACGCTATCAAATCTCTGAACCCAAATATTAAAGTTTATGGCGTCCAGTCGGAAGGTGCCCCAAGCATGGTGAACAGTATTCACGATAAAAAGATAGAACGCCTGGATTCAGTATCAACCATTGCCGATGGTATTGCCGTAAAAGAACCTGGACAGATTACTTACGATACCATCTTGAAATACGTAGACGGTATGGTTACAGTAAGCGAAGATGAAATCTGTGCCGCTATTCTTCATTTGGTCGAAGTAGAAAAGATGGTGGCCGAAGGTGCCGGTGCAGCCAGTGTAGCTGCCGTAATGTTCAATAAAGTTCCTGTAAAAGGAAAAAAGACGGTTTGTATTGTAAGTGGAGGTAACATTGACGTAACTATTCTAAGCCGTGTCATCAATCGAGGCTTGGCTAAGAGTGGTCGCCAGTGCACTCTAAGTGTGGAATTGGACGATAAACCCGGGCAGTTGGTTGGTGTCAGTTCCATCATTGCCGAATTGGGAGGTAACATTATCAGTGTTCACCACGAACGTAACTCTGACAGTGAAAAAGTAAATGCCTGCATCCTTCGATTAACAACTGAAACGAAGAATCAGGAACATGTTGAAGAGATTAAGAATGCGCTAAAGAAAGCAGGCTTCAAGTTGGTGTAAAAACAACCATTACTCTTTCAACTCTTGTCATATCATAAGATGATTACGTACAAACGTCCGTTTGTATTGGGAAGCGTGTCCATAAGCAAGTGAAAAGTGATACGTATGATTCTCTTAAATCATCAGAAGTTTTGATCAACTCATGCGGATGAGTTCATCCGTTCATGCGTATCACATTCGAATGTGATACGTATCTGTTTGCATGTTGTCGCCCATCTTCCTTGGCAGGTATAAAAACAAAGAAGGGAATCCTCACGAACTCCCAATCTCACTTAACCTTAAATCTAATACCATGAAAAACACGGTACAAAGATATAACTTTTATGTTATTCAACATATTTTTTGAAGACAAAGCCACTTTCTTTTAACATTATTTAGTTGTTACTCCACATAAACTACTAATCCTTTCAAGTATTCCCCTTCTGGATGGAAAATATTAATAGGATGATCGGCTGGTTGGGTAAGTTGATGAAGAATTCTCACCGAACGCCCGCTCTGAACAGCAGCAGTAAGGACAGCATTACGAAAACTGATTTTATCAACCAACTGTGAACAAGAGAAGGTAAACAAAAGTCCTCCATGCCGAATCTTTTCGAACGCTTTGGCATTCAAGCGGGAATACCCCTTTAATGCATTACGGATTGCAGCCTTATGTTTTGCAAAAGCGGGAGGATCGAGAATAATCAAGTCGTAAGTATCATTCATTCCATTAAGGAATTTGAAAGCATCATCAACAAAAGCCTGATGGCAAGCACAATTAGGGAAATTGAGTTCTACATTCCGATTGGTTAACTCAATGGCTTTAGCAGAACTGTCGACCGAATGAACTAACTTAGCTCCACCCCGAAGTGCATAAAAAGAAAATCCTCCTGTATAACAGAACATATTTAACACGGTCTTACCTTTAGCATAACGTTCCACCAGTGCACGGTTTTCACGTTGATCGACAAAGAATCCCGTTTTTTGCCCTTTCAGCCAGTCAACATGAAATTTCAGTCCGTTCTCCATAGCAATATTCTCATCGCAGCCACCTTTTAGATATCCATCCGTACTTGACATCTTTTCTTGGGCAGCCAATGTAGCCTCCGACTTATAATAAATATTCTTCAGTTTGTTCCCCATCAGTTTTATAAGTGCATCGGCTATTTCTTTACGCGATTGATGCATTCCGACAGTATGCGTCTGCATAACAGCCGTGTGATTATAAACATCAATAATTAATCCCGGAAGCCCATCTCCTTCACCATAAACCAAACGGTACGCATTAGTAATAATGCTCTCGGCAAGTCCTAATGTAACACGCATATCATAAGCCGATTTTAACTTGCTGTACCAGAAATCGGTATCAATCTCTTTCTGTTGAAAAGTAAGCACTCTAACGGTAATACTTCCTTGCTGATAATGTCCGCGAGCTATAAACTCATTCTGTGCTGTAAACACATCAACTACCTCTCCCTCTTCAGGTTTTTCTTCTACACTACGAACTGCACCGGAAAAAATCCATGGATGAAAGCGTTGCAAAGAAGCTTCTTTGCCTGGCTTTAATTGTACTCTTTTATATACCATCATTTTCTATATTTTCGACTTCTGAATATACAGGTACATCCGGTTTGGTCACCACCAATTCATAATCGTTTTCCTCTTCCATCCGCTTCAACTCTTTATAGATACGCAATGTGCACCAAGCATCAGTAGCAGCGTATAATTGTTGTCCATCTGTAAGAGCATCAACCTCCCAATTAGAAAGTCGTTGCGTTTTAGAAATACGCATCCGGAACAGATTAGCATAAATCTTCTGTAAGCTCATGTCCTTGATACCAAATCGAAGAACATACTGTTGTAACTCCAACCAATTACCTTTCGATGGGTCGATTGACTTTTTCCGAATACACAGCTTGCTAAAGTCATCTTTTAGTGACAAACCTATCTTCAGCACATTGTTCTCCAAGAATTCGTGTAAGCAGTCGGGTATACCTATTTTATGTAAACGGAACAAAAAACAAGTGTCATCAGTAGCAACTTGAAGCAATCCCACTTTATGGATCACCCCTTTCTTAAAGCTGGGACGAGTCTCTGTATCCACTCCAACCACAGGAAAAGAATTCAGATAATTAACAGCCTTAGTTGCGTCAGAAACAGTATTAACAATGATAATTCGTCCGGTAAACAGAATCTTCGGCATCTCTGCCATCTCTTGTTTTATGATATAATCTTTAATAATTTTAGACATAATTAATCGTCATTATCAGCATAATCAGTTTGCGTTTTACCATTATCCTCTTCATCATGCTGATTATATTTCACATCATGCAGAGCCCGCATGGAGTTCACTAATTTCTGCCCCCAATAATCGGCAAAATGTTCCTTGCAAGTAACAAGCGCATCATTCATCGTTATATTATTTCCGGTTTTAAACATCTCGACAAAATCACGCACATCCTGGTAAATATCTGCCATATCCTCTGAGATTTCACATGTGAGCGCTCCCTCGCTATACTGTATATCAGGGGTAAACACTTCTAAATAGTCATCTTGAGAGTTCATCACCTGTTTGACAGAAGTACGGATAAATTCATAGTCTCCCTCAGAAACCGATTGTTCAAGTTCATCTACTCCCATTCTCTCACATGGAGAAATAAGTGATGCTTTCAGATACAATAGAGGAAGGAATTTCAAAGCTGTATTTACAAATTCATCACGACTTCTTTCATTTGCTTTTTCAAGGAAAGAACAAAACTCTGCCGCTACAGTAACGAACTCGATAGTGTTTTTGTCAAAAATGACTTCACTCTTATTTTTCATAAGTATAATTGTACTTTTGAAATGCAAAGATATGAAAAAAAGAAGAAAATAATCGGGTTTCTCATCTTTTTCACGTACATTTGTAAAATTATTATATAGAATATTTATGCCAAAGAAAAATATATATCCTAAAAATAACAGAACTCAAAATAACCAAGAAGGGAAGATACATACGATTTCGAATATTTTTAAGAGTGAAACTACTCATTTCGCTATCGGATTAATTTTCCTCATTGTTGCCGTATATCTGCTTCTGGTCTTCACTTCTTATTTCTTCACCGGTGCTGCCGACCAAAGTATTGTTGAAAATACTTCAGGGAATTTGGAAGAAGCGACTCGTCAGGTACAGAACTACGGAGCACTGGGAGGAGCACATGTATCTGACTTCTTTATCAATCGTTGTTTTGGATTCGCAGCATACTTTATTATCTTGTTCCTTGCCATAGCCGGATTAAAGTTAATGCGTGCCTATAAGTTTCACCTATGGAAATGGTTTCTGAGTTGTACTATTCTGATGATATGGTTCTCTATCGCGATGGGCTTCTTCTTTGAGAAACCAATGGCAGATAGTTTCTTCTATCCGGGAGGTTTGCATGGACATAATGCCAGTGAATTTCTGAAAGGACTTATAGGAGTTCCCGGAGTAGTATTGTTGCTACTAGTAGTTGCTATTTTATTTCTCATCTATGTAAGTAATGAAACAATCTATATTATCCGAAAGATTCTTCATCCGAATTTTAAACGGACTCCAAAACCAGAGGTAAGTGATGATAGAGAAGCTTCACAGACAGAATACACAGATTCGGAAACGACAGAAATAGATTTTGATTTAAATGAAGACAAACATAAAGTGAACGGACTAACAGAGAATGTGAATCCGGAAAATTTCATTCAATCTTCTTTAAATAAAGAACCGGCAAAGTCACAACAGTCAATGACAGCAAAGTCGGCAGCAAAAGAACCGGACTTCACCATTATAAATGAAATTCCGGAGGATGCAGAAAGAGGAAAAATAACAACTCCTTATAACCCACGACTTGATTTGGAACATTACCAATTCCCTACACTAAACCTTCTGAAGGCATACGATGATGCCATACCTAATGTGGACATGAATGAACAAAATGCCCATAAAAATCGTATCATCGAAGTGTTACATAGTTTTGGAATAGAAATCAGTTCCATTAAGGCAAGTGTTGGTCCAACCATTACACTCTATGAAATTACTCCTGCAGAAGGAGTTCGCATCGCCAGAATCAAGAATCTGGAAAACGATATTGCTTTGAATTTGGCAGCATTGGGCATCCGTATTATTGCTCCTATCCCCGGTAAAGGAACCATAGGTATTGAAGTTCCCAATGAACATCCTCAGATAGTTCCCATGCGCCCTATCCTGGCCAGTAAGAAATTCCAAGAAACTAAGATGGAACTGCCTGTCGCTATGGGAAAAACTATTACCAATGATGTGTTTATGTTCGATTTGACCAAGGCTCCACACGTATTAGTTGCAGGTGCTACCGGTCAAGGAAAATCAGTGGGACTGAATGCTATCGTAACATCCTTACTATACAAAAAGCATCCAGCAGAGTTGAAATTTGTGATCATTGACCCTAAAAAGGTAGAGTTCTCTATCTATGCTCCTATTGAAGACCATTATTTAGCCAAGCTTTCTGATACAGAAGAACCTATTTTGACAGATACTACTCAAGTTATCAATACATTGAACTCACTCTGTAAAGAAATGGATACCCGCTATGACCTATTAAAAAAAGCTTCAGTACGTAATATAAAAGAGTATAATGCCAAGTTTATTAACCGCCAATTGAACCCTGAAAATGGACACCAATTCCTACCTTATATTGTAGTGATCATTGACGAATTTGGTGATTTTATTATGACAGCAGGAAAAGATGTAGAGTTTCCAATCATCCGCATTGCACAATTGGCTCGTGCCGTAGGTATTCACATGATTATTGCTACACAGCGTCCTACAACCAATATCATTACCGGTTCCATCAAGGCTAACTTTCCTGCCCGTATTGCATTTAAGGTAGCATCGAACATTGACTCCAGAACGATTCTCGACCGTCCGGGCGCAGAGCAACTGGTTGGTAAAGGTGATATGCTGTTCCTTCAGGGCAATGAGCCTGTCCGTGTTCAGTGTGCTTTTGTCGATACTCCGGAAGTAGAGAACGTCGTTAATCATATCCATGAGCAGCAGGGCTATCCCACTGCATTTATTCTACCGGAAGTGGAAACAGTCGACAATGCATCTTCCAGTATCGGTGATATGGATATAAATAAAGTAGATCCTTTATTTGAGGAAGCTGCCAGACTAATTGTAGATAACCAACAAGGGTCTACTTCATTGATTCAACGTAAATTCGCATTAGGTTATAATCGTGCAGGACGAATCATGGATCAGTTGGAAAATGCAGGTATTGTTGGTCCGTCACAAGGTAGTAAAGCTCGTGAAGTACTCTGTATGGATCAAATGGATCTGGACGCGAAATTAAGTAATGTTAGAAATAAAGGATAAAATGAAAAAACTGAATATATATATTTGCATAGTTACTCTCCTACTCTGCTGCACTACAGCCTATGCCCAGCAAAGCGATAAAGCCATGGAGATTTTGGATAAGACAGCCCAAAACATAAAGAACGCGGGAGGCATCAGTGTTACATTTAGTGGTTCACAAAACGGTTCTATCCTATTGGAAGGAGAGAAATTCTATCTGAACAACGGAAATGTTGAAAGTTGGTTCGATGGAAAGACTCAATGGAGCTATATGAAAGATAACGAAGAAGTGAATATCAGTAATCCCACTTCAGAAGAATTGCAAAATATCAATCCGTATGCCCTTCTTTCTTTTTATAAACAAGGATACAACTATATATATGAAGGCACAAAGAATGTAAAAGGAAAGATCTACTATAAAGTTATCTTAAAACCACAAAGGGTAGTTAACATCATCGAAATTGTCTTGTATATAACAAAAGATTATTTACCTCAAGACATAAAAATAAAGGCAAAAAATCAGCCGGAACAGATCATCAGTATAATATCATATAAATTGCATCAGAAGTATAACGATGCCATATTTAAATATGACAAAAGTAAATATCCAAATGCAGAGATTATTGATTTAAGATAATTCCGCAAATAAATAAAAAAATAAAACTTGATATAATATGGAAAGAGTAAAATGTTTAATCATTGGATCCGGACCGGCGGGATATACTGCCGCTATATACGCAGGACGAGCAAATATAAAACCTGTCATATATGAAGGACTGGAGCCTGGCGGACAATTAACCACTACTACAACAGTTGATAATTTCCCAGGCTATCCTGAAGGTGTAGACGGTCCACAACTGATGGAAGACTTACGTCAACAAGCCCTTCGCTTCGGAGCTGATATCCGCTCAGGAATTATTACAAAGGCAGAATTAGACAAGAAGCCATTTATTGTAACTACAGATGAAGGTACTCAGATAGAGGCCGATAGTGTGATTATTTCTACCGGTGCCAGTGCTAAATATTTAGGATTAGCTGATGAAAAGAAATATGCCGGTGAAGGTGTAAGTGCCTGTGCTACCTGTGATGGCTTTTTCTACCGTAAGAAAGTGGTAGCCGTAGTCGGAGGTGGCGATACAGCCTGTGAGGATGCTACTTATTTGGCCGGCTTAGCAAAAAAGGTTTATTTAATTGTAAGAAAAACATACTTGCGTGCATCTAAGATTATGCAAGAACGTGTTCTGAACACCCCAAATATTGAAGTCCTGTTTGAGCACAATGCAATAGGTCTATATGGAGAGAAAGGTGTAGAAGGCGTTCACTTAGTTAAACGTAAAGGAGAAGAAGATGAAAGCTACTATGACCTTCCAATAGACGGATTCTTCTTAGCTATCGGGCATAAACCCAATTCTGATATATTCAAGTCATACTTAGAAACTGACGAAGTTGGTTATATCAAAACCATAAATGGTACTCCACTAACTAAAATTCCAGGAGTATTCGCAGCCGGCGACGTAGCAGATCCGCGCTATCGTCAGGCTATTACCGCAGCAGCAAGTGGTTGTAAAGCAGCTATTGAAGTAGAAAGATATTTAACAACATTATAATCACACAACAATGAAAAAGCTATTAAAAAAAATATTTCTGTATACAGTATTGCTTGGCAGTGCTACATTTTGTTTTGCGCAACAACAAATGTCTTCGTTGCCTAATGATCCTAATGTAAGAACAGGTAAATTAGATAACGGACTTACGTATTATATTCGTCATAATGAACTACCACAGCATCAGGCAGACTATTACATAGCCCAGAAAGTGGGTTCTGTACTTGAAGAAGAAAATCAGCGTGGTCTGGCTCATTTTTTGGAACACATGTGCTTCAATGGTACCAAACATTTCCCAGGCAAAGGCATCATCAACTATTTGGAAACCATTGGAGTGAAGTTTGGTCAGAATCTGAACGCATACACAAGTATCGACCAGACAGTATATAATATATCGAATGTTCCAACATCACGTGACGGTATTGCTGACTCCTGCCTGCTCATCCTACATGATTGGGCTGACGGATTAACCCTCGATCCGAAAGAAATTGACTCTGAGAGAGGTGTTATTCATGAGGAATGGCGTACTCGCCAGAATGCCATGATGCGAATGTATGAGAAGGTACTTCCCGAAATCTATCCCAACAGTCGTTACGGTCACCGTCTTCCTATCGGCTTAATGTCTGTAGTAGACAACTTTCCTCATCAAGCTTTACGCGACTACTACGAGAAGTGGTATCGTCCCGACCAGCAAGGTATTATTGTCGTTGGTGATGTTGATGTTGATAATATTGAGGCTAAAATAAAAAATATATTCGCAGATGTAAAGATGCCGGAAAATCCTGCCAAAAGAGAATATTTCGAAGTTCCTGATGTAGACTATACCATTATCAGTATGGCTAAAGATAAAGAAATTCCAACTACTCAAATCCTCACTATGTTCAAACACGAGGCTATTAAGCCAGAGCAAAAGAACAATATAGAATATCTGCTTATTGAGTATATGAAAGAGATGGCTTCTACTATGCTTAACGACCGTTTAACAGAGTTGACTCAAAAAGCTAATCCTCCATACCTGGGAGCAAGTGGTGGAGATGAAAGTTACATGATTTCAAAAACAAAAGATGCTTTCACTCTTTTTGCTTCAGCTAAGGATGATGGCATTGATACAGCATTTGTTGCTTCCCTCCGTGAAGTAAAGCGTATGAAGGATTTCGGATTTACTAAATCAGAGTATGCACGTGCCAGAGCTAATTTTCTCCGCAGTCTGGAGAAGCAATATAACGAGCGTAACAAAACTCAAAACAATAGCTATGTTAATGAATATGTTAACAATTTCCTTGATGGTGAACCCATTCCGGGAATTGAAAACGAATATACCTTATATAATCAAATCGTTCCTAACATTCCTGTAGAAGCAATCAATCAGATTATTCCACAAATAGTCAACGACTCTAATATGGTAGTAACCTTGTTCATGCCTGACAAGGAAGGGTTCAATTACCCCACTAAAGAACATATCACAGATTTAATCAACTACGTGAAGTCTGAAAAGCTAACTCCATATCAGGATAAAGTTTCTAATGAACCTCTGATAAATGATAAACCACAGGCAGGGAAAGTCATTAAGACTGAAGAAGGTAAATTTAATTCTAAGATCCTTACTTTGTCAAATGGCGTAAGAGTTATTCTGAAGACTACAGATTTTAAAGCTGATGAAATTTCTATGAAAGCTTTCAGCCCCGGAGGATCAAGCTTGTACGAAACCAGCAACATTATTAACATTAATCAACTGAACAGTGTGGCTGAGTTAGGTGGCTTAGGTAATTTTAGTGCTATCAACTTAGAAAAAGCATTAGCCGGTAAAGATGCGTCCGCGTCATCTAATATTGGTGACTTAACAGAACAAATTAACGGTAAATGCTCTCCTAAGGATTTGGAAACAATGCTCCAGCTCACTTACCTCACTTTCACTGCTCCACGTATGGATCAAGAAGCATTCGAATCTTACAAGACTCGTTTGAAAACTCAATTGGAGAACGCAAAAGCTATGCCGCAAAAAGCATTCAGTGATTCTATTCGTGTTGCCATCTATAATCATCACCCGCGTGCTATTTCATTTACTCCTGAAATGGTTGACAAGATAGACTACAACAATATCTTAAATATGTATAAAGACCGCTTCAAGGATGCAAGCGATTTTACTTTCATTTTTGTTGGAAATATAGATCAAACAACTGCTACTCCGTTAATTGAAACATACTTAGGAGGCCTTCCTTCCATAAATCGTGAAGAAAACTTTGTTGATCGGGAAATGGATATCCGTAAAGGGGAATATACTAATGTATTCCATAAGGATTTACAGACACCAAAGGCAACCGTCATCATCGTTGCCAGTGGAAAAACGGATTACGACTTAAAGAACGATTTGAAAATGAGTATGCTTTCTCAATTATTAAACATGTCTTACTTGGAAAGCGTACGTGAAAAAGAAGGGGCTTCATACGGTGTATCTGTTTACGGAGAAATCAGTAAGTATCCAAAACCGGAAGGTGAAGCTATGCTTCAAATCTATTTCGATACCGATCCTGACAAACGTTCTGCCATGACAAAAATTGTCATCGATGAACTTGATAACTTTGTAAAAAACGGCGCACCGGCTGAAAACTTGGCTAAAGCGAAAGAATTTCTTCACAAGCAATATAAAGAAAACCAAAAATTAAATGGTTATTGGATAAATCAACTCTATCAGTACTATTGGTATAAGACAGATATGAATACGGATTATGACAATACTGTCGACGCGATTACCATGAATGATATTCAAGAATTTGCTAATGCATTGTTGAAACAAAAGAATATTATTCAGTTAAGTATGACATCTGGCGATATAAAATAATACAGATAGTTTATGCTATTCCCTATCATTCGGAAAAATAAGAAACTTGCAGCAAAACGGAATCCTGCATTTGATACAAACCGTTTTGCCAAGTTTCTTATTTATTTTATGATTGCATACTTCGCGGCACTCCTTATCTTTATGGGAGTAATGCTTCCTATGGCATTTGAAGAAAGTTTTCCTACTATGGAGCCATACCACGTCCTAAATAAGAATTTGATTTACATCTTGTTAGCAGACGTACTCCTGCGTATTATGGCTGAACCTCCTATCTCACAAGAACTCAAGCCTTACTTACTATTGCCGGTCAAGAAAAATGTTTTAATCAATTCTTTCCTTTTGCAAAAAGGAACAAGCAGCTATAACTTCCTCTGGTTCTTTTTCTTTGTTCCCTTTGCATTTATTACCATCATAAAGTTCTATGGCTTTCTTGGTATTTTTACCTATTTAATAGGTATATGGTTACTTATAATATTGAATGCATACTGGTTTACTTTCTGTAAAATACTTTATGATGAGCATCAATTCCTTATTATAGTTCCGGTTATTGCTTATGCACTAATCACTTTCTTAGAATTCGGAATCCCCGGAAACCATATCAGCATGTTTACCATGAACTTAGGAGAAAAGTTCATCGAAGGCAATGTAATCTATTATCTTATAGTTCTATTAGGAATCCTCTTCATGTTCTGGCTATGCGGTACCATGCAATTGCATTATCTGTACGATGAAATATCAAAGAAGCAAGATTCCAAGATCAAACATGTATCACAATATAAATTTCTTGACAAATACGGACTTGTCGGCGATTATATGCGATTGGAACTAAAACTTTATACACGTAATAAGACTGCAAAGAAACAATTCGTCTCGGCATTCATCTTTATGCTCATATTTGTATTTGGATTGGCGTTTAGCAATGTTTATGATGGTCAGGGCATGCAGTCGTATATTTCTTTTTATACTTTCTGTGTGTTGGGAGTCATGATGTTAGGACAAGTAATGTGCTATGAAGGTAATTACATTGACGGACTGATGAGTCGTAAAGAATCTATCTACACGCTGCTTAGAGCAAAGTACTACATTAACTGTCTGTTTGTCATCATTCCTTTTGTGGTAATGTTAGTACCGGTATATAAAGATAAAATGCCATTCATCGGACCGGTTGCTTATGCGTTGTTCACTATGGGATTTGTATTTGCATTGCTGCTACAACTCGCAGTATATAATAACAGAACACTTCCCCTGAACGCTTCTATCATGAAAAGTAACAAAGCAAACTCACCGGTACAAATGGTTATCACACTAAGCGCGTTCCTTATTCCATTCCTCGTTGATATATTCCTAAAAACTATCCTCGGGCAAAATGGAGCCTTTATTATCGAGTCGGTAGTAGGACTGGGCTTCATCATAACTCATCGCTTCTGGATAAAGAACATTTATAACCGTTTGATGAAACGCAGATATCAGAATATGGAAGGCTTCCGTGCTACCCGTTAAAAATAAAACTTATGAATATAACTATTGATCATTTAATAAAACGATTTGGCAAAAAAGAAGCCGTCAATATAGAAAATTACACCATTAACAGTGGCGATATGCTCGGATTGGTTGGTAATAATGGAGCCGGAAAAACTACTCTTTTCCGACTTATTCTGGATTTACTGAAAGCTGATGAAGGGCAGGTATCTATCAATGATATTATCGTCAGTCGGAATGAAGACTGGAAAGAATTCACCGGCGCCTTCATTGATGATGGATTCTTAATCGATTATCTTACTCCGGAAGAATATTTTGAATTCATCGGAAAGATATGTAATATAAAAAAAGACCATATCTTTGAACGACTGAAACGATTTGAACGACTGATGCATGATGAGATTCTTAACCAAAAGAAACTTATCCGAGACTTCTCGGCAGGTAATAAGCAAAAAATTGGGATTATCGCCGCTATGCTGAACAATCCACAAGTGCTTATCCTTGATGAACCTTTCAATTTTCTTGACCCTACCTCACAGTCGGTTATCAAACATGAGCTGAAAACTTATCACGATGAAACCAATGCTACTATCCTTATCTCCAGCCATAACTTAACACATACCGTCGATATTTGTCCGCGTATTGCGCTCCTTGAGAATGGTAAAATTCTCCGTGACATAGCAAACGCAGATGGTTCGGCTGAAAAAGAATTAGAGGACTATTTCGAAGTAGCCGAATAATGAAATATACCACCTATCTCTTTGATTTTGACTATACCTTAGTGGATTCTTCACGAGGTATAGTCTTTTGTTTTCAGACTATTTTAAAAAGATATGGCTATGTAGCGAAAGAAGATGATATAAAACAAACCATCGGAAAAACGTTGGAAGATTCGTTTAGGCTTCTTACCGAAGTAACAAACCAAACGCTTATTGCCAAATATGCTCGTGAATACCATGAGGTAGCTGCTAAGCACATGACTTCCCTTACTTGTCTGTATCCGGAAACAAAACAAGTACTTGAATTATTAAAGAAAAACGGCGCGAAACTTGGGATTATTTCCTCCAAAGGAAAAGAACTTATTCATGAAATGATGGGGCAATACTTCCCTGATAATTTCTTTGATGTTATTTTAGGCATTCACGACGTAAAGAAATCAAAACCGGATGCTGAAGGCATCAATAAAGTACTGAAAGCACTCCATGCCAATCGTACAAAAACACTTTATATCGGAGATAGTGTAATTGACGCACAAACTGCCCAAAACGCCCATATTGATTTCTGTGGAGTACTAAACGGGATAACTTCTCGTAAGGAACTGGAGATTTATCCTCATCGTAAAATACTCAATAACCTGTTTTTGCTGCCTTATCTCAAAAAGTTGGAATAGATATATATATTCAATAATAAAAAACCGTATTAAGTTTGCCAAATTAATAAGTTATAGTATATTTGCAGCACAAACAAACGCGGTAATAGCTCAGTTGGTAGAGCGTTGGCTTCCCAAGCCGAAGGTCGCGGGTTCGAGCCCCGTTTACCGCTCTTATTGCAATAAAATGGGTAATTACTTCCCATAATGCAAATAATTCTAAGCATATTTAATCTTTTTCATCACAGATTTATATTTACCGACTTTACCGATACTAAAGAGTTGAAGCAATAACATCCGGATAAACGACCATCAACCGATAAGGTCACAGCGTCATTTTAGAAAGTCATACAGATGAGTTGTTTAAATGATACGCATGAACCACTCAACTCATACGCATGAGTTGAATAAATGATGCGGATGAATCGTTCAACTCATACGCATGAGTTAAGTAAATGATACGCATGAGTTGTTCAAAACTTCTGATGAGTTAGAAAATAAAAATGAAGGATGCGAACTTTTCAATCGTTCACATCCTTCACTCCACAACATTCTTCCTCTTAACAAAAAAGAATAAAGATATCAACTTTGAGTTTTAATTATTAATTCGAAATTATTCCGGTTGGATATCATTCATCGAAGGAAGCGGTTTAAACCCCTCTCCATACGTATCGTAAGCATCGGTCACAACAACAAAAGCCGATGGATCTACTTCTTTAATCTTCTTGTTAATCGAGATGACCTCACGGTGACTAACCACCAGAAACAACATTTCTTTCTCATTCCCGGTATACAGTCCGCTACTCTTAATAGAAGTTGCCGTACGATCCATATCTTTTAAAATATAACGATGTAGTTCCGGCAAATTCCGTTCAGTAATAATAAAGATAATCTTATCATCCTTCGAACCGTTCAAGACATACGCTACTACCCTTGAATTTACAAAAATTGCTATCAATGAGTATAATGAAAGATAAATGGAAGGTTCTCCTGTAGACTGGCGGCTGCCTATTCCAAATCCAATGACAATCAAGCCGGAAAGAACAACTACCGCATCGCACATAAAGATTGCTTTCGAAAATTTAATGTGGAAATACTTCTGGATAATCATCGCGATGATATCCGTTCCACCCGATGTAGCTTTCGCACGAACAATCAGACCACAACCAATACCAATAACCGACGCGCCAATTAAAGTGGTAAGCATTAAGTGGTTAGAGAAATCCATCACTCCGCCTAACAGCAGCTTCGGGTCTAAAGCTTCTAAAGCAGCCTGATTCGGATACGAAAACTTAGACATTAAGTTCATCAGCAACGGACACGTCAGAGCGGCAATGATTGTACGGCTACCGAATCCTTTACCCAATAGAATCATGGCAATACACATCAAAGGTACATCAAACATATATCCGAACGTTCCTACCTGAATACCTGGAAATATATTATGAAGAACAATGCTTGCGCCATATACCCCGCCGGGGACTATCTTATAAGGATTGATGAAATAGACAAAACCGATTGCCATCATCGTACATCCAAAAAACAACAATCCCCATTCCAACCACCAATCCAGATGCTTAGTCGGCGCTAAAATCTCTTTCAACTGAGTCATATACTTAAACTTCGATTTTTAATGCAGCGAATATACAAATTATAATAATACCCACCAACTAATCATACATTCTTTTTTAAGAATATCGTGTGGTCAATACACGAAGGAAGTTCTTCATCGTAATGGGTAACCATAATCATACTCTTATCCTTTCGACGACAGAATGCTTCGATAATATCTTTAACAAGCCGACAATTAACAAGATCAAGGCCGTGAAGGGGTTCATCAAGAATTAATAACTCAGGATCTTTTACAAATGCACGAGCCAACAGCGCAAGTCGTTGCTCACCACTCGAAAGATCCAAATAATTGCGATCGGCCAAATCGCCTATTCCAAAAATATCCATCCACCACTCACAAATAGCTTTCTCCTCGGGAAGAGTCTTTTTGTATAATCCGACCGAATCGTGTAATCCGCTGGCGACAATATCAACAGTAGGCAAACTCTTTAGATAAGCACGATACATTTCCGGACTAACATATCCAATATGTTTCTTTATCTCCCAAATACTTTCTCCGGTACCTCTTTTACGGTCGAAAAGCGTAATATCGCAAGCGTAGCTCTGCGGATTATCGGCACACACCAAACTCAGTAATGTAGATTTTCCCGAACCGTTTTCTCCTCTCAATGCCCATTTCTCTCCACATTTCACTGTCCAATTTAATTCTTTCAATATAGTCCGCTCTCCATAACGAATACTCACCTTATTCAAATCAACTATATGTTCAGTATGATAAAGATTAGCAGCGTATGGCAAGTCCAAAATCATCTGTATCTTCTTCTTCGAAAGAACATGTGCAGGAATAAGCCGTCGTTGTTTCAAATACTCATCAACAGGCATCTTCTCTTCCATAAAGCGGTCATGAATACTAACAACATGTGTAATGAACAAAGGAATATCATCCGTCTTCGAAAGAACCAGAATGACTTGCAAATTTGAATGATGTATCAGCTTATTTATCAGTTCCTTGAGTTGATTACGCGTCGGAGCGTCCAGTCCGATAAACGGATTATCCATAATAAGTACCCGCGGATGGTTCAAAAGCATTTTAGTCAGCTGAAACTTCCTGAGTTCACCACTGGAAAGTAAGACGATAGGCTTATCAAGCATCTCATCCATTTGAAAAAGATTAAATATCTCTTTTTTAAATTCAAGGTCGGTAGCTTCCGGGAGTCGATCACGGACGAGAGGCACATCTTCCAAATCTTGCGAATTCCAACGCTGCTGGTAATAATAGTTCACATCAGCATCGCCATAGGCATCGCGGAAAGCTATATATTTCAAATTATCGGAAATTAACGGTGAGGCTGAAGGAGAAAAATCATATTTTACTTTGTTCGCATACAATAAAGGCCATTTACCCGTAATAGTTTCAACAAACATAGTCTTGCCGGCACCATTCGCGCCCACAACAGCTATCTGTTCACCATCGCACATCGTAAAATCGATGGGATTCACCATTCGGTGATTAGGATGACGTGTAACGCCGTTTTCTATTTCAATGATCTTGTGCATAATATCTTCCATTAAAACCAATGCAAAAGTACGGCTAAATCGGTATAGAATGAAAGAAACAGATAAAAAACTTGCGACGCAGACATAAAGTCTACACCGCAAGCTATCAAATCTATATAATTAATTATTGGGAATGTTAATAACGAACAGCTACATCATCGAAAGCAAAATATGCCGGTTGACTAAAGCCGTAAGTATTATAAGTTTTAGCACTTCCGTCCACATTAAAGTAAACACGGCTAACTTTACCCAAAGGAGCCAGATTCCATTTCGTCCAATCTTTCACAAACTTACCGTCTTTAGCTATGTAGAAAGTAACTTCGCCGGTTTTACTACCGGAAGCGTCGTATCCCGTAGCTGTGAGATACAATGTGTCCTCAGCAGTCAGTGCCTTTGTATAGGCACCATCCGCAGAAACGCAATTTAACAAATAAGTTGTTGGGCAAACATACATATTGTCAATCACCTTTTCTGTTCCATCGCTGAAATAAACATTCGGCAAACTGGTCTCATTTATTCCGTTCATACCATCGCTGTTACCATGATGAACAGCAAAGTTCTTTGATCCGCCATGACCACCGGTAACAGGAACAGCTAACTCATGATTATAATTCCCTTGAGTCAAGTCGGTCAATACTTTATTGGATATAGCAATACCTGCGCCCATATAATTCTTATTACCCCATACAGAAGGGAACTCATGAGAAAGAGAAGTTGCAGCATCGCTCCACTTATAGTCTACGCTACTACCATAACCTTTACCATAAATTAATGGATCGTTATAATCGAGAGTTGGAATCAGCGCATTCCAGTAGTCACCTTCAAAATCTACCGTCTTCACACCCTTATAAATATAAACAGCAAGTTTAGACATCTTCAGATTTCCATTAACATCAGCAACTATCAGCTTAATATAACCATTGGATCCAGCAGAAGCAGGAGCGGTAACATTTAACTTTCCTTCTTTTACATTTGCATTCCAACCATCTGGAAAACTGTAAACCATGCAATCATCTGCATTCTTCAGTGTGTATGCAAATGATTTTGTCTCACCGGCTTTGAAACCACCATCAAAATCAACAACCGTTAGCCCATAAGCAAAAACTTTGGGAAGATTGATAACAGAGCCGTCGGACAATGTCAGAACAACCATATCTTCGTTTTCAACAACCGATTTAAAGAAACTATCACCCGGCTCACCGGTAGCTTTAACAGCTTTACCTTTGGCATTGAGGATACGAGCAACCCCTTTTCCCAAATCAACCGTCCAATAACCTTCGGAGTCAATTCCCATTAAAGGGGTAACTCCGGAAACAGCCAATTTATTTCCTTCTGCGTCGGTGAGTAAAGTAGTTTCTTTATTCGTAGTGATTGTCCAATAATATACACCATCCGTATCAGCTTTTACTCCAATTATCGGAGCATCTTTCCCGTTTGTTCCATTCTTCAGGGAAATAGATTTGCCATCGGAGAAAGTCAGCGTATAACCGTCAGCAGTCTGCGTATAGCTGGAAATCATCGTACTCTGACGGATGTTAGAGATAACAGAAGTAATCGTAGCAATACCTGAATTTACAGTTTGTACCTGAGATTCCAAATTAGTGACACGACCATCGAGCGCATTTACGGAATTCCACAAATCATCGTCATCGTAACATGAGGTTACGGTAAAAATGGTCATTACAACCATCAAAAGACCAAAAATCCTTTTCATACTTGTATCTATTAAATTAGTATTCAAATACAAAAGGATTACACCGGCGAGATATTTCCTTGACTTAAAGAAATGTCAGACAGATAAGAGTCCATAACCCGCAGACCGCAATCCTAAACGCACAGGCAGGTCTTCTGACTTATTCCTGATAGCCCGCCTTCCCAGTTTAACACCAGTGGCAAGATTGGCTACCCTTATCTCAAGAGAGATGGAACTTACAGCAGCGGGAACTGTTCAGGTCTTTCACCTGATTCCCATTTAATCATGTCCATCAAAAGCGATGGATATTGAACCTTTGCAAATACAAAGATACGAAAGGTATTACAACTTTCCTAACAAAGGATAAAAAAATTAAATAAAAACAGGACGGTGCAGAAAAAGCACCATATAGCCGACAATAAAGATAAGGAAAAACACCAAAACAGATACAACCAGCAGAAAGCGCACACTCCATACCGTCCATCTGTTGGCCTCGTGAACATAAAGTCCCAATTGAAGACGAACAGTAGAAATAATACTATCCAAACCTAATAGGATAAGAATACCAACAAAAAGAGCATTCTTCAAATCGAGCGGATAGAAAGTCAGTCCCAGCAAACAAATAAGTGCTGTGAGTATAAAGCCTAATCCAATAAACATTCCTACATTTTTCCGGATGGCAAACAACTTTTGAGCTTTTCGTATGTCCATAAATAAACTGTGAAAAGAAAGAAAGAAAGAGAAGCCTGAACGCTCAAACTCCTCTTTTACGAGCGGAAAACGAGACTCGAACTCGCGACCCCGACCTTGGCAAGGTCGTGCTCTACCAACTGAGCTATTTCCGCGGTCATTTTTTAGTGCCCAGAACAGGACTCGAACCTGCATGCCTCTCGACACACGCACCTGAAACGTGCGCGTCTACCATTCCGCCACCTGGGCTTGCTGAGCGGAAAACGAGACTCGAACTCGCGACCCCGACCTTGGCAAGGTCGTGCTCTACCAACTGAGCTATTTCCGCGGTGTGTGAAGGAAATGAGACTCGAACTCACACGACAAAACTGTCACTACCCCCTCAAAGTAGCGCGTCTACCAATTCCGCCATTCCTCCATTCAATAAATCGAGCGGAAAACGAGACTCGAACTCGCGACCCCGACCTTGGCAAGGTCGTGCTCTACCAACTGAGCTATTTCCGCAAACGACAACCAAAACAACTATTAACTCCTTAATTTTTGATTGCGGTTGCAAAGGTAGTGCTTGTTTTCCTAACAAGCAAACATTTTATTTATTTTTTCATTAGAACAAAAAGGATTTTATGACATCCGATTCTTATAGTCCTCATAATGGAAATCTCTATATATTTCCAACGTATCATCAGAATGCCAAATAGCAATTGACGGATGTTGTATACCATTAAACATATTTGTTTTTACCATTGTATAATGAATCATATCCTCCAATACAATTCGTTCTCCTATCCGTAACTCATGATCGAATTTCCAACTCCCCATATAGTCTCCGCTTAAACAACTATTACCCCCCAGCCGATAGATATGGTCCTCTTGTTTGGCACTTTTCACTGCATCAAACGACAATGTCTCTGCCCCACGTACTGTTGGCTGATATGGCATCTCCAAACAATCAGGCATGTGACAAGTAAAGCTAACATTTAATATCGCTGTCCTAATACCATGATTTTCAATTATGTCTACTACAGAAGATACCAATGGACCTACCTGCCATGCAAAGGCCGACCCCGGCTCAAGTATCACTTTTAAGTTAGGATAACGAGACTTGAACTCCTTCAACAAATTAATTAAGTGATTCACATCATAACCTTTTCGAGTCATGAGATGACCTCCTCCGAAGTTCACCCATTTCAGTTGATTCATCCAGTGCCCGAATCGATCTTCAAAGTGCTGAAGTGTACGTCCGAACTCATACGCATCGCTCTCACATAAACAATGACAATGAAATCCTTCAATACCTTCAGGCAATTCGTCAGGCAACAGATCTGACGTAATCCCAAAACGGGAACCGGGTGCACAAGGATTATATAATTCCACCTTCACCTCCGAATATTCCGGATTAACCCGAATGCCACAGGAAATCTTTTCATTACTCGCTTTTACCATAGGATAAAAACGATTGAATTGACTAAACGAGTTAAATGTAATATATCCACTGCAACGCATAATTTCAGGAAAGTCTTCTTCTGTATATGCCGGAGAATAAGTATGAGCCTTACTGCCAAACTCTTCAAACGCCAGACGCGCTTCATACCTCGAACTGGCTGTAGTATGATGAATGTACTCGCGAAAGATAGAGAACGATTTCCACATAGCAAATGCTTTAAATGCAAGAATTATCTCTACACCTGCTGTATCAGCCACATGTTTTATCAAACTCAGGTTCTTACGGAGCAACCTCTCCTCCATCACATAACAAGGAGATGGTACTTTATTTATATCTAACATATTATAACTTTATTCTATCACTTTAAATCGAGCAAACTTCAAAAGCAACTGCTTTGTTCCTGCATTACGAAATTTAACTGTCGCTTTACACTGATCACCACTACCTTCTATATTGATTACATCACCTATTCCAAAACGTTCATGCTCAATAACCTGTCCAATATCAAGCCCGACAGGGGCATGATTTCCAACCGTTGAACCAGAGGTTGCCACACTCATCTTTTTAAAGTGTCTTTCAGAACTTACAATAGATTTTGAAACGGTTGAGTTTGGCGCGGTCGGTTTATTCGTTTGAGCAAATAAAGGCTTACGGTGTAAATTAGTCGAACGGAATGATAATCGCGAATGCTCCTCATCATGGTCTGTATCTACCCCTTCTTCCCTATCCTGAGACATATTCAAATACCGACTGTCTATGTCTCGTAGAAACCGGCTCGGACTACTAAACTCTGTCTGTCCGTATTTATAACGCATCTTTGCAAACGAAAGGAAACAATGTTCTTCGGCCCGTGTAATAGCCACATAAAACAACCGACGCTCTTCCTCCAACTGACGTTCGGAATTGAGTGACATCGGACTTGGGAAGAGATTTTCTTCCAATCCAACAATGAATACATTTCTAAATTCCAACCCTTTTGCCGAATGAATGGTCATCAATGTCACTTTATCGGCATTCTCATCCTTATCATTATCCTGATCAGTGAGCAAAGATATCTCAGCCAAATAATCGGATAGCAAAACGTGCTCATTCCCTTCCTCTTGTCTGCCATCAACGAAATCTTTCAAACCGTTCATTAACTCTTCCAAATTCTCCTGCCGACTAAGATCTTCAGGATCTGTACTTTGGTAGATATCATTAATAACACCGGATTCTTTCACAATGTTCATGCCCACCTGATAAGCATCTACTTCCATTGCTTGCTTTTGAAATTCCTCCATCAACGTACGGAATCCATTCAATTTATTCAGAGTTCCCTTACTAATATCCAATCCGTTATTTGCAAAATCGGTCAAAATAGTCCAAAGACTCACATTATTCTCCAACGCAGCCACAGAAATTTTATTCAGTGTAATATCACCAATACCACGAGTAGGATAATTAATAATACGCTTGAATGCTTCCTCATCGTTTGGATTCACCGCTAATCGGAAATAGGATATAACATCCTTAATCTCTTTACGTTGATAAAACGAGAGTCCGCCATATATTTTATAAGGTATGTTTTGTTTTCGAAGTGATTCCTCAAAAATACGACTCTGCGCATTCGTACGATAAAGAATGGCGATATCGCTATAACTACAATTCTCCCGACAATGCAAATGATTGATCTGTTTCACCACAATAGCTCCCTCTTCAACATCACTATATGCCGAAAAAACCTGAAGCGGATCGCCTATCTCCTTCTTTGAATACACATCTTTCCTAATCTGGTCTGTATTCTTAGCTATCAAACTATTAGCCGCATTTACAATTTCTTGTGTAGAACGGTAGTTACGCTCCAATTTAAAAAGCTTCGCATTCTTATATAATTTAGTAAATTTCAAGATATTATCAATATTCGCCCCACGAAAAGAATAAATGCTCTGAGCATCATCGCCAACTACACAAACTCGTTGGTTATCCTTCGTAAGCTGAAGAACAATGGAGTGCTGGGCATAATTGGTATCCTGATACTCATCAACTAATACATATTTAAACTGATCAGCATATTTACGCCGGATATCTTCATGGTCGCGGAACAAAACATACGTATATACCAACAAATCATCGAAGTCCATGGCATTGCTGTTTTTACAGCGATCTACATATTGGCGATAAATTTCACTTACCAAAGGCATTCTATGATTCGCGTCATCCTGCAGGGCTTCCACATCTTTGCTATAATCGGCAGGGAGAATCAAATAATTCTTAGATAGTGATATTCGATTCTGAATAATTCCCGGCTTATATGTTTTATCATCAAGCTGCATATCCTTAATAATCGTTTTTATCATACTCTTGGAATCTGCCGCGTCATATATGGTAAAATTAGATGAAAAGCCAATTACTTCGGCTTCTCGACGGAGAATACGAGAGAAAATAGAATGAAACGTACCCATCCACAAATATTTTGCCCGTTCTCCCACCTGCTTTTCTATTCGGGCTTTCATCTCACGAGCCGCTTTGTTAGTAAAGGTCAATGCCAGAACAGACCACGGCTCCATTCCCTGTTCAAGTAAATAAGCTATTTTATAGGTGAGAACACGCGTCTTCCCCGAACCGGCACCGGCAACAACCAGTGAGGGGCCGTCATTATAAAGTACAGCCTCACGCTGGTTATCGTTCAGTTCTTCTAAATAATTAGACATATTCTTTCGTTTAACCTACAAATGTAATGATAAAAACTGAAATAAATGCTACAAAAACACTTTGCAAAAACAGATGTTTGAAAAGGGGAACTTTTCCTATTTATAAATTCACGAAAATATTTCATTCATTCGTTTCCCTAATTATAAGAATAGTCTTACCTTTGCAAAACATTCAAACTAAGATAATATCTATTGCAATATTATGAATTCAAAAAGTCCTTTTAAAGTTTTCTCGGGTACTAAATCGAGATACCTTGCTGAAAAGATTTGTAAAAGTCTTGGCTGTGAACTTGGTAATCTAAACATCATACATTTTGCCGATGGTGAGTTCGTTGTTTCTTTCGAAGAATCTATCCGCGGATGTGATGTATTCTTGGTTCAATCTACATTCCCTAATTCAGACAATCTGATGGAATTGCTGCTCATGATTGATGCCGCTAAACGTGCATCGGCAAAGAGCATCGTCGCTGTCATCCCTTACTTTGGCTGGGCTCGCCAAGATCGTAAAGATAAACCACGCGTATCTATCGGAGCAAAATTAGTTGCTGATTTACTGAGTGTTGCCGGTATCGACCGCTTGATAACTATGGACTTACATGCAGACCAGATTCAGGGTTTCTTCAATATTCCTGTTGATCATTTATATGCATCGGCAATCTTTGCGCCCTATATCCAGTCGTTGAAATTGGAGAATATGGTTATCGCGACACCCGACGTTGGTGGCTCCAAACGTGCAAGCACTTATTCGAAGTATTTAGGTGTTCCCTTGGTACTCTGTAACAAGACTCGTGAAAAAGCTAATGTTGTTGCCGCAATTCAGATTATCGGCGATGTAAAGGGAAAAAATGTTATTTTAATGGATGATATGGTTGATACAGCCGGAACAATTACCATGGCTGCCGACGTTATGAAAAACGCCGGCGCATTGTCTGTCCGTGCTATTGCTTCACACGCAGTGATGTCTGGTCCGGCCTGCGAACGTGTCATGAAGTCTGAACTCGAAGAAATGGTATTCACAGACAGTATTCCTTTCGATGTATCCAAATGTCCGAAAGTAAAACAGCTTTCCATTGCCGACTTGTTCGCTGAAACCATTCGTCGTGTCATGAACAACGAATCCATTTCCGACCAGTATATCATTTAATTCTATACTTATTAGTAAGATATAAAGAGGACACCGTCTCAGGTATCCTCTTCTTTTATAAATCAATTAAAGTAAAATGAAAAAGTTAGTTTACACTATGGCAGTACTAAGCACATTTGCTTTCGCTGCTTGCAACAACACTCCAAGCTATAAAATTAATGGTAGTGCTGAAGGCATTGCCGATGGCGATACCGTCTATCTTCAGCAGTTGGATGGCGGAAACTTAATTAAACTTGATTCTGCTATCGTTACAAACGGGAAGTTTATTTTCACCGGCCGTCAAGATACTGCCGTATCTCGTTATATCACCTATGTAAAAGGCGATAAACACTTCTTCGACGAATTGTTTGTTGAAAACGGTAATATCACTGCCTTTTTAGGTGAGGAAAGTAAAGCTTCCAGAACAACCAACAACGATATCTATCAGGAATTCAAGGACAAATTCTCTTCGATGTCAAAGGAATTGAACGATTTTTATATGAATTATAAAAACGATTCTACGCTGACTGATGCTCAACGCGACTCGTTGGATAATATTACCAATCAAAAAGATAGCCTTATCTATGATATGGTTTATCAGACTATTAATAAGAATATCGAGAATCCTGTAGGCTATTTAATCTTCCAAAGATACGTTTCTGCCTTTGAATTGAATCAAATTAAGTCTTTACTTGAGAAAATTCCTGCTCAATATGCCAACACTCCGACTATTCAGAAAATGCAGGAGCACGTTACATTGATGAACAAAACAGCCGTTGGGCAGAAATATACAGATATATCCATGAAAGATCCTGACGGAAACGATATCAGTCTTTCTACTTATGTGACTAAGAACAAATATACACTGGTAGATTTCTGGGCAAGCTGGTGCGGTCCATGCCGACAGGAGATGCCGAATGTGATTGCAGCATACAAACAATTTGCGCCTAAAGGCTTCGGCATTGTAGGAATTTCATTGGATAAAGATGGCGATGCTTGGAAAAAAGGCATCAAAGACTTGGGTATTACCTGGCCTCAAATGTCGGATTTAAAATATTGGGAAAGTGCCGGAGCAAAAGCTTACGGTATAAATGCAATCCCGGCAACTGTACTTATCGATCAACAAGGAATTATTGTTGAGCGCGATTTGCGTGGTGATGCATTGACAAAACGTTTGGGAGAATTATTCCAATAACAATATATACTTTTCATGTGAAGGGCGGCAGTTTACCGCCCTTTCTTTTTACCTAAACATTTTTATAATCAAGAAAAAGTAAAATGATGCTGATGACTTGTCTTTCTCATACGCATCAAAACAACAAGTCATCAGCATCATTTTACTTTATTTCTTGGCAAACACAGACACTCATCTGATAACCTAAACATTCAGACCATAAAAAGAGGGTAAACCAACTAAATGGTTCACCCTCCTACTTATTTTATTTAAAGTTCTACTTAAATTAATTAAACCAACGAACGTAGCAGAAATCCTGACGATGTGGTAAATCTGCATTTTTAGGGAACATACGGAACGCCATCTTAAAGCTGCCTGAATTAGACATATTAATCTGACCTTTAAACGTAAATAAGTTACCATCACGCTTTACAACATCCATAGGCTCAACCGAATACAAGCTTTCTGTTCCATCGTGTAACAAATGAGTCGTTATCAATTCAATACCGATGGCATCGTCCAAACCTTTCTCATCTACAATGATAGTGGCTTCATAATCCTTTCCTGTAATCATTGTTCCATTAACCAGCGATTCTGTCTTCTCCATAGACACAACCTGAATCTGATCCCAAACAGAAGCAACCTTCAGCTTCCATGCAGCCAATTCTTTTGCCTTCGCAAAATTATTGGCAACCAGTTCATGATTACGTTTTGCCTCTTTTATGTAGAACTTCTCATAATAATCGTCCAATTGCCGCTTCATCGTATAGTGCGGAGCAACTTGGGCAATAGAATTCTTAATAGTCTTTGCCCATCCTTCCGAGTAACCTTTCTCATTCCTGTTATAATATAAAGGAACAATCTCGTGTTCAAGCAAACTGTAGATAGTCGCAGCATCTAATTGATCCTGATGCGCCTGATTTTGATAAGTACGCTTATCGGTCAATGCCCAACCGGCTCCTTCACGATAGCCTTCATACCACCAACCATCAAGTACAGAAAGATTAACAACACCATTCATTAACGCTTTTTCGCCTGATGTACCTGAAGCCTCTAACGGACGAGTAGGTGTATTCATCCAGATATCAACACCGGATACCAAACAACGGGCCAACCGCATATCATAATTCTCGAGAAAAATAATCTTACCTAAGAATTCCGGACGACGGGAAATCTCAACAATCTGTTTAATTAATCCTTGACCTGCATCATCGTGCGGGTGCGCTTTACCGGCAAATAAAAACTGAACAGGATGTTCGGGATTATTAACAATCTTTGCCAGACGGTCTAAATCTGTGAACAACAAATGCGCACGCTTATAAGTAGCAAAACGCCGGGCAAAGCCTATTAACAAAGCATTTGGATTAATCTTATCCAATAAAGAGACGATACGCGACGGATCCCCCTGATTTTTCAACCAACTCTCTCTGAACTGCTTACGGATATAATCAACCAATTTCTGTTTCAACACACAACGAGTTTTCCAAATCTCCTCATCAGGAACTTCATAAATAGCTTCCCAAATCTTTTCATTCGATTCATCAGTCAAGAAAGAAGGATCAAAGTGCTTTTCATAAAGCTTTTTCCATTCTGTAGCACTCCATGTTCCAAAGTGCACACCATTCGTTACATAACCAACATGACTCTCTTCCGGGAAATATCCTTTCCATATACCTGAAAACATTTTCTGACTCACCTTTCCATGCAGCCAGCTAACGCCATTAACCTCCTGACATGTATTGCAAGCAAATGTAGACATACAGAATCGTTCGTTAGAATCACCCGGATTAGTACGACCAAGATCCATCAAATCTTGCCATCCAATACCCATACGCCGAGGATAACCTCCCATATACTTACCAAATAGACCTTCATCAAAGTAATCGTGACCGGCAGGAACAGGAGTATGAACAGTATAAAGTGAAGAAGAACGAACAACTTCCATCGCTTCTTCAAATGTTAAACCATCCTCAACGTATTCACAGAGACGCTCTACATTGCAAAGAGCAGCATGCCCCTCATTACAGTGATAAATATCCTTCTTGATACCTAACCTCTTGAGTAGCAGTACGCCACCAATACCCAAAAGGATTTCCTGCTTCAAACGGTTTTCCCAGTCGCCACCGTAAAGCTGGTAAGTGATTGGACGATCGTACTCGCTGTTTAAGTCGTTATCCGTATCCATCAAATATAATGAAACACGCCCAATATTTACTTTCCAAATATTGGCATGAACGAAGTAATCCATATAAGGGACATCCAAAACCATCGGCTGACCATTTTCATCCATGACACGCTCAATAGGCAAACTTCCGAAGTCCTGAGCTTCATAATTAGCCACCTGCTGCCCTGCCATAGAAAGAGTCTGTGTAAAGTAACCATACCTGTAAAGGAATCCTATACCACACATATCAACATTACTATCCGAAGCTTCTTTCATATAATCACCGGCAAGTATTCCCAATCCTCCGGAATATATTTTCAATACATTTGTCAATCCATATTCCATACAGAAGTAAGCTACCGAAGGACGATTCGTGTTAGGCTTCACATCCATGTATGCTCTAAACTTTACATAAACATCATTCATGCGTTTCAAAATAGCCTTATCATTGGCCAAGTTCTGCAGTTTCTCATAACTCAGACGTTCCAATAAGACAACAGGATTACGATCAGACTCTTTCCAAAGCTCAGGATCAAGATCTTTGAACAACTCAGTAGCTTCATAATTCCAAGCCCACCAAATATTGCGAGACATCTCCTCCAGTTTTTTAAGCTTCTCAGGTATATGAGACTTCACAACCATCGGCTGCCAAGCAGGAGCATTTGCATTACTAATTTTGATTTTCATATTTGTAACAATATAATAATTTCAAATTCGATTTTTTATCCATTAATCGCTTTCGAGCATTACGAAATGCAATGTCATAAGCCTTATAATAATATTGAATAAAGTTATTCCAAAGCGCTCTTTTCGATAAAACATAAGCATTTCTCCGAACTTGTTCAATTTCTTTATCAGTCAAGTTTGAGAATTCAACCATTACTTTTTCTATCTGACCGACAACATTATTAAAATTATCATCCGTACGATGAATGACCTTCACACCGTCAGTAAGCTCTCCTTCTTTACCCAATTCTTTATTCACCCAACGTCCAAATCCGGAAAGATCGGTAGTAATAGTTGGAACATGGAACGCGATACTCTCAAGCGGTGTATATCCCCAAGGTTCATAATAAGACGGATAAGCTGTCAAGTCATTTCCTATAACAACATCATAGTAAGGTATATTAATGATGCCATCGTTCCCATCTAAATAACAAGGAACAAACATGATTTTCACTTTTGAAGAATTTCCATTCGACATTCCATATTTATTCAGCATAGATGAAATCTGATCACTATCCGCATTATTCAACCAATGAGTGATATAAGGATATTCCAATGGAGTATTATAAGATTTATTCTCATTCAAACGTTCCTTTAAATCCCCGCGAACATTGCCTACCCATGCAGGAACAGTTATCAAGCCTAATACATTCTTCTTCAAGTTCGAATCCGAAGTCAATTGATTTAATGCTTCCAAAAAGACATCAATGCCTTTATTCCGGAATTCATAACGTCCGCTGATAGCATAAATCAATGTATTATCATCCATATTCGCACCCATCAGTTTATTCGCCACATTCAGTATAGTTTTACGAGCAATCTTCCTCTTTGACGCAAAATCTTTAGTATCCGGAACAAAACTATTATCAAAACCATTCATCAGAACTTCATCAACAGATTTATCAAGCAATTGACTACATTCTGCTGCTGTAATATCACTCACCGTAGTAAAGCAATCTACACACTGAGCAGCCCGTTTCTCTACCGAATGCTTAGCCTGAACATTCAATTCGCCGGCCATCTGATCACCATCATATCGATCCATATACTTATATAAATCCTTATTATTGAAAGCTATAGAACGCCCTATAGTTGTAGCATGCGTAGTAAAAACTGTAGCTATCTCAGGAACCCGATTTTGAATATAAAGAGCTGCCATAGCAGTTTGCCATTCATTCGCATGAAAGATTACATTCGATTTTGACAAATTATTAAAATGATAGAAACTCTCTGCAACTTTTGCCGCACAAACAGCAAACATACAGCATTCATCATAATCACCGTATGCATGTAAGGAATCAACGTGAAATTTTTCCCACATCATTCCATATAAATTGTCTTTTTGAGAAAAAATAGAATGAGAATCAACAAGTATAGCAATAGGTTTCCCCGGAACATTCCATCGTCCGATTCGAATATTTAATCCATCAACATCTGTTGCATGATTCCTCCATGCGACAAATAAATCCGTGTCTTCAATAAAGTTAGGGTTATCCTTATGCTGCCAAATGTCAGGCCCTAAAAAAAATATCTTATCTTTCAAAAAGCTTTGCAATGTTTTTGCACGAGTAGATAAGACTGTATACACGCCACCAACCTTATTACAGACTTCCCATGCTGTTTCAAAGATATAATCTGGCTTCATTAAATCATTTGTCATTTAAACCTTTTTAAATCAAATGCAAAATTACATAAATCAAATGACTTGATAAAGTTTTCAAGAGTTAATTATAAAAAAAAGAGGAGTCTTTCCTGTTCAAGGAAGACTCCTCAAGAAGGCAGCTGCCTACTCTCCCACTCTGACGCAGTACCATCGGCGTGACGGGGCTTAACTTCTCTGTTCGGAATGGGAAGAGGTGG
>NZ_JAJLQX010000023.1 GCF_021295095.1 Phocaeicola oris
CATACATATAGAACTGGCACTGGGTATGGAAGTCCATTTTAGATGCTCATTATGAGCATCTAAGGCTACATGTGAATTATTTTTCTTCATTTTTTCATTATTTTATTTGCATATTAACTTAGGATGCTGTATAGTTTATCAATTTCTGATTTAGGTGCATACACATAATTGCCTATCTGGCGAGTAGGGATAGAGTACTTGCGGATATGTGCCCACACCGTACTGTCATCTATATCGAATTTCTTGGAAATTTCTCCGATGGTATAGCAATGGTCGGGATTCATGTTATAGATTCCATCTCCTAAATCAACTTTTGGCGGAGTGAAGTTTCTGGAAGAGAAAAGTGCAATACAAGTGGATTTACTGATTCTTGTCAATCTTTGTCCAACATTGATTGCAGCAATACTGCCTTCACGAATAAGTCGATAGATGGTTCCTCTGCTGACATTGAACATGGCAACAGCTTCTGGGACTGTAATGTAATCACGTGCATCAGGTACACTTTCCGCAATCTTCTGCAAACGTTCCTGTTCCGCTTTCTCGACTTTTCTCCGTTTGTAAGCAATGTTAGTGCATCGACGACTGCAATATCTTGATTCCAAGGTCGCCGCCATAAATATCTTACCACAGATTTCACATTTACGCTTGATTTCAAATTTTGCCTTTGACATTTTCTTATCTCCTTTTAAGTAATCATAAGTACATTAAGTAACAATACATAACTATAAGTGAGGTGTTGTCGTCAATTAAGTACGTGTCGCAATTACGTTGCAAATATAAGCCAAAAATCGATAAGCAATAAGTACGAAAACAAACATTAACAAAACGAATAAGGGGTGAAAATCAGCGATTTACACCCCTTTTCTTATTAAATCTTATCAGATATTTATCCGTCCTTATTTCACTTCCTCAAAATCAGCATCTTGGATATTTTCACCATTAGTATTATTAGTTGAACCAGCCTGATTTGTATTAGTCTGTTGTTGACCGGCATCCTGCTGACCACTCTGTGCACTCTGAGGACCTGCCTGAGAATACATCTGAGCACTTGCAGCTTGCCATGCAGCATTCAATTCATTTATTGCAGTATCAATAGCGGCTAAATCTTGAGACTTGTGGGCATCTTTCAATTTCTGTAAAGCTGCTTCAATGGCCGGTTTTTTATCGACTGGAATCTTATCGCCAAGATCTTTCAATTGATTTTCTGTTGTGAATATCATTGAATCTGCCTGATTCAGCTTATCAACTTTCTCACGCTCTTTCTTATCAGCATCTGCGTTAGCCTGAGCTTCTGCTTTCATTCTCTCAATTTCATCCTTGCTCAAACCTGAAGACGCTTCGATACGAATAGCCTGTTCCTTACCTGTTGCTTTATCTTTAGCAGATACTTTCAAAATACCATTTGCATCAATATCAAAGGTAACCTCAATCTGTGGAACACCACGACGAGCCGGAGCAATACCTGTTAAGTTAAACTGACCGATACTCTTATTCTGAGTTGCCATCGGACGCTCACCCTGCAATACATGAATAGTAACTTCTGTCTGATTATCTGTAGCTGTAGAGAAGACTTCACTCTTCTTACAAGGAATAGTTGTGTTGGCATCAATCAACTTGGTCATTACACCACCCATGGTTTCGATACCCATTGACAACGGAGTGACATCCAATAATACAACACCTTTAATCTCATCTGTCAGAACGGCACCTTGAATAGATGCGCCAACGGCAACAACCTCATCTGGATTAACCCCTTTTGAAGGAGCTTTTCCAAAGAAATCTTGAACCAATTGCTGAACAGCAGGTATACGGGATGAGCCACCTACAAGAATAACCTCATCAATATCACCAACAGACAAGTGGGCATCGGAAATAGCTTTCTTACATGGTTCAAGACAAGCCTGAATCAAATCGTGACACAAACTCTCGAACTTAGCACGAGTCAATGTCTTAACCAAGTGTTTGGGAGTTCCGTTAACCGGCATAATATATGGCAAATTTATCTCGGTAGATGTAGAAGAAGACAATTCTATCTTGGCTTTCTCTGCAGCTTCCTTTAAACGTTGCATTGCCATCGGATCGGTAGTCAAGTCAGCACCTTCGTCATTTCTGAACTCCTGAACCAGCCAATCGATAATCTTCTGATCGAAATCATCACCACCCAAGTGAGTATCACCGTTGGTAGAAAGAACTTCGAAAACGCCACCGCCAAAATCAAGAATAGAAATATCGAAAGTACCGCCACCAAGGTCGAATACAGCAATCTTCATATCTTTATTCTTCTTGTCCAGACCATAAGCCAAAGCAGCAGCAGTAGGCTCGTTAACAATACGTTTAACATTCAAACCCGCAATCTGACCGGCTTCCTTTGTTGCCTGACGTTGCGAATCGGAGAAGTATGCCGGTACAGTGATAACAGCATCTGTAACCTCTTGACCCAAATAATCCTCGGCAGTCTTCTTCATCTTCTGAAGAACCATGGCAGATATCTCCTGTGGAGTATAAAGACGTCCATCGATGTTTACTCGCGGCATACCGTTTTGATTCTCTACTTTATATGGAACACGTGCGATTTCCTTCTGAACCTGATCCCAATTTTCACCCATAAAACGTTTAATTGAGAATACAGTTCTCTGAGGATTCGTGATTGCCTGACGCTTTGCAGGATCGCCTACCTTACGTTCGCCACCATCTACAAACGCAACAATAGAAGGAGTTGTACGCTTTCCTTCACTATTGGCAATTACCGTAGGCTCATTACCTTCAAATACAGCTACACATGAGTTTGTAGTTCCTAAGTCAATTCCTATAATCTTTCCCATAATCGTATATTTTTATTTAATTATCTAATTATTTATTTTATGCTCCAACGGCACGCCTGTAAAAGAACAAACGTTGTGCCACATTCCCCATTATGAGAAAAAAAACTCATTCTGACAGTTTGGCAGGAATCATGTCGCAAAACAATGTATCAATAACAGCCCAACTAATCAATAGCCTGTCAAGCCATTACAAAAGAACGTTATAAGTAACAGAAGTCCTATCATAACATTAATCTTCGACGAACTCTTCTCCTTTCGACAAGCAGAAAGACAAGAAAGAGCAGACGATATTACATTCAACTTAGTTTGAGCAATACATAAAAAAATAAAAAACGGAAATTATATTTGTCATTTTTATTAACCATAAATTTTAATTTTCGTACATTTGCGAATAACTTAGTGCTTTATGAAACGTTTATTTATCTACTTCAATACCACCTGTTTATAATTATAACAATTAATGATGGCACTGAACAACATTAGTAATTAAGTTATGAGACATGAAACGATTGAGGCATTACATCAGCATCACTGCTCATTGGTAGTGAATAGAGATGGGGAATTATACTTCTTTCATAAAAAAGGAGTGCGCGACTTAGAAGACTTACTTAATAACACTCCGCAATTATTAAACGGATCGGAGCTTGCGGATAAAGTGATAGGCAAGGCTGCTGCCGGAATGATTGTTGAAGGAAAGGTTAAGGAAGTATATGCCGACATACTTTCCCGAAAGGCTGTTCCTTTATTGGAGAAGGCAGATATACCTTATTCGTATGGGAAACTGGTCGACCGGATTATTATTCCGGAAGGTGATACCCGTTGCCCTTTGGAACAGATAGTAGGTAAAGCAGATACGGCTGAGGAAGTAGTCCGATTGCTTCGTAAACATTTTGCAGAAATGAATCAATTTAAACATTAACAAATATGACAACATCAACAGTAAATTTGTACACCCTGAATTATACAGAGTCAAAAACGTATGTATGGGCAGCCGCCTTTATTCTTGGCAACATCGCATTACCACAACTCTTTCACTTAATTCCACAAGGGGGAATGATTTTCCTGCCAATTTATTTCTTCACCCTCATCGGCGCATATAAATTTGGCTGGAAAGTGGGTTTATTAACAGCTGTTCTCTCACCGCTCATCAATTCTGCCCTTTTCGGAATGCCGGCTACTGCCATGATTCCTGCTATTTTAATCAAATCGGTTGTTCTGGCTTTGATTGCTGGATTGGTAGCTCAACGTTTTCAGAAGGCTACATTGCCTTTACTTATCGCCGTTATATTGGGATATCAATTCGTTGGAGGCTTGGGCGAATGGGCTATCACCGGTAGCTTAGAGGCTGCTCTTCAAGACATCCGTCTCGGACTTCCGGGAATCCTGTTGCAAATATTCGGTTGTTACTTGCTGATTAATTATGTCATTCGCAAATGACAATTGAGAAGCACTATAAGGGAAAAAGATCAATCTTAAATCTCATGCGTATGAATGATTAAACTCATACGCATGAACCGACAAACTCATGCGGATGACTTGAGCAACTCATACGCATGAACCGTTCAACTCATACGCATCATTTAGACAGATTAAATAGATCGCTTAAGCAATTCAAACGTTTGACCCTATCTATTCAAACATATTGATTTGAGTATTAAAGGTTACTGACGATAAAAAGCTGTAGGAGAGCTTCTCTTACAGCTTTTATTTATTCAGGATCCAATCTCGGAGAATAAGCGCATGATTACAAGTCTCACTCTTCGCGCCATATAATAAAGTCACATTACCCTGTTTCAAAAGTTGCCGGCAATGCGCAATAAATTGCAATGCATCCTGATTACCATCCAACTCAGCACGATATTTTTGAGCAAATTCCGCATAGTTTTCCTCCTTATGCCCGAACCATTTACGAAGGCTTGTTGTTGGTGTCACTTCCTTACGCCATTCATCAATTAAAGCTTTCTCTTTCGAAATTCCTCGAGGCCAAAGACGGTCTATCAGAATTCTATATCCGTCGCTTGCGTCAGCAGAAAGATAGACTCTTTTTATTCTTAATTCTCCCATAGTATTCTAACACCTTATCATAATAAACTATCCATTCTAATTTCTTTTCTCACCCAATCAACGTAATTCGACGACTAAATTAATAAGAAATAAATAAAAAAGAGCGAACCTCTTAAAATTTAACCAAATATTCTTCTCGTGAAATGGCACCTACAAATAAAGCAAAATAAAAATAGAATTGTTCTTGGCAGAGCATTCCACTAAGAACAATTCTAATATCACAATTTCAATTTTACATCCAAGCTGTTTTCTTTACTACTTCTTCCCTATTTCAGAATCCACATAACTCCCATATAATCATCAGAGCCATTATATTGCTCTTTTATCGCCTTTGTCACATTTTCCATATTATAGTTCAGCTCATCTATGGGATACATCCATCTCAACGGCATTTTGTCGGAAGGAATATTTCGATTCGATTGAGGATTTATAACAAATTCAGGCACTCCGGTTCGCCGATACTCATAAAAGCCATTATAAGGAGTCTGCAAGAAAGTCAACAAATACTTCTGCCATATAATTTGTCGGATTTGGTCATCCAAATTATCGGCAAAAGAAACCTTTTCACCTTTCAGATATTCTGCAACATATTCTTTTGTCATTTTTCTGTTATGATGATAAACTGCATCATCAGGCGTATTCTCGGAGACAAACTGCATGGACGAACGAATACCTTCTTCATAGTAATCTTTGGCACTCTTTGGAATAAAACCTCTTGCTGCCGCTTCCGCCAAGATATAATTCATCTCCTGATAACTCAAGAAGAAGACCGGTTCACCTTCCGGAATTTCCTTATAGCGATCGTTCAACGGCGATACATTTCCTTTACTAACATATTTCAATATATCTGATTCAGGTAACATCGGGTCAACACCTCCATACGCATCCCATGACGATACATCAACCTTGTTCGCAATAGCATTAGGTGTCGGCTTAGCATAATAGAATAAACGATAATCACCTAACTCTTTTAGCTTATCTACGACAATACTTGTTACACGATCATAATTTGTAAAGCTGTTAATCTCTTTATAATACGGATATTTCTGACCGCTCTTATTCGAATATACAACTTGGAAGTTATCATCGATCGACTCAAATATCGGACGTTCATTAATTATCGTATTAAAACGCTCTTTAACTTTCAAATCCAAATCGTCTGTTTTCCTATACAAATTAATCAATAATTTTAATTGTAATACATTGACAGCCTTACGCCATTTACTAACATCACCATTATAAATATAATCGCCTGCGAATGTCACTCCTTGAGCAAATAATCTATCCGCCTCATCCAACTCATTTAGTAATCCGAGAAAAATATCTTTCTGAGTATCATATTTAGGGAAATAATTTCCTTCTTCCCCTTCGATAGCTTCACTATAAGGCATGTCTCCCACTTTTATCGTAAGATTAAAGAAAACATACGCTCTGATAAAATGGGACAAAGCCGTATAAGAATTCTTCAATTGATCAGTAGTAGCCATATCTATCATCTTAACTGCATTCCTTAAATTGGCTAAGGTGCTATAGCTCGGTCTGCTTAATAAATTGAATGCCTTATCTATATCTTGAGCTTCTGTCCATGAGATATATTTAGATAGCAAATCTTCAAAAATAAAGCCTTTACCATTCTCATTATCCGTAGTTACAAGCTCGTTTATCAATTTCGTCGCCAACATAGCAGAGGTAACCTCCGGTGTGGTATTAGGATTTGTATTAACTTCCTCAAAATCGTCACACCCTATCAATAGGAAAGAGGAAAAACAAATCAGTAATAAACAATATATCTTTTTCATGTGTCATATCATATTAAAATTCAACCTTCAGATTAAGTCCTACATATCTTATTGATGGAGAAGACAAGTTTTCATCCTCTACCCCTTCAAAGCCATCAGGATCAGAGAACCTGAACTCTTTCGTAAGCACAAACAAATTCTGCCCAATCAAACCGGCATAACAACTCGACATTCCTAATTTCTTCACTAACTTTGTCGGAATATTATAACCTATAGACATTTCTCGAAGTTTTAAGAATGTTTTATCTTGTACCAATTTATCCGGATTGTTTCTACTTCCTCTTATAAAATCTTCGTACGAGACAACCATATCATTGGGCGCAAAAACACGTGTATCGGAAGTAATCCGACCATATTGGTCGTATTTCACATCTCCTGATACAACTTTTACGCCTTCTGCCACATAAGTCTTCTTTTTATTAACCACTTCGTCATAACGATATTGATTATCAGTATCCGGATGTGCTCCTGTCTCATACATATAAAATTCTGTATTAGCCCACGACTTTCCACCTATACGCCCATCAAAATTAAGCGTCAAAGTGAAATCTTTATATTTAAAAATATTCGCAACTCCATATTCTATATCAGGATCCGTATAACCGACTAAAGAATTGTATTGGCTTCTCAACATTAAACCGTTACTCCCGATAATATAATTACCCTTTGAATCTTTTTCATATCCTCTATAAGAATAATAATCCGTACGCTTACCTACTTTTGTCCATAAATCGTCAGCACTGTATTCCTCATCGATCTTCGCAAAATATTGTTTGCTGTTCGATACGTTTAACGAAACATTCCAACTAAAATTTTTCAGTTGTACTGCCAATGCGTCTATAGTAAACTCAATACCCCTCCTGACATATTCTTCTTTAATGTTCATCAATCGGGAATTAAAACCTGATGCCGACGATATGGTTTGTCTTCTGGTATTATTATACGTAAGCTTGTTGAAATAGCTAATATCTAATCTTATCCTGTTATTCTTCAAGAAATGTATATTTGTACCTATTTCCCATGTTCGATTCGTTATCGGCTTTACATTTCCTCGTAAAGTATTCGGATAAGTTGCCATATTCAACCCGTCCCAAACACTTTGCGTAATGGAGTACGACTGATTCAAATCATATATATCCAAGTCTTTTTTAGAAACAGTCCAAGAACCTCTTATTTTCCAGAAAGGCATCCATTCGGGCATACGAACTATTTCTGACCCGATGATGCTGACACCAACCGATGGATAAAAGTAAGATTTCTCATCCGGGGGCAATGTCGAAGACCAGTCGTTTCGTCCTGTAGCCTCCAAATAATATGTATCTCTATAACCTAATGTTAAAGTACCAAATAAGCTGTTCACTTTCTTTTTCTTAGCTTCACTGGAAACTGTCGGACTTTCTACAGAAGCCGCAATAGAATAAAATCCGGGAACCAATAAACCGTTCTTAGTCGCTGCCGTCAAAGAGCTTGATTTAGTGTAATATATAGACCCTCCAACCAATCCATCTATACTGAAATCTTTTATTTTCTTATTATACATAAGAAATAAATCATAATTAAGCGTAAGAGCAGTTCCTTTTGACTCCTGATAATAGCCTAAAGCTCCGTCTCGCCATCCTCCGCGATTTTTAGAGATTGTACCAACTGAAGCCCGTCTCTTAGTCTCGTTAGAATACGCGACTCCTCCCGCACGCAATTGTAATCTTAAGCCGGGAATAATCTGATACTTAAATGACAAAGAGCCATTAACAGAGAAATTATTGATTGCCCTTATCTTCTCATGTGCCTCGAAATAAGGATTATCGTACCAATCTGTATAATGCCAATTCTGTTTTTCATTTGGAATAAGCCAATAATCCTTATAGTCTTTTAGTCGGTACTCCGGACCTGTCCAAATCAATATATTATACATATATCCTGTTCCATAGCCATAACCGGCAGTATTAGGAGCAGACTCCTGCGTGTAATTAAGACTTCCTTCTATATTGGCTTTTTCTCCCAACTTTAATTCTCCTCCAATATTATACCAGAATTTATTTTTCTTTGTATTAGGATACTGGTTTTTATCATACAAATAGGATAAAGATGTCCGAATAGTTCCATTTTTCCCTGAAGTAGAAACGCTCACTGTTGTGTTGCTAATCATACTGAATTCAAGAAAATCTTTAAAATTATTCTTTCCCCGCGAAGTAAGTTCCATATCACGGTATTCTTTATTAATAGGATCCCATTGCCTGTATATGCGTCCTATATCCAACTTATCACCCCAAACATAATCGATGTTATCGAATACGCCCCCTGATCCGGCACTGTATGACGTTTGTACCTTAGGGATTTTAAGCTGTCCAGCATTAATCATGTTACTTGTATTTACCTCGATGGTAAAACCTTTATTTCCTCCTTTCTTTGTCGTAATCATTATTGCCCCGTCACCACCACGCGATCCATAAAGAGCAGAAGCAGTAGCACCTTTTAATACCGTAATCTCTTCTATCACATCTTGGTTAAAATCGCTAAAGGCCTGATTAGTCGGAATACCATCGACGACGACAAGCGGATTTGCACCACGTAATCGGATAGTTGGCGCATTATTAAACTCCGAAGAGTTATAAATACGCAAACCGGAAATACGTCCTGTTAAACTCGTTGCGATATTCGCGCCTTTTACCTTATCAAGATTCTCTCCTTTAAATTTCTGCGTGGAATATCCCAAAGCTTTCTCAGAACGAGAGATTCCCAATGCTGTTACAACCACTTCATCCAGTGCTTCCGTGTCATCATTAAGGATTACAGATATAAGCTCTCCCTCTTTTGCTTGCACTTCTTTCGTTACATACCCAATATACGAAATAACCAACGTAACTGTCGACTTCTTTATAGTAATAGAAAAGTCTCCATTCGTATCGGTTACCGTACCATTCGTAGTACCTTTCTCTAAAACATTGGCACCGATTATAGGCTCACCCAACGCATCCTTCACTGTACCGGTTACGTATCTTTGTTGCTGAGGAATATTAACCTCCGTCAACGGCAAAGAATTCAATGCATATAATGCTTGATTCTGCGGTAAACCACAAAAGAGCATTAATCCAATACATACTCTAAGTAAATTCTTTCTTCGATTTTTCATTTCATTTAATTAGATTATTTGGGTTAATAATAAAGGGACGCTAAAATTAAAACGCAAGAACATGTCCCTCTTATGTTCAAAAACTCTCTTTGCTGCTATTATAATAACATCACTTGTTATACAGGGTTCATAGTTAAATCTAAATAGAATGCAAATATTAACAGATAAACATTATGTCGCTGCCAACAAAATTAATATTTTCTCGCAAAAAGCATAACAATATCCAAAGAATTTTCTAAAATAACGTGAGTCCGACGAATTTAATCAGCATGCAACTACCGAGTTGTATGTAAGAAGATAAAAAGAGATATGTATGAGTCGGACAGTTTATACGTATCACTTTTTTGATACTTATTTATGTCACTTTAAATTCATTAAATACATATTATTTATTTGTATTGGAAAGTGGAAATATCTTGTTAGAAAGAAAACGATTAAAAATACAAATTTCATAAGGTTAGTATATGTAAAAGGCAACAGACGTAAACGCTGCCACACAGAATAGAATCGAGAGGTTAGAGCTTTAAAAAACAGATACCTCGGAGAAGACTTAACTTTCCGACGACAAAGAAGAAATCTTTCAAATATTATTACCGATATTACACCTGTTAGTCGTCTCAACGATGTAACGAAAAAGGAATATTTATTGCATATTTCTCACTTTTTTCATTGCAAATCAGAAAAAATAGTTTAATTTTGCAGCGACATAATATAAAAAATCTAAAAAGACAACACATTAAAATATAATATGGGAGATCCTTATAATGTTAAAATAAATGCTTTCGGTACATTTTATAACTTTTGTTTATGAAAATTCTAAGCCTTTGAGGAAACCATATAGCAAGTTGATTGAATTGGTAAAAGCCACAAAAAACATCATCGGAAAACCCGAAAAGGATTTGGCAAATAATGAAATTGAATTAGAAACAAAAAATGACCTATTAGTAAGTTTAAAAAAGAAAATTTTATTATATAATTAAAGAACAATGAATATGAAAAAAACGCGTAAACGTAATCATTTTGGAAGTGGATTCTTAGCTATTTTATTTTTATTTATATCCACTTCCCTCTTTGCTCAGAACAGTACCGTAAAAGGAACTGTCACAGACTCTAAAAACGAACCACTTATCGGAGTTACCGTTTTAATACAAGGTAGTACGAACGGAACAGTAACCGATATTGATGGAAATTACACCCTTGCCAATGTTCCCTCGGACGCGACTATTGAAATCAGTTATGTGGGAATGAAATCTCAAACAATACCTGTAAATGGTCAAAAAACCATTAACGTGATATTAAAAGATGATGCCGAAATGTTGGACGAAGTGGTGGTTGTAGGTTATTCTACTCTTAATCGATCACAAATGACTACCTCTGTATCCAAACTTGATACAAAAGTATTAGAAAGTGCATCCCGTTCCAATGCGGCAACCGCTTTACAGGGAACAATACCCGGATTGAAAGTTACCCAAACAACGGGTCAGCCGGGCAGTACGCCGCGGCTGCAACTTCGTGGTGGTACAAGTTGGGATGGAGCCGGATCCCCTCTTATTCTTATTGATGGCGTTCCGGGATCATTCTATGCGCTCAACTCGGACGATATCGAATCATGGAAGTTTTGAAAGATGCTGCATCAACTGCAATCTATGGAGCTCGTGCAGCTAACGGAGTAGTAATTATTACGACTAAAAAAGGTAAAGTAGGACATTCAAACATCAATTTCAAAGCAAAATATACGACTAATAAACGCAAAAAAGATCCTATGCAATATTTAGGCGCTGCCGATTATGTGAAATTTAATCGTATGGGTGTTGCCAACTCCCAAATGGTAGAAGACAACCCAAATTCATGGTTAGCTTTCCTCAATGGAGTGAATGCTGCCGCTACCGGTAACAACCCGTTGAATTCTATTTACACAACTATGTTCTTAACTAAAGAGAACGAATATTTACTAAAACATGAAGGATGGCAAACCATTAAAGATCCGGTTACAGGAAAAGACCTTATTTTCCAAGAAAACGATATGACAAATCTGTTCTATCAATCAAGCCATACACAAGACTACACGCTATCCTTTGATGGTGGGAACGACAAAGGTACTTATTATTTAAGTTTGGGATACATGGATGATAAAGGATTAGTATATGGTTCAGGATTTAAACGTGTTTCCGGAACAATGAACGCATCATACAGAATAACAGACGCTTTTAAAGTTTCTTCCAATATTATCTATGCTCATTCAAAACAAAGTGTACCATTCGATAATATTTACAATTTATTCCAACGGTCTGCAGGTATGGCTCCAACATCTCGTATCTACATCAATAACCCCGACGGATCATTATCAGACGAATTACACCCGGGTACCTATTTAGGTTTCGGTAATCCATTATATTATCGGGATAAATTTCCCGCAAGCAATTTGGAACAGCGATTAACAGCCTCTGTTCAATTCGATTATACTTTCCTCAAAGATTTTAAACTCTCTCTAAGAGGTAGCCATTTCACTATAAATAATTCAAATGAATCTTTTAATAAAGCATATCTAAGCTCGGGAAAACTGAATACAAGCAGAAAAGCAAGCGCACAGCATAAGCGTTTGATGAGAAACCAGATAACTGCGCTTTTAAACTATCAAAAGCAAATTGACAAACATAATGTCAGCGCATTATTAGGAGCTGAGTATTTTAAAGAACAAAACTTCAATATGAAAGCGAGTACGCGATACTCTCCTACCGACTTAATTCATACAATGAATGTAGGCTCTGAAGCAGAAGGTATTCCTTATTCTTATCATACGCAATACGCCATAGCTTCTCTGTTTGGTCAAGCTAACTATGATTATGATATGAAATACTTAGTAGGACTAACTTTCCGTTACGATGGAACTTCCCGCTTAGCAAACAAGAAATTTGGATTCTTCCCCGGTGTATCTTTCGGATGGAATGTTCATAACGAAAATTTCTTCAAAACATCCAAAGTCAGCCATGTTATAAGTAAATTAAAACCAAGAATCAGCTATGGTGTTAATGGTAACATTGAAGTATTAAGCAACTTTGGTGTATATGGTCTCTACAAAACATCTGCCATTTATGATTCACAAACAGGTTATCTAAATACTAATTTACCAACCATGGATTTAAGATGGGAACGTTCCACAACACTAAACTTTGGTTTGGACTTAGGATTATTCAATAACAGAGTAAACCTTATGGCAGACTACTACATTCGTGATGTAAAAGATAAATTATCGGGACTTACTCTTCCTCTATGGACAGGATTTTCTTCTATTCAGACCAATAACGGAACGTTACAAAACCGAGGTTTAGAAATAGAACTAAATGCCGACATCATCGATACAAAAGATTTCAAATGGAATTTAGGTACTACATTCTTTAGAGTTAGAAACTATGCTAAGTCGCTTCCGAAAAATGGCATAGACAAGAATCGTCAGGGAGGTACGGAAATTTATGATCCAAAAAGTGGAAAAACAATATACGTTGGAGGATTACAAGAAGGCGAACGCGTAGGTAATGATCTCATTACTGCTTATGTATCCGATGGAGTATACAAGACTCAAGCAGAAATTGACGCAGATGCTAACAGAGTAGTCGAATTTGCCTACAACAAGAATAAAAGATTCTTAGGAGATACTCGTTGGAAAGACATCAATGGCGATAACGTTATTGATTACAGAGACCGTGTTGTCATTGGAAGAACAACCCCCAGCTTTTCAGGAGGTATTATGTCAAGTTTATCGTACAAAAATTTTGATTTGTTCATAAAAGGAGATTATGCTATCGGACATTATATCATCAATGGTCGCCGTGTGAAAGGAATCGCTCAAACTCAAGGAAATCAAAACGGTCCTCTTGAAATCAGAGATTCTTGGACTAAAGAAAATCCGAATTCCGATATTCCTCGTTTTGATTTAGTAGATCGCCAAAAGAATCACTTAGCTGCCGGATGGGATCAAGGAGATGTTACAAACGGAAGTTCTCGCTATATTGAAAAAGGAAATTATTTCGCTTTACGAGAAATTACACTAAGCTACAATTTAAATGGTAAACAATTATTCAACAATCACGTTAAAAATATACGCTTATATTTTACAGCAGCTAACTTAGCTTATTTTACCAAATATACCGGAGCTCTTCCTGAAGCAGGTGGTAACGATACAGGAAGTTATCCTTTACCTACTTCTTATACAATGGGATTAAATATTACTTTTTAAACAAATAAAAGAATAAGAAATATGAAAAAATATATTCTAACAATAGTTTCGCTTGTCCTACTTTTAAGTGCCTGCGATTTTTCAGACATAAATCCGGAAAGTGATCTTACTTACAATGGATTTTGGGATACGGAAGAGGCTGCGAGAGCGGCACACATTGGTATATATGCCAAATATAGAACTTATGCCAGAACATTTTGGTCGATGGGAGAAGTCAGATCGGATATTTGGGGTGGATTAACAACAGAAACTCCTAATGACATAGAATTGATCAACAATGATATTTCAAAAACAAAAGTTTATTTCAATAACTGGGGCAATCTCTACGGATTATTGCACAATGTAAATGATTTCATTACAAATGCTTCTAAAATAACATTCAAAAATGAAAATGAAAAAAATCATTTACTTGCGCAAATATATGGAATACGCGCCCACATTTATTATACCATGCTCAGAGCTTGGGGAGACGTACCTATTACCACCGAGCCATTAATTGATACGAATGTGGAAAAACTAAAGAAGCCACGTTCACCTAAAGCTGAAGTAATGCAACAAGTTAAAGCCGATATAGCAAAATCATTAGAGTTGTTCGGCGAAGATAACTCTTTATGGCTTAATAAAAACATTTACTGGTCAAAAGCCGCGACTCTCGCTCTAAAAGGAGATGTATATCTTTGGTCAGGGAAAGTACTTGGAGGCGGACAAGCTGATTTTCAAGAAGCAAAAAACGCATTACAGAGCATAAGTGGTTTTGAATTGGTAGACTATGAAAATCTATGGGGCGAAAAAAATGAAAATAACAAAGAATTTATTTTTGCTTTTGACTATCAACAAGATCAAGCCGGAAATTTTTACAGTATGTTTACCGGACGTATTGTAGACTTTAACGGATTATTTGATGAAAACGGAATATCAGCCAAAGACAAATCTTTGTTAGGAGATGGTTCTTCTGTTATAACCGGTGGCGCAAGTCGTTTTGGGCCAACTGACAAAATATTATCCTTACTGGACGATAAAAATGATAACCGAAAAAATACTTTTATTCGATTATATAATGATAACAAAGGGCATACTCCTTTCACTCCCGAAGACCCTTCATACAGAACATCTGTTTTAAATAAATTCTTAGGAACTATTTATGACGATGGACAACGTAAAGACTTTAATAATATACCTTTATATCGCTACGCAGATGTTCTTTTAATGTTAGCTGAGGCAAAAAACAATTTAAATGAAGACCCAAGCGCAGAAATTAATGCCGTTAGAGAAAGAGCATACGGTGATAATTTCGTTCAATATAAATTCACCAAAGGGTCGCAAGCAGATAATCAAAAAGCTATACTCGATGAGAGATTAAAAGAATTTGTAGGGGAAGGAAAACGCTGGTGGGATTTAGTACGTGCAGGTGACGGCATTGTATTCAAAGAAGTAACTTCCCTAAAAGAGAGTGAAGCTTATAAAATATATTATTCTATATCGGAAGGTATGATTGCAAACGACAGTGAATTAACACAAACTGAAGGTTACAATTAAATTTTCTTACATTCTCTTTTTAATCCTAAAAGAAGAGGAGAACTGCCTCCTCTCTTTTAGGATTTATCCATAAAAAGGAATGTCACGTCTCTTTATACAAAAAATCCCCATCTCTTTTATTTAGGAATCGGTTATTTAAAACAGGTAGAATCACATCAATTAATTCTGTAATTCTATAATGATTAAAAAAAATAGCGTTAATTTTATTATTATATGTTGTCTGTACTAATTTAATTTTTGCGCAAATAAAAAATAGAATGAAAAGAACTATTATAATAAAAACTTTATGGGCTCTATTATTTATCTTGAGCTTTCAATCTTGTAATAAAACAATCTATAAAGAGATGAAAATAATACATACCAAATTACCAACAACCGGACTAACCGGAAATTTAGCTAAAGGCGTATCAGCAAGCTATGCCGCGCTATTAAACGGAAATCTTATTGTGGCGGGAGGAGCAAACTTTCCCGATAAATTAGGATTTGAAGGAGGGAAAAAGGCTTTCTATGATGAAATATTAATTTTCGACCAAGAAGCAAAAGAATGGAAAATTATAGGAAAACTGCCTCAAGCAAGTGCTTATGGAGTATCAGTCCCCCTTTCATCGGAAGCCGCCTTATGGATTGGAGGGAACACACCTTCCGAGTCTCTATCGGAAGTCTATAAAGTTTCGTTAATCGAAAATAAAACAATAAAATTAGATTCTTTCCCTCAATTGCCTGCAACAATGGATAATTTTGCCGGATGTTCTATAAACAACAAAGTTTTTGTCGCAGGAGCGAAAGCAAATGGAGAAGAAGGTAACTTTTTCTATGCAACAGACACCCAAAAAGATTCTACATGGACGCGTCTTCCCGATTATCCGGGAATTCCACGTACTCAACCCGTCATGACCGCTTTGAAAATAGAAGGAAGAGAATACATTTATCTGTTAGGTGGTTTTTTCGGTGGGAATGACATGCTTAAGCCCCAAATGGCAACAGAAGTTATCCGTTATTCGGTGGCAGATAATGAATGGGAAAAAGTAGCCGAACAAACAGACCCGGAAACAAAAGAACTATTTTCATTGGGAGGAGCAACGGCTATGCCTGTTGATAACCGCTATATCTTATATATCGGAGGGGTAAACCATCATGTTTTTTTGGATGCAATTACATCGCAATATGATATTGTCAACGATTCTACAACTACGGAAGAACAGAAAAAAGAATTAAACCATAACTTCTCTAAGAATTACATGACACAGCCCATCGAATATTATAAATTTAATTCAGAATATAGGGCTTTCGACACTCAAACAAATACGTGGCTGACAATTGACAACGTTTCAAACGGAGCACGTGCCGGAGCAACACTCGTATTTGAAGGAAAAACATTCTTCGCCATACAAGGGGAATTAAAACCCGGCGTACGCTCTTCGGAAACATGGAAAGGAGAAATAGAATAAATACGATAATCATCATAGAAAATGAAAAACAGTAAATATTATCCTTGGATTTTAGTCGCCTTATTGTGGGTAGTAGCCCTGTTGAACTATCTCGATCGCCAAATGCTTTCAACCATGCAAGTATCCATGCAAATGGATATTGTGGAATTATCAAAGGCGGAGAATTTCGGAAGAATCATGGGCGTATTTTTATTAATCTACGGATTAATGAGCCCTATTGCAGGCACATTAGCCGATAGAGTGAATCGGAAATGGCTTATTGTAGGAAGTTTGTTTGTGTGGTCTGCCGTAACCTACGGAATGGGATACGCCCAAACATTTAATCAAGTATATTGGTTACGTGCGTTAATGGGCGTAAGCGAGGCCTTGTATCTGCCTACCGGCTTGGCAATGATTGCCGATTTCCACACCTCCAAAACACGTTCATTAGCCATCGGCATTCACATGTCGGGGCTATACACCGGACAAGCTTTAGGCGGCTTTGGAGCAACCATTGCCGCAAATTATACGTGGCATACAGTATTTCATTCTTTTGGAATAATAGGAATTGTATATTCCATCATTCTTATTTTCCTCCTACACGATAAAGAAGGTCATGCCGGAACAAGGGCTGCCTCGCTGCAACCACAAACTGCTAAAAAAGAACCTTTTTGGCGTTCTTTTGGTGTAATTTTTACAACGCTCTCTTTTTGGATTATGCTAATCTATTTCATGGCTCCCAGCTTTCCGGGGTGGGCAACCAAAAATTGGCTACCGACTCTATTCTCCGAAAACTTAGGCATAGCTATGGCTAAATCCGGCCCGATGGCAACCATATCTATCGCCATTGCTTCATTTATCGGTATACTGATTGGAGGTCCTCTTTCCGATCGTTGGGTACAAAAAAATATAAGAGGAAGAATGTACACAAGCGCAATCGGATTAGGCTTAACTATTCCTGCGCTCTTTCTGATGGGAGTTGGACATTCTTCCGTCGGATTAATTTCAGCAGCAGCCTTATTTGGTATCGGATATGGTATGTTCGACACAAATAATATGCCTATATTGTGTCAAATTATTCCTCAAAAATATCGTGCCTCTGCCTATGGCATCATGAATATGGCAGGCGTTTTTGCCGGCTACGCGGTAACCCGAATCTTGGGCAGCTCTACGGATGCCGGTAATTTAGGATCAGACTTTAGCAAATTGGCAATCATTGTTTCGGTGGCACTCATCGTGATGCTTATTTTCTTGAAGCCTCAAAAAGAATTGACTTATACGGAAGAAAAATAACTATCATTAAAAAATTATCAATATGAATTTCGAAAAAATAAAAGGACTTTTAGTTGCTCCATTTACACCTTTCAATGAAAAAGGAGAAGTGAATTACGAGCCCATTGCGGCGTATGCCGATATGTTGCATAAAAACGGGTTGATTGGCGTTTTCATCAACGGATCATCGGGCGAAGGATATATGCTCACCGTAGAAGAAAGAATGAAACTTGCCGAAGAATGGAAAAGAGTAGCTCCTAAAGACTTTAAAATCATTGTTCACGTAGGAGCAACTTGCGTCAAAGACAGTTATCGTTTGGCACAACACGCACAAGAGATTGGTGCCTTTGGAATCGGCACAATGGCTTCTCCTTTTCCCAAGGCCGGACGTGTGGAAGAATTGGTGAAATATTGCGAAGAAATTGCGTGCGGAGCTCCCAATTTGCCCTTCTACTTCTATCATATACCCGCTCTAAACGGTGTTTTCTTACCAATGCTTCCCTTCTTACAGGCAGCTGAAGACCGTATTCCCAACTTGGCCGGAATTAAATATACTTTTGAAAGTCTTTATGAGTACAACCTATGCATGCTTTACAAAAATGGCAAGTTCGATATGTTACACGGACAAGATGAAACCATTTTATCCGGCTTGGTAATGGGTGGTGCCCAAGGTGGAATTAGCGGAACCGGAAATTACATCGGAAACGTTTTAGTGGGTGTAATCAACGAATATAACAACGGGAACATTGAAAAAGCACGCGAATTACAAAATTACGCGCAAGAAGTAATCAATATAATTGCCAAATTCAGAGGAAACATTGTTTGTGGTAAACGCATCATGAAACTAATAGGATTGGATTTAGGCATCAATCGCACCCCGTTCCAAAACATGACAGATGCCGAAGAAGCAATTGTGCGAAAAGAATTGGAAGCAATTCATTTTTTCGACAAATGCAATAAACAATAAGAACCATTCTATTTTATATCTTCTCTCTAAGCCTTTGCCAAAGTCAAAAAAAAATTTGGCAAAGGCTTTTTCATCCTACAAACTCATCCTTTTTCTCTCCTAATATATATCGTTCATTGCCATCATCAAAACTTCGCTAACATTATTCATTACCAATGGATTTATATCATTGCTCTTTTTTAACTAACCATATACAGCCATTACTCCGATATGTGAGAACGTAAAAAGAGATACGTATGAGTCTGACGATTCATCCGCATGAATTGCTCAAGTCATCCGTATGAGTTTGTCGATTCATCCGTATGAGTCGGACAGTTTATGCGTATCACTTTTCTGATACGTATTTATGTCATTTTAAATTCATTAAATACATATTATTTATTTGTATTGGAAAGTGGAAATATCTTGTTAGAAAGAAAACGATTAAAAATACAAATTTCATAAGGTTAGTATATGTAAAAGGCAACAGACGTAAACGCTGCCACACAGAATAGAATCGAGAGGTTAGAGCTTTAAAAAACAGATACCTCGGAGATGACTTAACTTTTCGACGACAAAGAAGAAATCTTTCAAATATTATTACCAACATTACACCTGTTAGTTGGCTCTACAATGTAACGAAAAAGGAATATTTATTGCATATTTCTCACTTTTTTCATTGCAAATCAGAAAAAATAGTTTAATTTTGCATTAGTATAATATAAAAAATCTGAAAAAACAATACATTAACATGTAACATGAAAGATTTACAATGTTAAAATAAATGCTTTCTGTACATTTTATAACTTTTGTTTATGAAGAATTATAAGCCTTAGAGGAAGTCATACAGCAAGTTAGTTGAATTGCTAAAAGCCACAAAAAAACACCATCGGAAAATCCGAAAAGGAGAAATATTGCTCAATCTAAAAGGCAGTAAATAGAAAGGCTGTTTTCATGTTCCTCACGGCATGGATCAAGTTTGGGAAAACGTTGAAAAAAAGCGAATAAATCTGTATAAGCCAAAAGAAAAGGCTACAGAAGCAATAAATCATGTCAAGATGTCAGTTTGAGCGATCGGGATGTGAAAAAAAATATTTTTATAACATCACAAAGCCTTGGGATGAGATAATAGAACAGAATAAAACATCTCAAGGGATTGGGAAGAGATAATAAATAGTTTTTTGTCCTCCCAAGGGATTGGGACAAGAAAAAAAGAAACAAAATGTCAGCCCAAGGAATTGGGAAAGGATAATAACTAAAAATCCAACGTCCGGAGGACTTAGGATAGCCGAGATTGAATGAATTATATATTTTTTATTTATAAAACAAATCAATATGAATAAACTTATCATTGCATTTACCCAACTGATAGTGAAAGTATTGGGTAATTTGGCCTTTCGAACAATTGCCATTTCCAAGAAAATTGGAAACGAAGAAGTCGCCACCAATGTATTACTGAAAAAAGTAGAAGAGGTTTATGCTCTATACGATAAACTTATTCTTAAACCTATTTATAGCGGACAAGGAAAAATTGTTGTCGAAAAAGACCTTGAACGCGACACATCCTACAACGGATTGCGCAGAGTCATACAAGGATTGGCTCGTTTTAACAGTGAAAAGGGAAACGCCGCTAAAAACACCATCGGGAAACCCGAAAAGGATTTGACAAATGATGAAATTGAATTAGAAACAAAAAAATAACCTATTGGCAAATTTAGAAAAGAATATCTATTTTAAAATTAATGAATCATGAATATGAAAAAAACGCGTAAACGTAATCCTTTTGGAAGTGGATTATTAGCTATTTTATTTTTATTTATATCTACTTCCCTCTTTGCTCAGAACAGTACCGTAAAAGGGACTGTCACGGACTCTAAAAACGAACCGCTTATCGGAGTTTCCGTTTTAGTACAAGGCAGTACAAACGGAACCATAACCGATGTTAATGGAAATTACATTCTTAACAATGTTCCTTCGAACGCGACTATTGAAATTAGTTATGTGGGAATGAAATCTCAAACAATACCTGTAAACGGTCAGGAAACCATTAATGTGGTATTAAAAGATGATACCGAATTGTTGGACGAAGTAGTAGTTACAGCATTAGGTATCAAACGTGCCGAAAAGAGTTTGTCATACGCGACACAGAAAATTTCGGGCGACGACCTACAAACCGTTCCTTCCTCAAACGTTTTAAGCAACCTTGCAGGAAAAACGGCCGGAATGATGGTTTCTAACTCCGGTGCCGGCGTAGGTAGTTCCGTAAAGGTTGTATTGCGTGGTAACCGCTCAATTTACGGAAACAATCAACCATTATATGTTGTAGATGGAACACCTATCAATAGCAAATCGTTTACCAATGGAGCAAACGCTGATGCCGGATACGGTGGAAATATTGACGCAGGAGACGGTATGGCCGGCATCAATCCGGATGATATTGAAAGCATCAACGTGTTGAAAGGCGCGTCTGCTTCCGCATTGTACGGTTCTCAAGCAGCCAATGGTGTTATCATGATCACCACGAAAAGAGGAATAGAAGGCAAAACTTCGCTCAGTTTCAATTCGTCATTCCAAGCCGACATTCCCTATATTACATATAAGTTCCAAGACGCATACGAAATGGGAAGTAACGGAACATCGCAACAATCCAATATGCAATGGGGAGCTAAAAATGCCGGAAAGGATTTGAGTAACTCCTTTATCAACGACTTCTTCAACACCGGAAATCTTTGGGTGAACTCATTCTCCATTAGTGGTGGAAATAAACTCGTTCAAAACTACTTCTCGTATCAAAACAGTAACGGAAAAGGCATTATGCCCAACAACAAATTCAACAAACACAATGTGGCATTGCGCACAACGACCTCGTTGTTCGATAATTTTTTGGAAATTGACGGAAGTGTGTCTTTAATGAAACAAGACATTGATCACGCTCCATCAGCGCCAAGCCGTTACTTTAACCCCATCGTGGGATTATATCTTTTCCCTGAAGGAACAACCGAATTCAACAAATACAAAAACGAATTCGAAGTGTTCGCTCCCGAAAAGAATATTATGAAACAAAACTGGAAGCACGAAGAAGACATCAATAAAAACCCTTATTGGTTACTGAACAGAGCCAGCTACGACTTCCATGCTAATAAAGTAATTACCAAAGCAAATATAAAATTCAACTTCACAGATTACTTAAACTTACAATTAAGAGGTAGTTACGACTATACCAAAATGAATTCCGAACGTAAAGTTAATTGGGGTGTTTCGGTTATCTCAGGAGACAGAGGCGGACGTTACGAAGTCTACAATGATGTTGCAAAAGAAGCATACGCAGACGCTTTGTTAAACTTCAACAAAACATTTGGCCATGTGAACATATTGGCAACAGCAGGAACTTCTATTTTCGACTACAAAATCGACAAATTGGGCAATCGCGTATCTCTTCGCATCCCAAATTTCTTTAATTTAAACAATTACCAAGGACGCCCAATACTTAAACAGGATATAGAGCACCGTCAATTGCGCTCTATCTTCGGTACAGCTTCATTGGGATGGCGCGACATGTTATACTTAGATGTTACCGCTCGTAACGATTGGGCTTCCACCCTTCCTTCAGGCAACAGAAGTTATTTCTATCCATCGATAGGTACTTCTTTTATCTTCACAGAGTTGATAAATCAACAAAACAGCCGTCCTTCTTGGTTGACATTTGGAAAAATCAGAGCATCTTGGACACAAGTAGGTAATGATATGCCGTGGGGTAAAACCATTGTATACGATACATTAAATGATTCAGGCGATATTGAAAAGAATACGACTGCTCCTTTCACCGACTTGAAACCGGAAAAATCTTCTGCTTTTGAAGTGGGTTTAAACGTTCGATTCCTAAACAACCGAATCGGATTAGATATAGCTTACTACAATACCAAAACCAAAAACCAATACTTCTTGGTTGACGCTCCTTCGGGAACCGGATATTCTAAATACTTCATCAATGCCGGAGAAATCGGGAACAAAGGTTTTGAAGCTACATTGGATGTGACACCTGTTCAAACAAAAGATTTTAATTGGACTTCTGCATTGAACTTCACTACCAACCAAAACAAAGTTCTTTCTTTACCGGAACAATATAAAGAAACCGGATTGAAACTAACCTCCGGCGGATTTACTTATCTGTTGAGAGAAGGTGACAAATGGGGTGAAATGTATATGAAACAATCAAAACGCGACGACCAAGGACGTATCATCGTCAAGGAGCAAGATGGTAAACAACAACTTCAAGAAGCTAATGAAGAATCTCATATCGGTAATGTAATGCCCGACTTCATGTTAGGATGGACTAATCAATTGAACTACAAAAATGTTTGGTTGAGTTTCCAAATTGATGGTCGTTTTGGTGGTAAAGTAATCTCTTCCACTCAAGCATTCCTTAACAAATATGGAAGAAGCCAAGAATCAGCCGATGCCCGCCTTGCCGGTGGCATAAAAACTTCCGCGGTTACTCCCGATGGAAAACCATACGATAAACCCATCGACGCTCAAACATGGTACACTTCAAAAGAAGGAGAATTGGCTATGTATAAAGCAACAAACGTTCGTTTACGCGAAATATCGTTGGGCTATAGCTTCCCCAAAAAAATGTTGGATAAAATAAAATATATCACCGGAGCTCGCATATCTTTGGTAGGTCGCAATCTATTCTATATCTATCGAGACGCGCCATTCGATCCTGAAATGGTATTATCAACAACAACAAACAGTACGTCAAACGTAGATAACTTCAGTATTCCAATGTCTCGAACAATTGGTTTCAACTTAAATATTAATTTCTAAACAAATCGCAATATGAAAAGAATAAAATACATATCGTATGCATTCATCAGCACATTACTACTTTCATTCATGAGTTGTAATTTAGATAAGTTTGATGAATATAACACCGATCCGTATTCCGTAACACCAGAACACCAAAAGGGGGATTGGTTATATTTGGGCGGATACATCACTCAAATGGAAAAATCTATCTACAGTAATGCCAACAATTGGGATTGGGACTTCCAAATTGCACAAAACTTGGGAGCGGATATCTTTTCCGGCTATATGGCACCTCCTACTCCGTTTAACAACGATAAGAACAATGCCAACTACAACCTGATGGGAGGTTGGAACCTGTGGACATTCAAGATGTGTAATGAACGCGTAATGGCTCCTTGGCTTGAACTTAAAAAGCTAACAAAGGATGTAAATGAATTCCCTGAAATTTACGCAGTAGCCAACATCTTAAAAGTTACCGCAATGATGAGAAGTACCGATACGTATGGCCCGATTCCTTATTCAAAATTTGGAGAAGGAGGCGTTTCATCTGCTTACGATTCTCAAGAACAAGTTTACATGCAGTTCTTTAAAGAACTTGACGAAGCGCAAGAAACTTTACATACATTTTTGGAAAGCGACAGAAAAGATGTAAAAGCTATTCAATTATACGATATCGTTTATCGCAGTGACTATGAGAAATGGATGCGTTATGCCAACTCACTTCGTTTACGATTAGCTGTCCGCATTTCAAAAGTAAAACCGGACATGGCCAAAATAGAAGCTGAAAAAGCAGTAAATGATTCTTTTGGGGTAATCGAAAGCAACAAGGATAACTTTGTTGTTTCAACTGAGACAATGAAGAATCCATTAAATATTTTAGCTTATGCTTACAACGATATTCGTATGAGTGCCGACATGGAGTCTATTTTGAAAGGATTAAAAGACCCCCGTATGGAAGTATTTTTCGCTCCGGCTACTGACAAAGATCCCAATATCAACAAAAAATACATCGGAATCCGCCAAGGAATCAATGTTATTGACAAAGGCATCAGAGAAGGATATTCCAACTTAGGAGAAGCTTGGAAAATGGGTAATGAATTTAAGAATGACATCTGTTTATTAAATGCCGCGGAAGTCGCATTCTTACGTGCAGAAGGAGCTTTAAGAGGTTGGAACATGAAAGGAAATGAAAAAGACTTCTATGAAACAGGCGTCAGACATTCATTTGACTATTGGAAAGTAGGCGCACCGGATACTTATCTGCAAGGCACAACCAAGCCTTTAGCTTATAGCGATCCAAAAGCACCTGAATACGATGCCGCTCCGGCTTCTACGGTTACGGTGAAGTGGGATGCATCTCTTTCGAAAGAAAATAAATTGGAAAAAATCATCACTCAGAAATGGATTGCAATGTTCCCCGACGGACAAGAAGCATGGTCTGAATTCCGTCGTACGGGGTATCCGAAACAATTCCCCATGGTGATCAATAACAGTGCCGGAAAAATTGATTCACAAATCAAAATCCGCCGCTTGCCATTCTCGCAAGATGAATATCGCGATAATAAAGCAGAAGTAAAAAAGGCCGTCAGTTTACTAAATGGGCCGGATGAAGGAGGCACCCAACTTTGGTGGGATACCAACGCAGGAAAATCAAACTTCTAAAAAGAGAATTAACAAACCGCGCATCAGGCGAATAGGATGGGCCGGCCGACCGTTGGTATTACAATATAAAGAACGGAAGGCATCAATCAAAACTCTACCAGAATAAGGAAGCTGTTTTGAGGTTTGTTTTAACATAAAATTCTGCCAGTTTTATACTCTTTACAGTATAAGAATTGTAGAAACATGCAAACAATTTAGATGATAATTACTTGTAAAAAAATAGAATAAATTGTTTTTAAGAGACGACTAAAAAGGCTGACACTTCTTACGAGGTATCAGTCTTTTTAGTTACCTTTGTCTTTGATACAAAACTTCAATAACATGAGCAAAAGTACACATTTCGAAGGACAGTAATAAAACGTTGTAGCAGTTCTTGATTTCCACGACGAAGATTTCGGAAAAGGCATCAGCCAGTTCCTCCACACCAATTTCTCCGTTGTTGATACAGTCGCAGGTGTCAAGGGCATAGAGTAGTTCCACTAAGTCGGTCACTTTGCCCAACTTTCCCTTTATGGGAGTAAGCCTGTAATACTTAGATTGTTTATTCATAACTGTGTAATTTTAATGAGTGAAACATTCTTTTCTTTTATCCCCCTCCCGCCGCTTTCGGGGGGCGGGAGGAGCGTTTTTATCCTGTCTTGCCATGCCCACGAGGCGCACTTCTACTTCGCCAGTAGATTTGTTGACATTGGTTTTCAGTGTTCCGACTGAGAACTGGAATTTTTTATCGCCGCTTCCTTCACCGGTGAAGAGGAACTTCTGGGTGACTCCCGCCCCATGTTCCCGGGCAGAGGATTCTCGGGATAAGGGTCACCCTCCGACATCACTCCCCAACGCTCCAGCTCTATGTCTATCATGTCGCGGATGGTGTCGATCAGCTCTATGCGCTCTTCCGCATACTGCATGTTGCGTCGTTGCCGCTCGGTGGTTTTCTTGTTGTCCTGCTGTTTCATACGTTTATAATTTGAACTGTCGCCGGATTATTCCAATCTGTCTGACAATGTTTCATACTTGTTGCTTGTCACATTGCAAAATTAAGGGTGAAGGGAGCGAACAGACCTTGCAAATCCTGCCAAAATTCTTGCACCATCGGACTTTTTATGCTTGTAACACTCTGTTTACAAACGATTTTCACTGAAATATTCACAAAATATTAACAACTGGCGAATCTTGAGGAAAAAAGAGGTCACAGGGTGTTCGCTCATAAGATTCTGACCACACGCAATACAACTTTGAAAAGCAGGAACAGGTTTTTCGCTACCTATTCTGTCTGAAGCAATCCCTGTTTCGATATTGATTTTAGTCAATTTCTTTCCTTTTTTGATTGTGTTTTCAGAATTAAATCGTATCTTTGCACACAAATCATTTCTAAACGGCAATCATAATATACAGATGACTTATTTCAAAAGACATATAGACGACAAATTGCTCGAGTGGAAAAACGAAGCTCGACGCAAGCCATTGCTGATACGGGGTGCTCGTCAGGTGGGCAAGTCCACTGCCGTAAGAGAACTCGGAAAGCAATTCCGCTACTTTGTGGAGGTGAACCTTGAAAAGCAACCCGACCTGCGGCAGCTGTTCACAGAGAACATCAACGTGAAGAGTACGTGCGAGAAACTCAGCGGTACGCTTGCCATACCCATCATACCGGGCGAGACGCTCCTCTTCATCGACGAAATTCAGGTAAGCAAGGAGGCTGTCATGGCGCTGCGCTACTTCAAGGAGGACTATCCCGAATTACACGTCATTGCCGCAGGCTCGCTGCTGGAGTTTGCCTTGGAAGAACTGCCGTCGTTTGGTGTGGGAAGGATACGTTCGCTGTATATGTACCCGTTCTCGTTCGACGAATTTCTCATGGCTCAGGGGCTCGGACTCACCGTTGATTTCAAACGGAAGGCAACGGCCGATGCTCCTCTTACGGAATCGGCACACAAAGCCTTGATAGAACAGCTGCGCTCGTTCTATCTTGTAGGTGGAATGCCGGCAGCCGTGACGGAATGGGTGGAAACACATAGTTATATAGAGGTGTCGCATATCCACAATGAAATTATCGACACATACAGCGACGACTTTTCCAAGTACAAGAAACGGTTTTCACCTGTTCTCCTCAGGCAGGTGCTACGTTCGACGGCATTGCAGGCAGGAAAGAAATTCGTTTATGCCACAGCCGCACGCGACACGAAATCCACACTGGTGAAGGAAGCCCTGCACCTGCTCACGCTTGCCGGGCTTGTAACCCCCGTGAAGCATACGGACGCACATGGCATCCCACTCGGAGCAGAGGAAAATGAAAGTTACGTGAAATATCTTTTCTTTGACTTGGGTGTCATGCAGACCATGCTCAATATTCCTGCGGGAGACATTCTCATGGCAACCGAGGTGGATTTTGTGAACAAGGGAGGTGCGTCCGAGATGTTTGCCGGATTGGAGATGATGAAATACGGCGACTGCTTTATGAAACCCGACCTGCATTACTGGCAGAATCATGTCAGGAACAGTCAGGCGGAAGTGGATTACCTCAAAGTAAGCAACGGCAAGATACTTCCCATAGAGGTTAAAGCCAGCACGCAAGGGAGCATGCAGAGCCTTTGGATTTTCATGCGTGAATGCAAGCTCTTCGATGGTATCCGCACATCACTTGAGAATTTCGGTCATCTTTCTTACTATGACAAGCAGGATGACAATGCCGAACGACACGTAAATATCGTACCATTGTATGCCTTGAGCAACTTATTTCGTCCATAAAAGTGTAGTAATTTGCCAAAAGTTCGTCAATAAAAATGTGGCAATTTCTTTGAAGTTCGGCAAGAAAAGTGTATTTTTGCAAAAGAATTAGCGGTGCTCACTTGCGACATCTTTACATTTATTATAAATGTCATGTCTATGGAACGAGAGATATTGAAAGAACTCATTGCGTGGAAGTCCAGACCCGACCGCAAGCCCCTGATACTCCTTGGGGCAAGACAGGTGGGAAAGACGCACATACTGAAAGAATTCGGACGAAGCCATTATAAATATCTGGCTTACGTGAACTGCGACAACAACGAAATGGTTGCCGACCTATTCACGTCCGACTACAATATGGAGCGCATCCTGCTCTCCATCGGTGCGCTGACCAACGTACCCATTGAGCCCGGCAATACGCTGATAGTGCTTGACGAGATTCAGGAACTGCACAGAGGTCTGGCCTCTCTGAAATACTTTTGTGAGGACGCACGCGAATACCACGTGGCTGTGGCAGGCTCGTTGCTCGGCATTGCACTGCATCAAGGAGAGTCATACCCAGTGGGAAAGGTAAACACGATGCACATGCACCCGATGAACTTTGAGGAGTTTGTGCTTGCCAAAGGAAAAAGGCAACTGCTCAATGTCTTGCGGACGTGCGACTGGACGGTGATGCAGGGACTCAGAAGCCAGTACATACAGCTGCTGAGAGAATACTATTTCGTAGGAGGAATGCCCGAAGCCGTGCAGCGATATATCGACACGAACGATGCCGTAAAGGTAAGGGAGGTGCAGCACGAGATACTGCTTGCCTACGACAAGGACGTGTCGAAGCACGCCCCCACTTCCGAGGCCATCCGTATAAGTCAGGTGTGGCACTCCATTCCCTCACAACTTGCCAAGGAGAACAGGAAGTTTATCTACGGCGTTGTGCGCAAGGGCGCACGAGCCAAGGATTTTGAGATTGCCATCCAATGGCTTATCGACGCAGGGCTGGTTTACAAGATTCCACGTGTTACCACCCCGTCCATGCCTCTGTCAGTCTATGAGGATTTTGCGGCATTCAAGCTCTACATGCTCGACTGCGGATTGCTCGGGGCAATGAGCAATACCCCGGCCGCCCTGCTGCTGATGCCCAACAACATGAAAGAGAGCAAGGGTGCGTTTACCGAGAGTTTCGTTTGCAGCCAAATGCAATTCCTGCAAGATGCCACCATAGGCTATTACAGCAAGGAGAACAGCAAGCAGGAAATAGATTTTCTACTCCAGCAGGATATTAACATCCTTCCCATTGAGGTGAAGGCAGAGGAAAACCTACGAGCGAAATCTATGCAGACTTTTCTTTCGGAACACGCCGGACTACATGGACTTCGTTTTTCCATGACAGACTATCGGGAACAGGAACACATCACCAACATTCCCCTGTATGCCACCTTGTCGTATCTCAGGGCATCAGCCACGAATGACAAATGAAACACTTTTCTTTATGAACAACCCTAAATCATCACCTATATGCAACTTCATAAAAACAGCCACAATGCCACTTTACAGTCTCACTACAAGTCTATCAGAAACTATGGGGAAAAATATCCCGAAGTCCGATTTTACTGGGCTTCGGGATGGAAAATTATGCTATCGGAAGTTTTACCAGACAGCAATAATCCTATTACTTTATCATGATCATTTCAATAACCACATTACACCATTTGGAGTATCTTCTCCCCCATATTGATTTTGAATAGCCGACTGAATATTATCCTTATTTTGAGAATATTCATCTTCCGGATACATCCATCTTAACGGAAGTTGGGTAGTTACCTCATTCATATTCGTTTCCGGATTAATAGGAAGTTTCGGGTATCCGGTACGTCTATAATCGAAGTAAGCATTATAACGAAGTTGAATATATGAGCCTATCAATTTCTGAATCATGATTTGTTCAAGTCCTTTAGTAGCATCAAACGCGGCAGGACCTGATAAATATTCATTAATATAACTATCATCAATAACCACTCCATGCCTATAGTCTTCAGGGGTATTATCAGCCGTAAACATCATAGCCGCTTTGACTCCATTCTCATAATGTTCTTTAGCTGTTAAAGGAGTCTTCCATCCTCTCAACGCAGCCTCAGCTAAGATAAATTGCAACTCCGAATACGCGACAAATTTAATGGGTTCTCCTTGTGCATAACGGAAATAGCGTTTGTTAATTGACGAGTGTAACCCTCCGGTATATTCTTGTTGAATATTTCCGAAAGTCATGGTACAATCTACCCCACTATAAGCATCGTAGCTGTTTTCTGCCGCAGTTAAAGCTGTTGCTGGTTCACAGTAATAAAATATTCTACGATCATTCAATTCCTTCATCATATTGATAAAGAACGAAGTCATGACAGGATACGACCAGTAATTCTGATTAAGATAATAGAAAGGATACCATTGAGCCGATTTTGATGAGCTATATGTTCTCATGAAGCTATCAGCTTCACTCGTCATCAAAGTTTTGTTTGCAAACTCCTCAAACATAGATTGGACATTAATATCCCCTACTTTTTCTTTCTTGCTCACCATATTAAGCACTCGAAGTGTAAAGGTATTAACCATTTTTTGCCACTTCATCGGATCGCCACTATATATTGGGTCGCCACTAAAAGTAGAAGCCTTACCAAACAGCTCTGAAGCATTCCTTAACTTTTTCAATACGGTATTGAAAACTTCTTCTTGAGTGTCATATTTTGGAGACAATATACCTTCGTCCTCTCCTTGAAGAGCTTCACTACATGGAATATCTCCAACTTCCATGGTTAAGCCATAGAATATATACGCTTGCATAAAATCGTTCAATGCAGTGTATGCGTTCTTTACTCCTTCGGATATGGACTCATCTTCATTAGCTAATTTGACCATTTTCTTCATACTAATCAAATATGAATAATAGCTATAAGGCATAAAGCTCATGTAATAACTATCCAAACGCTCAAATTTGTTATACATATACCATTCCATGTGTTCCGTCATCATAGTAGTCTTTACTATATATTCATCACCAAAAAGCCATTTGCTGCTTTCACTTTTTGTAATAGCAAGAATAGCATCGGTGGCTAAGAACGCAGGAGTAACCGTTGATGGAGCATCCGGATTAGTATTGATATCATCCATGTTTCCGCAAGAAACAAAGGTTAATATTACAAGCAATGATAATATTATTCTTTTCATATATTTCCCTCCTTAAAACGATAAATTAATATTAAAACCAATATTCCGTGGAGTTGGTGAGTTTAAGTTTTCTTTACCACGATCAGGATCAGAATATTTAAAAGCTTTAGTCCACATCAATAGATTCTGGGCAACAACTCCTACCTTTAAACTCTTTATATGTAATTTATTTATTAAGCTGGTTGGAACATTGTAATTAAAGGCAACTTCACGTAATTTGATAAATGAAGCATCCAATATATTTTGCTTAGCGTTATGATCCCATGAGTTTTCATTATAAATTGTAATATAGTTCTGATATGATACAGGAACATCATTGGCGGCAAATACTCTATCATCACTAATGACATTTCCATAAGGATCATAAGTAGCAGAACCACTTGCAACTTTAACGCCCGGTCCAACATAATTTTGCAACCCGTTAACAACTTCATCGTAACGCCACTTATTATCACTCTTAGGATGTGTGCCGGAGTTCCACATTGATTGTTCAGTCCAAGAGAACATCTTGCCTCCTAAACGTCCATCAATAGAAATATCTAAAGAGAAATCCTTATAAGTGAAAGTATTGCTGAATCCTATAATCAAATCGGGATCGCTATTGCCATCAATGGTATAGAACTTGTTTTTAACAGGTAAACCTGCTTGATGAATAATATTACCGCTACTATCTCTTGCCCAATCTATAATAAAATATTGGTCTGTTCGCTTACCGACACTGATTCTTGGGTCTTGAGAACTATATACAGGATCCATTTTGGCATAATACCAATGATAGAATGATAAGTTAATTATTGAGTTCCAAGAAAAATTCTTATTTACAATAGGTTTTCCTGTAATGGTAAATTCCATTCCTTTCTGACGAAGTTCTTCTCCTGTATTTGTAATAACTTTGCTGAAACCGGAAGTAGAAGATATAGGCGCATTAATCAACCTGTCCGATCGTAAACGTGTGAAATATGTATAGTCAAATCCCAACCTGTTACCAAAGAATCTTAAGTTCGTACCTATTTCGATAGAGGTTTCTTTTTCGGGTTTACAATTAGGATCTCGCATGCTGCTTGGATAATTCGCACTTGAAAGTCCATTCCATACATCAGTACTCACATTATAAATTTGATTAATATCGTATACATTCAAATCTTTCTTCGCGACAGTCCAAGATGCTCTGATTTTCCAGAAGTCTAAAACATCAGATATCGGGTTATAGAAAGAAGTCGGCACTACACTTAATGAAACAGAAGGATAGAAATAAGATCTTGAATTAGAAGGAAGAGTTGAAGACCAGTCATTACGTCCGGTAAAATCGAAATAGATACCTTCTTTCCAAGCTAAACTTAATTTTCCATAAACACTATACAGTGCTTTTTCCTTCACTGTCTTGCTAACACTCGGACGTTCTATGGAAGATTGCAAAGAATAAAAGCCGGGAACAGACAAACCTCCTCGTGTAGCGCCATACATTGTTTTGTCCCTATACCAATAAGTAGAGCCACCCACTAAAGCGTCTAAGGCAAAATTGTTAAAGTTATATTTACCGGAAAGAATAAGGTCGTTGTTAAAACTCTCGCCTGTATAGCTTCCGTATGAATACCATCCGCGACGTTCTCCACTGTCACCTATGGATTTACGCTGTTCTTCACTATCATTATAGTTATCATAACCGGAACGTAACATTAACTTCAGTTCTTTTGTAAAGTCATAAGTCACGGTTCCACTACCTGAGAATAAATTTTTATCATACTCATCTATACGTTCATGAACAAGGTAGTATGGGTTATCATACCAAGCAGAATACATCCAATTTTGCTTTTGGTCTTTAACAGCCCAATAGTTACGATAATCACGTATATCGTATTCAGTTCCTGTCCAAATCAACATATTGTAAAAGATATTTCCATTACCATAGTTTACCTTTGGCATATTGGGTGCTTTCTCTTTTTTATATGATAAGTTGGCATCAATGGTTAATTTATTAAATTTGATATTACCTGATCCGTTTACAATATATTTGTTAAGAGAAGTATTAGGATATTGTCCATCATAATGTACTTGTGTTGCGCTAACACGGAAGCCTCCGTTTTTACTGGCCTGAGCAACACTTACGTTCGTATTTGTAACCAAAGTAGAACGGATGAAATTTTTTATATTATTTTTTCCTCTTGATAATAACGGATAGCTTGTCACTGTCATTGTTTCCGGATTATATTGTTCTACTTCATGACCATCCATATAATCACCCCATACAAATCCACTGCCGTACTCCAGTTTTCCATAATTTCCTGCGCTATAACTATGTTGAGTTTTCGGCATCCTCAAATATCCTGCGCTGAACATGGTATTATTCGACACGTTAACAGTAAGAGTACCTTCCTTATCTGCTTTCTTAGTAGTTATCATTATTGCGCCGGCTCTTCCTCGCTCTCCATAAAGAGCAGAAGCGGTAGCGCCTTTCAGTACATCAATGCTTTCAATATCTTCCGCGCTAAAGTCATTAATGCTGACATTACCGTAAGCGACACCATCAACAACAAGTAAAGGACTTTCACCACGTAACTCCAGTGTAGGTTTTTCCGCTATTTCCGAACTATTGAAAATAGTAAGACCGGAAATCTTTCCTGTTAAACTTGTAGATACATCTACACCTTTTACAGATTGAAGTTGGTCACCACCTATTTTCTGAACGGAATATCCCAAAGACTTTTCTTCTCGTCTTAAACCTAAAGCGGTAACAACAACTTCGTTAAGTACTTTAGTATCTTCTTTTAACGTGATATCAAGAACTCTTTTGTTAGCGACTTTCAATTCGATGGAAGAATATCCAATATACGAAACAACAAGAGTAGCATTATTCCCTACATTCAACGCATAATTTCCATCCATATCAGTAATGGTTCCATTGGTCGTTCCCTTTTCCAGCACATTGGCACCGATAATGGGCTCCCCTTTGGAATCGACTACTTTTCCTGTAACACGATTACCTTGCTGTTGAGGTTGTTGACTTTTACTATTATCAACTTTAGAAAGGATAATATTTACTCCTTCAATGGAAAAAATAATGCCGGTTTGGTTGAATATCTCATTCAAAACATCTTCTACAGATTTATTTTTTGCATTAATAGAGACTCTTTGCTTGAGATTCACATTTAAGTTTGAAATGAATAGATAGTCCGTTTGGTTTTCTATTTCATTCAACACTTTTTCCAATTGCACGTTCTTCAAGTCCAAACTGACATGTTTATCTTGAGAATGAACATTACCGGCATAAGACAAAAAGACAATGCAGAATAAAAAGAAAGTCGTTAGCTTCATGATTCTTAATAATTGTTTTTCTCCTTGATTTTTAATCGCAAAAAAACAAGACAATAAAATTGTTTTCATATCTTTATTTACTCTTATTTTAAAGTTAATAAATGTATTTGGGAATCGGTCATAACAGTAATATTGGCCAATTCTTTTTAGGTTTTTAAAAGGTTACTTCATAGGCTGATAAATTTAAGAGGTTAGTCAATATATATGTTAGTCTCATTCTCAATTTTATAGATAAAAGGATAATCTTTTTGTAAAACATGAAGTGCATGTTCAATGCCATCGGAAATTCTGAATTTACCTTTATAACTTGATTCTTTCACTTTGTTATTATTGATTACGATATGCTTATCATAGTATTTCTCAAAAAGTTTCATGACATGCTCAAAAGAAATATTATTAATATATATAATGCCGTTTTTCCATTGAACACTGTTTTTGTCAGCCTCATTTAAAAGATATAGTTTGCCTTTATCGTATAATGCTGTCTGATTAGGTTGCAGTATCATAAATTCAGCTTTGTTCGCAACCCTTACCTTACCTTCATATAATATTGTTTTAAAAACATCAGACGAGGTATAAGCCTCCACATTGAATTTCGTTCCTAACGCTTCAATGTCATACTTTTTGGTTTGCACAATAAAAGTCTTTTTCGCGTCTTTAGCAACTTCAAAATATGCTTCTCCATCAAGTTCTACAATCCTCTTTTTGCCGGTGAAAGACTGCGGATACTTAAAAACAGAGTTTGCGTTTAACCAAACTTTCGTTCCATCAGATAATATTATTTTAGTGGAATAGTTACCTGCCGGAACTTCAATTGTCTGGTTGATCTTTCCCATTTCTGCCTTTTGTTTATCATTGTATAGGTGGAAACCTAACAACATTACCAATACAGTAGCAGCTACGGACATGGCATATCTTATCCACATTGAGACAAAGACTTTTGAAGTCGTTTTTTCATCATCAACCTCTTTCTTTTCTTCATTCATCAAGGAAACGGCATCAAAACGAGCTCGTTCTTTTATAAATTCCTTTTTATTGTTCTCGTCTTTTTCCAACCATTCGTGAATCAACAGCTTTTCTTCATTCGTAGTTTGATTCATAAAATAACGAAACAATATATCATAAATTATTTCCATTGATTTTCAATCTTTATTAAGAAAGCAAATGAAAGGAAAGAAATCCAAAAAGAAGAACCCTTCATTAACTTTGTTTAACTAATCAATAAAAGAATGAGAGGCATATAGTCTTTAAGCCTGAGACGGAGGAATTGCTCAGCTTTATGAATATGATAATCTATATTTTGAAGAGAAACATGATACTGCTCAGCTATTTCTTTTCTTGATTTGAGCTCTATTCTGTATAAATAAAATATGTGACGAGTTCTTGGAGGTAAATCTTCTAACGACTTATTCACAATATCCATTATTTCTGCGGTAAAAACCCTTTCATATTCCACATCCTCCAATGTTCTTAAGCGTATAGAAATCTCCCAATCATCCATCTGATTGATTTCTTTTAAATCAGAAGTCAATTTTAAACGCTTAAGGTAATTGATACATCCATTTTTGACAGATTTCAAAATATAATTAAGAGTTTCAATACTCGAATAATTTAGTTTGTCTCTGTGTTCCCAAGAATAAAGTAAGGTATCATGAACAATATCCTCAGCCACAGCATTGTCTTTAACAAAAAAGAAAGCGTAATTTAAAAATCGGGAATGGTATTTCCGATAGAATAACTCGAATGTATTTGCTTTTTCTTCTTGCATAACTTGATTATTGGCAATAGGCGCATCATAAATTAAGGATATCTTTTGCAAAATTAGACTTTCTATTGGAAGAATGGTTACGTTCATATTAAATTTTCCAACTATACTCATAGTTCATCATTTAAGGTAACTTAAAAGCATAGATAAAGACATGCAGAAGAACACACCAAGTGATACGGATGAACGCTTAAAATGATACGGACGAACCGACAAACTCATCCGCATGAATCAAGCAACTCATCCGTATCATTTTGCCAACTCATACGTATGAGTTGAATGAATTATCAAATGACTATTGCAATTTATATTTATGGCCAATTATTAAGGAGCAGAAAGAGATTCGTATTGGCGGGCATTACCGCTCTACACGTTACACACACTGCTTCTATCAGATAGTACTATCCATAACTATTCATCTGAAGATGATTGATATTTATTTTTCAATCCGCCGAATGCTCTTTAAATATTAAGTTCCAAATCAGATTATTTTAAGATAAAATGATATTTCGTATATTTGGCTCGCTTAAAAAACTTCTCACAAAAGCGTTTATACGCGTTATCATGTCATTCATAACACCAATTATACATAGAACATTTTTCAGGAATACAAATAAAATTAGGATCATTTTCTATCGGAACAAGTTTATGTGTCTCTCCATCAACCACAAACTCTACAGATTTAGGATATCTCATGGCCAACCATTTTAGACATATTATCCGGCAATAGTAAAATAAAAAAGTGACAAGCGAAAGATTTCATTTGTCACTTTGTGTCGGAATGAGGCGACTCGAACGCCCGACCCCTACGTCCCGAACGTAGTGCGCTACCAACTGCGCTACATTCCGAAACTAAAACGCGGATGCAAAGGTAATCCATTTTTTTGAAGAAGAAAAGATTTATGAGTTTTTTTTCAAATTAATTGTTGGAATTGAAAAAAGTTTCTATCTTTGCATCCGCGTTTTACAAGAAATGCCATGGTGCCTTAGCTCAGGTGGTAGAGCAATGGACTGAAAATCCATGTGTCCCCGGTTCAACTCCTGGAGGCACCACAAAAGATAAAAAACAGGCGGATGAAAGTCCGCCTGTTTTTTATCCCTATACTTGAGATACATACAAAATATCTTTAAATGATATTAGTTTATTGTGGGAATAATATTCCAAAGAGAAATAAAAGTATTCCCTTTCGGAACAGCCATACCGTTTAAAACTATTATAACAATTGCTATATTTCTAAAATAACTTGTTGAATAATTCTAAACCTTTTAACTTTGTAACAGAAATTTAAAGGTAATAATAGTATAGATTATGGCAAGGATTTATCACAATCTGACAGATTTAGTTGGACACACTCCATTGGTAGAACTCTCCAACATTGAGAAAGAGTTAAACCTTAAAGCAAAAGTGATAGTTAAAGTTGAATCTTTTAATCCGGGAGGCAGTGTTAAAGACCGCATTGCATTAGCAATGATTAACGACGCAGAAGAAAAAGGTCTGTTAAAACCGGGAGCCACTATCATAGAACCTACCAGCGGAAATACCGGTATAGGACTCGCATGGGTTGCATCAGTAAAAGGTTACAAACTCATTCTCACCATGCCGGAAACCATGAGTATAGAACGTCAGAATTTATTGAAAGCTCTTGGAGCAACATTAATCCTTACTCCCGGAAGCGAAGGAATGAAAGGTGCTATCCGTAAAGCAAACGAACTGAAAGAGGAAACTCCGGGAGCCTTTATCCCACAACAGTTCGAGAATCCGGCCAATCCTGCGGCTCATCTCAAAACGACAGCTGAAGAAATCTGGCAAGATACCGACGGAAAAATTGATTACTTTGTCGCGGGAGTAGGAACAGGCGGAACACTAAGTGGTACTGCCGAAGGATTAAAAAAGCATAATCCGAAAATTAAAGCCTTTGCTGTAGAACCGGACGGTTCGCCGGTCTTATCAGGTGGTCAGGCTGGACCGCACAAAATTCAAGGTATCGGAGCCGGTTTTGTCCCTAAAAACTTTCATTCGGATGTAGTTGATCAAATAGTCAAAGTAAAAGATGATGATGCCATCCGCACATCTCGTATGCTTGCTCAGAAAGAAGGTTTATTGGTTGGTATATCTTCGGGCGCCGCTGCTTTTGCTGCCATTGAATTAGCCAAGAAAACGGAGAACGAAGGAAAGACAATCATTGCTCTACTTCCTGATACAGGTGAACGCTATTTGTCGACAGTTCTCTATGCTTTCGAATAATATCCTTTATAATAAAGGCATAACATAAGAAACAAAAAAACAACCTTTACCGTTATAGCAACGACAAAGGTTGTTTTCGTTTTGATACCTTTTTATAATTAGATTACTCCAAACCCTTTTCAAGTTCCTCTAAAGTACGGCCTTCATATTTGCAAATAGCTTCTTTATTCTCATCGGGAATAGGAACCGGACGTAATTTCTTTACATCATAAGCAACCATCACCGAACGAGATTCGCAACGCACCTCATTGGTATCTTCATTGATAGCACGCTGAAGAAGGGTAAAACTTTTATGTCCCAAATGAACACAAGCAGTTTCTATGACAATTCTATCAGAGAAAAACATTGGTTTAAAAAAATTAGCATTGATATTCGCGACAACAATTGCCATCTTCTTCCAGTCGGCATGTCCCAATACATCGCTGATATAAGTAGTCTTGGCTAAATCATATAAAGAGAAGTAAACAGAATTATTTACATGTCCAAACTGATCGACATCGCTAAAACGCAACTGCACAGGCATGGTATGCCTGAATCTTATCTCTCCCATTTTCATTTAATTTATTGCAAAAATAAATAGATTTCCGCAGATGAAGAACAAAATAAAAGATTATTATTAATTTTGTAGCGTATAACATTAGATTATTAAACTCACATTATGACAAAGATATTTAAACCCGCTACCATCTGCGTGCAAGGCGGGTGGAAACCCCAAAAAGGTGAACCTCGCGTTCTTCCTATTTATCAAAGTACGACATTCAAATACGATAATAGTGAGCAAATGGCTCGATTGTTCGACTTGAAAGATGAGGGATATTTCTATTCCCGTCTACAAAATCCGACAAACGATTGTGTCGCTTCTAAGATTGCACAATTGGAAGGCGGTGTTGGAGCAATTCTCACTTCTTCCGGACAAGCTGCCAATTTCTATGCTATCTTCAATATTTGTGAAGCAGGTGATCACATTGTATGTTCTTCAACTATATACGGCGGTACATTCAATTTATTTGGCGTCACCATAAAAAAATTAGGTATTGATTGTACATTCATTGATGCCGACGCTCCCGAGGAAGAGATAGATAAAGCCTTTAAACCAAATACAAAAGCAATGTTCGGTGAGACTTTGGCCAATCCAAGTATGGATGTGCTGGATATAGAGAAGTTCGCGAAGATTGCGCATAAACATGGAGTCCCTCTGATTGTTGACAATACATTCGCGACTCCTATCAACTGTCGTCCATTCGATTGGGGGGCTGATATAGTAACACACTCAACAACCAAATATATGGAAGGACATGCCTCAACTGTTGGGGGAGCAGTGGTTGACAGCGGAAATTTTGATTGGGACGCACACGCTGACAAATTCCCTGGACTTACCCTGCCAGACCCTTCATATCACGGACTGGCATATACAAAAGCTTTCGGGAAGAATGCATACATCACCAAAATGACAGCCCAGTTGATGCGTGACCTCGGGTCTATTCAATCCCCTCAAAACGCATTCTATCTGAACTTGGGACTGGAAACACTCCATCTCCGTATGTTACGCCATTGTGAGAATGCACAAAAAGTAGCAGAATGGTTGGAAACAAACCCAATGGTTAAATGGGTTCACTATCCGGGACTGAAAAGTGACAAGTACTATAAGTTAGCACAGAAATACATGCCTCATGGAACCTGTGGAGTGATAGCTTTCGGCATTAAAGGAAGCCGCGAAGATGCTATTAAGTTTATGGACGCGTTAAAGATGATCTGTATCGTTACTCATGTAGCCGATGCCAGAACATGTGTACTCCATCCGGCAAGTCATACCCATCGCCAATTAAGCGATGAACAGTTGTTGGAGGCTGGTGTAGCACCCGATTTGATTCGTTTGTCTGTTGGTATTGAAGACGCGGAAGACATCATCAACGACTTAGATCAGGCAATGAAGAAGGTGAAATAAACAATATTCAAAATCAAAGGGTATCGGCTATGAAAAAGATTTTAGGATTATGTATGCTTACCGCGCTTCTTTACGGATGTAGCAGTGTGCCTATTACAGGCAGAAAGCGATTAATGTTAGTTTCTAATTCTGAAGTACTGTCATCATCACTGACTGAGTATTCAAATTATATGAAAACTGCTAAGGTTTCGACAAACACTGCCGGAAAAGCAATGGTTACACGGGTAGGGAAGAGAATTGCAACGGCAACAGAGCAGTATCTGAGAAATAACGGGATGTCAAAAGAAATTAAAGATTTCGCTTGGGAATTCAATTTGGTCAACAGTTCTGAAGTAAACGCATTCTGTATGCCGGGAGGTAAGATTGTAGTATACGAAGGTTTGCTCCCTTTGGTTAGTAATGATGATGATTTAGCCGTTGTATTAGGACATGAGGTTGCCCATGCCGTTGCAAAACATAGTAATGAGCGAATGAGTCAACAAATCGCCGCAGAATATGGCGCTACCATCTTAGACGCGACATTAAGCAATTCTTCTGCAATTGTCCAAGGATTGGGCAGTATGGTTTATGGATTAGGTGCACAGTATGGTGTGATGCTGCCATTTTCACGCAAACATGAGTCGGAAGCCGACTATATGGGACTCATCCTGATGACGATGGCGGGATACAATCCAAACAATGCCGTCACATTCTGGGAGAAAATGTCAGCTAATGGAAAAGGGAATGCGCCACAGTTCTTGAGTACCCACCCAAGCGATGCCTCTCGTATAAAATCTATTCAGAAACATCTCCCTGAAATGAGCAAATATCGCCCGACAGGAGCCGGTTGGAAAGTCTCAACAACTAAAGATACTACAACTAAAAAGACTACCCAATCAACCAAGTCAATAAACGTAAATTCCATCAAAACTACAACTACTCCAAAAAGAAATAACTAAGAAATGAAAGAACTTCTCCTCTCTCTGCTCTTTACATTGGCTGTGCAATGCTGCTCCGCTCAAAGTATTGACACTCTTTTTGATGAGTTCAAAGACGCGGAAGGCGCTCAATATGTAGAGATGCCTGCTTATGTTATTGCATTAGGAAAAGCTGTAGCCGGTCAGCAGAGTCAAGACATCAACGGTATTAAAATGATGGATGGGTTAAAGGCCATGCGACTCATTTCATTCCGTGACTGCCCTACTTCTGTAAGGAACCTGTTCGCACAACGTTCTAAAAACGTTTCCGGCTTTTCTGAGCTGAGCAGCATTAACAGAGACAGTACACAAACCCGTATACTTGGAAAAGGTGAGGGGGAAAACTTCAGCGATGTGGCTATCATTGTCACCGGAGACAAAGATACCAACCTTATTCACATGACAGGAAAGTTCTCTAAAGAAGAGCTGAACAAAAGTCTGGATATGAACAAATAATTTTAACTGTTACTTACTTCTCCATGCCAATCATCGGCATAGCCTGATTTTATCTCCTTCGTATTTCAATAGAAAAATCATGCGGCGCGGTAACTGCTCCATTGCTCTCTATCGCATAAATACGGAATTGAGCCATGCCATCACGCAATCGTTTATCCGCACGAATAGTCATCGTATAACGAATTTGATTTCCTTGTGGCATATAAGAAATCGGACGTGACGGAGAAAACTTCAAATGCTTATTCTTATTTAATTCTTTGATCACCGGAACAATATTATATGATGGAGAATTCCCTACGTTCACAATATCAAAAACTATCTTTGCCGACTCTCCTGCCTCAATAGCCTGATTACGACTGTCATCTATGAACCGGATATTACGAATCTCTAAATTCGATTCATTATTCACATAGCCATTCTCATCAGAATAAATATCATCATAGCCCTGTTCTGTTTTCTCCTGATAATCCCCTTCATTTTGCTTATCCTTTGGAGGAGTAGACACCGCATTCCCAATGGCAGCGCCTGCCACCGTACCAATTAACGAACCAAACTGCGACCCGCGCCAACCGTCGGCATTATCTCCTATGATAGAGCCCAATACTCCGCCAATAGACGCACCGGCAGAAACCGCGGCGGGACTACCTGTCATTGTTCCATAGCATGATGACATCAATACTGCCAAAACAAAGAAAGACAACACACCTTTTTTCATACTGCTTCTGTTTTATTCATTGCCAACAACAAAGGTACATGTTTCTATGTTAGTTTAACATTTTATTTGGTTAAATATTAATATAAGAGGAAATAATTACCGCAAATAGACAAATAATAAAGGTGAGTTTAATGAAGCATCAGTATCTCTCAACTTAACGATTTGATCAAAACATTTTATCATAAAAGAGACTTTAGAAAGTCATACGTATAAACTGAGAAAGTCATCCGCATGAACCAACAAACTCATCCGCATGAACCGACAAACTCATCCGCGTCACTTTTCACACTCATACGTATCAAAACAATAGCGGTTGTTATTGCTTCCCAAAACATCGTGTATCCATCCGCAAAGAGGCAGCGATATACAGCTCGTATTATTTAAATTAGCCGAACGCACGTTATATTACAAAAAAATAACTTTTTCTATCTATCAGATTTTGTACCTTTACCACCACATTTAAAAAAACATGATTTTAGAAGATAAATATAAAGAACGTATTCAAGTTGCCGAGACACATCTTAACAAGATAAAAAAACAAATTCTGCAAGTCAGTACACTACGAGTGTTCCTTTTTATCGCAGGTGTAATCGGGCTTATCGCGTTCCATAACAAAGGAGCGGCTATCATTGGCCTGACTATTGCCTTTACTTTCCTTCCGTTTCTTATCCTTGTAAAATATCATACGTGGCTGTTCAAACAAAAAGAATGGGACGAGATGCTCATTAAGATTAACAGAGATGAGGTGGCTGTACTGAACAATGATTATTCACCTTTTGATGAGGGAACTGAGTTTATTGACCCTGCTAACCGATACTCTTTTGATTTAGATGTCTTCGGACCTCATTCACTCTTCCAACTAATGAACCGCACTTGCACTTCATTCGGCAAACAAATATTAGGAAATTGGTTAAGTAATCATTCCGAGCATAAAGAAGAAATTGAAAGCCGTCAGAAAGCTGTAAAGGAATTGGCCGACCTACATGAATTCAGAGAGACATTCCGCGTTACCGGACTTTTAAACCATGGAAATAGTCAAGACAAAGAAGAACTTAGTAACTGGGCACAATCAAGACCTCACTTTTCAACCCAAATCTGGGTGAAGCCAATACTCTTTCTCATACCTATTATAAATATGGGACTGTTTCTATTAGGGATACTAAACATATTACCTTTCTCTTGGTTCGGACTCTGCTTCTGCCTATTCTTCATCGCGGGAGCCGGACTCACTAAAATAGTCAACAAGATACAATCGGTCAGTGACAAGAGACTAAAGATTCTATCAATTTACGCAAAGCTGATTCAACTTATTGATAAGCAGGAATTAAGTTCTCCCCTGCTCGTCCAACTAAAATCTGAATTTATAACCGATAAAGGAAAAGATGCCATTGACGCGCTGAAACAATTGGAAAAGACAATGGATCGGTTGGATATGCGAAATAACATGTTCCTTTTTATTTTTTTAGAAGGACTGCTTTTCTGGCAACTTCGCCAAGTGGTACAGATTGAAGCATGGCAACAACAATACGGCAAGTATCTTATGTGCTGGCTGAATGCTTTGGGCAACTTCGACGCGCTGTGTTCGTTAGGCAACTTCGCGTACATTCATCCTGATTATGTTTATCCGACGATTACAGACAAACCTTTTATCTTTGAAGCGAAAGAATTAGGTCACCCTTTAATGAAACGAAAGACATGCGTTACAAACGATTCGGATATTCCTTCACGTCCTTTCTTTATTATTATTACCGGAGCGAACATGGCAGGAAAAAGTACATATCTTCGTACAATCGGAATAAATTATGTGTTAGCTTGCGTCGGAGCTCCCGTTTACGCCAATAGTCTGACTATCTATCCCGCAAAGCTAATAACCAGTCTGCGTACTACCGACTCATTAGATAAACACGAATCCTATTTCTTCGCGGAGTTAAAACGATTGAAAGAAATTATCGACCGGCTCAATCGCGGAGAGATTCTCTTTATCATTCTTGATGAAATATTAAAGGGAACGAATTCGCTGGATAAACAGAAAGGTTCCTTTGCGCTTATTCAACAGTTCATGAACTTGAATGCCAACGGGATCATCGCAACCCACGACCTGTTATTAGGCGAACTGATAAAATCGTTTCCCGAAACTATTCGGAACTACTGCTTCGAAGCAGACATTACAAATAATGAGCTTACCTTTTCTTATCAGTTACGCACGGGAATAGCGCAGAACATGAATGCCTGCTTTTTAATGAAGAAAATGGGCATCAAAATGAAGGATTAACTATTTTTTATCTATCTTTGCTAACGTATAATCTCAAATATATTACATCAATGAAAAAACTATCATTACTATTCACGCTGTTTTTATTTTCTTTTGTTTATTTACAAGCTCAAGAGGCAAAGTATGTATTTTATTTCATCGGTGATGGAATGGGTGTAAATCAGGTTCTTGGAACCGAGTATTATCAGAAAGCCGCTACAGGAGAGTTGGGTATTACTCCTCTGTGTTTTGCTTCTTTCCCATACGCCACTACCGCCTCAACGTATTCTACAAGTAGTGACGTAACCGATTCTGCTGCTTCAGGCACCGCGTTGGCAACCGGAAATAAAACGTCGAACGGTACACTTGGTTTGTTAAAAGACCATGAGACAAAAGTTAACAGTATCGCTCTTTGGGCAAAAAACAGTGGCAAGCGTGTAGGTATCAGTACGTCTGTCAGCATCGACCATGCTACTCCCGGAGCATTTTACGCGCATGTTCCTAATCGTGGACAATATTATAAGATAGGTACTCAATTAGCTGAATCCGGTTTCGAATTTTTCGGAGGATCCGGTTTTATACAGCCAACAAATAAAGACAACGCGTCTGACCCTAATGTATTCGATCTCTGTTCAAAAAACGGTTATACCGTGGCTCGCGGGTATAAAGATTATCGCAAAAAAGCAAAGAAAGCCGATAAGATGATTCTCCTTCAAAAAGAAGACAAAACGACATCAAACCTTCCATACGCTATCGACCGTGAGAAAGATGACCTCACCTTGACAGACATCACTCGCGCCGGAATTAACTTCCTAATGAAAGAGCCGGATAAAGGTTTCTTCTTTATGGTTGAAGGAGGACAAATTGATTGGGCATGCCATAGTAATGACCCGGGGGCTTGGGTTAATGAGGTTATTGATATGGATGACGCGGTTAAAGTTGCTTACGAATTCTATCAACAGCATCCGGATGAAACATTAATTGTTATTACCGCAGACCATGAAACGGGTGGTTTAGTTCTTACTCGTGGTGGTTATGAATTAAATATTGGCGCTTTAAAATACCAGAAGTGCAGTGAAAACAAATTCACTGAGATATTAAGCCTGCTCCGGAAGAAATATAATAATAATATTCCTTGGGAAGTTATTAAATCTGCTATCACTTCCAACTGGGGATTTTATGAAGGATTGAAATTAACTGACGCTCAAGACAAACTAATTCAAGATGTATATAATAAAACATTGAAGGGGCAAACTCCTGACATGGTTAAGAGTGAGTATAAAAACGATGAACCAATGTCCGGCGTCCTGAAAGATATTATGAATCAGATTGCAATGGTTAGTTGGGCTACCGGTGATCATTCTGCCGGATATGTTCCGGTTTATGCTATTGGCGCGGGAGCGGAAAAGTTTGCCGCCCGTACCGACAACGCTCAAATTCCTGTTAAGATTGCAGAAGCCGGCGGTTATCAGCATTAATCTGAAAATATAAAGAAAAAGGCGGAGTATAAATATTCCGCCTTTTTCTATTTCCACGCTCTTGATGAGCCACAGCTTCTCTGAATAACTTTTTTCCTATTGGCATTGTCTAAGCTCTTCTTTGCACTTCTCTAAAAGACCGGCACAACTGTCTTCCAGCAAATCCAACACCAATTCAAATCCCTCCGCTCCCTCGTAATATGGATCGGGAACACGATGATACTCCTTAAAGTTCAAAAGGTATTCTGTCATGTAATGAATCTTATCCAACTCTTCTTTATTCCGAGCCTTATCAGCTATTGCCTCATAATTATCTTCATCCATGACGATAATATAATCGAACGCGGCAAAATCGTATGTAGTAAACTGACGACAGTGATGATTGAAACTATATCCCCGACGTTCGCCATGAGCACGCATACGGCTATCCGGCAATTGACCGACATGCCAACGTCCTATACCGGCCGAGTCGATATAAAAATGATTCCCCAAACGAGCCTTATTAACTAAAGTCTTCATTATTCCCTCAGCAGCCGGAGAACGACATATATTACCCAAGCAAATAAACAATATTGCCAATCGTTTTATTTCTTTTTTTGTCCCATTCATGACTGCAAAGGTATACAATTCTTTAAAATTCCAAATAAGGAGCTAATCTTTTCAAATCATCTTCGGTAAACTCCTCGTAAAGCGATAACTCTTGCAAATTATGTATTGAACCACGTTTCTTCCGATGTTCTATAATGACCTTTGCCTTATAAAAATTCATATAAGGATGAAGTCTCAATCGATCTAAACCTGCCTTATTTACATTTATCTTTTGAATATTCGTATTCTCCACCTTAAACCAATGAAGCATTTCGGGAGTAACATATTCCACTTCTTTCAATTGATTCACATGACAGAATCCTCCCAACCGGTTGCGGTAATTAACGATAAGAGCCGCAATACCACTCCCTATTCCCGGGACTTTCTTTAAAGTGGCGGTATCCGATAAATTCAAATCGACAATGGTTCCTTCCGAGAATTTCGAAGGAAAAGACTTTGTTTTCAAGAAAGGTTCTTCGGAACATGCTTTCGAAGACCGCGATGAATACAACGCAGTATCAAGCGGAACATGCTGCCACTCCTTTTGATTCCTCATATTAAGATTCCCATTCCGATTGTTAATCAATATATAAGGCTCCATTTCAGAAAACATTTCATCGGTCAATCCATATATTTTTGCCACATCTCCGGGCATCTTGAAGCGTCCTCCTGCCCTTCTATACTTCAATAAATTACGAATCACCCTTTGGGGAACCCCCATACCCAGAAGTCCGGCCGAATCAATCGTATTCGGATCAAAAGCTTTTAAATGAAGATTCACTCGTTTATCTCCATTATCCGAACGGACATGTTTCATCGCTCTTCCTGCGCTATCGGAATAAGCTAAAAAGTTTATTGAATCTGTTGCTGATAATACATTTTCAGAAGGCCTGAGTCCCAGATAAGGACATGCCAAATAAAGAGTAAACGTAACAATAATAAGCGTTATTAAAACCATCACCGCTCTTCGTTCCGCTTTAGAATAGTAAAAGAAGTCTTTCCACATGCCTTTAATCTTAATGATTAACTTCACGAAGTTAAGGAATAACAGCTATATATCAAAATATAATATAATGTGTGTTCGACATAAAAACCCAAAAAGAGGATGTACGTTCCATCAGAATTAGCAAGGATATAAAAAACGGGGGCTGAGCGCATCCCTGTGCCCAGCCCCCTAACTTTAGAGATTATAAAGAATCTATTATGCAGTTTGTTTCGGACTGCATTATTCTTTTAATGGATAGTCCGTCTGGTCGCCCTTGGGTGCAGAAGGTTTCTTGGCGTTCACCGTCTTTC
>NZ_JAJLQX010000024.1 GCF_021295095.1 Phocaeicola oris
TCATGGTCAACCTCTTGGCTGCAATAGCAGCATACTGCTGTTTTCCAAAGAAGCCGTGTATCAATGTTACCAGAACAATTGATACACAGCTTGCCTTATTTTGAATTCGTCGAACTCACGTTATTTAATAATAAGCTGCGCAGTAATACCTCCCTTAGTTTCTTCTATGGAAAAGATGAAAGAGAAAAGAATCCGGACGACGAGATTACCCTTGCCAACAGTCGAGGAGAAGATGTCGGCATCCGCTTAAACACCAATGGCACTTGGACTATCAACAAGGGCTGGTTGCAGAATATCCGATATGTCCTTTCCGGAAGCTATACCGCCAAAAACAGTTATACAGAAGAAGCTTATTCGTCGGCTAATGCTGCTTATTCTATGACAACAACCGATGGTGCGGTACTTTCCAATAAGGCTGGTGAACACCTCTATACGGCTGATAAAACAGAAATTACACATTTTGGAGAAGCGGACGCAAATAATTACGCGGTTTATCTTCCTTCCTCTTATATTGGCCGATATAATATCGACAGTAAGGAAATCAACTTTTACGCCAAATTAACGGCTAACTTATTTAAACACATCGGAAATGTGAACAATCGCGTCTTAATCGGTGCTGATTTCAAAACGGATGGAAACGAAGGAAAAGGAAAAACATACGATCAATCACGTCCTCCCTATCGTAATCTGTCGCACATGAATGCTACTTTTCGTCCTCGTGCATATAAAGATATTCCCTACATCAACCAGTTTGGCGCTTTTATAGAAGAAAACTTCAACTGGATGATAGGAGGAACTCATTCTTTCAACATACAAACAGGACTTCGTTTTGATAATGTATCGGTTGCAGGAAATACACTTTCACCGCGTATCAATGCTTCGTTGGATATTATCCCCAATATTTTCACTTTACGTGGAGGTTTTGGCGTTACAGCTAAAATGCCTACTTTGTTATATTTGTATCCTGAAAAGGCATACTTCGAATACATCAATCTGAACGAACTCTCTAACGAAAGAATTCCTGAGGCTGATCGCAAATTTGTGACCACTACTCGTGTCTTTGATTCTCAAAATAAAGATTTGAAAATTGCTAAAAACTACAAATCGGAAATAGGCTTCGACTTTCATTTAGGTAAAGTAAATCTCGGTGTGACAGGATTCATCGAAAAAGTAAAAAACGGCTATTCATTGAGCAAAACGTTGAATACATTTAAATCTGTGATGTACAATGTTTATAAACGCGATAAAGCCGGAGATTTGAATCTTGCAGGGAGTTATCCTGTGCTTTCAAGTTTCTTTACACCCGGAAACAACAGCTTTGTTACCACCAAAGGGGTTGAATTTGAACTCGACATTGCGCGTATCGAAGCTATCCGCACGGCATTTCAATTCAGCGGTAGCTGGATGAGAAACGATAGCTATTCAAATGGATATAGTTTCTACGATAACAGTTCGGAAGCTCCTACCGCTCGTAAAAATGTCGCTATCTACGATAAGCATAAATTTGATACCCACCAGCAACAATTAGTAACCACTGTACGTGCTACGCATAATATTCCTCGCATCGGTTTTGTAGTAACGTTAACGGGACAGGCCGTTTGGCAACAATCCGATTGGGTAACTTATCGTAATGATTCTATCCCTGTGGGATACATTGCGTTAGATAATGGAAAGAGTAATTGGTTTGCTCCCGGACAATACACCAATACCAAACAGCTTAAGGAAGCAGGGTTAGATTACATGCTCATTAACAATGATCATTTGTCCGCCATCAAAGAATCGTATCGTCCTTATTTTTGTTTCAACATCAATGTCACGAAAGAAATCGGCGACATGTTACGGGTATCTTTCTTTGCCAACAATATGTTCCGCAGCTATCCGCGCCGAGAAAGCAAACGGTCTCCGGGTAATTTCAGCCTGATGAACAATCGTTTCTTCTTTGGTATGGAACTCTCTTTAAAAATATAAAAGGCATCAATAATAAAAACAAATAGATTATGAAATTGCAAATTCAATATATATGGAGTGCTTTGGTCATGTTACCACTACTATTCGCGTCCTGCGATGAATGGGAAAGCATAAGCGATTCCAAAAACATAACTCCGTTAGATGTAAATATCAATCTTGACATTAAAGTGGAAAATATCGCTTCGCTATCAGGATTAAAGCTAAAGCTCGATGATTTTGAAGATGGGTACCACTATTTTAAAGAATTTGACGGTAAATCGGTGAGCATCTCTAATGTGATTCCGGGCATCTATACCGTTTCTGTAGAAGGGTTAGCTCTTGATAATGAAGGAGCCGAATACTTCATGGCAGGCAACGAGGTGAACATCGCTTTAATGAAAGATCAAAAAGATATTAAAATAGACATACAAGGATTGAAAGTAAGTCCTTTAATTTTTAAAGAGTTATATTTTGTCGGATCCAAACCTCCTGTTGGTTTTGGCTACTTCCGCGATCAGTTCTTTGAAGTGTATAATAACTCAGCTAAAACACAGTACTTAGATGGGGTTTATTTTGGAAATCTGGTACCGAATATTGCGACAAAAATATTACCGGTATGGCCTAAAGAAGATGGCATTGATTATGTATATGCTCAACGAGTATGGAAATTCCCCGGTACAGGAAAAGATTACCCTCTACAGCCGGGTGAGTCAGCAGTAGTAGCACAGTTTGCTGTCAATCATAAATTGGAAATATACAATCCGAATTCTCCGGTCGACTGTTCGCACGCAGAATTTGAATTTAATATGGATAATGCAAAATGGCCTGACCAAGAAGCAGTAACCGATATGGTGCATGTTTTTTATGATGGTAAAGCTGAAAAAGGAAGTATACCGCAATTCTTAATGTCGGTATTCGGTCCGGCATATTGTCTCTTCCAAGTTCCGGAAGGAGAAACCTATGATCCCGTAAATGATGAAAAGATGCGTACCACCGATTTGAGTGAACCAAACAGTACAACTTATTATGCCAAAGTTCCTATCAAATATGTATTGGATGCCGTAGAATGTGTTCATAATGAAAATATGGCATCAGCGAAACGAATACGTGCCGTCGTGGATGCCGGTATAACTTGGGTTGGGAAAACATATTGTGCAGAAGGGGTAGTACGTAAATTAAAGATGGATGAAAATGGAAAGCCTGTTCGACGAGAAAATGGAGCCTTGATATTCCAAGATACCAACAATTCGACAGAAGACTTTGAACGTAACGTGACACCTGTACTTCACAGATACGATACAGGTATACCATCATGGAATCTAAGTTATAATAAATAAAAGGAATAATAATTATGAATAGTAAATATATATATAAAGTGTTTATTGCCGGAATGTTACTTTTTACTCCTATCGCAATAATAGCACAAGGCTTTTCTCCTGCGGCACTCGAATAGCAAAAAGAACAGCGTTTATGGCTACAATCAAACAACGCGGCAGGTATGGTCTTTGACGATACACGCAATTATTCAGATGTGGTGATAGGCTATCATGTCAAAGATGGAAATTATAAACGCCCACAACAAGGAGAGAAAGACAAAAATCTTTCTGTCAGTAGTGAAGGGTTCATGAACCTGCAAAAAGTTTTCGTGTGGGGAAAATTCTCTTTCAATCATCAAAACCTGCAAGACGCGCAATACAATGCTTCTATTACCGACCCATTCAGAGGCATGCCATTCTATGTCGCTGACACGAATAAAAGTAAATGGCGTAATCAATTCTATAATATGACATTCCGTGTAGGTACCCCACTCTATTTCAATCATTTGACTTTTGGTTTGGAAGGTACATACAAGACAACGTTAGCAGCTAAACAACGTGACCCACGGGTGGATACTCGCTTTTACAATTTACAATTGAAACCGGGCGTTACTTATTCTGTCAATAACGCCCATCACATTGGACTGAACGCATATTACTCTTCGATCAAAGAAGACAGTCGGATGCGAAATGAAAACAGTTATGTCAATCAAGACTATTACATTCTCTATGGTCTCGGAGTCGCGTCTCACGGAGTGGGAAGCGGTATCACTGCAAACTATTTTGGGAACTTGTGGGGACTCGGTATGCAATACCAATATAGTCAAGGTCCATGGAATCTATTGTTTGAAGCGATTTACGATAAAAAAATCGAAAATGTTGAACAAAGCTATAGTTCACCAAAGAAGTTAGGGGCAGTCAATGATAAGCATGTTGCTCTTAGTACCACAGTATTATATAAAGGTGGACATTTTACACACGAACTAAAATCCGGTTGTGATTATCATCATATAGGTGGTACACAATACCTGATGAAACGAGATAATACGGAAAATTATTCCGGATGGATTGAACTCACTCATTTTGTTCGTTCTCTTTATCAAACACGTTCCGCATATTTTAAATATGGCATCATTAAAAATAAAGATGACGAATATGATTGGCGTGCCGATGTACAAGTAGGATATTTAAATTATGACGACAAATACATTTTGCCTGAATCAAAGAAAGATTCTAAAATATTGACTGTACAAGCAGATGTAAAAAAGAATTTCAGACTTGATGACCGCATGAATCGTCGTCTATTAGCAACGCTTACCGGAGGCTTCCGAAATGGAATGAACGGTAATTATATTTATGGAGGAACCAATTCCGATTACCCAACAGTAAAAGAAATGGAACCATTAGATGAAGCCTATTTGAAAAGCGATAGTTGGAATATAGGTACATCACTGATATACTCTCAACTTATAAAACCAGAAGCGAGAATGAATATCTACGCAAAGGCACAGTTGAATTATACGAAATCAAAAACCGACTTATTTAACAAACGAAAAGAGTTATCGCTTGCGATCGGTTGTAATTTTTAATACTTATTGAAATGTTTACTTTTCTCTTAAAAAGAAACTTTTTAAGAAGCATGGCCATGGTCATGCTTTTTGTTGTTATTGTACCTTTACGCGCACAAAAGTGCATTAAACCTCATTCAATGACCGGTTCCACGTCGTTTGCTGTCGTGACAGATAACAAGACATGGGTAAAATGTCAAGATCAAATCATAGCATATCAATCACTTCTTACAGACGAAGAGAATCTTCCAACTTTCATTCTGTACGATGAATGGAAAACCCCGGAAGCCATAAAAAAAGAAATTAAGAATTTATATAAGAAGTCGCGCCTTGAGGGAGTGGTATTTATTGGCGATATCCCGATTCCGATGATTCGAAAGGCTCAACATCTTACATCTGCGTTCAAAATGAATGAAGAAAAATATCCGTGGATAGAATCCTCTGTCCCCAGCGATCGATTCTACGATGATTTCAATTTAGAGTTCGACTTTCTTAAAAAGGATTCCATTGAGAATTTCTATTATTACGATCTTGCCATCAAGTCACCACAACACATTCATTGTGATATTTACTCCGGACGTATTAAACCCGTTGATAACGGAACAGACCCGTACGAACAAATCAACCACTATTTGCAAAAGGTTATCGTTGAGCATCGGTCGAAAAATAAACATGACCAGTTCTTTTCTTATACAGGCGATGGGTCTTATTCAAACGCATTGATGGCATGGACTCCTGAAGCGTTCACTTTGAGAGAACAAATGCCCAATGTATTTGATACTACGGGAAGGGCAAAGTTTTTCCGCTACAGTTTCTACAAGTATCCTAAGGAGACCATAATGAATCAGATGAAACGCGAAGATTTAGATTTTGCTATTTTCCATGAACATGGTACACCCGACCGACAATATATCTCAGCAATCCCTAATACAATCTATCTCAAAGAGCATATAGAACAGCTCAAACAAGATAAAAGAAACTATATGCGCCGCCTTAAAGGGAATCCCAAGGCTATTACAGATTTCAAGCAGGAACAAGCCAAATTGGGGTTGGATTCCACATGGTATGCCGGATTTGATGTGAAGGAAATCAAAGAAGCCGATTCGCTGTTGGACTTAAAAACAGGTATTATATTGCAAGATGTTACCGCAATGAAACCCAATGCCCGCATGGTTATCTTTGATGCTTGCTACAATGGAGATTTCCGTGAAAAAGACTATATTGCCGGACGATACATCTTTTCTGAGGGAAAAACCGTTGCAGCCTTCGCAAATACTGTAAATGTACTGCAAGACAAACAAGCAAACGAATTGCTCGGTTTACTTGGAATGGGAGCCCGAATAGGGCAATGGGCACAACTCACAAATATCTTGGAAAGTCATGTTATAGGTGACCCTACTTTCCATTTTGAATCGAATTATAACGATGTCAATGCATTGGATTTATTTTCTTCTCCATACCAAGAAAAGGCAATGCTCCGTTTACTTAATTCCCCTTATGCAGATATTCAAAACTTTGCTCTTCATCAACTTTATCGACATCATTACGCATCCATATCGCAATTATTAAAGCATACATTCGAGACTTCAAATTTTGCCACAGTACGATATACTTCACTTGCTTTGCTCATCAAAAAGAATGATGATAATCTTCGGCAAATACTTAAGAGATCCATTCACGACCCTAATGAGTTTATTCGCCGGACGACAATCAATTATATGGGTAAGGTAGGCGATCCGGAATACCTTCCTCTACTTCAGGAAGAATACAAAGAGAACGAGTTCTCTCAACGAGAAGCATTTGATATAAAAATGGCGGAGAAAATGTTTTCTTATCCATCCTTAATCGAGGAAATATTCAAACCTGATGCTAAAGAACGTTGGCGCATATCTATAATATCTTCGCTGAAAAACACCAACGTTCAAGATGAGATAAATAGATTTTTAGACATATTGCATTCTCCAAAAGAAAGTGACTCCATCAAAACTCACCTTCTTCAGGCACTTGCATGGTACACATTCTCTATCCATAAAGAAGAGATTATCAGTGCCTGCAAACATTTGATGAATGAGTCCAAAAATTCTAAAATGGTAAGGGAAGAAGCAAAACGAACATATTATAGGTTAAAGAACAGTCAATCATGAAAAGAATAGCTCAATTTATTATACTCCTTGTCCTTTTCTCGCTTTCCATCAAAGCGACTCCCACTATTGAAAAGCCAAAACAAGAACACCCAACTGCCTTTGCCATTATTACCGATGAGCAAACTTATGTGAACTGCCAACCGGCCATTTCACAATATCGTGATGCAGTTGAACAAGACGGACTTTCCACCTATATTATATATGACATGTGGGAAAATCCTATGGCAGTACGCAATGCTATCAGCAATCTTTATCAGACATGCCCCTCTTTAGAAGGCATCGTTTTGGTTGGAGACATTCCCGTTGCTATGATACGTAATGCCCAACACATGACTACAGCGTTCAAAATGGATGAAGATAAATTTCCCATTAGAGAATCCAGTGTGCCCAGTGATCGCTTTTATGACGACCTCCACTTGCAATTTCGCTTCTTAAAACAAGACGAATCAGATAAGGCACTCTTTTATTATGAACTAACAGAGGAAAGCCCGCAACATTTGCACCTCAACTTTTACTCAGCTCGTATTCGTTACCCTCAAAGCATGGGAGGAAATAAGTATGAAGCCATTTCTGCATTCTTAATTAAAGCAGCAAAAGCAAAAGATGAAATGCGGAATGATAAACTCGACCAAGTTGTGAGTTTTCATGGCAGCGGATACAATCATGACTGCTTAACAGTATATATGGATGAGGAAAAAGCGTATCATGAGAATTTTCCATTGGCATTCTCTACAGGAACCAGTTTTAAACATTTAAATTTCAGGATGCTTAATCCCATGAAATATAAACTTCTGGATGAAGTAGGACGAAAGGGAATCGACCTGTTCATGTTTCATGAACACGGAACTCCTACACAACAACTAATTAATGATCCGGTAATAGGTAACAGCTCGGCAACACGTTATGAACTCATCAAATCTCACCTGTACTACCTTGTGCGCTCTTCCGTGGAAGAAGAAAAAAGAGACAAGGATTCACTGATGGTAGCTTTACAAAAGCAATATAATCTGTTACCGGCATTCTTCGATGATTTCGACAATCCCGCATATTGGGAAAAAGAAAAGAATTCAGGAGGAATGTCTGAAAACATAGAAATCAGCATTTCTGACCTTAAGAATAGAGAATACAATGCACGCATGGTTATGTTTGATGCATGCTATAACGGTTCTTTCCAAGACAGTGCATACGTCGCGGCTTATTACCTCTTTCAGCCGGGAAACACTTTAATTTGTCAAGGCAATACTCGTAATGTGTTACAAGATCGTTGGACAATTGAAATGGTAGGTTTGCTCTCTCATGGATTTCGTGTAGGACAATATAACCGGCTAATAGCAACTCTCGAAGGTCATCTGTTAGGAGATCCTACTGTCCATTTCTGCCCAATCACAGCAAATACACTTCCACAAGAAGTATTGTTGAAAGCCGACGATGAATCTTTTTGGAAGGAACAATTGCAATCCGAGTATGCCGACATTCAATGTCTGGCTCTGCGCAAACTGTCAGACATTGACACGAAGAAGACACAGTCTGCTTTCTTCTTGAATCAATTTAAAGAGAGTCGTTTTAATACTGTACGGATGGAGTGCTTTAACATACTGGCTCGTTACGCCAATACCGACTTTACCGAAGCTGTACGCTTGGCCCTTCAAGATCCGTATGAACGGATTGCACGTAGCGCGGCAATTTATGCAGGTCGCATTGCGGACTCTTCATTAATAAAACCTTTGATTAAAGCAATGATGGAAGACGAGGACAGACTTCGTGTGCAATATGCGATAAAAAATTCTATTCATTTTTTCCAAGAAGGACTTATTGTAAAAGCCATCGAAGATTACTTCCATACGGCCAACCGTATTGATTCAAAAAAAGAATGTGAAGAGATAATCAAGAGTATCCATGAAGATTTTGCAATCTATCAAGAAGTTAATAATGTTATCTTCGACAAAGAGAGTAGCGAAAAGAAAAAAATGTCTCAAATTCGTATGATTCGCAATAATCCGTGGACAAACAGAGTGGACAAATTCTTAAGTTATATCGGCAACAATGAACATCCTTTAGCCCTTCGTATAGCGATGGCAGAAGCACTTGGATGGTTCAACAATTCCATGTGTCGACAGGATATCATCCGAAGTTGTAATGAACTTTTAAATACAAATCTTCCGGAAAAACTTCATGCCGAATTGAGACAAACAATTAATCGATTACAATCATTTTAATACCTTGAACGTATATACAATGAACAAAAGAAATAAACTGTTTATAACTTTCATCAGCTTGATGGTCTGTGTCAGCATGTCAGCGCAAACCATTATCAAGCCATCAACAAAAACGCCTACAAGTTTTGCTATCTTCATTGATCGGACAAGCTACGAAAAAGCAAAAGATGCTGTTGATGCTTACCGCCAAAGTGTTGAAACTGATGGCTTAGGGACTTATCTGGCGATTGATAACTTTCAATCACCGGAAGTAATTCGAGAACTAATTGTTAAATTTCATACGAATAAGCAACAACCACTTGAAGGATGTGTTTTTATAGGAGATATTCCCATTCCGATGATTCGTGATGCCCAATACCTTACTTCGGCTTTTAAAATGAATCAGAAAGCTGATTGGAAAAGGTCGAGCGTAGCGAGTGATCGATTCTATGATGACCTCTCTCTAAAGTTCGATTTCATCAAACAGGATACAGACATACCTCTTTATTTCTATTATTCACTCCGGCCTGATTCTAAGACTTATTTATTTCCTGACATTTATTCCGGCCGTATTAAACCGAATGAGATAGAAGGCAAGGACAAATATCAACTTTTGAGTGATTATCTGATAAAAGTAGTGGAAGAAAAACGGGACACAAATAATGTGTTAGATCATTTTTCTATGGCTCGGGGGCATGGTTATAATTCTGAAGACAAATTAGCATGGTCGGGCGAACAAATTGTGCTGAGAGAACAAATGCCACAGCTTTTCCGTCCGGGAAATACCGTAAAATTCTTCGACCATAGCGATATGTTCCCTATGAAGAATATTTTCCTCAACGAGGTGCAAGACCCCGAATTGGACGTAATGCTCTTCCATCATCATGGAGCCGACGATACCCAATACATCAATGGTTTTCCGGAAAGTTCATTCGTAACTGAAAACATCGAATCCATTAAGCGATACTTACGTAGCAAACTACCGGCAAGATCCAAAAAGGTAGGTAAAGAGCAAGCCATAAAAGAATATATGGATTACTTGGAAGTACCGAAAACGTGGTGCGAAGAAGCATTCGACCCTGATAAGCTTATGCAAGATTCTTTATTAAATGAATCACTCGACATACATACGTATGACATTCGTGAACTTCACCCCGGTGCCAAGTTTATACTTTTCGATGCTTGCTATAACGGTTCTTTTTATGAAAAAGATTACCTTGCCGGAGCTTATATTTTTGCTACCGGGCATACTGTCGCAACGATTGGAAACACCGTGAATGCCCTGCAAGACAAATGGCCGGACGAGTTCATCGGACTTTTAGCTGCCGGCATGAGAATAGGTCAATTCAATCGGTTTACCGGTTACTTAGAGAGCCATCTTATTGGCGATCCAACCTTTCATTTCAAAAATAACGTGAATTCCCGATTTGACATCAATCGTGCACTCACCATGTACGGCCGCGATGCCGCTTATTGGCGTAAGCAATTATCAAACGAATTACCGGATGTTCAAGCAATGGCTTTACGGCAGCTACTATATGCCGGTGAAAAGAATCTTCCGGAACTTTATCGAAACACGTATCAGCACTCCGATTATTTTGTAGTCCGCATGGAGGCAGTAAAGCTACTTGCGCTTAACTACCCCGAACAGGCTGTTTCTACGCTAAAACAGAGCCTCAACGATAGTTATGAGCTTATTCGTCGACTGTCGGGAGAATATGTTGAACGTATAGGAAATCCGGAATTGATTCCTGCCTTAGTAAAAACTTACCTGAATCGAGGACAAGAGAAACGCCTAACATTCCGATTGAACGATGCCACTTTCTCTTTCGATTCTACCCTGTTGGAAGAAGAATTAAACCGTCAACTTCAGGGAAGAAACCTCTATTCCGACACACTTGTCGTGAAATTTAGGAAATTAATAGATAACGACAAGAAGCACATCATATCGGACAGAGAAGAACTTACGAAACTCGGACAGAAGCTAAGTGTTTATCGCAACGGTATCTACTCTTATCGGAATCATCCCACTCCACTGATGATTGATGATTTACTTGATATTGCGTCAGATCAGAATAGACCGATTGAGGTCCGTACTTATGCTGTCCACACACTTGGTTGGTATAATATCAGTTATCGTCGGAAAGACATTATTCAGGCATTGAGTAATATAAAAACCGAAGATAAAGATTTGAGAGCTGAACTGGTGAGAACAATTTGCAGATTACAAGGGAAATAAAGTTTCTTACTCACATAAAAAGGAATATCTGAAGTATTCTTTTGAGAACACTTATTATGAACCGAGGAAGAGACATACATGAGTTTCCTTTTTCATCAGAAGTTTTTGTAAAATGATGCGTATGAGTTTGTCGGTTCATGCGTATGAGTTTGTCAATTCATGCGGATGAGTTTGTCAATTCATGCGGATGACTTTCTCGGTTTATACGCATCACTTTTTCAGATTCTTTTGATGACAAACTTAATAGATCTGTTTCCATTTGTTATTAGAATAGTTCTCCTTGTTTGTAATTATTTTCTTGTATTACAGAAGTCTTCTTAGTTAAATTTTCAGTTTGCTTTTCTTTATTTCGGCGGACAGCCTCACGGAACTTTTCATCTTTCTTATACAGTAAGCCTTTTTGATAGTTCATAGGTTTGAGCATTTTTTCTATTTCATTGGCAGCTTGAAGGATAAAGTCGAGGCTGACATCGGGAATTCTCTTATGATGTTGCAGATAGTTGGTAAGTCGTTCAGTCGAAGGGTTTGTAATGTCTTGGCGTTCACAAACCAGCCAAGTGACGCATTGTGCTTCAAAATTCATTGAATTTAAATCGAGCTCATTATTCCGGCTTTCCCACCAACCATATCCCGGGAGATGATGGCAGAACAAATGTGATAGTTCCTTACATAGAGCAGCAAAGCGCATGTACAAATCTTGTTGCTCATTTATGCTTAGAAGAAAGTAGCTGTCCCACCGCAATTTAGTTTTTTTAGTCAGCATCACATTAATATTTTTCTTCTGACGGAACAATTCGATTTGTGCTCCTAATTCATCACCACCTAACAGACTCTGCCCGAAAGCAATGCCGTGAGGAGATAAGTTATTGATGAGGTTTTGTAGTTTTTCTTCTATATTCAGTTGTTTTTCAGAATCCGTCTTATCAATAATCTTCAGCAATTCTTTTATATCATCAGGAAACATGGTTTTTACAGGTTCCGTATCTTTTATATCGAAAACAAAATCAACGGGACCAAAAGGAACAAGAATAATCAAGGGACGGGCATCTGACTTGATAAGCCTGTTATAATTGTACTTCCATTCATCTGCTCCAAGAACATATTGAGCATCAGGACGCTGCATTTGAACAAGCATGGCGTTGTATGGAGAAAGATGTTTGTGTTTGGCACAGAATTGTAATAGCGATTTGAATTCTTTACATTTGCTATATGAGCTGACTGCTTGATAGAGCAAATCAACCTGTCTTTTTATCTCAGAATGTCCCGATTTCAAATTAGATGCTTTAATTATCATGATATTAGACGAATAAGATTTTTCTTTATTCTACAAATTTTGCAAAATCATTTCGTTTTTCCAAGAGTTTTCTTAAAATCTTTTATACCTATTATAATATAGTCACGTTTCATGTCTTCTTTTTTTAGGACTTTCCGACCGTATTTTAACAAGTCAATATCAAGTTTTACTCTATTGGCAGCTTTATCTATTATTGTTCTACCTTCCTGCTTTTCAATTACTTTAAAGAATTTTCGGACTTCTTCTGCCGGAATGGAAGTATAAAATACGGCAAGCTGATTATAAAACGATGTGTGAAAGTTATCGCCTATAGGTTTTGTTTTCATCAGTATTCCGAATTTTATTTTTGGAAATTTCTTTTTCAATTCAATTTGGGCACTTAAAATGTGTTTTTCATCGTTGTCATTTGACCCCAAACAAAGTAAACATTTATGTTCTCTCATTTTTAATAAGATGATGTGATATCACAAAGATATAAAATTCGATGGATTGTTTGAATGGGTAGAAATGTTTTTGTATTTTTGAACGTTTAAAAGAAAGGCTATGAAATTCTTAGGCTTAATACCGGCAAGATATGCGTCCACCCGTTTTCCTGCGAAGCCATTGGCAATGTTAGGCGGGAAAACTGTTATACAGCGTGTTTATGAACAAGTAGTTGGAGTACTTGATGATGCTTTTGTTGCTACAGACGATGAACGCATTGAAGCAGTAGTGAAAGACTTTGGAGGAAAGGCAGTGATGACTTCCGTGAATCATAAAAGTGGTACAGACCGTTGTTATGAAGCATATACCAAAGTTGGGGATGGTTTTGATGTGGTTGTGAATATTCAAGGAGATGAACCATTTATTCAACGTTCTCAGTTGGAAACAGTAACGGCTTGCTTTAATGACTCTTCTACGCAGATTGCTACGTTGGTCAAGCCATTTACTCAAGACATGAATTTGAATGCTTTAGAGAATGTGAACTCTCCAAAAGTTGTCGTTGACAAGAATATGAATGCCTTGTATTTCAGTCGTTCTATCATTCCGTTTCAGCGGAATAAGGAGAAGAAAGATTGGCTTAGCTGTCATATTTATTATAAGCATATCGGATTATATGCATACCGTGCAGAGGTGTTGAAAGAAATCACTTCTTTATCGCAGTCGAGTTTGGAATTAGCTGAGTCGCTTGAGCAACTTCGTTGGTTGGAAAACGGCTATAAGATTAAAATCGGTGTGACTGATGTGGAGACAATAGGCATAGATACTCCGGCAGATTTGCAACGTGCTGAGGAATTCTTAAAGCAACAAGCTAAATGAAATGGAATTAGATCGTATTACTCCGCCAAAGACTCATCCTATCACCGAGTTAAAGATTCCTTATCCGGAAGAACATATATTAAAGAATGGTATTCCTCTTAGAATTATGAAAACAGGAACAGAGGAAGTGGTACGTCTTGATATCATTGTTAACGGAGGTCGGTTGGCTACTCGACAGCCATTTCTTGCACTCCTCACAAATAGAATGTTAAGAGAAGGGTCTCAACATTATACATCATCAGTCATAGCCGAAAAATTGGATTATTACGGAGCTTCTTTAGAACTATCAGTGTCATTGAAGAAAGAGTTTGTTACACTTTATTCTATTAACAAATATTTTCCGCAGACACTGGCTATTGTTGCAGATATGGTTAAGTATCCTACTTTTCCGGAGCAGGAGTTGAAGACTGTTCTTGAAATGAATAAGCAGCAGTTTAGAGTGCTGGAGAATAAAGTGGACACTGTTAGTCAGAAAGTGATGAATCTGGCTCTTTTCGGAGCAAAACATCCGATAGGCTATTATTCTAAGGTTGACGACTTTGATAAATTGAACGTTAATTTGATCAAAGAATATTATCGGGATCATTATTATTCGAATAATACCATTATATTCTTATCTGGTAACGTAACTCAGGAGATAATTCAAGATATTGAAAATCAATTAGGAAACGAACCATGGGGAATAGATCGGCCAAAGTTTGAAGCTAAGCCGTTTCGTATTTTGACTTCGAAAGAAAAGCTATTCTTTATAGAGAAGCCGGATGCTATTCAGAATTCGTTGAAGATGGGTTATCTCACTATCGGGAGGAATCATCCGGACTATGCCAAGTTACGGGTTCTTGTCGTATTGTTAGGTGGATATTTTGGAAGTCGATTGATGAAGAATATTCGAGAACGGAAAGGCTATACATACGGTATTGATTCTACATTGATGTCTATTACTAAAAAGTCTGTATTTCTGATTTCAACCGAAGCTGATAATCAATATATCCCTGCAATTATCAAGGAGACAAAAAAACAAATAGATCGGCTTTGTACAGTGAAGGTTGGACCGGCAGAATTGAATATGGTGAAGAACTATATGTTGGGTGATTTTTGTCGTTCATTTGAAGGTCCATTCTCCTTATCCGACGCATGGATATATATAGAGACCAACGGGCTTGATATGAATTTCTATCAGCGTTTGGTAGAGGAAATACGGACGGTCAGTCGGGATGATATTTTACGTTTAGCTCAGATTTATTTGTGCAAAGAAAACTTAATTGAAGTCGTCACAGGTGAAAAAATGTAACAATAGTTGCTATTTACTTACCTAAATGTTTATATTTGACTGTGAAAGAGATGCAACATAGATAGTTGTAAGGAAAACTTATGTAATGAAACAATCATTTTATACTATATTATTTCTGTTTGTATTTATATCAGAGGCTTCAGCTCAAATAAAAATAGGCAACTATAAGTTTCCCGATGGTAGTGAGTATACGGGAGAGCTAAAAGGTAGAAAACCAAATGGAAAAGGTAAAACCGTCTTTATAAGTGGGGATGTGTACGAAGGTGAGTATGTTAAAGGACAGCGTCAGGGCGAAGGTACCTATATTTATCATGATGGTGAGAAATATGTTGGCGAATGGTTAGCGGATCAGCAACATGGTATGGGAACTTTTTATTTCAAGAATAATAATCGGTATGAAGGATTATGGGATCATGATTTCCAACAAGGTCATGGAATAATGTATTACTATAATGGTGATACCTATGATGGTGAATGGGACCAAGATAAGCGTAGTGGAAAAGGAACCTATATATGGAAAGAGGGTACCAAGTATGAAGGTGATTGGCTGAACGATAAGAAAAATGGAAAAGGAACCATCGTTTGGGAAGATAAATCTTCGTATGAAGGTGATTTTGTAAATGATGTCCGTACAGGGAAAGGAACATTCCATTATATCAATGGTGATAAATATGTGGGTGATTTTAAGAACGATGTTCAGGATGGACAGGGAATTTATTATTTCAATTCCGGTGACTGTTATGAAGGTAGTTATATAAATGGTGAGCGTACAGGGAAAGGAATATATTACCATAAGAATGGCGATAAATATGTTGGTGAGTTCAAGAATGGGGAGCAGGATGGTGAAGGTGCGTTCACGTGGGTTAGCGGTGCTTTTTACGATGGGCATTGGTCTAATAATGAACGAAATGGAAAAGGTAAATATATTTGGGCCAATGGTGATGAATATGAAGGAGAGTGGAAAGAAAATATGGCAGAAGGCGAAGGTACACTAAGAGAAAAAAAGACAGGTGTTACTTACATTGGACACTTTCATAAAGGTAAGCCGGAAGGCGAAGGTGTGTCTATTGATAAGGATGGAAATCGTTACAAAGGAAGCTTCAAGCAAGGACAGAAAGATGGTCCGTTTGTAGAGACTGATAAGAATGGTAAAGTCATTAAGAAAGGTGTTTATCGCTTTGGTGTCCTGCAAGCTTCACAAAAATAAAAATCTTTATATTTCTATTGTTTTATAAGGCAGATGCAAAGAATTTTTAGTATCTTTGCCTATAATACGTAAAAAAGTGATGTATGAATGTCCGATTTATATATGATTTTTTGAAAGAATTGGCTATTCACAATAATCGGGAGTGGTTTAATACCCATAAATCAGATTTTCAGCAAGCCGAAGCAGAATTTGAAAATTTGTTGACAGCAATCATTGCACGGATTGCTTTTTTTGATTCATCTGTAGCACATCTGGAGGCAAAAGATTGTACCTATAGAATTTATCGTGATTTACGATTTACTCAAGATAAAACTCCATATAAAATACATTTTGGGGGATTTATTAATGCACGAGGTAAGAAAGCCTTGCATTGTGGATACTATGTCCATTTACAGCCCGGTGAGAGCTTGTTAGCAGGGGGAGCTTGGTGTCCGGAGCCCAAATTGTTGAAAGCTATTCGTGAATCCATCTATGATAACATTGATGAGTATCGTTCAATTGTAGAGGATTCAGCTTTCAAAAAGTATTTCAATTCCGTTGGATTTAATCAATTAATTACTGCTCCGAAAGGATTCCCTAAAGATTTTCCTTATATGGAATATTTAAAGCCTAAAGATTTTTCTTTCTGCTGCTACAAACCGGATTCTTTTTTTATCGGTGAAAGCTTCTTGGACAAATCAGAGGATATCTTTAAACAAATGAAACGTCTGAATGATTTCTTTGATTACACGTTGAGCGATTTTGAAGATTGAAACAAAATTAAAAATATTTGTATATGGAAGAGACAACTCCTCAATTAAGAATTATTGAAAATGATTCTTATTTGGAACCGTATGCGCAAGCTATTACAGGTCGACATCAGCATGCTTTGGATAAAGAGCTCGAGTTGACAGGTGGGAAACAATCATTAGCAGATTTTGCTACCGGATATCTTTATTTCGGTCTGCAAAAGTTAAAGGATGGGTGGATGTTCCGCGAGTGGGCGCCTAATGCTACAAGCATGTATTTGATAGGCGATTTCAGCAATTGGAAAGAAGAAGAAAAGTTCCGTTGCAACCGACTTAGCGATCAAGGTGTTTGGGAGTTGTGTCTGGATGAAGATGATATTAAGCACGGACAGTTGTACAAACTGAAAGTATATTGGAACGGAGGGGCGGGTGAACGTATTCCTGCTTGGGCACGACGAGTCGTTCAGGATGAGCAGACCAAGATATTTAGCGCACAGGTATGGAATCCGGAACACACCTATAAGTTTCATCGAAAAGTATTTTGTGCGAAAACAGATCCATTGATGATTTATGAGGCTCATGTAGGTATGGCCACCAACGAAGAAAAAGTAGGGACTTATAATGAATTCCGTGAGAATGTTTTACCACGAATTAAGAAAAGTGGATATAATTGCGTGCAATTGATGGCTATTCAAGAACATCCTTACTATGGAAGTTTTGGTTATCATGTCTCTAACTTTTTTGCTCCATCATCACGCTTTGGAACTCCTGAAGAGTTGAAAGAGCTGATTGATACGGCACATCAGATGGGAATAGCTGTCATTATGGATATTGTTCACTCGCATGCAGTAAAGAATGAAGTAGAAGGATTGGGTAACTTTGCCGGTGATCCGAATCAATATTTTTATTCGGGAGATCGTCACGAACATCCGGCCTGGGATTCTCTTTGCTTTGATTATGGAAAAAATGAAGTTCTTCACTTCCTGCTTTCGAATTGTAAGTATTGGTTGGATGAGTTTCATTTTGATGGCTTTCGTTTTGATGGAGTAACTTCCATGTTGTATTATAATCATGGATTGGGTGAGGCTTATACTAATTATGCAGATTACTTTAATGGGGCTGAGGATGATAATGCTATCTGTTATTTGATGTTAGCTAATAAAATGATACATGAGTACATTCCAAAGACTATTACTATAGCCGAGGAAGTATCGGGTATGCCGGGCTTAGCTGCCCCTTTTAAAGATGGTGGATATGGCTTTGATTACCGTATGGCAATGAATATCCCTGACTATTGGATTAAGCTTATAAAGGAGAAAGTTGATGAAGATTGGAAACCGAGCAGTATGTTCTGGGAAGTGACAAACCGAAGGAGCGATGAGAAAACTATTTCTTATGCCGAGAGTCATGACCAAGCATTGGTGGGAGATAAGACAATTATTTTCAGATTAATAGATTCTGATATGTATTGGCATTTCCAAATTGGTGACGAGAACTATAATGTGCATCGTGGAATGGCTCTGCATAAGATGATTCGTTTGTTGACTGCTTCGACAATCAATGGAGGATACCTGAATTTTATGGGTAATGAGTTTGGACATCCGGAATGGATTGATTTCCCGAGAGAAGGAAATCAATGGTCGTTTAAATATGCCCGCCGCCAATGGGATTTAGTTGATAATCCAAAACTGGATTATCATTTCTTGGGCGATTTTGATAATGAGATGATTCATTTGTTATCATCCATTGAAGCTTTTGAGGAATCGAAGATTATAGAGATTTGGCATAACGATGGAGATCAAATATTGGCTTATCGTCGTAGGAATCTGATATTTGTGTTTAACTTCAGTCCGACGAAATCATATACTGACTACGGATTCCTTGTTGCGGAAGGGCGATATGATGTAGTTCTAAATACGGATTCAAAAGACTATGGTGGCTTTGGTTTCGCCGATGACAGTGTTCCGCATTACACAAATCCTGATCCTTTATATGAAGAAGAAAAAAAAGGTTGGCTGAAATTATATATTCCGGCCCGTTCAGCAGTTGTATTAAAAAAGTATAGAAAATAAAATGGAGATACAGAATGGAAATTTAATGTATAATAAGGTTACTCATATCATATCAATTGGGTGTGGGCTTATATTCTCTTTATACAGCTTTCTTTATCTGTATTTACTTCAGGGAAATGTTGTCGAGGCTCTTCACTATTCTCTTGCGCACGGACGGACAAATTATTCTATCTTTTGGGGAGCGATAGGAATCACACTTGTTTTAATGCTTATTCGTTATGGACTGAACGCATGGTTGAAGTTACATGGTCCTTGGGTCGCGTTTTCTTATTTTCCATCTGCTTTGCTATTAGGTGTATTGACGGATGTTGACCGTTCTGCTTTCCACGGTGGTGGATTTGCTCACTATTGGGCGTGGCTTCTGCCTTTGCTCTTGGTGATATATGTTATTATCGCTTTATTGATTAGAAACATATTTAAGAATAAAATATGGAACAGTGTACTCGACATTTACAATATAAATGCCGGTATGTTGGCTATTGGATGTTTGATTCCCATATTGATAGGTAATACGGATAATAATTTTCATCATGAATTGGATGTCGAATACCATATTCGTCATGGAAAATATAGTGCCGCGTTAAAGGTTGGGAAAAAATCATTTCATACAACAAAGACGCTTAATATATTAAGAGCCAATGCAATGGCTTGCTGTGATTCGTTAGGAGACAAATTGTTCGCGTATCCTCAGCCATACAAGTCGGATGGACTGATGTTTACTGTGACTACTCCGAAGCATGAGTTGCTTCGTTTTAATGCCGATACTTTATATCATACGATTGGAGCAACTCATTATGTGGGAGAGAAGAATATTGATTACCTCAAGAGAGTCAGCCGGATAGATAGTATAGGAAACATGGGTAAGCAATATTATCTGAGCGCATTGTTACTCGATAAAAAGTTGAATGAATTCCGGGTTGTTCTTGATTCTGTTTATCCGAAAGAGGCGAGAATCCCGAAATATTATAAACAGGCATTGTTGCTCTATCAACAGAAAGATACAGTTAATCAACGAATTATAAATGATTCGATAATGGTTAAGGGATTCAATTCTTTTCTCGAAAAGCGTCAAAAGAGTTATCCTTCTAAAAACGTAGAAAGAAATTTGATGCGCCGAGAATTTGGAAAGACTTATTGGTGGTATTATTACTATCAACAATAATTTTAGGAATATGTGGGCTGTATTATACGTTTTTTCGTAATTTTGCAATCGCAAAGAAATAAATAATAATTTAAAATGGCAGTAGAATTAAAAGGACTTACCAAGCGGAGTGAGAATTATTCGCAGTGGTATAACGAATTGGTAGTAAAAGCCGACCTTGCTGAACAGTCGGCTGTGCGTGGTTGTATGGTTATTAAACCTTACGGATACGCTATCTGGGAGAAGATGCAGCGTCAGTTGGACGATATGTTCAAGGCAACCGGTCATGTGAACGCTTATTTTCCCTTGCTGATTCCTAAATCCTATTTTACTCGTGAGGCAGAACATGTTGCGGGCTTTGCGAAAGAGTGTGCGGTTGTTACCCATTATCGTCTGAAAAAAGATGAGGATAGTAATGAAATTATTGTCGATCCGGACGCAAAACTTGAGGAAGAGTATATCATTCGTCCTACATCGGAAACTATTATCTGGAGTACATATAAGAATTGGATTAAATCATACCGTGACTTACCGATTCTGATTAATCAGTGGGCAAACGTTATGCGTTGGGAAATGAGAACACGACCTTTCCTCCGTACTTCTGAGTTTCTTTGGCAGGAAGGACATACCGCGCATGCTACTGCGGAGGAAGCGGAGGAAGAAGCAGAAAAGATGCTTCATGTATATGGAGAATTCGCTGAGAATTATATGGCTGTTCCCGTTATTCGTGGTGTAAAGACAGCAAACGAGCGTTTTGCCGGTGCGTTAAATACTTATACCATTGAAGGATTGATGCAGGATGGCAAGGCATTGCAGTGTGGAACTTCTCATTTCCTTGGGCAGAATTTCGCGAAATCTTTTGATGTTCAGTTCTTGGATCAGAATAATAAATTGGATTATGTGTGGGCTACCTCTTGGGGTGTTTCAACTCGTCTGGTTGGTGCTTTGATTATGACTCATTCCGATGATAACGGTTTGGTTCTTCCTCCTAATTTAGCTCCTATTCAGGTTGTTATCGTTCCTATTTATAAGAATGCCGAAATGCTGAAGCAGATTGACACGAAGGTTGAGTGTATTGTAAATACTTTAAGAAACATGGGCATTTCCGTTAAATACGATAACGCGGATAATCGTCGTCCGGGATTTAAGTTTGCCGATTATGAATTGAAAGGTGTTCCTCTTCGTTTGGTTCTTGGAGGACGTGATTTGGAAAATGGTACCATAGAGGTGATGCGTCGCGATACGTTAGAGAAAGAAACCATGCCGATGGAAGGAATTGAGACAAAGGTGAAGGACTTGCTTGATGATATTCAAAAGAATATCTATAAGAAAGCAGTAGAGTTTCGTAACTCGAACATTTACAAAGTCGACTCATACGATGAGTTCAAGGCGCAAATTGAGAAAGGCGGCATGATTTTAGCTCATTGGGATGGCACCACAGAGACAGAGCTTCGCGTCAAGGACGAGACGAAAGCAACTATTCGTTGTATACCGTTTGAAGCTGACGAAGAAAGTCTGACTCCGGGAGTCGACATGTTGACCGGTAAGCCTTCAGCTCGCCGAGTTCTCTTTGCAAGAGCATATTAAAAAATAGTCGTGAATATTTGTCCGCAGGTAGCATTATGCTATCGGCGGATTTTTATTTCCCGAAAAATTCCTTTACCGGAAAATATTCCCCTGAGTTTCTTGGTCCCGGATGGGTAAGTTTACCTTCTTCTACTAATGCAAGCAGCCGACGGTGGGCAGTAGTTCTTGCCAGCCCGCAGAGGTAGGCAAGGTCTCGGGTTGTGATAAACTTATGAGTTTGAAAAAAGGAAGTCATTGCCAATTCTATTTCTGCTGCGCTAACCTTCTTGGAGTGGGGAACTTGCCCGGAAGGAACTTTCTCAAAGCCGGTTTTCTTCAATTCATTCCCCAACTCTTTATCCGCTTTGTATACGATACCGTCGTATTTTATACTCTCAGATCGAATAATACCCAGTTGGTTCACAGTAGGAGCTTTAATTTTTATCCGAAATGAACCAAGCCCATCTATTTTAACCCGATTCCCATTCTTCAACTCTTCTGTCACAACATCCTGCAAAGCCCTGAGTACACCTATTACATCACTTTGATGCATTGTACTTCGTTTAGCTATTTTATCGGCCAATTCACCGGTTGAAATGTTATGTTTGACTAACATCCTGACATGATATTTCTCTTGCTTTTCGAACTTCCGAAGGGGTGTAGGATAGAAATCATATTTTACGCTCATAATTAATTTGTTTTAAAGATTCATTGATTGTTTTTCTTTTTCAATTAGATTTGTCACGACTCGTGAGAGACGTTTTCCACGAGTCGTGGTAAATGTCTTCCACGAATGGTGAGAAGCATCTGTCACCAATCGTGGAAAACGTAGTCTTTACTTTTCAAAGATACAAAAAATAACGTGTTTTCGCTAACTTATACGATGATATATTTAAAAAGAATCTCTAAAATTATATTTAATCATTCATAATCGACAAAATATTTATGCTATAAACATATTTCGGTGACATCATGATGCTATTCGTATTCATCAAGATGAGACGATAGATTTGACGCTGATAGCTTCTTTTCAGATAATTATACCGGAATCTGGATATGGGTAGGGAAGAATTCATTTGGAAAAGGAGAGATGTTGGAACCGGATGCAATCTCTTAAACAGTCGCTTTTGGTAAAAATCAATAGTTTCAGGAGAAAAGTCAGTATATTCTTTAAATTTTGTTGTGATTTCATTTTGTTTTTATTAAAGATTTTGTAAATTTGAAAAAGTATAAAAGTAAAAATAATTGCTATGAGCTATTTACATTTTGATAAGACTCTTATGACGAATTTGGAAGAATCACTCCCCAAAGAGATTCTTCGTACCAATCGTTCCGGTGCTTACCACTGTTCCACAATAGTAGATTGCAATACGAGAAAGTACCATGGCTTGTTGGTAATACCTATCCCTGAATTGGATGATGAGAACCATATATTACTCTCATCGCTTGATGAGACTGTCATTCAACATGGCGCGGAATTCAATTTAGGCCTTCACAAGTATTCGGGGAATAATTTCAGTCCGCGAGGTCATAAGTATATCAGAGAATTTGAGTGTGATAAGTTGCCGACTACACTTTACCGAGTTGGTGGCGTAATATTGAAAAAAGAAAAGTTGTTTGTGCATCATGAAAACAGAATCCTTATTCGCTATACGTTGGTTGACGCGCATTCTGCTACTAAAATCCGGCTTCGTCCATTTCTTGCTTTCCGAAGTGTACGCCAGTATACACATGAGAATCCGCAGGCCAGTCGTGAGTGTTTTCCAATAGATAATGGAATAAAGACCTGCATGTATCAGGGATATCCTGATTTATATATGCAGTTGAATAAGAAGAATGAGTTTGTTTTTACTCCGGATTGGTATCGTGGCATAGAATATCCGAAAGAACAGGAGCGTGGATACGATTTTAATGAAGATCTGTATGTTCCGGGTTATTTTGAATTTGATATAAAGAAAGGTGAGAGTGTTGTTTTCTCGGCCGGTATATCCGAAGCGAAGACACGAATGTTGAAACGTACTTTTGAAGAAGAGGAAGAAGAACGTACACCTCGTGATAATTTCCAGCATTGTTTGGTTAACGCGGCGCATCAGTTTTTGAATAAACAGGGTGACAATTATTATATTCTTGCAGGCTATCCGTGGTTTAAATGTCGTGCGCGCGACTTATTTATTTCTTTGCCGGGATTGACATTGGCGAATCAAGAGATAGTAAAATATGAGTCGGTTATGGAGACAGCTCGTAAGGTTATAGAAGATTTTATGGAAGGTCGTCCATCCGATTTGAAGATTTATGAGATGCAGCATCCCGACGTTCTGCTTTGGGCAGTCTGGTGTATTCAGCAGTACGCAAAAATGGTATCACGGAATAAGTGCCGTGAAAAATATGGGGTGCTCTTGAAGGAAATGATGGATTACCTGAAAGACAGTCGTCATCCGAATCTGTTTGTTCATGATAACGGATTGGTTTATGCCAACGGAAAAGATAAAGCTATTACGTGGATGAATTCTACGGTGAATGGCAAACCGGTAGTTCCGCGTACAGGATATATCGTGGAGTTTAATGCTCTCTGGTATAATGATTTATTGTTTGTTGCCGACTTGATGGGTGAGACAAGCGATAATAGCGTTGCTGTTTATCGTGAATTAGCCGAGAAATGCGGTCAGTCGTTTATTAATACATTTTTAAATGAGTATGGCTACTTGTTTGATTATGTAGATGGAAATATGATGGATTGGAGTGTTCGCCCGAATATGATTTTTACCGCGGCATTTGATTATTCTCCATTGAATATGAAACAACGGAAAGGGGTTGTCGATGTAGTGACCAAAGAGTTACTGACTCCAAAGGGACTTCGTTCGTTGAGTCCGAAGAGCGGAGGCTATAATCCTAATTATGTAGGACATCAGATACAACGTGATTATGCTTACCATCAGGGCACCGCATGGCCGTGGCTCGAGGGATTTTACTTTGAGGCTTATCTGAAGATATATAAGATGAGTTCGTTAGGATTCATTCAGCGTCAGCTTATCAGTTATGAGGATGAGATGACATCTCATTGCATTGGTTCTATTCCAGAACTGTTCGATGGCAATCCGCCGTTCCGTGGCAGAGGAGCAGTATCATTTGCCATGAATGTGGCAGAGATACTTCGAAGCTTGTACATGTTAAGTAAATATAATCTATAAAAGGAGGAAGGAATATGAAAGTATTAATGTTTGGTTGGGAGTTTCCTCCTCATATTTTAGGTGGGCTTGGAACTGCCAGTTACGGACTCACCAAAGGACTTGCCGCACAGCCCGATATGGACATAACGTTCTGTATTCCTAAACCATGGGGCGATGAAGATCAGCGTTTCGCCAAGATTATTGGAATGAACAGTGTGCCTATTGCGTGGCGCGATGTTAATTGGGATTACGTACAGAGCAGAATAGGGAAAGTGATGGATCCTCAAGAGTATTTTAAACTCCGTGACCATATCTATGCCGACTTTAATTATATGAACGTTAACGACTTGGGTTGTTTGGAGTTCTCGGGGCGTTACCCCGACAATCTGCACGAGGAGATTAATAATTACTCCATTGTTGCCGGAGTTGTTGCGCGTAGTGAGACGTATGATGTGATTCATGCACACGACTGGTTGACTTATCCGGCCGGTATTCATGCCAAGCAAGTGAGTGGAAAGCCATTGGTTATTCATGTTCATGCTACCGATTTCGACCGTAGTCGTGGTAATGTGAATCCTACCGTATATAGTATAGAGAAGAACGGTATGGATTATGCCGATTGCATTATGTGTGTATCCGAGTTGACTCGTCAAACGGTTATTAATCAGTACCATCAGGATCCTCATAAGGTATTCGCTATGCATAATGCTGTGGAACCTTTGTCTCAGGAGATTGAAAATATCAAGTCTGTTTCGCATCCCAAAGAGAAGGTTGTTACCTTTATGGGACGAATCACTATGCAGAAAGGGCCTGAATACTTTGTTGAGGCAGCCAATTTGGTTCTTCACCGAACTCGTAATATACGTTTCGTAATGGCCGGTAGTGGTGATATGATGGAAGCAATGATAAACTTGGCCGCCGAAAGAGGCATTGCCGATCGGTTCCACTTTCCCGGCTTTATGAGAGGGAACGATGTGTATGAGCTTCTCAAATCAAGTGATGTATATATCATGCCTTCTGTTTCCGAGCCGTTCGGTATTTCGCCGCTCGAAGCCATGCAATGTATGTGTCCGTCGATTATCTCATATCAGTCGGGATGTGCTGAGATTCTGACGAAATGTATCAAGACTGACTATTGGGATATTCATGCCATGGCTGATGCCATATATGCTATTTGTAATTATCCGGCTCTTTATAATTATCTGCGTGAAGAGGGAAAGAAAGAAGTTGATGCCATCACTTGGGATAAGGTAGGAGTGAGGATCCGTCAGCATTACGATGAATTAGTTAATAGAAATAATGGGTAACATAAATGAGTATAGAGTATGAAAACAATTTGTCTTTATTTTGAAATACATCAGGAAGTTCATTTGAAACGATACCGTTTCTTTGATATAGGTCGTGACCATTATTATTATGATGAATATGCTAATGAGCAAAGCATGAATGAATTAGCAGAAAAATCATATATCCCGGCATTAACTGCCTTGATTGAAATGGTGAAGAATAGTGATGGAGCGTTCAAAGTTGCCCTTTCTGTTTCGGGGGTGGCTCTTGAGATGTTGGAGATTCATGCGCCTAAAGTACTTGAGCTACTCCACGAATTGAACGATACGGGTAAATGTGAGTTCCTCTGTGAACCTTATTCACATGGTCTCTCATCACTGGCAAACGAGGAATGTTTCCGTGAAGAAGTGCTTCGTATGCAGGATAAAATCAGAGTACTCTTTGGTAAGGCTCCAAAAGTATTCCGTAACTCAAGTCTTGTATATGATAACGAGATAGGTTCTTTAGTTGCCTCAATGGGATTTAAGGGTATGCTGACAGAAGGAGCTAAACATATTCTGGGATGGAAGAGTCCGCACTACTTATATCATTGTGCCGGTGTGCCAAAGTTGAAACTGTTGCTTCGTGACTTTAAGTTGTCGGATGATATCAGCCTTAGATTCAGCAATTCTGACTGGAGTGAATATCCGCTGTTTGCCGATAAGTATATGGATTGGATTGCCGAGATGCCGGAAGAAGAGCAGGTTATCAATATCTTTATGCAATTGTCTGCTTTGGGAATTTCACAATCGTTATCTTCTAACATTTTAGAGTTTTTGAAAGCATTGCCTAAGTGCGCGAAAGACAGAGGTATAACATTCTCTACTCCGAGTGAGATTATCTCGAAGTTAAAGTCGGTCGACCAGATTGATTGCCCATATCCCATGTCGTGGGTTGACGAGGAGCGTGATATCAGTCCGTGGTTAGGAAATCAATTGCAGCGTGCGGCATTCGATAAATTGTATAGTGTGAGTGAGCGTGTTCGTCTGTGTACGGATAACCGTATTAAGCAAGATTGGGATTACTTGCAGGCCAGCAATAATTTCCGTTATATGACGACGAAGAATACCGGTATCGAAATTAATCGTGGCATCTATTCCTCTCCATACGATGCGTTTGCCAATTATATGAATATTCTGGGCGATTTCATCAGTCGTGTAAATGAGCTTTATCCGGTAGATATGGATAACGAGGAATTAAATTCTTTACTTACTACCATTAAGAATCAGGATGATGAGTTGACTGCCATGAATAAAGAAGTTCAGAAGTTGCAAGAGAAATTGGAAAAAGTACAGAGTGAATTGAGTAAGTATGAAGATGTCAAACCGAAGAAAACTGTTGCTAAGAGAAAAACAACGGCAAAAGCTCCGGTAAAGAAAGAAGTAAAATAATAATTATATACTTTGTGTCGTAGTTTTTTAGGAGAGAGAACAGACTGATACAAAGTGGAGAGCAGGGAATCCCTGCTCTCTTTTTATGGAGATATATTCAGCTTCGGGAAAGAAGCAGTAATGCTATCAGTTTTGTTCTGTTAACCGATGCAAAATTTCTTTTCTTATTTTCAATATAACTAACTAATCTTTTTGTAATTTTGCTGTCAAATTAAACATTAGAGCATGGATACAGCTTTTGTCACAAGTAAACAACAACGTACGTGGCGTGAAATACGCGATTATCTGATGATAGCTTTAGCAATGACTTGCTATAGTATCGGATGGACCGTTTTTTTGTTACCGAATCATATTACTACGGGGGGCGTTCCGGGTATTGCGTCAGTGGTTTTCTGGGCTACGGGAATCAATGTCCAATATACTTATTTTGTTATTAATGGTTTGTTATTGATTGCTGCATTCATTATTCTCGGTTGGAAATTTGTAGTAAAGACAGTGTTTGCCGTTGTATGGATGACCTTGTTCTTGCCTATTGTGCAGCATGCTACCGACGGATGGAACTTGCTTCACGATCAACCGTTTATGGCTTGCGTTATTGGCGCGGCACTTTGTGGCAGCGGTGTAGGTATTGCTCTTTCAAACAATGGCAGTTCGGGCGGAACAGATATTGTGGCGGCTATAGTAAATAAATATCGCGATATTACATTGGGGCGTGTAATCTTGCTAACCGATGTCATTATTATTTCATCATCCTATTTTGTTTTGCATAATTGGGAGATGCTCATTTATGGTTATGCGGCACTGTTTATTTGCAGCTTTATGGTTGATCAGGTGGTGAATTCAGCTCGGCAGTCGGTTCAGTTCTTTATTGTATCGAAAAAGTATGAGGAAATAGGACGCCATATCAATAAAGATTTGCATCGTGGTGTAACCTATATTGATGGGGTGGGCGCATATACCGGTTTAAACGTAAAGATGATGTTTGTGCTTGCCAAAAAGCGAGAGTCGACTACCATTTTTCGCCTGATAAAGGATATTGATCCTAATGCTTTTGTCTCTCAGAGTGCTGTTATCGGTGTGTTCGGTGAGGGATTTGATAAGATTAAAGTGAAATAAAGAATGGATTTACATTATTATTGAATGAATCGAAAATGTGTATATTGTTGCGAATTCAATTGAAATAATAACAATTTAACAGTTAATTTTATGTTTTAATGTAAAAAAGTTGGTTATTTCTTGGTGTGATATAAAATAATAATTACTTTTGTACCCGTTAAATAAACAAGTAAGTTTATGCGTGCATTGAATTTAAATATTTTGCTATCAGGCATTATTATTCTATTGGCAGAGTCAATGGGAAGTGAGCGTCGTGTATAACAAAATGTGAAATGATATTTCAAGCCTCTCTCACTTCCCGGTGCGAGGGGCTTTTTATTTGTAATAAGTTGAATTAAAATTATAAAATAATGAATGATAGATTATTTATCTTCGATACCACTCTTCGAGATGGTGAGCAGGTGCCGGGTTGCCAATTGAATACGGTAGAGAAAATTCAGGTTGCGAAACAGCTTGAGGCACTTGGAGTCGATGTGATTGAAGCGGGATTCCCTATATCGAGTCCCGGAGACTTTAATTCTGTTGTTGAGATTTCAAAGGCCGTTACTTGGCCGACTATCTGTGCATTGACTCGTGCCGTAGAAAAAGATATTGATGTAGCTGCCGAATCTTTACAATATGCCAAACACAAACGTATTCATACCGGAATAGGCACATCGGATTATCATATCAAATATAAGTTTAACTCTAATCGTGAGGAGATTATAGAACGTGCCATTGCTGCTGTAAAGTATGCGAAGAAGTATGTTGAAGATGTAGAGTTTTATGCAGAAGATGCCGGAAGAACGGAGAACGAGTATTTAGCTCGTGTGGTTGAAGCTGTTATTAAGGCAGGAGCTACTGTAGTGAATATTCCGGATACTACCGGTTATTGTTTGCCCGATGAGTACGGACGTAAGATAAAATATCTGATGGAACATGTAAACGGCATAGAGAAAGCCGTCATTTCCACTCATTGTCACAATGATTTGGGTATGGCCACTGCCAATACGGTGAACGGTGTTTTGAATGGTGCCCGTCAGGTGGAGGTTACGGTGAATGGTATAGGCGAGCGTGCCGGTAATACTTCGTTGGAAGAGATTGCCATGATTTTTAAATGCCATAAGACACTTGGCATCACCACTAATATTAATACAACAAAGATATACCCTATCAGTAAAATGGTATCCAGCCTGATGAATATGCCGGTTCAACCGAATAAGGCTATTGTAGGACGGAACGCGTTTGCTCATTCTTCGGGTATCCATCAAGATGGCGTATTGAAAAATGTTCAGACATACGAGATTATCAATCCTACCGATGTAGGCATTGATGACAATTCTATTGTGTTGACGGCTCGTAGCGGTCATGCTGCGTTGAAGTATCGTTTAGAGGCCTTAGGTATTAAACTTGAATCAGAGAAGCTCGACCAAGTTTATCAGGACTTCCTGAAGTTGGCTGATAAAAAGAAAGAAATCAATGATGATGATATTTTGGTATTGGCAGGAGCCGATCGTTCGGCAAATCATCATATCAAGATAGATTATTTGCAAGTAACCAGTGGTGTCGGAGTTCGTCCGGTAGCCAGTCTTGGATTGAATATAGCCGGTGAGCATTTCGAGGCTGCCGCTTCGGGTAACGGTCCTGTGGATGCTGCAATTACAGCACTGAAGAAGATTATCAACCGACAGATGACGTTGAAAGAATTTACTATTCAGGCTATCAGTAAGGGCAGTGACGATTTAGGAAAAGTACACATGCAAGTGGAATACAATGGGCATGAGTACTATGGTTTCGGAGCGAATACCGATATCATCGCCGCGTCAGTAGAAGCATATATTGATTGTATCAACAAATTTAAAGATAAAGTTTTGTAGTATGGCTAACACATTATTCGATAAAATATGGGATGCGCATGTTGTGCAGTTGGTTAAGGATGGTCCGACCCAATTATATATTGACCGGCTTTACTGTCATGAAGTAACATCTCCTCAGGCTTTTGCCGGATTACGTGCCAGAGGTTTGAAATGTTTTCGTCCTCAACAGATATATTGTATACCCGATCATAATATTCCGACTCATGATCAAGATAAGCCGATTGACGATCCTGTTTCAAAGGCTCAGGTGGATGCTTTGGAGAAGAATGCAAAGGATTTTGGTCTTTCATACTTTGGGATGCGGCATCCGAAGAATGGTATTATCCATGTGGTCGGTCCGGAGGAAGGATTAACTCTGCCGGGTATGACGATTGTTTGTGGCGATTCGCATACATCAACTCATGGTGCAGTAGGAGCGGTAGCATTTGGTATCGGAACCAGTGAAGTGGAGATGGTTTTAGCTTCACAGTGTATTTTGCAGGCTAAGCCGAAGACCATGCGAATTACTATTGACGGAGAGTTGGGCAAAGGTGTTACTGCTAAAGATGTTGCTCTGTATATGATGATGAAGATGACCACCGGTGGCGCAACCGGATACTTTGTAGAGTATGCCGGATCGGCTATCCGTAGCCTGACGATGGAAGGTCGTCTTACACTTTGTAATCTAAGTATTGAGATGGGGGCTCGTGGCGGTATGGTTGCACCGGATGAAACAACATTCGCTTATCTGAAAGGCAGAGAGTATGCTCCGCAAGGTGAAGCATGGGATAAGGCTTTTGCCTATTGGAATACATTGAAGAGCGATGATGATGCTGTATTTGATAAAGAGGTTTCGTTTAAGGCTGAAGATATTCAGCCGATGATTACGTATGGAACGAATCCGGGTATGGGAATGGGGATAACAGAGAGTATTCCTGTAGATGATTCTTCCGTTTCATTTCATAATTCATTAGATTACATGGGATTCAAACCGGGAGAGAAGTTGCTTGGAAAGAAAATAGATTATGTGTTCCTTGGTGCTTGTACTAACGGACGTATAGAAGATTTTCGGGCGTTCGCTTCTATGGTGAAAGGAAAGAGAAAGGCTCCGGGTATAGTAGCTTGGTTAGTTCCCGGATCATGGGAGGTAAAGAAACAAATTGAAGATGAAGGTCTGGATAAGGTGTTGAACGAAGCCGGGTTTGAAATCCGTCAACCGGGATGTTCGGCTTGTTTGGCTATGAACGATGATAAGATTCCGGCAGGAAAGTATTCAGTGTCAACAAGCAACCGAAACTTTCAAGGTCGTCAGGGACCGGGGGCGAGAACATTACTGGTCAGTCCGTTGGTAGCCGCTGCCGCTGCTGTTACAGGCAAGATTACCGATCCGAGAACATTTATATAACCATAAAGGTAGAACATTATGAAACAGAAATTCAATATAATAACAAGTACATGCGTACCTCTCCCGTTGGAGAATATTGATACCGACCAGATTATTCCGGCCCGTTTTCTGAAAGCAACAACTCGCGATGAGAAATTTTTCGGTGATAACTTGTTTCGCGATTGGCGATATAATCCCGATGGTTCGTTAAATATGGATTTTGTACTGAACAATCCGAAATATAAAGGTGAGATTTTGGTTGCGGGAAAGAATTTCGGTTCAGGTTCCAGCCGTGAACATGCCGCATGGGCTATTGCAGGATATGGCTTCAGAATAGTTATTTCCAGTTTCTTTGCTGATATACATAAAAACAATGAGTTAAACAATTTTGTACTTCCTGTGGTAGTCAGCGAGAGCTTTCTTCAAGAGCTGATTAAATCAATCTATGCCAATCCGAAGACAGAAGTAGAAGTGAATCTTCCGGAGCAAACCGTTACGAATAAGGCTACCGGTAGAAGTGAGAGATTTGAAATCAATGCATATAAGAAGCATTGCTTGATGAATGGTTTGGATGACATTGATTTCTTATTGAGTAATAAAGATAAAATTGAAGCATGGGAAAACAAAAACAAGTCCAGATAGAGATCATGGACACGACGCTGCGCGATGGAGAACAGACCAGTGGCGTCTCATTTGCGCCTCACGAGAAATTGGTCATTGCCAGACATTTGCTTGAAGATGTAAACGTTGACCGTATCGAAATAGGTTCAGCGCGTGTATCGGAAGGTGAGTTCGACGCAGTCAAGATTATAGCTGACTGGGCAGCCGGTCATAACTTGCTGGATAGAGTGGAAGTATTGGGATTCGTTGATGGCCATACTTCGGTCGATTGGATTTATAATGCCGGTTGCAGAGTGATTAACTTGTTGTGTAAGGGGTCGGAAAAACATTGTACTCATCAGTTGAAAAAGACGGTTGACGAACATATTGCAGATACATTAAAAGTGCTCGACTATGCAGATAGTAAGGGTGTTGCTGTAAATGTTTATTTGGAGGATTGGAGTAATGGCATGAAAGATTCCCCCGATTTTGTTTATAGAATGATGGATGCTTTGATGAAAACAAAAATCAAACGTTTCATGTTGCCCGACACATTAGGTATTCTGAATCCGCTTCAAGTAATAGAGTATATGCGAAAGATGAAGAAACGTTACCCCAATGCGTTTTTCGATTTCCATGCGCATAACGATTATGATTTGGCTGTCAGTAATGTTTTGGCTGCTGTATTGAGCGGTGTCCGTGGACTTCATACAACTATCAATGGATTGGGTGAGCGGGCTGGCAATGCGCCGTTAGCCAGTGTTCAGGCTATATTGAAAGACCAATTTAACGCAAAGACAAATGTTAATGAAGACCGATTGTATGATGTAAGTCGTATTGTAGAGTCATACTCAAGTATTCCGGTTCCACAGAATCAGCCTATTGTCGGAGAGAATGTCTTTACACAAGTTGCCGGTGTTCATGCCGATGGCGATAATAAGGATAATCTTTATTGTAACGACTTGATGCCTGAGCGTTTTGGAAGAAGAAGAGAGTATGCGTTGGGTAAAACAAGTGGAAAAGCAAATATCCTACGCAACTTGGAAGACATGGGCATGAAACTTGATGACGGAACGATGCAGAAAGTAACTGAGCGGATTGTTGAATTAGGCGATAAAAAAGAGGTAGTTACTAAAGAGGATCTTCCTTTCATTGTAGCCGATGTCACCGGACTTGGGACTTCCGAGAATGCAGTTTCGTTAAAGAGCTATGTCATTTCATCAGCTCATGGATTGAAACCGATGGCTACGGTGAAGATTGAGATTTATGGTAAGGAATATGAAGCAATTTCTAATGGAGATGGTCAGTATGACGCATTTGTCCGTGCTATTCGCCAGTTGTATAAAGAGAATTTACATCGTACGTTTCCAACGTTAACCGACTATTCTGTTGATATTCCAAGAGGTGGTCGTACGGATGCATTTGTTCGAACTATTATAACTTGGGATTTCAAAGGAAAGATGTTCAGAACTCGTGGCTTGGATGCCGACCAGACGGTTGCTGCTATGAAGGCAACGATTAAAATGCTTAACATGATTGAAAAAGATTATGAAAATATAGTTTGAAAGGCGATTGCTCATAAAATAATTTGTAATATTGTAGATAGATATATAATATAAGGTATAAAAATGAATTTAAAAATTGCTGTTTTACAAGGTGATGGTATAGGTCCCGAAATTTCCGCGCAGGGCGTAGATGTAATGACTGCTGTCTGTGAAAAGTTCGGTCATAAAGTAGCATACGAATATGCTATCTGTGGAGCTGATGCTATTGATAAGGTTGGTGACCCGTTTCCGGAGAAGACTTATGAGATTTGTAAGCATTCGGATGCTGTGTTATTCTCTGCGGTAGGTGATCCGAAATTCGACAATAATCCTACGGCAAAGGTGCGTCCGGAGCAGGGATTGTTGACTATGCGTAAAAAACTTGGCTTGTATGCTAATATTCGTCCTATCCAGACTTTCAAATGTCTGATACATAAATCTCCATTACGTTCGGAATTGGTGGAGAACGCCGATTTTATTTGCATTCGTGAGCTGACAGGCGGTATGTATTTCGGAAAGAAGTATCAGGATAATGATAAGGCTTACGATACGAACGAATATTCTCGTATGGAAATTGAGCGTATCCTTAAAGTTGGATTCGAATACGCGATGCGTCGCCGTAAGCATCTGACGGTGGTGGATAAAGCAAATGTATTGGCGACCAGCCGATTGTGGAGACAGATAGCGCAGGAAATGGCACCTCAATATCCGGAAGTGAAGACCGATTATATGTATGTGGATAATGCTTCCATGCGTATGATTACAGAGCCGGCTTTCTTTGATGTAATGGTGACAGAGAATACATTTGGCGATATCTTGACAGATGAAGGGTCGTGTATCAGTGGTTCTATGGGGTTGCTTCCTTCTGCTTCTGAAGGTGAGAGTACTCCGGTATTTGAACCTGTTCATGGCTCATGGCCTCAGGCTAAAGGTTTGAATATTGCCAATCCGTTGGCTCAGATTCTTTCTGTTGCGATGTTATTCGAATATTTTAACTTGAATGAAGAAGGCAAATTGATTCGTAAGGCTGTTTATGCCTCTTTAGACGCAAACGTCAGAACGCCGGAAATTCAAGTTGAAGGTGGCGAAAGATTTGGCACGAAGGAAGTAGGTGCTTGGATTGTAAATTATATAAAGAAAGCTTGATAATGGATGAAACGAATCGGTAGCTTTATTTTTTTACTTGCCATGTGTGCTGTGTTGAACGCGCAGACATATAAGGATTATATTGATGAGGCGGTTGCCGCTACAAACGCTGACAGTTTATCGAGGGCTGAGCAAATGTATAAGAAAGCCTTGGAAACTGATCCGACAAATTCGTTGAATACCATGCTTTTTGCTAACTTGGGTACTATTCAGCGACGACAAGGAAAAACGGACGCGGCTATCGATTCGTATTCTTTGGCATTAAATCGAATGCCTCTTTCTATTCCGATATTATTGAACAGAGCTTCATTATATTTAGAGAAGAATCTGTATGGGAAGGCATTGGTAGATTATTGCAATGTACTTGATATAGATAAGAAGAATGAGGAGGCATTGATTTATAGAGCATATATTTATGTGGAACAACGAAAGTATAAAGAGGCTCGAACAGACTATGCCACATTGCTTCAAAAAGATCCGGAGAATAAGTTGGGACGTTTAGGATTGGCTGATTTGGATGAAAAGGAAGGCCGTTTGCATGAAGCGCTTGAAATATATAATCGATTTATCGAAGAGAATCCTCGCGATGTATCGTTTCTTAAAGCAAGGGCAAATTTAGAGATGGAGATGGATTCTCCCGCATTAGCTCTTCAGGATATGGAGACAGCGCTTAAGATTAATAATGCTGATGCTGATATTTACTTACTGATAGGGGATATCCGGATGAAAATGAAGAATCGAAAGGATGCGTATGCTTCGTATGAACGTGCTATAAAATTGGGCGTGCCTCGTCCTCAGATAAAAGAGCGAATCAAACAATTTAAGTGAAGACATCTTATTATATGCGATTATTTGCTTGTTAAAGATACGAATCACTGCTTCTTTTTAGATAGATACAAGATTTCTTGTGGAAACCAATTATACAAACGATTGATCCGATACATGGGAATGTGAAAGGAGATATGAAAACTTTTTGTATTTCCCTTGCATAAATTAAACTTAATACTTACCTTCGCCACCGAAATCATCAATATGGTGATTTACATTCTATTACATAAATGTGTGAAGTGCGAAATCTTTTTGAGTATTACGTTTTTCTAAGGTGAATTATCGGGCAGTTCCCAATAATTCAATATCCTTTCTCTCGCGCGGGCGTACCGCTTGTTAAATTACACTTCAAACCTTTTCGCATACGCACGCATGTCAGCGTGCCGAAACCATTTATTCGTAAAGAGATTCCGATGAATCCTCTTGATTTATTATTCATACCCTTCCGCTGGACGCGCAAAGGGCATTGTAAGAGTTTAGTTCACTCAAAATAGGTTAAGTTATGAATAAAAATTTAGAAAAAAAGCAAAGTGAAAAGCAACGGGCTTACGTGAGTCCGCAAGTGACAGTCATTGAAATGGAGACCGAGAACTCGCTGCTCAGTGCCAGCGGCAATGCCGGCGGCATCGGACAGGGCGACCCTTACGGTGAGTAGCGAGTTCATCGAGTATGAGGATACCTCGGATAATTTCGGGAACCTCTGAGATGACTAACGAGTAAACCAATACATGAGTAATTAAAACAAAAAACAAACAAGTTATGAGAACAAGACATTTATCAGTATTGCCGCTGCTATTTGCGGCACTGTTCATTACAGGCTGCGCCGGCGATGAGATGCCACAACAGCCGAATGGCGGCGGAACGAAAGGAAATACCGCTACAGCCACCACCGCCTTTACGGGCGAGACGCAAACCCCGTCCACAATTAATGCAAAGGAATTCAAGCCACAGACCCGCACCGCAGCCACCCATACCATAGGCAACGGCGCAAGTGTTACATGGACGGCGACGGACAAAATCTGGGTGAAGGACGACGCCGGAGTCTTTCAACAGAGCAATGCCGTAACATTCCCCGATGCCGGCAACGAGGCTAAAGGCAGATTCGACTTAGGCAGCAGTACCTTCACCGGCACTACCCACGCCGTGGCCTATACCAACACGGCATCTGCCACGGAAGTGGAAATCAAGAGTGAGCAGACACAGTCGGCTCCCAACAACTTCGAGCATCTCGGCGAGTCGGGCGACTGCGGCATAGCCACTGCCACGGGCAACGCAGGCAACTATAAGTTTACCCTCGAGCATAAGGCATCGTACCTCTGCCTGCTGCCACGAACCGCAAACATCGCACTCCAGAGCTGCAAGCTGATGAAGATAGAGGTGGAGGCTGACAAGGGCATTGCCGGCACATTCACATTCACAGAGAACGGGCTTTCCCCCGCGCCCACATCCGGTGAAGCAAATAAAATCACGCTGACTTGTGGCTCGGACGGCTTCCCCCTCACCAATGCGGATACCGATATTACAACGAACGGATCGTACATGGTCATAGCTCCAGGAACCTACAACCTGACGATACGCTATTGGGTAAAGGATGCCGACACAGGTACGGAAGGCAAAATCACCAAGGCGCTGTCTTCCCTCACCTGCAAGGCGGGCAAGATACACGACATCACCGCCAACCTTGACGTGAGCGATTACTCCGGTTGGCTGTATTACATGTGGGATGCCAAGCAGCCTTACTGGTATGGTCACGAATGGAACAAGACAGGTTATACCGTAGGCATGGATCAGCCAACTGTCAACGGTAACACTGGTAGTGCTTACCCTAAGGACAATTCTGATACTCGTTGGTATAACATCGCTTACAACGGTTATGGCATAGCGACTTCCGGTAGCCAAAATCCGCTCTTCACTCCTACCTCCGCCTCTCACGTCCCTAACGCCAACGAGATGTCGTGGTACTGTATGCAGGGCGACCCCCGCTGGGATGCCGATGAGCTATGGACTACCATGGGGCATCTTTACAAGGGCGGGATATGGCTGAAGAAACTCTCTAAGATTGCCGAGGCCGCAGGCAAATCCCTTGCCGATCTGAAAGAAAAGTCTGCTGACGGAAGCACTGACATGCGTACATCCGGCCAGTCCTGCAATAAAACTCCGGGCAGCATCCTTCCCACTGCTTCTGAGCAAGTCGACTACTTCTATCTGCCTGCCATAAGCTACTACGATTCCGGGATGCTCTACAACGCTGGCTACTACGGCGGTTACTGGTCATTGAGTGCCGCTCCTACGAGCGCAGATGCTGGTGCATACGCCCTACTCTTCAGCTCGGATACTGTGGAACTGCGTTGCTACGACCGCAGCAATGGGTATGCGGCTGTTCCGTTCGAGTAACCCGCTGTTGTCCTCTTGAAAATCGCTCTTTGACATATTGACACATACATGACGGGAAAATGAAAAACCCTATTGGAATTTGGAATTTTCCATTGAAAAACATATATTTGCGATGGAAAATAGAAAAACAAAGGAGGAAAAAAGATGACACAGATTTTGGTAACACTCGATGAAGATTCTGCTACGCAGAGCATCCGCCGTGCCATCGGTATGCTTCGCGGTGTGACTTCCACCTCTATTTACAAAGGTGGGGATCAGACACGCAAGGCGTATGTAAAGGAAACGCTGACACGTGCAGTCGATGAACTGAAGACTGCTAAGGGCAAAGGCATGAAAATGCAGAAAGCGGACGATTTTATCAAGGAACTGGAAGAGGGCGTATGACAGTCGAGATTTATTTAACGTGAGTTCGATGAATTATAACTGTCTAAAAAATTGGTGATTAGCGAAAATTGTTATATTTTTATAGTGCTGAAATACAAATAAATACTAACAACAATCGCTATGATCACCGAAAGCAAAGTTA
>NZ_JAJLQX010000025.1 GCF_021295095.1 Phocaeicola oris
TTCCGATGAGTAATTCCAACTCCCCGGCAGTCATCCCCTTAAATCAATACGTATCTGTTGTGTGATTGATACGTATGAGTTCAACAACTCACGCGGATGAATCATTCAACTCATACGCATGAACTGCTCACCTCATCCGTATCACTTCAAGCGTTTGTACGTATCGGAATAGTAGTCGGTTAAGGTTGGTTGTCCTCCGGAAACTGCGTGTCCATCTCAAAAGAAGCAGTGATACACGGCTTAATTCGTCGGGCTCATATTATTTGTACGAATATACCTATTTATATATAGAAAAATATTCCTTTACATTATCTGTTCAATAAAAAGAAGCATATCAAAAAAGAGGTATACAAATTCAGTTTAAAATAAAAAAAATAGGTATTTTCTTTGTGAATAAGAAAATAATATTTAATTTTGAGGATTGAAGTCTTAAATCTATATAAAATGAGAATAATATATTTAAAATATTTTTTTGATGTCTGACGAGGAGTCAGTCTTTTTCTTATTTTTATATTCGATGGATGTACATGAATAGTCGTTAGTCGTTTCGAAAGACTGTTCATGTGATTGCGAAATTATATAAATAAAGTGGTAACTAATAAAAATTATGTATAACAAATAAAATTGAAATTGCCTATGAAAGAACATTACTGACAGACAAGTTAAAACAAACTTTTCATTTAACACACGTGATTAATTTACAGATGTTATTACTTTAAATTTCATAACATGAAAAAAGCGTTTAATAAACTATTAATTCAGACAATGAGCATATTTTTGCTCTACATTCTGTTCTCTGTAACAGCATTTGCCCAACAGAAAATAAATGTTAGAGGTACCGTTACAGATGCGGCAGGAGAACCGTTGATTGGTGTCAACGTTGCTGTAAAAGGAACTACAACCGGTATCATTACCGATGTAGACGGTAACTATGCACTTGAAGCCCCGAATAATTCTACATTGGTATTCTCGTATATTGGTTATAAAACCGTTGAAATTGTAGCAAATAGGGCAACTATTAATGTAACCATGAATGAAGATACCGAACAGATTGATGAGGTTGTAGTTGTAGGTTACGGTGTTCAGAAGAAGGTAACTGTAACCGGCGCTGTTGCCAGTGTAACCGGTGAGGATTTGAAAACTTCTCCTACTACTAACTTGTCAAACGGTATGTTAGGTCGTATGCCCGGTGTTATCGGATTTCAACGTTCGGATGAGCCCGGTGGTGGCGCTACCACTATTCGTATCCGTGGTAATAACACATTGGGTAGCAAAGACCCGTTGATTGTTGTCGATGGTGTTCCCGATCGTTCAGGTGGTATGAACCGTATCAATCCTAACGATATTGAATCTATGTCAGTATTGAAGGATGCCGCTGCTTCTATTTATGGTTCTCGTGCAGCTAACGGTGTTATCTTGATCACCACTAAGAAAGGTAAGGAAGGAAAAGCTAACGTACAGTTCACCGGCAGCTACGGTTTTTCTAAGCCTACTTTGTTGCCTAAGATGTGTAATGCCTTCGAGTATGCTTCCATGATTAATGAAATTCAACCGGGAGCTTATTCTGAAGAAGCCCTTGCTCTTTTTCAGAACGGTAAAGACCCTTGGGGACATCCTAATACTAACTGGTATAAAGAAGTTATTAAGGACTTCTCTCCGCTCTACCGTGGTGACTTGAGTATCAGTGGTGGTACTGATAAAGTGAAGTATTATGTAAACTTTGGTCTCAACGGTGAAGATGGTATCTACAAACATTCAGCTAACCGTTATGACCAATACGGAATTCGTTCTAATTTGGATTTCAAGTTGAGTAAAGATGTCCAGTTGAGTTGGGGGTCTACAGCCCGTTATGAGTATACTCAGTATCCGGCTAAGAGCGCAAGTTCTATCTTCTCTGCTCTTCGTCGTAGTAAACCTACATTACCGGCTTACTGGCCGACAGGACAGGTTGGACCTGATATTGAGTATGGTGATAACCCTGCGGTAACTTCTACCGATGCGGCAGGATACAACCATCAGAAAAATTATTATATTCAGAACAACGTTACCTTGAATATCAATATTCCTTGGATAGAAGGTTTGAAATTCACCGGAACAGCTTCATACGATAAGCATTTCTATAATGAGAAGAACTGGCAGAAGCCTATCACTCTCTATTCATGGGATGGCGTTACCGAAAGCGCGGAAGGATTGACTCCGTATACAGCATGGATCAGCGATCCTCGTTTGACTCGTACCGATTTAGATTACACCGATTGGATGGCCAATGCTGTTTTAAGTTATGACAAGACTATTGGCAAACATACGTTTGGTATCATGGCCGGTATTGAAGGACAGAGCAAGGAACGCGATTATTTGCAAGCATACCGTCGTTATTTCCCATCCGATACATTGGATGAAATCGACTTAGGTAGCGTAACCGGTTTGAACAACGGCGGTTATTCTTATAAGGAAACTCGTCGTAACTACTTCGGTCGTGTTAACTATAATTATATGGAGCGTTACTTGTTCGAGTTCGTTTGGCGTTATGATGGTTCATATCGTTTCCCGAAAGATAATCGTTATGGATTCTTCCCTGGTGTCATGGCTGCATGGCGTGTATCTGAGGAGCCTTGGTTCAAGGAGAAAGTTCATTGGATGGATTATTTGAAGATCCGTGCTTCTATTTCTCAATCAGGTAACGACGTATTGACTGATGCCGATGGTAACATCGATCAGAGCATCCAGTATCTGAATACCTATGCTTTCCAGAGTTCGGGTATCATTTTCAATGGAGCTGAACAGCAGCGTTTGTATCCGTCTCGTACTCCTAACCCCAATATTACTTGGGAGCGTGGTACTACTTATGATATCGGCGCGGAAGTGCGTTTCTTCAATAACCGATTAAGCATAGAAGGCGACTACTTTATGCATAAACGTAAGGATATGTTGATTACACGTAGTGCTTCATTACCGCAGATTGCAGGTTTTACTTTGCCTCGTGAGAATATAGGTAAGATGCAGAACTCCGGTTTTGATGCATTGATCAGCTGGCAGGATAAGGTTCAGGAAGTAGGTTACGACCTTAGTTTAAATGTATCGTATGCAAAGAACAAGGTTACTTACTGGGATGAAACTCCGGGATTACCGGAATGGCAACAGGCTACCGGTCATCCGATACCAACCAGCGGTACTTATGCGGCATTGCGCGATAACGCAGGTTTATACTATCAGGCAGATGGCGTATTCAACACTCAGGCAGAATTGGATAGCTATCCACATTGGGATGAGGCTACTTTAGGTGACGTTAAATTCGTTGACCTTAATAACGATGGTGTTATTGACTGGCATGATATGAAACGTTCAGACAAGAACCAGACTCCTACACTGGTTATGGGTTTCAACGTTGGCGCAAATTGGAAGAATTTTGATTTGATGATGTTGTTCCAGGCTGCTTTTGGCGCAGAAACTTATATCCAGACATGGTCAGGTACGGTAGGTAACTTCCTGAAAGAGTATTACGATCAGCGTTGGACAGCAGAAAACTCTACTTCTGAGCATCCTCGTACATACGAGCGTGAGAATCAGTATTGGATTAATAATGCCAATACCATGTTCCTCCGTAACAATGACTACATGCGTTTGAAGAATATCGAAATTGGTTATACTCTTCCTAACGGCATAAAGGCTTTAGGTATTTCTAAACTGCGTATTTTTGCTAACGGACAGAATATATTCACTATTACCGGTGTTCCCGGTGACCCTGAAAATACTGCCGCAAGTTTTGATTACTATCCACAGAGACAGTATTATACGCTTGGTGTAACTGCTAATTTCTAAAATTATTAAGCTATGAAGAATAAATATAAATATATTATATTGGCAGCCGGTGTAGTTGGTATGATGAGCTTGAACTCATGTTCATCCGATTTTATGGATTTGTCTCCGACAAACCAGTATACCAACGAACAGGTCTTCGGTGATGCCGGATTGACCCAGCTGTATATTAACAACTGTTATGATTATGCTGTTCATGCAGCTAAGGAGCATACTACTACCGGTTTGACAGATGACGCGTACTTTACTCATAACTATGGTCAGATTGCTGTGAACGCAGCTACTATATCGGGTGGTAATACACAGTGGATTACCAATGGTAACTGTCCGTTTAACTGGGCAAATGCTTATACGGGTTTGTATTATTGTAACTCTATTTTGGAGAATATCGCTAACGTTCCTCCAAAGTCCGGTTATAGTCTGACAACGATGGAAGGTGAAGTTCATTTCCTTCGTGCTTACATTTATACCAACTTGTTGCGAGGTTTCGGTGGTGTTCCTATTGTAGATAAAACATACGGACTGGCCGATTATGACGCATTACAGATTGAACGTAGCAATGTAGGCGATGTGCTAAAATTCATCCTTGACGATTGTGAGAAAGCATATAACATGCTCCCTGATGAAGTTCCTACAGGACGTGCAAGCAAATGGGCTGCCAAAGCTTTGGAAGCCAGAGCTTGCTTGCATGTAGCAAGTCCGCTTTATGCCGATCGTTCTATTAATACGTTAGCTTGCAATCAGTATAATGGTGATCGCAATGCTTTGTATCAAAGAGCGTTAGAAGCAGCCAAGACTGTTATTAACTCAGGTAAATATCAGTTGTTGGATTGTCGTGCAGGCAGTGTAGAAGAAATTGCTGATTTGTATCACAAGATTGCCATCACGAATAATAGTGAGACTATCTGGGCAAAGCAGTTCGACTTGACAAAGGTTACTCAGAATGTAGGTTTGCAGCATGGTCCTAACGGATACCATAATTGGTCTGGTACTACTCCTACGAATGATTTCGTTATGTCGTTTGAAATGGCAGACGGTTCGTTAGGTAAAGGTATGACTAAGATTGGTGATAGAATGGATTCTAATCCATATCTGGGACGTGAACCACGTTTCTATGCCGACCTTGGCTTTGATGGCGCTGTTTGGGGACGTCAGCGTGCAGCCGATGGTTACGCGCTTGATCCTACTCCAAAGGGTAACTTGCAGACCGGTGTCTATGAGTTGTCGTCAGGAGGAAAGAATGTTGAAGTGGTTGCTTATCTTGATCACTCCAATCCTACTAAGGGAACTACATTGTGGTCGGGAACCGGTGTATTCGGTTGTGATACCCGTAAGGGACCTATCGAGGACTGGAACGGTTCATTCACTTCATATTATGAGAAAAAGTTAATCGATACCACTGTAGATGCTGCTAACAATAATCAGGTTTGTCCATATCCTTACTTCCGCTTATCAGAAATGTATCTGATTGCTGCTGAAGCATGTGTTGAAATGGGTAACTTAGACGAAGCTGTTACTTATATCGATCCGTTACGTGCACGTATCAACATGCCTGATACAAAAGCTACGTTGGCTGTTCGCGGTCAGAGTCAGAATCAGGAAGACATGCGCGACTTGGTACGCCGTGAACGTCGTTCAGAGTTGGCATACGAAGATTCTCGTTTCTATGATATTCGTCGTTGGATGATTGGTGATGTAGCCGGCAACAAACCGGTGATGAGCATGTGCGTTTGGGCTACATTGAAGTCGGGGAAATCGGCTAAGGCTCCTTATGTACACGATGAATCAACTTGGGATTATCACTATGTAGTTAGTGACGTAAGTTACCGTGAGAACCGTAAGTGGGAAAACAAGATGTATTTCGCTCCAATTACTCAGAGTGAGATAAATCGTAATAAAGCTTTGGTTCAGAATCCTGGACAAGAGTAATCCTTTCTATCTTACAAGAGGGTTGTACAGTAATGTGCAACCCTTTTTTAGTTTAAAACAATAGCTTAATCTGAATCTTTAAATGGACAGTAATTATTTTAAACCTATAATAATCAATGCATAAAACATTATACAGATTCTTTCCATCATAAAAAAGTAGGGAGAAAACAATTTTTCTTCATATATAATTAGTATATTAGCTCCGTATTTTGAGGCGTTTGTTTCATTTGAATATGAAGAAGATTGTATCCTATATCCCTGTAACACTTGCAATAATTGCATTCTTTTTGATTTGGATATTCCTGCAAAAAAATCAGGAATTCCTTTTTTATTATCGTGAACAGCAACAGGTCTTTCTGTTTGATGTTGATTTTTTAGTTGACCGTTATGTTACTCTTGGAGGATTATCATTATTTGTTACACAATTTCTTACGCAATTTTTTACTGTCCATTATCTTGGGGCCGCAATCACAGCTGCTCTCTGTGTATTGGCGGGATGGTTGTTTTGGCTTTCATTACGAAAACTGAACAGTTCTGTTTGGCTGTTTCCATTATGTCTCATCCCTTTGATATTCGAAATTGATGGATTAAATGATTATTATTATAGTCTTCAAAGTGTTACGTCCTTTCTGTTTGTCATGCTGTTTTTCCGGATCTATACAGCTGAGGTGTCGGAAATGAAGCCGGTGATAAGGGTGGTTACGGGGTGTACATTCTCTTTGCTATTATTCCTTTTTGCCGGTTCGGTAGCCTTATTGTTCTCGGTGCTGGTGTTGTTGTTCGATTTATTTAATAGGAGTAAGGCGTGGTATTTTCAATTCCTGTCCGTCCTGACTGTTATAGCCTGCGGAATTATTGCAGTGCATGCCGGAGTAATAGAGTTATACCGTTTTGTTTTTACAAACGATTTTAATTATGAGCCTATTTTGAAACCGGATGTTTCGACCGGCTATTCATGGTATATGGCAGTCGCCTGTTTCATATTCTTTGTTATTACTCGGTATGTAAAGATTCAGAAACCTGTTATACAATTGGTTAGCGCAATAGTTTTGTTCCTTTTGGTTGGGTATGGTTACCATCATTTTGCTTCACGTAATCCGAAAGATAATATGTACGATATAGCAGTTTTGCAACATTATGTGGTAACGGAAGAATGGGATAAATTGTTACAGTCGGGGAGAATTCGGAGTAATAATTATCTGTTGATGAATTATGCTACTTTAGCATTATCGCATAAAGGCCAGTTGCTGAATCGTATACTTGATTATCGGCCGCGTGATCCGTTTGTTCTCGCGGTTGGGGGAGATAAAAGTAATTTGGTGGCCGATTTGACTGTTTTTTTGAGCGATGTTTATTATCAGATGGGGAATGTGGCATCTGCGCAGAATAAGGCATTCGATTCATCTGTCGGATTACGTTATGGGAATCCGTCAATACTGAAGATGTTGGTTAAAACTAATTTGATTTATGGACAATTTCCTATAGCGGAGAAATATCTTCGTATGTTAAGCAAGACTTGGTTTTATAAGGGATGGGCAGAACGTATGCGTCACTTTCTGAATAATGACAAAGCTATTGAAGCCGATCCTGAACTTGGGATGAAACGGAAAGACTTGACGAAGAAAGATTCATTTACATTGTTAGACGGTCCTTTTGTCGATTTGGTGAATATTATTGAAGCTAATCCTCATGACAGAGCAGCAGTGGAATACGCGATTGCATATCTTCTTCTCGCTCGTGATAAGGATACAACAAACCGTTTTGTAGAGGAATTTTATGGAACAGATGCTTTAAAAACTCTCCCACGGATTTTGCAGGAGGGAATGCTTGTTTTCAATGAAAATGATTTTGAATATTGCAGACAATATGGGGTGACTGACGAGACGATAAAGAAATATGTGGATTTTAAAAATAAGTTTTTCTCGGCTCAGCGTGCCCGTCGTAATCCTGTTGCCGTTTTGAAATCGGAATACGGTCGTACCTATTGGTTCTATTTCTTATTTAATAATGCCAGATAATGAGGAAGATTCTTTATATATGTAGTTTAATTTGTTTGACTTTGCTGAATGCCTGCTCAGGTGATGTTAAGGTGACAAAGAATATAGAAGAGGAACTGATAATTTTTCCTGATTATAAAGGCGTTACTATTCCTGTAAATGTAGCTCCTCTCGATTTCTATGTAGAAAATGTAGGAGATATGCCGACTGTACTCCAAATTGCAGGCGATGATGAGAAGATGATAGTGAAAGGTGATGACGGTAATTTTGTCATTCCTCAAAGGAAATGGAAGAGGCTCTTGGAAAAGCAGCAAGGGAAAGATATTCAATTGACAGTCTGTAAGAAGGAAAATGGTGAATGGTGTGCCTATAAACCGTTCTTTATGAATGTGGTATCGGATAAGATAGATAAATATATTGCCTACCGACTTATCCCTCCCGGTTACGGACTTTGGAATAAAATGGGTATTTATGAACGTAGCTTAGAGACTTACGAGCAGATTCCGATTTATGAGAATAAGTTGACCGATTATAATTGTGTTAATTGCCACTCTTTCCCGATGCAGAGTCCGGATAAGATGCTGTTCCACATGCGATCAAAGCATGGTGGTACCGTTTATATTGATGGTAATAAAGTGGAGAAGTTGAATACTAAGACCGATGGAACAATCTCTGCGTTGGTGTACCCATTCTGGCATCCGACGGAGAATTATATAGCGTTCTCAACGAATAAGACCGCTCAGTCTTTTTTCGCAAACCATGTTAACAGAATTGAAGTGTTCGATTCTGCTTCCGATGTGGTAGTGTATAATGTTAAGACACATGAGGTAATCTCTTGTCCACAGTTGAAGAATGACAGTGTTTTTGAGACATTCCCTACATTCTCTCCGGATGGGAAAAGCTTGTATTTCTGTTCGGCAAAGGCAGTTTCCCCTATGCCGCAGAGGTATAAAGAAGTACATTACGACCTTTGTCGTATAGATTTCGACGCTGTGAATGGAACTTTTGGCACGAAAGTAGATACTGTTTATAATGCATCGAAAGATTCGATGAGCGTATCGTTTCCCAGAGTTTCTCCGGATGGAAAGTATTTAGTATTCACACGGCATCAGTATGGGAATTTTTCCATTTGGCATAAAGACGCGGACTTATACATCGTTAACTTGATGACAGGTGAAGCTGCTCCCATGACTGATATAAACAGTAATGATGTTGATAGTTACCATTCATGGAGTAGTAACAGTAAGTGGATGGTTTTTAGCAGTAGAAGAATTGACGGTTTATATACTCGTCCATTCTTTACTTATATTGACAAGGAAGGAAAAGCGCATAAGCCGTTTATGTTACCTCAAAAGAATCCGAAGAAATTCTATCAGGATTTCGTTTATTCGTATAACATTCCTGAGTTCGTTAAAGATAAAGTCGTTCTCGACCGTTATCATATAGCGAAAGAAATGCGTAACTCTAAAGGAATAGATATTACCTATAAGAAATAACTTGTATTATGAAAAGACAAATACGCTTTTGTACTCAGCTGAATTAATTTTCCAATGAGTAATTAATTGTTGTCACCACTCTGATGTGTTTAATGTGAGGAGTATAAGTATCGCGATTCTCAATACTGAACTGTCCTTGATTAGCATCTTTTATCTTTCCGAGCTTGCTACCCGAATCTTTTGCGAATTTCTCAGCAGACTGACGGGCATTTTTTGTAGCTTCTTCAATCATCTGAGGCTTTACTTCATTTAATTTGGTAAATTCATACGTGACACTGTGCTCCCAGTCACCGGCAACAATAGCGATTCCTTGTTTTAACAGTTCGCTTTGTTCGGTAATCAATTCACGAATTAAATCCACTTTTTCAGAAGTAACGGTAATAACTTCCGTTACGTTATAACGATATTGAACTATGCTGTTGTCATAGCGGTCGGCTTGCTTGTCTACAATGGTTGGCGCGCTGACACTGATGCTCTTCTCTTCAATGCCTTTCTCTTTCAAAAACAAAATGATAGCGGAATTGTTTTCTTTAATTTTATTGTATAAGTCAATCAAGTCGTTACCTACTTCTTTATATACCAATGGCCATACCACTTTATTGGCCGGCACTTCCATTTCAGCAAGTCCCTTTACCGATACCACACGATCCTTATTTGAGAAAGAATCTAAACCGGACTTAATGAAAAAGCCCATAATTAACAAGCCAACTGCAATGATTGCTGCTTCAATTCTCCAACTTTTCATAGCTTAAAATAAATAAACTGTTTGTTTTTACAAATATAAAAACGGATTATTGATATAATTGCTTTATTTCAGTATTTTTATAATAATGATAAAGAATTTGGTCATACGAATAACCTTGTTCACCCATCACGGCAGCACCTATCTGACATAATCCCACTCCATGTCCCCAGCCGGCTCCCGTAAGGAGAAATCCCTTTGGTAGTCCATTTTCAGTTTCTTCTTTATCAATAACGAAAGCAGAACTGAACAGATGAGTCTTTGAAAGAATACGGCGAATTTCCAACTCCTTCCCAATAATCAGTGTCTTTTTGGTACCAACAATCTTTAATTTGCTCAGTCGGCCGGACTTACCTCTTTCTATTGGAATTAAGTTGATAATTTTTCCGAAATCAATTCCCGACTTTTCCATGATAAGGGCAGAGAGTTCATCTTGAGAATAGTGAACTTTCCATCGGTAAAAGTCGTTTGTCTCTTGATCAAAATTGTTTAGGACCTGACTTAATATCTCCTTTTTCTGTGTGTTGCAGAAAGCGTCGGGAGTAGTTCTAATCCATTTCTCTGCTTCGACCTCTTTAGTTAAGTCGGGTATGGGATATTTTTTTGCGCTATCATATATGGTAGAGAGATATGGATACTTTTTATTTTCCCATGCATATTGGAATTCTTCAGTGATACCACCGCAGCATTTGCTGAATCGGGCATCGCATATTTCTTCTCCGTTCATCAGAATCATGCCTCGAGTAGCCAGAACAGCATTTTCTACGTTTGGATTAGATGCTTTTGTAATTCCTTGGTAGCGTTGACAATGATCGTCGGCACAGACATCGAAGAGTGTATGGTCTTCTCTGTCATACCAATGAATATATTCATTCTCTGTTTGGACGAGAGAGTTTTCTTTTTCCGATTGTTTTTGTAACGTATTCTTCTTGACAATCTGTGATATCAGCCAACTGCGGGAGATTATAGCATGGGCTTTTAGAAATTCCAATGAAGAAGTGGCACTCATTTCCGAAGAAATAACACTTACTAAGTAGTTCTCTACAGGAAGAGCATTCATTACCGTTAACAGGGTTCGATCAACGATAATATGAAGCGCCCCTTGAAAAGTTTGAGTTTCTTGTCGTTCCCAGTGGAAGTGAACGCCAATGGTTACATTTGCCAATTCGAAAGAAGCGTTGTTATTTTTAGGAAGGAATTCTAACTCCGTGAATGATTTTCCATTCCAATGAATAGTACCATTATTGAATGTTGCCGTTTGTTTTCCTATGACATCAGTTCCGTTCCATGTGTAACCATTTAACTTGAAATGGATTGTAGGAGCGGAAAGAATACCTACGTTTACTTTTAGTTCATTCATAAATTATCAGTTAGGAAGTTTATTACCATACTTGTTCCAATAATCATCTATATCGAACTCGTTGTCAAATTCATCATCAAATTCATTATTTTCATCTTCTGTTTGTTCATATCGTTCGATACTTTCCTCCATTTCTTTTTTTGACAGACCACATTCTTTGATAATGTGCTTAATCTCTTTTTCGTCAATTTTATTGAAATCCTCTTGACGGGCGGTAACAATGATACCACTCATATCGAGTGCTCCCGGACTAATCATTAGTTGCTTATCTCCTTTTGCCGAATAACAATCAGGACGATGTTTGCTTCGTGGAATAACGATGACTGCGATTTTCTCGATATCTATTTTCCAAGCTATCAGATTGAAACGAGCTTCTTCTTCGTTTTCATGTACAGGCAGACTTTCAAGTACACATTGCAACATACTGTTGCAATCAATATCGTTATCAAATTCCAAACAAAGTAACGGGCACAGGTAATTTGTCACCTTGTACAACCGAGCTTCCATGTATGTTCGTTCTTTTTCTGTTTTCCAAATTTCTTCTTTTCGGTCGATAAGCTCTTTCTCAATCTTATTGCTTTCGTAGAACTTAATCAATGGAATATATTTTATCGGAACAGCTTGGTAGTGCATGTGATCGGGGGCGGAAGCACCACATTTTGCGCCATTATAGAATATGGCGTAAGTATCCGGTATAAGTACGAATAGTTTTATAAAGTCTTCCACCGGATCAATCGTCTTTTGAGGAATATGTTTTTGTTCTGCAATAGTCAGATGACCTGGAAGAATAGGGTATGGATTGATAAGTATATCCAATCCGTCCATCGTATTCAAAACCTGCTGTTGGGGCGGACGGTTTGACTCACATAGGAAGCATGGACGTTTCTCAATGCTCTTCTTATCGACTTTTGCTCCGGTGGAAACCATTCTTGCCGGATTAAACTGTATCATCATCGGAATACCATCTACCTTAATTTCATCTACAGAAACATCTTTTAAATTATCGTGGTTACTCTTTGCCAAAGTCCACATTTTTATTTGCTTGTTAATAGATTTTTCCAGTTCCTTTGCTTTTCTTCCTTCGTTAAGAAATCTTGTTTCATCGTCAAACATTTTGTTTCTTAAGTGCCCCAGTCCTTTGCGAATCATTAATTCGCGTGTGCGTATGCTATCTTTATAAGTGTTATTGACATTCGTTTGCTCAATGCTGAGTGCGTGGTCGGAATTTCCTTCCCACCGACGACAAAGATAAATGGGAATATAAATTCTCCCTATTTTATAACTACGACTGATTGCCAATCCTACAGCATAGTCTTCCCCGTAACTGACATTTGGAAATCCGATTTTTCTTATTAATGGTGTATAAAAGGCACGCGGAGCGCCAAGACCATTGACACGGAGCGCGTTGTTCATTCCATTTTTATCGGTCCATTCTTTGTGATCGATAATGCCCGGAGGTAATGTATTTAAGTTGAAATCGCACATTCTGTATGACCCTATGACCATTCCGCAATGTTCTTTCTTGAACTTATCAACAATCTGTTGAAGCGTTGTTGGACCACTATACAGATCGTCACTATCCAGTTGTACTGCAAATCGTCCGCAGTTCGGCTGATTGACCGCATAATCCCAACAACCGCCAATGCCTAAATCTGTTCGTTCCGGAATGAGATGAACAACTAACGGGTTTTCCTTAAACTCATCAATGGCTTCAGTTGTTCCGTCGTCAGAATGATTATCAATGATCAGCACGTTAAATTTGAATTTTGCTTTTTGCGATAAAACGGAACCAATGGCGTCTTTAATAGTCTTTACTCTGTTTCGTACGGGAATGATGACAGAAGCAGTATATTCAAAATCACCTTTCGTTAAATCCAGCTTTTCTTTAATAGGAGAAATATCGGCTTCGTATTCTGCCAGAAAGAAAGCGCAAGCCTGTTCCATGTCTTTCTGAACCTTTTGGTTTTGGGGATTAACATAGTCGAATTGTTTTTCTCCTGATATGCGGAGGTCTTCTTCAATCTGAGAATACAGATATTCGTTGATATGAATAATTCGGTAATGTATACTTATAAAAAGGCGGACTGCATACCATCCGGCATAAGGCAAAGTGTCTCCTCCTTCAAATACATCGTAAACAGCATCTTTAAAGGCTTTACTATTAAACATGATTAATGGGCCGAAATCAAAATCATCGCGTAAACTGCCTATTTGATAATCGATTACCGGATGTTTTTGCACTTTTCCATCCTTTATTTCATAATAGTTGGAATATGCCATGCCTGCAGTCGGATCTTCAAGGTGTTGCGCCATTCGATGTAATGCTTTGTATGATAGCTCCGGAGGTGTGGATTTAAAATAAAGAAGCATGTGAGAAGATTGTACACTGTCACTGATGCTTAGCATGGTATTACTGCTGGTTAATCGGTCAACTTTCAGCAGAAAGCAATGATTGGGGAGAGATATATTTGGAGTTTCTCCGGTATACAGAATATGAATATTTTGAATCAACGGGCAACTTTGAAATAGTTGAATAGTTTGGCTTGTCGATTCTTTATCAGCGAACGGAATAAAGCAGTCTATCATCATTCTTTTTAGGGTATTAAGTTTGGCGTAAAGATAGAATATCGGATTTAATAAACAAAGGATGTTTCATAAAATCTTCTTGTTTACTTATTACTGAAACAACTGAAAAGAGCATCTGTTCTTGAATATCATGCAATTAGCGAATGTCATACGCATGAGCTGTATAACTGATATGCATGAATCGTTCAATTGATACGCATGAGTTGTTCAACTCATCCGCATGAATCACTCAACTCATCCGCATGAGTTGTTCAACTGATACGCATGAGTTACTCGTCCACTCTTGTTAAGGTTATAAAGTAACATTGAGCGTCCAGCCATATCTATTGCTTACAAAGGTTTGTAATAAATATCATCGTACAGGCTGATACGGTTGGCGATGATATGGACGCGTATATTCTGCCAAGATAATACGATAAATTGATAATTTTTAATTTCCGGAACAGACGCAGATTAAGGAAATCTTAAGGAAAGGTTAAGCTTTTCTTAATCAATATTTGTTTTTGTCTCCGTATCTTTGCACCGTCAAAAGAAAACATTAATAAAACAAATTAAGAAAGGAAACGATTATGAATACAGCAAAATCAATTGAAGCATTGCAGTTCTTTGCAACAGCACTCAACGCACAGTCTTACGCTCATAAAGTACAGGGTAAGGTATTTGCTTCGTTAGGATTCTCAAAACTTGGAGAGAAATATGCGGAGCACGCTGCTGAAGAGCAGGGCTACGTGGATCAGTTCATTGACCGCCTGCTCGACCTCGATGCTGAGGTGAAGATCGAAGCTACACAGGCAAGTAAGGTATTCCTGAATCCTATAGAGTTCCTGAAGAACGATTGTCAGGTGAGTGTCGACGGTTTGCAGTTGTTGCGTGACAAGATGGAAGAGGTGAAGGACGATATTATCACCTTTGATATTCTGCGTGTGTATCTGAAAGACGAGGAGGAAGATTTCCAGTGGACTAAGCAACAGTTAGGACTTATTGAGTGCATTGGCGAACAGAACTGGCTCATCCGCCAGCTTTAAGAAAACAAATAGAAAAGAAAAACAATATGGAAGCAGTACAAAATGTATATGAGTTTTTGGAAGAGGCCAAGACTTATTTTCTGGCAACGGTGGAGAACGACCAGCCGAGGGTGCGTATTTACGGCACAAATCTCCTTTTTGAGGGCAACCTCTATATTATGGCGTTCCGCCGAACGAATGCTGTAGACCAGCTGAAGGCCAATTCTAAGGCCGAAATTGCAACCTTTTGCGGAGGCAAGCAGCTGCGCCTCACTTGCAGACTGGTAGAAGACGACCGTCAGGCTGTGCGTGATGCCATGGCTGAAAAGATGCCGTCGCTGAAAGCGGTAGCCGGCGAGAAGTATGCAAACTTTGTGATGATGAAAGTAACCGAGGCTACTGCCGTCATTTCCAAGGGCTTGTCGGAAGAAGGAGAAGTTTGCCGCTTCTAATTTCTATGGTGCCACATATATAGAAGATTATGAGTATAGCAATCAGATATTACAGTAAGACCGTAAGAAGTTTGAAACTTTAATTTTCTGTGTCTTGTGAGGAAGCGGGCCAATGTGCCCACTTCCGCATTTTTTTATAATTTTACCACATGAAGATACTCATTGTAGAAGACGAACAGGGCATTTATACCTTCCTTCAGGAGGGACTTGAGGACGAGGGCTACGAAACGCTCGTGGCAAGCGATGGAGAAGAAGCGATCGAGAAGTTTGTCGCATGGCATCCCGACCTTGTGTTGCTCGACTGGATGCTGCCCACGATGAGCGGTATCGAGGTGTGTAACCATATCCGACAGACCGACACCCTCACGCCCGTCATTTTCCTCACCGCACGTGACACTGTAGAGGATACTGTCCACGGACTGCGTGCCGGTGCCAACGATTATATCAAGAAGCCCTTTGCCTTTGCCGAACTTGTGGAGCGTATCAAAATACATTTCCGCAACCGTCATGAGGACGAGCTGCTCACGGCGGGTGACATCGTGGTGAACATCACCTCGCATCAGGTAAAAAAGGGCGAGACCGATATTGCGCTTACCTCGCGCGAATTCGATCTGCTGGTTTATCTCCTGCGTCATCAGGGGAAAGTGTGTCAACGCGACAACATTATTCACGATGTATGGGGAGTAGACTTCCAATACGACACGGGTGTCATAGATGTGTTCATGAACGCATTGCGTAAGAAGTTAGGCATCAAGTCGGACGGCATCATCAAGACCGTGCGCGGCGTGGGATTTATTGTGATGAACGAGGACTGATATGAAGAAAACCAAACACTACAGCTTTCAGGAACGCATAGCACGGAGCATTCTCTTGCAAACTTGCGCCTGTTGCACGGTTTATTGCGTCGTACTGCTTGCCGTGATGGGTGCCAAGCTCTATGAGGCAATGCGTGCTACTATTGATTACCACTTCTTCTTTGTGGCCATCATGGAGTGCTTAGCTACGGTGTGCGTGGGCACGCTGGCTATGTTCGCCGTACTCTATTTCATTTCCCGGCGCGTGGCAAAGCGCACTATCCAGCCCCTTCAGGATGCCTTGGAGCGTGAGAAATCGTTTACCAGCTATGCCTCGCATGAGTTTCGTACACCTCTTGCCGTGCTCAAGGGATCGATGGAAGTACTCATACGCAAGCCACGCACGCAGGAAGAATACGAGCGCAAGATAGCCGAAAACATAAAGGTCGTAGACGGAATGAACATCATGGTGGACAACCTGCTCACCCTTACCCGTCTTGAGAACGGAAAGCCCCATCTGCACCCTGCCGTATACGGTGTGAGAGATATGCTCATAGAATCGTGCAGCAACCATTCCGATGCGGTAATGAAGCGGAGACTGGAAGTAGACTTTGTCTTGCCGGCAGACGACTTCGTGGTGCGTACCGACCGCAATGCCCTCATGACGATATTGAATAATCTTGTGGCAAACGCCGTAAAATACTGCAACGAAGGTGGGCGTATCACTTTCCGTGTGCGTAGAGATGGTGGGAAAATTGTGATAGGCATAGAAAACACCGGACGGGGAATTCCAGAAAGCGAGACATCGAAAGTGTTCAATCAGTTTTATCGTTCCATCCGTAGTGGCGACCAGCGTATTTCAGGTTACGGCTTGGGACTTGCTATTGTGAGCCGCTTTGCCGACATGATTGGTGCCGAAGTAACCTTTACCAGTTGCGAGGAGGGGCCCACGTTGGTGGAAGTTACCTTGTAGTCTGCTGCTTCCGGGTTAAGTAATATAACCCGACGTTATCTTTTTTCATGTCTACACCGAGATGATTTTCTTTCTGATAAGTTATCCAATTTTCCGATGAGCATACCCATGTCTGTACGCTGCCATTGAAATAATCCTTTTGCAACTTACTGTTTGCTTATTCTTTTTCTTATCTTGAACAGGAGAGTATTCCCATATTTTTTGTAATTTTGCCATAAAATTATGAGGAAATGAATGCACGAGCTATTATAGATAAATACTATCCTGAAGAAAATCAACTCAGATATATTCTATTAACACATAGTAAATCGGTGGCAGAGAAAGCTTTGAGTATCGCCCAAAGGCATCCTGAGTTAAATCTTGATATCTCGTTTCTTGAAGAGGCAGCCATGCTTCATGATATTGGTATTTTTGAGTGCAATGCTGACGGTATATATTGTTTCGGAGCTTATCCGTACATCTGTCATGGTTATCTTGGAGCAGATCTGGTGCGCAAGGAAGGTTATCCGAGGCATGCTTTGGTATGTGAGCGTCATACGGGAGCCGGCATTTCTTTAAAACAGATTGTTGATCATAATTTACCCCTTCCTCATCGCGATATGTTGCCCGTATCACTCGAAGAGCAGGTGATATGCTTTGCTGACAAGTTTTATTCCAAGACTCGCTTGGATAGGGAGAAGACTGTAGACGAAGCGCGGAGCAGTTTACTTAAATTTGGCGAGGATGGTCTGGTTCGTTTCAATAAATGGTGCGAATGTTTCTTGTAAGTCGATAAAATAAATTAAATCTGCGTATAATTCTTTCTATTTGAGAGAATATGCTTAATTTTGGCATTTAAAATGGGGAGTAAACCGGTTAGTTAATGGTGTCATTGAAAAGAGATAAGTACTTTCAATATATATTGATTATTGTTTTTTTGGTCTTCTCACTTGGCGCGGAAGCTCAGAGAAGCAGAAGGCGTAGGATGGGACAGCCGGCCGATTCTGTGCAGGTAGATTCCATTCGAACCGACTCTGTTGCCTCCGATACCGTTAAAAAAGATAAAACACCGCTCGAAGCCCCTGTCGATTATGAAGCAAACGATTCTATTGTCTTTCAGGACGGATACGCTCATTTGTATGGTCGTGGAAAAGTAAAGTATCAAAAAATAGAATTAACCTCGGATATTATTACTATGAACGTAGACAGTAGCTCTGTTTATGCCATTGGTGTTAAGGATTCTACCGGACTGGAGCGGGGGACTCCGATATTTAAAGACGGGAACGATCAATATGAATCCAAAGTCATGCGATATAATTTCAAAAGCAAGAAAGGGTTCATTAATAATATTACTACACAGCAGGGCGAAGGCTATATTACCAGTGAGTCGACGAAAAAGGGCGCTGATGATGAGCTTTTTATGACACATGGCAGATACACTACATGTGATAACCACGAACATCCGCATTTTTATTTGAAACTTTCCATGGCAAAGGTGCGTCCAAAGAAAAATGCCGTATTCGGACCGGCTCAATTGGTGGTGGAAGATGTTCCTTTACCTATTGCTATTCCTTTTGGATTTTTCCCCTTCAACAGCAGTTATTCATCCGGATTTATTATGCCTTCTTATGGTGACGAGACAAACCGTGGATTCTATTTAAAGGACGGTGGATATTACTTTGCTATCAGTGACAAGATGGATTTAAAAGTGTTGGGAGAGATTTATACAAAGGGCTCTTGGGGAGTATCTGCACAGTCGAACTATAACAAGCGTTACCGCTATTCCGGTTCTTTTAACGCCAGTTATCTGGTAACAAAAACAGGAGAGAAGAATCTTCCTGATTATTCAGTAACCAAAGACTTTAAAATTTCTTGGTCGCATAGGCAGGATGCAAAAGCTAATCCCAATAGTACGTTTTCGGCCAATGTTAACTTTGCCACGAGTAGTTATGATCGTCGAAGCATAAGCAGTTTATATAATCCAAGTCTGTATTCAAGTAATACAAAGACATCGTCTGTGAGTTATTCCAGAACATTTGCCGATTTGGGTTTGAATATCTCAAGCACCTTTAATATTACGCAGAATACAAAAGACTCTTCTTTGAGTGTAACTTTACCTGATTTGGATATTTCCCTGAATCGTTTTTATCCGTTGAAACGGAAAAAGCAAACCGGTGGGGAGCGTTGGTATGAGAAGATATCAGTACAGTATACCGGTCAACTTACCAACAGCATTAATACTAAAGATAATTTAATTCTGAAACAAGGTTTTAAAAATTGGGATAAAGGTATGCAGCACAGAATTCCTATCAGTGCCAATTTTACCTTGTTTAAATATATCAATGTGATTCCTTCGTTTAATTATACTGAGCGATGGTATACACGTAAAGTAATGCAGAGTCGTGATCCGATGACTGCTAATGGTGTAAAACTGGATACAATCAATGGCTTTAATCGTGTTTATAATTATAATATAGGCGTAGCCATGAATACGAAACTTTATGGATTCTTTAAGCCATGGAAGATGTTGGGTGATAAGATACAGATGATTCGTCATGTGTTTACTCCTTCTGTAACTATCAGTTATGCTCCCGATTTTGGCGCGGAGCGTTATGGCTATTGGAAGACATATCAATATACCGATTCTAATGGTGAAGTTCGTACGGTAGAGTATTCTCCTTTTGCCGGTCAGTCGTTTTCTCCGCCAAGTAAAGGGAAACAAGGAGTCATTGCGTTCTCTGTTGATAATAATGTTGAAATGAAGATTAAATCCGATAAGGATACTACAGGAATTCGAAAAGTCAGTTTGATTGATCAGCTGGCTGCCAACATTTCTTATAACACAGCAGCAACGACTCGTCCTTGGAGTGATTTGAGCACAAACATACGTTTGAAATTGTCGAAAAGCTATACCTTTACTATGAATGCTTCGTTTGCAACGTACGCATATCAGTTTGATAAGAGCGGTAATGTCGTTATCGGTGATAGGACGGAATGGTCTTATGGTCGTTTCGGACGCTTTCAAGGATATAGTGGATCATTCTCATATACTTTTGATAATAATACTTGGAAGAAATGGTTTGGAAAGGATGATGAGAAAAAGAAATTGAAAGATAGAAAGGATCAGGATAGTGAAGATGAGTATGATAAAGAGAGAGAAGAGCCGGAAGATGAACAAAAACCAACGACTCGTAAACAGGAAGACGCGAAGATTGATTCGGATGGGTATCTGAAGTTTTCGATGCCTTGGTCTCTGAGTTTGAGCTATAGCTATAGTATTCATGAGGATAGAACAAAGAAAATTAATATTAAGAACATGCGTTATCCGTATTCGGTAACTCATTCTTTGAATGCTTCCGGAAATGTCAAGTTGGGAAGTCGTTGGAATATTAACTATTCAACCGGATATGATTTCAATGAGAAAGAGATGTCGATGACAACAGTTAATATATCACGTGATTTGCACTGCTTTAGCATGAGTTGTGGTATGGTGTTCGGGCGATACACATCATATAACTTTTCAATTCGGGCTAATGCAAGTATGTTGACTGACGCATTGAAGTGGGATCAGCGGAGTAATACAGGTTCTACGGTTCATTGGTATTAAATTGAGCGTTATGAATGTACAAATAGAATCATCATGGAAACAGGTCTTGGCACCTGAGTTTGAAAAGACTTATTTCAAACAATTAACCGATTTTGTGCGCGATGAATACAGGAAGGGGATTTGTTACCCTCCCGGTCGATTGATATTTAATGCGTTTAATCTTTGTCCGTTTGATAAGGTAAAAGTCGTGCTTATTGGTCAGGATCCATATCATGAGCCCGGACAGGCGATGGGACTTTGCTTCTCAGTGAATGAAGGCATTCCTTTTCCTCCTTCTTTGCAGAATATTTTTAAAGAGATTCAATCCGATTTAGGAAAACCGATTCCAACAAGTGGCAACTTGACTCGCTGGGTGAATCAAGGTGTCTTTCTGTTGAATGCTACACTTACAGTTCGTCAGCATCAGGCAGGATCTCATCAAGGGAAAGGATGGGAGGAGTTCACTGACGCAGTTATTAAAGCATTAGCTGAACGACGAGAACATTTGGTTTTTATGTTGTGGGGATCGTACGCTCAGAAGAAAGGGGCTTTTATTGATAGAAACAAACATTTGGTTTTGACTTCAGCTCATCCGTCTCCTCTTTCCGTATATCGTGGATTCTTTGGGAATAAGCACTTTAGCAAGGCAAATGAGTATTTAGTGGCTCATGAAGAAACTCCAATAGATTGGTAATCTACTATATGTTAAAAGCATCAACTGTACGGATAATTTGAATGACTGTTCTTGACAAGTTGTTAAGAGCTATTTCTTTTCTCATGGCATCTTGCAGCGTAATTGGTCCTGATTGAATGGCAAAGACGCCGGTGAAGCCCAATTTGTTTAGCTGTTCAGTTTCTTCAACAGATCCACCTAACGCAATGACAGGGACATCCATTTCTTTTGCCAGCTCAACAATGCCTTGAAGGGCTTTTCCCATTGCCGTTTGTTTATCTATTTTTCCTTCACCCGTGAAAATGAGAGAAGCTCCTTTTAATGCCTCTTTAAAATTTAAAATTTGAAGAATGGCTTGGCTGCCTTGTTTCATTTCTATATTTAAATAAGGTATCAAACCTCCACCCATACCTCCGGCTGCGCCCGCGCCGGTTATATTAAATATATCTTTACCCAATTTGTTGAGAATCAGTTCACCATAATGATGTAATCCTTTATCTAATAGTTTGACTTGTTCTTCGTTCGCTCCTTTTTGTGGTGAGAATACACAAGCAGCTCCCATGGGTCCGCAGAATGGATTGTTTACATCCGAAATAATAGTGAACAGCGTATCTTTTAACTCCGGTAAAAGATTTGAAGTATCTATATCGGTTATATCGGATAATGCTCCGCCTGTTGGATTAATTTCTGCTTTATCGGAGTTAAAGAAGCGAACACCTAAAGCATTCATCATTCCGATTCCTGCGTCGTTTGTCGCGCTTCCGCCTATACCTAACAAAATATGTCGACAACCTTTATGGAGAGCATCTTTAATCATTTCACCAACACCAAAAGTTGTCGTGTTTAGAGGATTTCGTTCTTGAGGAGTGAGCAGGGGTAAACCGGCTGCCGCAGCCATTTCCATAATCGCTGTTTGCCCATCTTGAGTAATGGCATAAGTCGAAGTGATGATACGCATCAGTGGGTCGTGAACAAAACAACTTATTTTGTGTGCATTCAAGTGGTCACTTAATACATCTGTTGTTCCTTCTCCACCATCGGCAATGGGAAAAGAGACCACCTTACATTTCGGTTGAATTTGCCGGATGGCAGATTTGAGAGCTTCGGATATTTCTTTTGCGCTAACAGATCCTTTAAAAGAATCGAATGCTAAAATGACTTTTTTCATGGTTTATTTTCTTTACGCAAAGATACTTTTTAAGTGGAATAATTCAAATAAAAAGAGACAATTCCTATCCTTACTGCTTTAAGTAAAGCTTGTGAGTTCGAAGGAACATAAGTATCTTATGCATCGAAGCAGTAACCGGTTATGGTTAGTTTTCAAAAAAGCCGTGTACCACTATTTCTTTAGATTGATACACGGCTTACGTTTTTTTAAATCGTCGAATTGTACTCACGTTATATTATACATTCGAGCATTAAATCAGGTGCATCCCTAATTCTTCACATTGTTTCTGCATATCTTCCGGCCAAATGCTGGCTTGTATTTCACCAATATGCCCTTTTTGTAAGAATAGCATACAGAGACGTGACTGCCCTATACCTCCACCTATACTTAAAGGAAGGTCATCATTGAGTAATCTCTGATGGAAGTAAAGCTCTTCACGTTTTTCAAGATTGCTTAGTTTTAACTGACGAATCAATGCTTCTTTATCAACACGGATACCCATAGATGATAATTCCATTGATCGGTCGAGTACTTTATTCCATATTAGTAGATCGCCATTCAAGCCGGGCAGTCCGGTTTCCGGATCAACGGTAGTATAATCGTCATAATCAGGAGCTCTCGTATCATGTTCTTTCCCATCACCCAACTTGCACCCTATACCTATTATAAATACAGAACCATATTTTTTAGTAATTTTGTTTTCTCTTTCTTTTGGTGTTAGGTTCGGGTACCTTTTTCTTAGTTCTTCTGCATGAATAAAATAGAGGTCTTTACTAAGGAAAGGCTTAATTTGTGGGTATGCTTCGCAAATCATGAATTCTGTCCTGAGCATGGAAGCGTAGATTCGATGGACGATTTGCTTTAAGAATGCAATGTTACGATCTTCTTTTGTAATGACTTGTTCCCAATCCCACTGATCAACATATAGAGAATGTAAATTGCCTAATTCTTCATCGGCGCGAATGGCATTCATGTCTGTATATATGCCATACCCCGGCTCTATGTGATAATCGGCTAATGTTAATCTTTTCCATTTTGCCAAAGAGTGAACAACCTCTGCTTGAGCTTCATTCAAGTCTTTAATAGGAAAAGATACCGGACGTTCAATACCATTCAAATCGTCATTGATACCCATACCTTTTAATACGAAAAGCGGAGCTGTTACTCTGCGAAGACACAATTCCGATGAAAGATTGACTTGAAAAAAGTCTTTTATCTGTTTGATGCCCAATTCCGTTTGTTTCATGTCAAGCAACGGTTTATAGTGTTTGGGCTTTATAAGATAACTCATATATTTGTTGATTATTTTAATTTTGCATGCAAATATAGGTAATATTTGCTAAATTGTCTATTAAAATGAATAAAATAAATCATTTTGCAATTTGTTTTTCAGAATAACTTATCAAAATATCACACTAATTTAAAAAGTTATAAATTGTTAGGTAAAAGAAAATATATTTCGTACTTTTGTCTCCCTGAATTTGCTTCTGTAGTTCAATGGATAGAATATGGGATTCCGGTTCCCAAGATTAGGGTTCGATTCCCTACAGGAGTACGGAAGAAAATGCTAATTGGAGTTATCCGGTTAGCATTTTTGCTTTTGATTATTTGCGTATGCCTTTTTTAAATGTTACTTTTACGTCGTATCATAGGAATAGGTTTGATAAGAGAGAAGTTGGATAATATCACTGCTTATTGGAATTCCTTATTCAGGTAATCAAATTAAAAAGATATTATAAAGTAGGGAGTCATATTTATGAAACGTTTAGTTTTCTTTCTGGGAGAGTTACTGTTTTCTTTAATGACAGCATTTGGGCAGAAAGCCCCTGTAGATTATGTGAATCCTTTTATTGGAACTACTCATTCCGGAAATACCAATCCCGGTGCACTTTGTCCGCAGGGAATGATGTCGGTAGCTCCGTTTAATGTAAAAGGTGATACTACGGATTATCAAATTTATGCGGCTCCATACGATTATTCCAAGAAATATCTGACAGGTTTTTCGCACGTTAATCTCAGCGGTGTAGATTGTCCTGATATGAGTTCTTTGTTGTTGATGGCTACTACAGGTAATATTGATGTAGATTATCATAGCTATGGATCAACTTATACAGATGAGGTGGCGACTCCGGGATATTATTCCAATAGGTTGGAAAAGTATGGTGTGCGGTGTGAAATGACAGCCACCCCGCGTACCAGTATGGCTCGTTTTACTTTCCCGAAAGGAAAAAGTAATATTCTGATGAATTTAGGAGAGGCACTGACAACGGAAAGTGGGGCTACCGTTAAATTAGTGAACGATAGGGAAATTGAAGGATCTAAACTGCTTGGATCATTTTGTCGACATCCCGAAGCGACTTTTCCTATTTATTTTGTAATGCGAATAAATAAGGTACCCTCAGAGCACGGTTATTGGAAAAGAATGATGAGCACGGATAATAATTCCGGTAGTTATTATAAATTGTATCGGAAATATTCGAAGGAACTGAGCGGTGATGATATTGGAGCCTACTTTACTTTTAACACCGATACAGATGAAACCATTGAAGTAAGTATAGGTGTGTCGTTTGTTAGTACGGAAAATGCACGAATGAACTTGGAGAAAGAACAGCCGTTCGGAACAACTTTTGATAAGTTGTGCGCTGACGCTCGTAAAAGTTGGAACGATAATTTAAGCCGTATTCTGGTAAAAGGAGGAACCGAAGATCAGAAGACCATATTTTACACAGCGCTTTATCATTTCCTTATTCACCCGAATATTCTGCAGGATGTAAGCGGACAATATCCGCAGATGGAAGGGGAGAAGATTCTGACTACCAATAGAAATCGTTATACCGTATTCTCGCTTTGGAATACGTATCGGAATGTTCATCCGTTAATGACTATCTTGTTTCCCGACCGTCAGCTTGATATGGTAAACTCCATGATTGATATGTATAGGGAATACGGCTGGTTGCCTAAATGGGAATTGTATGGTCGGGAAACTAATGCCATGAGTGGCGATCCGGCTACCATTGTTGTGGTGGATACTTATATGAAAGGATTGACAGATTTTGATGTCGATCGTGCTTATAGGGCAATGTTTAAATCGGCTACTATGGAAGGGAAGAAAAATATGATCCGCCCCGATATAGACGATTATCTCTCGAAAGGATATATCCCAATGAAAAGTCAATATGACCACTCTGTCTCGCGTGCGCTGGAATATTATCTGGCGGACAATGCACTGATTAGTCTGGCTAAAAAGTTGAAGAGGAAAGAAGATGTAAAACAACTTGGAAAACGTACTGAAGGCTATAAGTATTACTATCGGAAAGATTTTGGAATGTTGGCTCCGCTGAATGAGGACGGCAAGTTCTATGAACCTTTTGATTCGAAGCAGGAAGCTGCCTGGAATTATACTTTTTTTGTTCCATACGATATAAAAGGACTTGCCGGACTGATGGGACAGAACCGCTTTATTGCTGAATTGCAAAATGTATTTGACAAGGGATATTATGATCCTGCTAATGAACAGAATTTAGCTTATCCGTATTTCTTCAGTCGATTTTCGGGTGAGGGGTGGAGAACCCAGCAACTGATAAAGGAGCTTTTGAAGAAGCATTACACGAATAAGCCGGACGGATTACCCGGAAATGATGATTCCGGAGCGATGTCGGCATGGGCTGTTTTCAGCATGATGGGCTTTTATCCGGATTGTCCGGGCGAAGCAAAATATACCCTTACAACTCCTATTTTTGATGAGATTACCATTCAACTCGATAATAATTATTGGAAGCGAGATAGGTTAGTTATTAAAAAGGAAGGGAATGGCGATTTCATAAAAGAGGTTTATTTAGGAAAACACAAGGTGAGCGGACTGCGTGTTGACCATCATGATTTGATAGACGCAGGAAAAATTACCTTTGTTACTTCTGATGCTAAAAAATGATGAGGTAATATCACTCTCTGATATATATAAACAATTGAAGTGATACGTATTAGTGTCATGAGGTGATGAAAACAAATTATCTAACTCATGCGGATGAATCGCTCAACTCATCCGCGTCATTTTTACAACTCATCCGCATGAGTTGAGCGGATTATCCGTATCATTTTTAAGGTTCATCCGTATGACTATATAACAACATTTTATAAGCTGATGGAATGCTCAGGAGACTTATAAAAGAGATAACTTGTGATATTGATATGTTGAGGAATAATATCAATGGATATTTAACTTAAATAGAAATTGAACGATAAAATAACGTTAAAGAAAAAGGGAAAAAGAAGAAAAATATTGCAGATAACAGAAAAAAAACTTACATTTTGGGCGTCTAATACTAAAATTGTAGAAAATTCATAGCATGATGGAAAAGCTCTGATTTATAGTTTTTGCCTTTCCTTTTAATAAGAAAGTATCAGTAATAATGATATATTTCTTATAATTATGAACAAGAGAGATTGATTGATGGATTGGTTGTGAAGAATTTTTTGTAGAATATATTTATTAATAACCCTTAAATTGTGTACATATGGAAGCTTTTGTATTGAGAAGAACGCTTATGGGAGCTATTTTATTCCTGGTAGGTACAACAATCGTATTGGCTACAGGTGTAGAAAACTCATCAAAAGTAAGCGAAGCAATTGTTCAACAGAGCGGGCGAACTGTTAGCGTGACAGTTCATGACAGTTCTGGTCCTGTTATTGGTGCCAACATTCTTGTAAAAGGCACTACTACCGGTTCTATTACAGATATGAATGGAAAAGCCACTATTGAAGGCGTACCTAATAATGCTGTATTGGTAATTTCTTATATCGGTTATATTACGCAAGAAGTTTCTTTGGCAAATAACCAACGATCAATTGCAGTAACTCTGAAGGAGGATACGGAGGTCTTGGATGAAGTTGTTGTTGTAGGTTACGGTACTCAGGCTAAGAAAGACATTACCGGTTCTATAGCTGTTGTATCTCGTGATGCAATTCAGGAACAGCCTGTAGCAACATTTGCCGAAGCATTACAAGGTAAGGCTGCCGGTGTTTATGTAAATACTTCAGGTGGTCCTTCCGGTGAAACTACTATTCGTGTACGTGGTGTCGGATCCGTTAACGGTTCTGACCCATTGATCATCGTCGATGGTATTCAAGGTGTTGATATCAACTCAGTTAATCCTAATGATATTGATTCTTTCCAAGTGTTGAAAGATGCTGCAGCGACAGCTATTTATGGTGCTAAGGCTGCGAATGGTGTCATTATTATTACCACCAAGCAAGGAAATAAAGAGGGGAAGGTTCGTGTATCATATAACGGTTATATCAGTGCGTCAAAGATGGCGAACGATGGTTATAACACCATGAATGCTTGGGATTATATGAAAGCTATTGAGCAATCTCAGCATAATCAGGTGGATTATCGCGGAGCCGATATTAACGCGGTAGGTCACCAACAGTTTGGTTCTATCAAAAATGGAGAATTGACCATGCCTTATACCATTCATCCTGCGGGGCTGTCTAAAGAACAGGCTATGGAAATGTTTGGAAGCTACGATAATATGGTTGCCCAATATCAGAACGATGGTACTCATTCTTATGCTCTTTCAGCATACTATTATATTAAAGATATTCTGGGTGGTACAGAGGAAGAAGCTCGTCGAGGTACGGATTGGTACGACATGGTAACGCAGACGGGCATCTCACAGAATCATGAGCTTTCTGTTCAAGGTGGTGGAACTAAGGGACAGTATGCTATTTCCCTTGGCTATACAAACCGTGAAGGTACGATAAAGAATTCCGGTTTTGAGCGCTATAACTTACGTGTAAATACCACATTTAATCCAACTAAACATTTCACGATAGGTCAAAATACTAATGCTTCCACCTTTAAGATTATCGGTGAACGCGGTCGTCAGGGTGATGATAGTGTATTCGGTCGTACATATACCATGAACGCATGGGTTCCCGCATATAATGTAGGTGGTGACTTTGCCGGTTCTGTAGGTAATGGAGGCCGAGCAAGCTCTGCTTTGGAAGGTGTTATGAATACAAAAAATGACTGGAATCGTATGTTCCGTTTGCAGTCTGCCTTGTTCGCGGAAGTAAAAGACCCTTGGATAAAGGGTTTGACTTTACGTTCCCAATTCAGTATCAGAATAAGTGGCAATTGGGGTGTTGCCATGTACGAGAAGTCAGTTGCTTGGAATAAGGAAGGTCGTTCTCGTAACTACTTGGAGGAAAACGCAGGATGGGGCTTCGATTGGCAATGGACTAATACTGCAAGCTATAAGACTCATATCGCGGAAAATCATGATATCACATTATTGATAGGTACCGAGGCATTAAAGAATGGTATCGGTCGTAACATGACAGCTAATCGTTATGACTACATTTTCGAGAAAGATCCTAATACGTGGTCTCTTAATAATGGAGGTACTTCTACCGTAGGTAATTCCGGTTCCATCAGAAATAAGACTACCATGTTCGGTATTTTCGGCCGGGCAGATTATTCTTATAAAGGGAAGTATTTGGCTACGTTTACCATCCGTCGCGATGCTTCTTCTAAATTCGCCGCGAAAAACCGTTGGGGAACATTCCCATCATTGTCTGTAGGTTGGCGTATCTCCGATGAAAAGTTTTTGTCAAAAGCTCATGCCACTTGGTTAGATGACTTAAAACTTCGTGCCGGTTATGGTTCTACCGGAAACTCAAACATCGGTGCTTATAACTATGCTTTTCAGTATACGAACGATACGCGTTATCTTTATGGTATATCCGGAAGTAACTCAGGAGCTAACACGGGTTACGGAATTACCAACTTGGGAGATAATAATGCTAAGTGGGAAACGGTTAAAATGTTCAATATCGGTTATGACTTTGCAGCATTCCATAATAAGTTGACCTCAAGTCTTGACTTCTATATTAAGAAAACTTCCGATATGTTGGTTCCTGCCAATTGGACAGCTCTTGCTGGCGCGGGTACTAAGCCTAACATTAATATTGGTGACTTGAAGAATACCGGTATTGACTTCTCTATTGGTTGGAGAGATAAGATTGGTCAGGTGGGGTATAATATTAATTTTAATACCTCGTGGTACAAGAATAAAGTTACTAAGTTAGGTTCTTCAAATTTGTACACGTCAACCCGTATCTCACAGATGACTATCACTACCGTAGGTCAGCCTATTTCTATGTTCTATGGTTATGTTGATGATGGTATCTATAAGAGCGAAGAAGAAGTATTGAACTATAAGAATGACAATGGGCAGACCGTATTGCCTTACGGTGTCGCTGAAGCTAAAGAATTGAATCCTTCTGCATGGGTAGGTCATTATAAGTGGAAAGATACGAATAATGATGGTAAGGTTGACGCTAACGACCGTGCCATTATTGGTAACCCTCATCCTGATTTGACAGGAGGTATTAATCTCAGTTTAACGTGGAAAGATTGGGATATGGGTACGTATCTTTACTATTCTTTAGGTAATGATCTTTATAAACACTTTGAGTATTATACATTGTGGGGAAATTTAGGTAATGTTTATTCATACGACCGTGTTGAGAAAGCGTGGAATCCTTCTACCAATCCTAATGGAACATTGCCTTTGTGGATTTATGGTGATACTAACGCGGAGAATACAGCTTCTCACTCGAATTATATTCAGGATGGATCTTATCTCCGTATGCAGACTTTGACATTAGGTTACTCGTTGCCTAAGAGTTTCGTTCGTAACTTAGGTCTATCAAGAATTCGTTTGTATGCTCAGATGTCAAATGTATTCACTATTACCGGTTATGATGGTTTGGATCCTGAGGTTCGATCAGATAGCGATGGAGGTTCGAACGATATGATGAAAGGCGTTGATTACGGTTCTTATGGTATGCCACGTCAGTATTTGTTTGGTATTAATGTTGACTTCTGATATCATGAAGGATAAAGAGAAATTTAATCTCTGTCTTCAATAAAAGGAATAATAACTTAAATATAAGAATAATATGAAAAAAACAATATTCTATTCAATAATGGCTCTGGCAATTTTCACTACAACAAGTTGTGGTGACGATTTCCTACAAATTGAACCGGTAGGTGCTGTGGGTGAAACTACATTGATGACTGCTGACGGTGTTGATTATGTACTGACAGGTGCTTATTCTACTCTCAACAATATGATACAAACCCATTGGATGGGCGCGGCTTCGCTTAGTAATTATGTTTTTGGTGATGTTGCCGGTGCCGATGCCAATAAGGGTTCACAATCTTCCGACCAGTCTGATTTTACTCAGATAGAGACGTATTCTTTTACTTCTGAGAACTCATATATCAGCGGTAAATGGGGTGCTGTTTACGAGTCTGTAAAGCGTTGCAATAATGTGTTGGACATGGTTTCAAAAGCAGGTGATGGAGTTCTTAAGAACGCAGATCAGATTGCTGCGCAAGCCAAGTTCATTAAAGGTGTTTGGATGTTTGAGGGCATCCGTATGTTCGGAGCCGCTATTCCTTATGTTTCTTTAGAAGATTATCAGGCAAATACAGATCCTCAAGTATCTAATGTAGATGAGGGAAAGAATTATATTTATATTTGGGATAAGGTGGCCCAAGATCTTAAGGATGCCGCTGCCGGTCTGCCTGCTACTTGGGGTGCCGGCAATTATGGTCGTGCTACTTCATGGATGGCTAAGGCTGTTCTTGCTAAGTTATATTTGTATTGGTCTTCTCCTTATAACGGCACCAATGCGACTGCTGATCATTGGGCAGATGCTAAAGCATTGTTGAAGGATATTATCGATAATGGTGTTGACGCTAAGGGGCAGAAGTATAAACTGGCAGATAACTACGGTGAATTGTTTGATGCGGAGACTGCCGACTGGACAGGTGAATCCGTATTCGACGTTCAGCTGACAATTAACGGTACAGAAGTCGATACTAATACTATTAGCTACGCCTATGCCATTGGTCAACCCGGGGCTTCCGGTCTTGGAGGTTGGGGATTCTATCAGCCTACATTTGAGTTTGTGAATAGCTTTATTACGGATGAAAACGGCTTGCCTGATCCTAATTACACTAAAAAGGAACGTTTGACTATCATGGGTGATATAAATCCTGTATCAGATTTGTCTACTCCTACCGACCCTCGTTTGGATTATGCTGCCGGTCGGTTTGGTGTTCCTTTTTATGATTATGGTGTTCCGGTAGGTCTTAGCGGTTGGATTCGCGATTATACGAATGGTGGTTTGTATATGAATAAAAAGAATTTACCTAAGATAGCCGACCGTGGATCTACATCTGTGAGCACAACTGTGGCATCATCTGCAAAGAACTATCACGTTATCCGTTTTGCGGATATCATGTTAATGTATGCTGAGTGTTGCATCCACGAGGGTGATTTAGAGACCGCCAGAGAAATGATTAATACCGTACGTGCACGTGCAGCTAATAGTAGTTTGATAGCTAATGATTTTGTCGCTACGTATGCTAAGTCCGGTGTAGATGTACCTACTGATTATACCATGGACGATAAGGCTGACGGAAAGATCATTAAAGGTACTGTGGCCAATTATCGTATAGGTTTGTACAAGACTCCGTTTGCCAATGCCGCTGAAGCTACTACAGCTCTTCAGCGTGAAATGCGTGCGGAGTTTGGTATGGAAGGACATCGTTGGTTCGATCTTGCTCGTTGGGGTATAGTTGCTGATGTATTAAATGCATATCGCGGATTTGAAGGAAAGTTCTTTCCGGGTAAATTCTCGGCTGCTTATAATGCAAACTGGGTAACATTCCCTATTCCTTTGAATGAGATTCAGACATCGGAAGGTCGTTTTGTTCAAAATGTTAATTGGGGAGGTGAGGGAAAATAATAGTAACGTATAATGTTACTTCTAACAAGAGGGTGTGTCAAAATTGACACACTTTCTTTTTTTAAAGAATAAATAGATTATGTAAAAAACTTTATTCACACATTATCTACATTTAAGTATATTTGTGGACTAAGTAAAAGAAAAATATCAGATGAAACGTTTAGAGAAACTATTATTGCCTGTAGTTTGTATAATAATGACGATGTTCTTATGTATACATTTGCTTCATACCCAAGAATATATATTTTACTATAGGGAGCAACAGCAAATATTTTTATCTGATATTGATTACATTGCTCATCTGTTAAAACTTCAGGGAGGTCTTGCAATAGTTATCGCTCAATATTTTATACAATACTTTACTTTATCCGGTGTTGGTGCCATCATTACAGGAATAATTAGTGGTATATCCGCTTGGTTTCTATGGTTGTCATTGAAAAAGATCAATAGAGCTACATATTTGTTTCCTCTTGTCTTTTTACCGGCTTTATTTCAATGTATTTATCTAATAGCTTTATATCACAAATATGAGGGGCTGATAGCTCTATTGTTTTTATCTTTTTTCTTGTGGATATATACTTTATTCAGTTCTAAACAATATATAGGGAAGATAATATATGGTATAGCAATATCAATAGGATGTTATTTTTTGATTGGTTCGATAGCTTTTCTTTTTGCTCTCTGCAGCTTGTTATATGATGTTTTATTGAATAAAAAGGAGTGGTATTTTAGCTTATCGTATATAATTGTAGTTTTAATACTTGCGTATATCACCGTATCAAATGGAAAGATAGCCTCATACGGAGATGCGCTATGGGTAAACGCTTATAATGAATACTATGTAGCAGCCAATTGGTTTAACAGTTTCTCTTGGCTTACGATACCATTTGTCATGATATGCTTCTATGTTTTTAAATATATAAAAACCAAACTTGTATTTCGGATGGTCATTTTTGCCTTCATAGGAGGAATTATTATTGGTTATTATATAAAAAGGTCGGAGAAAGAAAATAATAAAGATCTTTATACGCTCATGCAATTGTATGACGATATTAATAAAGAGCAATGGGATAGCATTATTAATAATCAGCGTATCAATACAAATCAAGATCTTCATACGAATTGTCTGAATCTTGCCCTTTCACACAAAGGTATATTATTAAAAGATTTATATAAATATCCGCAAAAAGGTCCTACTTCATTAATGAAAAAATTGGATACTTATGTTGAAGAGAATATGCTCTTCAGCCATTTATATTATCAGATGGGCATTGTATCTGAGGCTTTGAACTTAGCCTTTGGCGCAGAAGTAGGTACATTCAATGGGAATCCTTCAATTATGAAGTTATTGATTAAAATCCGATTGATATATGGTGATTATCCCATAGCCGAGAAATATATAAAAATGCTCAAAAAGACTTATTCTTATAAAGATTGGGCAACATCTTATGAAAAGTTTCTATATAACGATAAAGCGATAGAGGCAGATCCGGAATTAGGGATGAAAAGAAAGGACCTGCCTGCCAAAAGCACAGAATTTGTATCAATGAAAGGAATATGGTACGATTTGATGAAAGTTCTGGAAGCTAATCCGGAAGATAACAACGCACGTGAATACGCTATCGGTTTTTTATTATTGCAGAAAGATTTCAATGCTATAAAATATTTTGTAGACCATTACTATCATACTCCCATTCTTCCAACTCTTCCTGTACGGCTGCAGGAAGCTGTCATTTCGTATTCTGAGAAAGATATGGACTATTGTCGTAATCACGGAGTCACGAATGAAACCATACAACGATTCAATTCGTTTAGGCAGAAAGTACTCGAACATCGTCATTCAGGTAATAAAAATCTAAAGTCTGGGCTTGTGGAATATAAAGATACATTTTGGTACCACATCTTAAAATCCTGATAAAATGAAGAAAGTAAATACGATATATGTGCTGTCACTGCTAATAACGCTAATTATGACATTGGCGATAGTATCCTGTAATAAAGATGATATACATATAACAAAGATATTAAACGAGGAAATTAATATCTTCCCCGACTATAAAGATATTGTTATTCCGTGTAATATTGCTCCTATGAATTTCTCGGTGTGCGATAGCGACAACTATTGTACTATAATTAAAGGAGAGAAGAATAGTTTCCAAGTACACAGCAATGATGGGCTGTTTGAAATTCCACTGAAAAAATGGAGAGCACTGCTTAAAGAAAACAGAGGTAAGAAAATAACGTTTACCATTGCTCATCAACAAGGGAACGAATGGTATGCGTATAATTCCTTTGCGATGGAAGTAGCTAACGATTCTATTGATAAATATTTGGTGTATAGACTAATACCACCGTATGAACAATGGTTGAAAATGGGCATATTCCAAAGAAATCTTGAGAATTATGAGCAAGATCCGATATACGAAAACAGATTAACCGGTTATAACTGCGTTAATTGTCATAGTTTCCCGATGCAAAATCCTGATAAGATGCTTTTTCACATGCGTGCCAAGGATGCGAATGGCACAGTTCTTATCAATCATGGAGATGTTCAGAAAATAAATACAAAGACTCCTGAAACGATTTCTAATCTTGTATATCCTTATTGGCATCCGTCCGGCAAATATGTGGCAGCATCTACGAATATATTTCATCAAAGTTATTTTTATAATCATGATGACAGGGTGGAAGTTTATGATGTTAATTCGGATGTTGTTGTCTATGATATTGAAAATAAGCAATTATTATCTTGTAATGTATTAAATGATAAGCATGTCTTTGAGACATTCCCTTCTTTCTCTCCCGATGGTAAGAGTTTTTATTTCTGTACAACTCCTGCATTGGATAGTGTACCTGACAATATAAGCAAGATGAAATATAGTTTGTGTCGTATAGATTTTAATCCGGAAACGCGTACATTCGGAACAGAGGTGGATACCCTGTTCGATGCGAATAAAGATGGACGCAGTATCAATTTTCCAAGAGTATCTCCAGATGGGAAGTATATGATAGTAACACTGACAAACTATTGTAATTTCCCTATTAATCATAAAGATGCCGACCTCTTTGCCATTGATATGAATACAGGAGAGCTGACTGCTTTGGATATGCTGAATAGTGACGAAGCGGAGAGTTATCACTCATGGAGCCATAACAGTCGTTGGATGGTGTATAGCAGCAGAAGAATTGATGGATTATATACACGTCCTTTCTTTTCGTATATAGATAATAATGGTGTGGCGCATAAGCCCTTTTTATTACCGCAAAAGAATCCTGCAAAATTCTATAGCGACTTTATGTTTGCCTATAATATTCCGGAGCTTGTTCGAGATAAAGTAAAAGTCAATCCTCATAAAATAGCAGAAGTGATGTCTAATCGTCATGCCGGTACGAATCTTACATTCAAGAGATAAGGTGTCTTAGCCAAGTCGTTTGTTTAGTTCCGCAATGTGATGACTTATACTGATATAAGTAGACACATTTAATAACCATAAAAATGTGTATAACTTATGCGTAAAAAGTACAAACATTACAGTGAGGAAGAAAAATTAAATCTTCTTCGCGAGTATGAGGAGTCT
>NZ_JAJLQX010000026.1 GCF_021295095.1 Phocaeicola oris
CTGTCTATCAAAACAGCACGGGTTGCTCGATGGTGTATAGGGAATCAGTATGGCAAGGAAAAAAGTGTCTACCGGTTCAGCTAATGTAGCAAAAAAGTGTCTAGTAAAATCAGGTAAAGTCATCATAATAAGAACGCTTGAAGTGATACGCATGGCTTCCTAAAGTGATCCGTATGAGTTGCTCGATTCATCCGCATGAGTTGTTCGATTCATCCGCATGAGTTGTTCGATTCATCCGCATGAGTTGTTCGATTCATCCGCATGAGTTGTTCGATTCATCCGCATGAGTTACTCGATTCATGCGGATGAGTTGGGCGGTTTATCCGCGTCACTTTTTCTCGGTCTCTTTATGAACAATTAAAATAGTCTGACGACAAGATAGAAACATCGTTTAAATATTACTCTATGCCCTTTTTACCTAAGGAGAAGATTATATATGTTCTTTCTGTTGATGGTATCCTAAAGGCAAATCGTATTGAAAAAATTACTATAAGGTCAGTCTGCCTTATTAAAAAATATATGGAGTTTAAGGCGTTAAAAAAATAAGAGTATACCTTTTTGGGGCACACTCTCATTTCGATTATGAAGATTTTATGTGTTATTTATCGTAATGTGTATCCAGATAAACCACATGTGTAACTAAATACTCCTCAAGGCCGTGTTTACCATCGGCACCACCAATACCGGACTTCTTAATACCGGCATGGAAACCCTGAATAGCCTCGAAGTGCATACGGTTGATGTATGTTTCGCCGAATTGTAGCTCGCGGCAAACTTTAGTAGCTATATCAATATCTTTAGTGAATACAGAAGAAGCCAAGCCATATTCAACATCATTAGCCCAACCGATAACTTGATCTATATCGTTAAACTCAATGATTGGAAGAACCGGTCCGAATGTTTCTTTATGAACAATGTCCATATCTTGGCAGATGTTATCCATCACAGTAGCTTCATAGAAGTACCCCTTTGTTCCGATGCGATGTCCGCCGCAAAGAATTCTTGCGCCTTGTTTAACGGCATTCTCTACCTTTGCTTCTACACTTTCCAAAGCACGTTTTTCTACCAACGGTCCCATGTCTGCGTCCTTGACAATTGCAGGATCTCCAACCTTAACAGCTTTGAATTTCTTAACCAATAACTTGGTGAGTTCATCTTTGACATCTTTATGAACATATACCCGTTCTGCATTGTTGCATATCTGACCGGAGTTACCGATACGAGACTCAAGAATAGCTTGTGCAGCCAATTCCAAATCCGCGTCAGGGAACACAATAGCCGGAGCTTTGCCACCTAATTCCAAAGAAACCTTTGTAATGTTAGGAGCAGCAGCTTGCATAATCTGAGTTCCGGCTTCAACACTACCGGTCAGGCTGACAATGCCAATCTTGGGGCTGTTTGCCATAGCGTGTCCAACAACAGACCCTTTACCGGTAACGACGTTGATAACACCTGCAGGTAAACCTACTTCGTCAACAATCTTACAGAATTCGCAACAGTTTTCAGGCGTGAGCTGAGACGGTTTCAAAACGATGGTACAACCGGCCATTAAAGCTGCGCCGGCCTTACGAGCAATCAAGAAGAATGGGAAATTCCACGGAAGAATACCGGCAGCGACACCGATAGGCTCTTTGAATAGCATCATTGTTTCGTTGGGAGCGTCGCTCTGAATGATTTCCCCCTCGATACGGCGGGCGAACTCTGCCATATAGTCAAAATACGTTGCGGTAACGCCCACTTCGGTAGCAGCTAAAGCCTGTGTCTTGCCTTGTTCTCTCACCAGAATTTCCTGAAATTTATCAAAGTTAGCACGAATGCCATCTGCCATCTTATGAAGATAAACAGCACGTTGTGGAGCCGGTAACTTTGCCCATTTCTTTTGAGCTTCAACGGCCGCGTCAATTGCTTCTTCCACATCTTCAACTGTACCTTCCGGTTGACGACTTGTAATTTCCTCGGTAGAAGGATTCAATACATCAATCCATTTGCCGGATCTACTCTCAACGAACTTTCCGTTGATATACATTTTTAAGTCTTTCATGATAACTATTTTAATATATAGGGTTAAACATTTTATTTAATCCCTCTAAGATAGAAATAAATCTTTATAGTGTGAGAAGACTTAAATTAATTTTGTCAAAAAGTGATATAAAAAGATTTAAACGGAGATGTATATTACTTCTTTCGATATTCTCCGGGTGGAATACCTTCTTTCTCTTTGAACAAGCGATAAAAAGTGCTAACGCTTTTGAATCCGGACTTTTCTGAAATCTCAGATAAAGTGAGATCATTCGAATAGGGCGATTTCATTAACTTCTTTGCATGAGTGATTCTGTAGCTGTTTACCCAATCACAAAAGTTAATTTGCATTGTTTCGTTTATTATGCGGGAGATGTAGGTGCGATTTGTTCCCAACATTAAAGCAATATCAGAAATACGTAGTTCAGGGTTCTTAAATAATCCTTTCTCTTCTAATAATTGATTCAATTGTACCTTGGATATTGTTTGAGATAGGGCAGAGTTTTCATTTTCGCTTTCATCTGTTTTGTCGGCATTGTTCAAGTCGTTGGTAAAATCAGCTATACTAAAAGTCTGATGAAAACCTACATATCCGATAAAAAACAGAAATAATGAGTGCGTGACAGAAGGTATGGCTAATAAGGCTCCTTTATTTATAAAAAAATCTTTGCCTATTTGACTGGATATGGTGGAGATGATGGACGCGAACATGAAAGCAAAGAGCAACCATTTGATGGAATTAAGGTCTTTTCCCTTGGTATTGGAGTAAAAGTCTTTTAATCTTTTGTTATATTGACTGATGAGTTTGTAACCGAAAGAGACAGATAGAATTATCTGTAGTAAGAAAATCACTTTGAAAGCTCCGTCTTTGAATGTTTGTAAATTCATTAATAAATGAGAGGGTTGCGCATATCCTTCTTCATGATACATAATACTATGAATGTAAGCCTGCATATCATCGGGCGACGTAATAAAGTAAATAAAGAATGAGTAGATGGATAAAGCGATAGACGGGATGAGTATCCAGCTCCATTGCCAATTAATCTTTAAATCGTGGGTAAGTAAACGTATATAATAGTAATATAAAGGGTAGCCGGCTAATGATGTAAAGATCCAGATATTGTCTAAGAATGCAAATAAACGATATGCATAGTTAAAAAAGGAAGCATGTACCAAATAATTCAAGGAGGATAATAGGAGAAAAAAAGCAAGGTATCGTTTGGGTAAATTTGTTTTGCTGTTGCGAAATAAAATGATAGCCCATAACAGACATATAAGTAATGGCATCACCGAGAGTATGTAATACAATAACATATTTAATAAGATTTTGTACAAAAATAGGCTTTTTTTACGATTTGAGAAATCTTTTTTACGATTTGAGAAGTTTTTTTTACGAATTGAGAAAGATGTTCGGGTGTTTTGGTTGTAAATTCGTGCGAACTTGTATGGAAAAAGAAATAGAAACGAAATATAAAACAATTAAAGCGTGAAAGAAATGGAAGAAAAGGAAGTTATTTACATTGCGCCCCGAGTGCAGGTTATTGACATAATGTTGGAAGGAAGTATCCTTTCCGGTAGTGAAACGGGTGGCGGATCGGTACCGGCTGATATGTCGGGTGAGGATTGGTAGTATCTTTATTCATTAATGATAAAAAAGTTTAGTTTTATGAAGAACATATTGACATACATCGGAATAGCATCCTTGATTCTGTTGACAGGGTGCGCCAATCATGAAGTGACGGAACAAGACTTGTCCGGAAAAACGTCCGAGCGGACGCTGACTCTTACGGCATCTATGCCGACAGAAAGCAATACGCGTGTTACCATGACGGAGAATGACGAGGGAAACTTATCTCTTGCATGGAAAGCAGGGGATAAGATCAGCCTTTGTTTTGTGAAAGGGACTACGGTAAAAACACTGGCCGACGTTCCCGTCACCAATATCGGTGAAGGAGGCAAGATGGCCGATTTCAAGTTTATGATACCTGATGGTATCACCGAGCCGTTCAATCTGTATGGCATCTATGGCGCCGAATTGGAAAAAGACTTAACGACGGTAACATTTCCGAAGATGCCTTCCGGCTCTGCGTTGACAGACACGGAATCGATCAACGTCATGCGCTTTGACGCAGAGAATGTAACGATGGAATCGCCGCTTTCGGTGGCTTTTTCATATTTGGGCTCTTTATTGGGCGTTTGGCTGACGAATTCTTCGGATGCCGATTACATGCTTACCGGTCTCAGCCTTCAGAGTGGTGATGATTACCATTGGCTTTATAATGCTTCGGGACAGGCAACTTACGATATCGCCACGGGAACCTATATAAATAAGGAAGCGGGCAGTCAACTTGATTTCCCCTTGCCGGAGGGAGGCTTGCCTGTCGCATCGGGAGAGACATCAAAGGTGTATGCTTGGATAGTACCTACAGCTGAATCTGATGTTACTCAATCCATTACTGCTACAATGAATGAAACCGCGATGTCGCAGCCACTTCCGGCGAGAGCCTTTACGCTTGGAAAGTATTACCGATTAAAATTGCTATGGGACGGTACCAAATGGAAAAGACAAAGTTTGGTAGCGCATTGGCCGATGGACGGTAATACCAACGATGTTTTTGGGAACGGACATCATGGTACTATTGTCGGAGGTGTGACGCCTACCGAAGACCATAGCGGTAATGCCAACGGCGCTTATCTGTTTAACGGTACGGATGGGTATATCGACTTAGGCAGTTGGGAAAACGGTGGCACTATGACATTTACTTTCTGGGCACGATGGGATAGAACCAGTGGTATCTCAAGAATTATAGAACTAAGTGGAGGCGGAGAATACGCAAATGGTATTGTTGTCGGTAATGTGGATACAGATATAACGTTCCATTTTCTGCAAGGCTCTATCAATGAGTTACGAGCAACCGGAGCGGTTTCTACGGAATGGGGCTTTTATGCCGCGACTGTAGATGGAAAAGGTGTAATGAAAATATATAAGAATGGTGTTTATTTGGCGCAGAAAACAACTTATGTACCCAAAGTATTGACGAGAAATAAACAATATATAGGGAAGAGCACATTTTCGGTAGATGGTATGTTTAAAGGCGCTATTGACGATTTGCGTATTTATAACTATGCTTTAAGTGCTGAGGAAATGTTAGCATTGTATAATTCAACCTTATAAAAGATGTAAAATAGGGATTATCATACGACACAAACAGAAATAATTCATAATAAATCCGTTGGCAGAAAGAAGTTAAACTTATTCTCCCAACGGATTTGCATTGTATATTACCTCAAAACGCAGAGTACAGATAAAAAGCTGCAACGCTTATTGAGGAGTTATCAAATATTTTTCTTAATGTATTCGAGAAGAATGTGACAAGCCGGAGCATACATGGCGCCATGATCGAATCCGTCAAGTTCGTACAGATAGGCAGCTTTATGACCGACCTCTTGGAACAGACGCCAGAAGTAGGCTGTTTCCTCGTAACGCCCATAAAGTTCTAAGTTCCGGTCGCCCGAGACAATAAGGATAGGAGGGCAATCGGATCTGACGAACGAGAGCGGAGCATACTCATCAATAAGCGGTTGGGTAGGTTTCATCCCTTTCTGTGCACGGATATTGAAATGAGTAATAACTTGTCCGCTGAATGGGGCAAGTACAGCTACCGAATCGGCATCTATATCATATTTCTTTAACCAATGTTTATCCAGTCCGATGAGGTCGATGAGATAGCCTCCGGCAGAGTGACCGGACAGCGCGATCTTCTTTGTGCTTCCACCATATTTAGTGATATTTTTGAAAGTCCATGCTACGGCAGCTGCCGCGTCATCTATACAGTCGTCGATATTGACTTTATCACCTAACAAACGATAGTTGACGGCAATAACAGCTACTTTCTGATTCTTGAATTCTTCAGGGATAAACTTCTCGCCCGAAGTCAGTCCGCCTCCGTGGAACCATACGATGGTAGGAAAGTCTTTGATGTCTTCCGGATAGTACACATCCAGTTTACAACGGTTCAAAGCATATTCGTTTTCTTCAGACCGATAAGGGATGTCTTTGATAAGATTATAATTTTGTGCTGTCAGAGTGATGCATAGCAAATTAATTAACGAAAGGAGATACAGTTTTTTCATATTATTCTGATTGAAAAGATAGGACAAAGATAAAATATTTTTTGATATTCAGCGAAGAATCTATATTTTTATATGCAGAAAATAAATTTAATGATACAATATGAAGAAGTTTTTATTTACGTTGGCAGTCGCGTTATTATTCTCTGCCACAGCATTTTGCCAGACAAAGGTGATTGCTCATCGCGGATATTGGAATACGACAGGCTCATACGAGAACACGATCAGCTCGATACAGAACGCAGGGAATTTGGGTATATTCGGTTCGGAACTGGATGTGTACATTACTACTGATGATGTGCTTGTGGTGCATCATGACGCTGCTGTTCAGGGGCATAAAATAGATGAGTCTTCGTATGAGAAAGATTTGAAGGATATTATATTGCCGAATGGAGAGAAACTGCCTACACTGGAATCTTATTTGCGGGAAGGAAAAAAGTTCCCTCATCTGAAGGTAGTGGTAGAGTTGAAAAATCATACTCGTTGGGTGGATCAAGACCGTTGTGTCTTGGCAGTTGTCGATTTGGTACGTAAACTTCACATGCAAAACCAAGTTGATTACATTTCATTCAACATGAATATGTGTAAGGGGCTGATTCAGTTGGAGCCGTCGGCAGATGTTTATTATTTGAATGGCGAGACATCTCCGGCCGACTTAAAGACGCTTGGCTTTGCCGGTTTGGACTATGAGCAGGGCGTGATGGCTAAACATCCGGAATGGATAAAGGAAGCTCACGACTTAGGATTGAAAGTCAATGTGTGGACGGTGAATGAATCGGAAAAGATTCAGTGGTTTATTGAGCAGGGCGTGGATTTCATTACGACGAATAATCCTGTGGAAGCTAAGAAGTTAGTAGAGAAAAAGAGATAATTCTATTGGGAGTAAATAACAGGCGATAAGCCATGCTTTATTCATTGATAATGATGAGTTTCCTTATTATAAAGTATCGATAGCAAAAGTGATACGGATGAGTTGATCGGTTCATGCGTATGAGTTGGTCGGTTCATGCGGATGAGTTGATCAACTCATGCGGATGACTTTTCTCAATGATACGCATCACTTTTCTTGATGATATATATCAGATAATGGAGAGACGCCGATTGCTTTGAGGACTTAGTTTGTCGGATTGACTTTCGCGCTGTTGAACGGGGATTTCGGTAGCGTCTTCCATAGGTAAATAAAGAAGGCGATGAGGATAAGAATGCTTATCACCAAAAGCACATAAGTAGGAGTGGTGCCGATCATATCTTGAGTTGTTTTGCTCATATCTTCTTCAGTACCGGTAGTCATGAGAATAGTTGCTATCGAGTTATTCAACACATGACCTGCCATTCCGGGGATAATACTGCCCGTACGATAATACAGCCATCCGAATACAAGACCAAGGAAGCAGGCGAACAGTACTTGAGCAGGATTGACATGAATAAGTCCGAATATCAACGCGGAGATACCAATGGCTTTAATGGGTTTTACTCCGTTTTTCAGGAAGAATCCTTCGATGGCGCCTCGGAAAAGCATTTCTTCAACTATAGGAGCAATGATGACCATGGAGAGTAATCCCAAAGGATTATGGCTTATGTTGTAGAACATCCCTTCGAATATATTGGGGAACTCAAAGAGCTCGTTGATGATATTGGAAACAATAAGCGCGGAAAAGATGAAAGGAAGGCTCAGAATAACGGTTTTGAGTGAAACTTCTTTCAGGTTCAATCGGATATACTTGAAATATATCAGGTGGATAATCATGGCAATACCGGAAAGCACCAGACCAATGACGGTGGCATAAATGTCCAGCTTGCCTGTGGGTATAGAAAATATTTTGTTTAACGCGATGATGATATATCGGGCAAAAAGTGTACATCCGAATTGATAGAGGAAGTAATAAAGTATTAGTTTGATAGGCACGATAACCAACGGATATTTGTTGTAAAAACGCTTCATAAATTCTGTATTTTGTTCACAAAAGTAGGCTTTTATTCTTTCATTCGCAAAGGTATATGTCGTTTGTTTTGGAACCGGCACATTTATGGACGAGTTGAGGCGTTCGGATGATTCAGATGATAGAAACGTATTTTCTCATTTATTTTCCAATTAAATAATGAAATTCTCGGTGGTTTGTATTTATTTTCGTTAATTTGTGGAGAATTAAAAAATGTAATTATGAAAAAAATTACCCTTTTAGCTTGTATGTGGGTATTGATGCTGACAAGCGTTTTTGCTCAGTGGAAACCTGCAGGTGATAGAATAAAAACAAAGTGGGCAGAACAAATTAATCCACAGAACGTATTGCCTGAATATCCTCGCCCGATCATGGAGCGTTCCGACTGGAAGAATCTGAACGGATTATGGGATTATGCCATCGTGGACAAAGGGAGTGTTACACCTAAGTCGTTCGACGGACAGATTCTTGTTCCTTTTGCAGTGGAGTCTTCGCTTTCTGGAGTTGGAAAAACGGCAGGAAAAGACAAAGAATTGATTTATCAGCGTACATTCGATGTGCCTTCAAATTGGGGAAACAAACAGGTTCTTTTGAACTTCGGAGCTGTAGACTGGAAGACAGAAGTTTGGGTAAATAATATAAAGGTAGGTAGCCATACCGGTGGTTATACTTCTTTCTCTTTCGATATTACAGCAGCTTTGCAGGCAAAAAACAATGTGTTGACGGTTCGCGTATGGGACCCGACAGACGATAGCACACAACCTATCGGTAAACAAACCAATCGTCCGCAAGGCATTTGGTATACCTCAGTAACAGGCATTTGGCAAACAGTATGGTTGGAGCCGGTGAATAAGATTCATATTGCCGCACTGCATACCACTCCGGATATTGATACCCATCGGTTGAGCGTTAAGCCTTGCGTCGCAGGCGCTACTCCTTCCGATTTGGTTCAGGTTGACGTATACGATGGCAAAAGCATGGTTGCTTCCGGAAAAAGCATCAATGGCGAAGAGGTCAGTTTAGATATGCCCGAGGACGCAAAGCTCTGGTCGCCGGAAAGTCCGTTCCTTTATGATATGAAAGTGACTGTAAGGCGTGACGGAAAGGTGGTTGATGAAGTTTCCAGCTATACAGCTATGCGTAAATACTCCATTGGTAAGGACGAGAATGGTATTGTTAGAATGGAATTGAACAATAAGCCGTTGTTCCAATATGGTCCGTTGGATCAAGGATGGTGGCCGGACGGGCTCTATACTGCTCCCACTGATGAGGCTTTGAAATATGATATTCAGAAAACAAAAGATTTTGGTTTCAATATGATACGTAAGCATATTAAGGTAGAACCTGCTCGTTGGTATACTTACTGTGACCGATTAGGTATGATTGTTTGGCAGGATATGCCTTCGGGCGATATGAATCCGAATCCTAAATGGATGAATCACGACTATTTCACTGCTGTTGAGAAAGTTCGTACTCCGGAGTCGGAATCAACTTATCGTAAGGAATGGAAAGAGATTATGGACTGCTTGTACAGTTACCCTTGCGTCGGCACTTGGGTTCCGTTCAATGAAGCTTGGGGACAGTTTAAGACAGAGGAAATAACACAGTGGACCAAGTCGTATGATCCTTCTCGTTTAGTTAATCCTGCCAGTGGAGGTAACTTTTATCATTGTGGTGATATACTTGATTTGCACAACTATCCTCAACCGAAGATGTATTTGTATGATGGGTCGCGAGCTACTGTTCTTGGTGAGTATGGTGGTATTGGTTGGGCTATCAAGGATCATGTTTGGAAGCAAGACCAGAATTGGGGATATGTTAAGTTTAACTCAGCAAAAGAGGTTACAGACGAGTATGTTAAGTATGCGGAAATGCTCTATGATATGATAGCACGTGGGTTCTCCGCAGGTGTTTATACTCAGACAACCGATGTGGAAATTGAGGTGAATGGCCTGATGACATACGACCGTAAGGTGATTAAGATGGAAGAAGACCGTGTACGTTCTATCAATCAGAAGATTTGTCATTCATTAGATAAATAAGATATGAAATATTATGTCGGACTTCTGATATTGGTCTTGCTGACGGCATGTTCTTCCGCAAAGCAGACGGTTGAGCAGCAGGCGGCAACAGCTTATTATTCCAATCCGGTAGTGAACTATAGTCTTCCCGATCCTACTGTTATGCAAGGTGATGACGGCATGTTTTATCTGTTTGCTACGGAAGATATTCATAATGTGCCTATTCTTCGTTCACGAGATTTGGTACGTTGGAATCAGATTGGCACTGCATTTACTGATGCTACCCGTCCGACCTTTGTGAAAGGTGGGGGTATATGGGCTCCCGACATTAATAAGATAGGTAAGCAGTACGTATTGTATTATTCCATGTCGACTTGGGGTGGCGAATGGGACTGCGGCATAGGAGTTGCCACTTCCGACAAAATAGAAGGGCCTTACACTGATCATGGCATGTTGTTCCGAAGCAAGGATATCGGAGTGCAGAATAGCATTGATCCTTGTTTTGTTCATACTAAGAATAAGAATTTTCTGTTCTTTGGCAGTTTTCATGGAATCTATTTCGTGGAACTGACGAAGGACGGACTTGCTTTAATGCCCGGAGAGAAACCGCTTCAGGTTGCGGGGGATGCATACGAAGGGACATGTATCTTTCAAAAGGGAAAGTATTTCTATTTGTTTGCGTCTATTGGCTCATGCTGTGAAGGAGTGAAGAGTACCTATACTACCGTAGTGGGACGTGCCGAGAATGCGTTCGGTCCGTATTTGGATAAGCATGGAAATCGTATGATGGATAACAATCATGAGATTGTGGTTCATAAAAGTGATCTGTTTGTAGGAACCGGACATAATTCGAAGATTGTGACAGATAGGAAAGGTAACAATTGGATGCTTTATCATGCATACGAGCTCAATGCTTCTGAGAACGGACGTATTCTATTACTCGATGAACTGATATGGGAAGACGGTTGGCCAAAAGTGAAGAATACTGTTCCTGCTCTTCAGGGCAAAGTACCCGCCCTTTAAAATAAGGGAAGCAACTTTGCGGGTTTGCGTTAAGAGCTGAATTAGTTATATTTCGTTGGCCTCGATATAGCCGTGCATGACGGCATAGATAGTCAGTCCCGATACTGATTTGATACCTAATTTCTCCTGAATGTTTTTACGATGCGAGATAACTGTCGTGGTACTGATGTGCAGTTGGTCGGCTATCTCCTTATTGATAAACCCTTTGATTATTAGAACCAGTACTTCAATTTCCCTTTGGGTGAGGAGTACCGGTTCTGTTTTTTTCTGTTTTACTCCTATAGGCGGACAGTTCTGATGCCCGAATTTATAGAGCTTTAAAATATTCTTTATAAGTGTTTCCTCATCTTGGTAAACATCAATGGTATGAATACCTTGCAAAGCCGGCTGTTTCTCTCCGGAAGTCAGTACCATGGTGTGCGTCTTCATAGGGAGAAAGAACTGCGCATGATTCAGATATATCTGTGATGAAACAAAGTAATGGGCAAAATGAACTGTCTTGTTTGTCATCATTTCTTCAAAAGTGGAGAAGGTATGGATGGCAGCTACAGGAATAATCTTCTCGAGGATGGACTTTAATGCCAGATTAGTCAATGTATTTTGCTCAATAATTGCTATTTCAAAAAGAGTCTTCATAATTATTTACCTAAATAACCTGCAGCAGCTTCGGCACATCGTTCTCCATCTATTCCGGCAGAGACAATACCTCCTGCATAACCGGCTCCTTCGCCACAAGGAAAGAGTCCGCTGACAGTAATATGTTGTAACGATTCTTTGTCGCGTATAATCCTGACCGGCGCAGATGTTCTGGTTTCTACACCGATTATGGTAGCTTCATTGGTTAGGAATCCGTGACTGCTTTTTCCGAATGTAATGAATCCATTACGTAAACGATGGGTAATGAACTCCGGCATCCAGAGATGGAGCGGAGAGGAGATGAGCTCCGGACTATAAGATGTGGGCGGTAGATCGTAACTAACTTTTTTATTGACAAAGTCTGCCATTCGTTGTGCCGGAGCTGTCTGTCTCATATTTCCTTGTTGCCAGCAGAGTCGTTCCATTGTTTCCTGAAAGTACATCATATTCAAAGGGGTGTTTCCGTAGTCCGCGTTTCCTATTTTTAACGTCGGGTTGGCTAAATCTTCAGGATGCAGTTCTACTACCATACCTGCGTTGCTCCATCGTCCATTACGATTACTCGGGCTCATGCCGTTTACTACAATCTGTTGATCACCGCTTGCTGCCGGTACAACAAAACCTCCCGGACACATACAGAAACTGTATACACCCCGACCGTCTATTTGAGTAACGAAATTGTATTCGGCAGCCGGGAGAAATTTCCCTCTGCCATTTTTGTTATGATATTGTATCCGGTCGATGAGTGTCGCAGGATGCTCCAGACGAACACCTACGGCTATGCCTTTTGCTTCAATATCTACGTGATTATTATAGAGCCATTTGTAGACGTCACGTGCAGAATGTCCGGTAGCGAGAATAACCGGTCCGAGGAATATGTCTCCTTTATTGGTTTCTATGCCCGTTATTTTATTCTTTTCAATGATAAGTGCTGTCATCTTCGTCTCGAAGTGAACTTCTCCTCCGCACCGAAGTATAGTGTTTCGCATATTCTCTATCACTTTGGGGAGTTTATCGGTTCCGATATGGGGATGTGTGTCTTTCAGTATGGCCGTTGATGCGCCATGCTGACAAAACACATTCAGAATTTTATCGACATTGCCTCGTTTCCTACTGCGTGTATAAAGTTTCCCATCGGAATAAGCACCTGCTCCGCCTTCACCGAAACAGTAGTTGCTTTCGGGATTAACATAATGTTCTTTGCTAATCTTCGCTATATCCAACTTACGGTCGCGAACATTCTTCCCTCGTTCAATAATGATTGGGCGTAATCCTAATTCTATTAACTTAAGAGACGCGAACAGTCCTCCGGGACCGGCTCCTACCACTATCACTTGAGGTCTTCCTTCCACCGAATGATAGTGTGTACGCATGAATTCATCTTCTGGAGGCTCTTCATTGATATAGACATCCATAGTGAGATTAACGAAGATATCTTTGTGACGGGCATCAATACTTCGTTTTAGAATACGGATTGCATGGATAGTTCGTACATCAATAGCATTCTCTTTGCTTATATATTCCTTAATGGAATCTTCATTTGCAGCTATCTGTGGCTGTATGCGTATGGATAATTTTTCTATCATTTTCAATGTATTTATCCGAATAAAGCACGGAATGCCTCTTCAACCTTCCGGACAGGGATTAGTTGTATTTTCCACTTCTCGGCGTTGAGCCTCTGTATGTTATGTTTAGGCAGTAACATGCGATTAAAACCTAACTTTTCTGCCTCACCGATTCGTTGCTCTATACGGTTCACCGGACGGATTTCCCCACTCAGTCCAATTTCTCCTGCCATGCAAATATCTCTTTCTATTTCCATATCCATGTTGCTTGATAGAATGGCACTGATAACGGGCAAGTCTATGGCCGGATCGTTTACCCTTAATCCTCCGGCAATATTCAGGAATACATCTTTCTGAGCCAGTTTAAAGCCAACTCGCTTCTCCAATACGGCCAGTAGCATATTCATTCTCCTCAAATCGAATCCTGTTGCCGAACGCTGGGGATATCCGTATACGGCAGAGCTGACTAAGGCTTGGGTCTCGATAAGGAATGGCCGGACACCTTCTATAGCGGTAGCAATGGCAACACCACTCATGCCCTCATTGTCGGCTGAAAGCAGTAGTTCCGACGGGTTAGGCACTTGCCTGAGTCCATCCTGCCGCATCTCGTAGATGCCTAATTCCGATGTGCTTCCAAAACGGTTTTTGATACTTCTTAGAATACGATACATATAGTGTTGGTCACCTTCAAACTGAAGCACTGTATCTACGATATGTTCCAATACTTTCGGACCGGCTATGGATCCTTCCTTATTAATATGTCCGATGAGAATAACTGCTGTGCCGGTTTCTTTAGCGAATTTCAATATAGAAGCAGCACATTCGCGCACTTGCGCCAGACTGCCGGGCGAGGAGTCGACCACTTCCGTGCTGATAGTTTGGATAGAATCAATGACTACAATGTCGGGAGCAATGTTTTTTATGTCGGTATAGATATGTTCTAAGGAAGTTTCGCATGCAATCATGCAATCCGATGATGAATGTTTGATACGATTGGCTCTGAGTTTCAATTGGCGAGCACTTTCTTCACCCGAAACATACAGTACTTTCTTTCCGGTCAGTCTGAGAACTGTTTGCAGGATGAGAGTAGACTTTCCAATGCCCGGCTCACCACCTAAAAGAACTAAGGAACCGGGAACCAATCCGCCCCCCAATACACGGTTCAATTCATCATCTTTCATGTCTATGCGCTGTTCTTCGCCACCTGTTACCTCATCAAGAAGCATCGGTTTACTTTCCGTCCGCTCTATTCCTGAGATAGGGAGTTTGTTTTGGTGGTCTGTACGAATTACTTGTTCTACATACGTGTTCCATTGTCCACATGCCGGGCATTTGCCTATCCATTTGGGTGATTCAGCTCCGCAATTGTTACAGACATAAACATTCTTTTCTTTAGTCATATCCTGATATTAATAGTTACAAAATTATATAAATCTCCGGAAATATAGAATAAAAACGAGAGAAATGAAGCTAAATAATTTAATCGACTTATGTTAGAAATATATGATTCGAGATAATGAGTTAGTCGTTTTATACGGTTCATCTTTTTCAATCTCTTGATGACATAGATAGTTTGATAAAGTTAATCTACCTATCTAACAAATGAAAGTATTTATTGTAAAGAAGCATTTAGATTTTTATAACGTTATGAAGGTAAATGAATAGGATGAATGATAAGCTCAGATTATACTGATATTATGTCATTAAAAATTGGAGATATCATGCAAGAATTCTATCTTTGCAACATATAAAAATAAGAATATTATTAATCAATTAATCTAATTTATCAGATGAAAGTAAAACATTTATTTTTAGCTTTAGCCGGATTTATGATGTTTGGTATGACGGCTTGTAATCAAAAACAAGTAAGTAAGGACGCTGAAGGTCCTGAAGCTCGTATCATTAGGACAGAGACTCCTGTCCGTCCTGAAGGGCAGAAAGATGTATTGAACTTGGCAACTCCTAAGTTGGATACGGTCCGTGTCGGTTTTGTCGGGCTCGGTATGCGTGGTCCAGGCGCAGTTTACCGTTGGTCTAATATCCCCGGAACAAAAATCGTCGCTCTTTGCGATATTGAACCTGACCGTGTAGCTAAGGCTCAAGAAATTCTTGTAAAGGCCGGACGTCCTAAAGCTGCTGAATATAGTGGCAGTGAAGATGCTTACAAGCAAATGTGCGAACGTGATGATATTGACGTGATTTATATCGTTACCGACTGGATACATCATGTGCCTATTGCTTTGTATGCTATGGAGCACGGAAAGCATGCTGCTATCGAGGTTCCTGCCGCGACTTCTTTACAAGAGTGCTGGGACCTGGTTAATATGGCCGAGAAAACTCAGTTGCACTGTATTATGATGGAGAATTGTGTATACGACTTCTTTGAACTGACTACATTGAATATGGCTCAGCAAGGCTTGTTTGGTGAGATTCTCCATGTGGAAGGTTCTTATTTGCATAACTTGTCAGAGTTCTGGCCGGAATATTGGCACGATTGGCGCTTGGCTTTCAACAGTCAGCATAGAGGTGATGTTTATCCGACTCACGGATTCGGACCGATCTGTCAGTTGCTGAATATCCATCGTGGCGATCGTTTGAAAACATTGGTTGCTATGGATACAAAGGCTGTTTCAGGACCTTATTGGGAGAAGAAGAACAATAATGTCGATATGCCCGACTTTAAGAATGGTGACCATACTATGACAATGTTGACTACCGAGAATGGCAAGACCATTCTTCTGGAGCATGATGTTATGAATCCACAGCCATATAGTCGTATGTATAAATTAAATGGAACAATGGGCTTTGCCAGCAAGTATCCGATTGAACAGTATTGCGTCAAACCGGAACAGCTTGACAGTTCCGAGATTAAGGACTTCAAGAATCTGACTCAGCATGAAGCGCTTCCTGAGAATGTTAAACAGCAGCTCATGGAGAAATATAAAAATCCTGTCGTAAAGGATATTGAGGCAAAGGCCAAGGAAATTGGCGGACATGGCGGAATGGATTATATTGAGGATTACCGATTAGTGTATTGTTTACGTAACGGATTACCATTAGACATGGATGTCTACGATTTGGCCGAGTGGTGTTGTGTGGGTGAATTGGGCGCTATCTCTATTGAGAACGGAAATGCTCCTGTAGAGGTTCCTGACTTTACTCGCGGTCTTTGGAATAAACTGAATGGTTTCCATCACGCATTTGCTGAATAAGGAATAGATATTCGTATAAATTGATAATCCCCGCTTTCTTTTATCCGGAAAGTGGGGATTATCATATACATGCTATTCGTATCTTTTGTAATGGAAATAATCTATGTCGACATATCCTCCAGGTAACTTGGTCGCGTAGTTGTATATGCCGAATCGGGTTCCCATAAAGAAGCGGCGATAATCATAAATCAGTTTGAAGTCTTTTATCACATTCTTGAATGTCTTACCGTCCAAACTATAGGATACGGCTGCTATATCATGGCTGTTTACGAAGTCAGCCTCTACTTTTAGGTAAATCTCTTTCTGTTTTAGCGGCATACGGAATTGTTCTTTTCGGTCTACTCCGGTTACGGCATGCGTTTCCGGTTCCAGACTCACCGATTCTGTGGTACCTACCAAATAGACTTTCTTTCTTTCCTTTACGACAGACAGCATAAGTGCATCGTTCTGGAAGGCTGACAGACCGGCAACATCACCGTCTTGCATTCCCGAAACATCCATACGGATAATGCCTTCGCATATCGGTCCTTCCATACGTTGACTGATAGTATTTGGTGCTACGAAAATGTTCTGTACTACACGCGATGTTTTCAAACGGAGCCATCCTTCACGTTCGGTGAGCGACCAGGCTCTATCTATCGGATTATGGTTCCATTCCCATTCCGGTTTCAACTTGTTATCACTGAATTCGTCACTGGTAACTATTCCGCCATCACTGAATCCTTGAACAGGCTTCTCCATTATCTTTGGAATCTCATTCCCCTCAGCGTTACCTAACATAGGCCAGCCATCTATCCAGATGCATTGTTCTATTGTGGGTACACGGCCTACACCGTTGCGGTCTTGAAATATCATGCCATACCATCGTCCGTCTTTTGTATCGACGATGGTTCCTTGGGCTACCCCGCCAAATCCATCGAAAAGAGTTTCAAGTATAACTTTCTTTTCGTACGGTCCTCGAATGTTATTCGAGCGGTAACATACTTCGCGACGGGGATGATTTTTCGTCCATGAAATCATGAGCAGGTAGTAACGTCCGTCTTTTTTCAACATACGCGATCCTTCGAGCAGACCATTCTCTTCTGCGTCGCGCTCAAAGAGTTTAACGTGAGAATCCGACTTTACGCTCTTCAGATCTTGTGCTAATTCTACCATATCACCGGTGCCGTATATTACATATATACGATTGTCATCATCGAAGAAGAGGGAAGCATCATGGAAGTGTGGTAATCGGCTTACCACTCTCCACGGTCCGGCAGCCTTATCGGAAGTCATGATGTATGTCTCGTTTCCGGGCAGATCGTTCGGGGCAAAGAGCGCATAAAACTTTCCGTGATGATACTTCAATGAAGTTGCCCATTGTCCTCGACCGTAGGCTGTTCCACCCGACATGTCATATTTGGGTGAATCGGTGAGTTTGTCAAACAGATAGCCGATGATTTTCCAGTTTACTAAATCGTGCGATTCCATGATAGGGGCTCCGGGCATAAGGTGCATCGTGGTGCTTACCATATAAAAGGTGTCATCAACACGAATGACATCCATATCGGGAACATCGGCCCATATCACCGGATTTTGGAACGTTTGGGCGGAAGTGGGCAAGAGTATTCCAATTAACATCACACAGATACAGAAGAATTTCTTTTTCATGATTATAAATTTAAGATTAATATTTGTGAAATACTTAGCCGAAGAACACTTTTCCGATTGAGTAATGAAACAGGCTTTCCGCTTTGAATAAAAAGAGAAGTTGATGTGTCATGTACCATACATAGATATTCTTATTAAAAGGTCTATGCAAATATAGAAAGAATATTTTGCAATGTCTTAAAAATATTTAGAATGGCTTCGGTTGCTCTTTCAAGTCCTGAACTTAACAATAGTAAGCTATAACACTTAAAAGGATAAAAAGAATTGTTTTGCTATTAGTGACATTAAGCTCATGAATATACAAAAGAAAAGTCATCAGAAGAATCTGTTAAAGTGATGCGTATGAGTTGCTCAGTTCATGCGTATGAGTTGCTCGATTCATACGTATCATTTTTGTCACTCATCAGTATGACTTTTGAATGTGATAAGGTTCTATTTGTATGTTGTCGCCCAACTCCTTATAAAACAAGCAGTATGATACTGCTACGTTCCTTTGTTGAAGGGTTAGATTGTTAATATTACAATCGGAACTTGTAACCGATGGTGAGAGAAAGCATACGGTTATGAGCAGAACCCGATTTGGAAGTCGAATTACCGGCATCGCCATCTTTTTTCAGGTCGGTAAGGCCAAAGTGGTAACGTAAATCGGCTACTATATTTTTATATTCGTAACTTATTCCCACCGGTACCGAGATGGCGAACGATCGGATATTGTCCATCTTGTCCGAAGATAATGCTGCAGAGTGATTTTTATAGCTCACGGTAAAGTTTGCGTCAATCTTTTTGTTAACGGAAACTTCCGGTTGGATTCCGGCTTTGAGTGCCAATCCGCGCCATATATATACGTTGGCGAGAACAGGTAGCGAAATATAATCCAAATGTGTGGTTATATTGTCGTGAATATCAATCATTACATCGTCATTGGTCTTAAAGTTATAGCCTTTGGTTTTATAACGTGCGCCTTCTTGCGTATAAAAAACACCGAGTGACATACCGAAACAGGAGGTAAACTGATACTGTCCTTCGGCTCCGATAATGAATCCTGTTTTTTCTTTGGAGTCAGAAAAGCTTATGCTGCCGACTTTATATTCGGGCGCAGGCTCTAAAGTGGTAGTCGACTCATTAATATGTGGTATAATAGCGTAGCTTATAGTTGCGGGCATATTTCCGGAGAAGTTGCTGACAGTAAGTCCTACTTTAGGCGTAATAGTAAAAGTTCCGGCTTCTTGCTGAGCATGGATATGAAGTGCAATTATCATTGCAACAGTCATCATTAAAAGTTTTTTCATTAGTTGTTTTTTATTTTCGGCGGCAAAAATAAGTTCTTTTCCTGAAAAAAGAAAAAATTGATGATGATTTTTTGAAATACTTTGTATCTTTGTCACTCCAAATAATAAAAAAGAAATAATTGGGAACATACATTCTACATATCACGCGAATGTGTCGGGCAGCCATATCAATGCCCGGCCGGGCTCGGAATTAGTATGTGTTTCTACGTGAATCACGCTTACAACAGCTAAGCAAAACCAATTAGTTTATTATTAATTCCCGTGAATTCTACGGATTAACTACAAAGTACATGAAAGTCTTGAAATTTGGTGGAACATCAGTCGGTTCCGTTACAAGTATATTGAGCGTAAAGAAAATTATTGAGAGCGAACAAGAACATGTCATCGTGGTGGTTTCTGCCTTAGGTGGTATTACCGATAAGCTGATTCTGACATCAGAATTGGCAGCAAAAGGCGATGAATCCTATCAAAAAAGTTATCAAGAGATAGTCAACCGGCATATTGAAATGGTCTGTGCCGTTATCCCTGTGGATGATGTTCGTACCGTTCTGCTTGAGCAAGTAGAAAGTCTGCTTAATGAGCTGAAAGATATTTATCAGGGAATATATCTGATTCGCGACCTTTCTGCGAAGACAGCTGCAACCATTGTCAGTTATGGTGAAAGATTATCTTCCATTATTGTGGCGGCACTTATCGAGGATGCGGTCTGGTTCGATTCCCGTACTTTTATTAAGACGGAGAAGAAAGGCAACAAGAATATTCTTGATACAGAACTGACAAACAAGTTGGTAAAAGAGACATTTAGAGAACTGCCGAAAGTATCATTGGTTCCGGGATTTATCTCTACCGATAAGCATACGGGTGAGTTGACAAATCTGGGGCGTGGCGGTTCGGATTATACCGCTTCTATTATTGCTTCTACTTTAGGAGCGAGCAGTCTGGAGATATGGACAGATGTGGACGGATTTATGACTGCCGACCCGCGTATCATCAATAATGCTTATACCATTGAAGAATTGAGCTATGCCGAGGCAACCGATCTCTGTAACTTTGGCGCGAAGGTGGTGTATCCTCCGACTATCTATCCGGCTTTTCATAAAAATATTCCTATTTTAGTGAAGAATACGTTTAATCCGACCGGAAAGGGTACTGTCATCAAACAGAATATAAAGGCTGACAACCGACTGATTAAAGGTATTTCATCTATTAATAATACAGCGTTGATAACGCTTACCGGTTTAGGTATGGTAGGTGTCATTGGTATTGATTACCGTATATTCCGTGCGTTGACCGATGTTGGAATCAGTGTGTTCTTTGTATCTCAGGCTTCTTCTGAGAACAGTATCTCTATCGGCGTCAGGAATGAGGAGGCAGATACGACTGCTACCATCATCGATGAAGTGTTTGCCAAGGAGCAGGAGATGGGTGAAATAGATCCTTGCACTGTTAAGAAGAACTTAGCTACCGTAACGGTGGTAGGTGATAGAATGAAACATGTGCCGGGTATTTCAGGGAAACTGTTCGGTACGTTGGGAAGGAATGGTATTAATGTGATCGCCATTGCTCAAGGAGCGTTGGAAACGAATCTCTCGTTCGTGATAGAGCTTGATTCGTTGCGTAAAACATTGAACGTTATTCACGATTCATTCTTCTTGTCAGAGTATCAGGTACTCAATTTGTTCATCTGTGGAATCGGGACTGTAGGCGGAAGTTTGATAGAACAGTTGAGAGTACAGAAAGAGAAGTTGGCAGCCGAACGTAATTTGAAGTTGCATGTAGTGGGCATTGCCAACGGACATAAAGCATTGTTTAACAGGGAAGGGATAGACTTATCGAGCTATCGTAAGGAATTGGACGAGAGAGGCATCCCGTCTTCGAAGAAAGTACTGCATGATGAGATTATTGGAATGAACATCTTTAATTCTGTATTTGTGGACTGTACCGCGAGTGCCGATGTGGCATCGCTTTATAAAGATTTCCTTTCACATAATATATCGGTGGTAGCGGCGAATAAGATTGCTGCTTCATCCGACTATGAGAATTATCGTGAACTGAAGCGCATCTCGCATCATCGGGGTGTGAAGTTCCTTTTCGAGACGAATGTGGGAGCCGGATTGCCTATTATCAATACTATTAATGATTTGATTAACAGTGGTGACAAGATACTTAAGATTGAAGCTATTTTGAGTGGTACTCTGAACTTTATCTTCAATGAGATTAGCGCTGAGATTCCTTTGAGTGAAGCCGTCAGATTGGCTAAGGAAGGAGGTTATTCGGAGCCTGATCCACGTATTGATTTAAGCGGTAAGGACGTAATTCGTAAATTGGTTATTCTGGCACGTGAGGCAGGTTACGAGATAGAACAATCCGATGTGGAGAAACATTTGTTTATTCCGGATGAGATGTTTGAAGGTACTCAGGATAACTTCTGGAAGCAACTTCCGTCATTAGATAAACAGTTTGAGAAACATCGTCGGGAGTTGGAGAGAGAGAACAAACGTTGGAGATTTGTTGCTACCTATGAGAACAATCATGGAACAGTTGCTCTGAAAGAGGTGGATAAGAGTCATCCGTTTTATAATCTGGAGGGGAGCAATAATATCATTTTGCTCACTACAGAGCGTTATAAGGAATATCCGATGATGATTCAAGGCTATGGTGCCGGAGCCGGTGTGACTGCTGCCGGTGTCTTTGCCGATATTATGCGTATTGCTAATATCTGACGGTTAAGAAGTTCAGAGTGTCTTTAATAATTCTCGGAAAGAGTGAAAAGTAGCCGTGCCGTTGGTATCAGAGAGAATCAGTTCTGTGGGACTCACTGCGTTTAGTGCAGGAAAATCAGTATTCTCAATAGGTTCACAGGTATATCCGTGGCGGTTAAGGGCATTAAGTGTCCAGTGAAGCAGCATTTCATTGGTCGACTTAACAGTAATTCGTTTATCTCCTTTGGTGAGGGGATAGTATATTCCATGCTCATAGTCAAAGCGAATGTCATTGTTCTCAAAGAGTGTATCCATACGGTGGTTAAAGATTAGGTCTTCTGTTACTCCGCATTCCAATCCATGTTCTTTCGACATGAGCCAGAGCTTATCTCCCAATACTAAAGCCTGTTCTATATCATGAGTAGAGAGTAGTATTGCTTTATTTTCTTTCATGGCCAGATCATGCAGCAGTGTCATAATCTCAATTCTGCTGGTTACATCGAGGAAGGCAGTCGGTTCATCAAGGATAATTAAGGGACATTCCTGAACCAATGCTTTGGCAATCATTGTTTTTTGACGCTCTCCGTCAGAAAGCTCAGAAAGGTAATTCTGTGCTTTATAGCTGATGCCGACGGCGTCAATCGCATGTTGAATAAGTATATTATCTTCCTGATGTAGATTTCCGAAAAAGCCTGTATGAGGCTGTCTGCCTAATGCAACTACTTCGTAGACGGTCAGTGCTCCGGCAAATGTTTTATCTGTCAGAACAACTCCAATCGTTTTAGATCGTTCCTTCTCGGAATAAGCATGAAGTGATTTGTTTAACAGTTTTAATTCACCGCTTAAAGCGGGTTGCGAGGCTGCTAATGTGCGAAGTAAGGTAGATTTACCTGTCCCATTAGCTCCTAAAAGACAAGTCAGCTCACCGGGATAGAGCGAAAAGGTCAGATGTTCCTGTACCTTGTACTGATGTTTTCCTTTACGGTATCCGATAGTCAAATCAGTTGCCTTAATGACCGGTTGTATGTCATTTCTATTCTCCATCAGTTAAAGTATTTGATTTTTTTCTGGTTAATAATGACATAGATGATAACCGGTGCTCCTAAGATAGGGGTAACGGCATTCAGTGGAATGATTCCCGTTTCTCCCGGGAGAATGCAAATCAAATTACATAAGAGAGCTATCACGCCACCGGTAAGCATGGTGACTGGCATCAGCGAGTTATGATTCGAGGTGCCCAGCATCAGACGGGCAATATGGGGGACAGCCAAATCAATAAAGGCTATCGGACCACAGAATGCAGTAGTTACGGCGGTCAGGATACCTGTTGCAATCAATAACAGATTCCTGGTCTTCAGAATGTTTACGCCTAAGTTTTCGGCATAACGAGTGCCTAATAGCAAAGCATTCAATGGCTTAATCAACATGACAGCGATAAACAGCCCGATGATGATAGCTCCTGAAAAGTAGGGAAGTTGTTTGAGCGAGACACCACTAAAGTTTCCCATTCCCCAGACAGCGTAAGAGTGTACACCTTCATCGGTAGCGAAGAAGTTGAGTAGCGAGATGCACGATGAAGTGATATAGCCTATCATGATACCGATGATAAGCAGCATGATATTACTTTTGATAATGGATGAGAAGAATAGAATGAGTCCCATAACAATCATGGAACCGACAAAAGCGGCTGCAAGAACCGTCATGAATCCAGCCAGAGAGAAGTCTCCACCTGCAAGAATACCGCTTCCGGTAAGAATGACAAGTGCTACGCCAAGGTTGGCTCCGGAGTTGATTCCTAAGATAGACGGACCGGCTAAAGGATTAGTGAATGCGGTTTGCATCATCAATCCGGCAGCTGCAAGAGCAGAACCGCAGAGCAAGGCTGTGATAGCTTGAGGAATACGTGACTCCCAAATAATGTAGAACCAACTTTCTTTACCGGTTTCGTTTCCACAGAGAATACTCCATACATCACCGGTCGGAATCTTTACCGAACCGAACAATAGGTTGGCTCCCAATAGGAAAATTATCAGGATGACCAGTATAATACTATATGTTAAACCTTTGCTTTTCAATTTTCCGCTAATTTACGGAAATATTTTAAATCATAATCGGGTAAGAGCGAAGGATGTAATATTTTTATCAAATCTTGCAAAAGATAGTCGGGATGGAACGGCGTTTCTTCATAGAAACGTATCTTGCCGGTATTACATCCGTAAACATTTCCGTCTTGATAGGCTTTGAATTTGGTGTATGGCTCAAAGTCGGTTTTTAATTCTGTCAGTGTTTTATCTTTCTGTTGGGTATATTTTATAATCCAGAAATCGGCATTGTGTCCTTTATCGTACACTGTCTCAAAGGCCATAGGAATGGTTCCGCTGTTGGGAGTATAATCGAATATATATGCTGAGTTGGCATCATCATAGATCTTTCCGGTGGTGCTTCGTCCGCCCGGAACATACCACGCCGAACTGCTCTTTAAATCGCAGAATACAGTAGGACGTTTCGTATCGCTTCGGGCTAATGTGGTCAGACTCTTGTAATGTTGTTCTACTTGAGTGAACAGACTGTCGGCTTCTGCTTCTCTGCCGAATAACATACCATAGAATTTCATCCATTCGGCTCGTCCTAATGCGGAAGTCTCCATATAATCGGCACATTCTATAATAGGAATGTCCAACTTCTCTATTCTACCGTACCCTCCGCTGTTCTGAAATGGTGAAAGGAGAATGGCATCGGGATGCAAGTCGATGACTTTTTCTATCGCAGGGCTCATGCTGTTTCCTATGTTCGTAATATGGTCTTCTGCTACTCCCTTATGAATTTCGTCAAGGAAGATATAATCGAGGTCGCAAATCCCTTTGATGGCACTGAGGGCGTTTAATTGGATCAGCAGGCTGCAGTGCACGGATGAGTAGACGACGGATTTATTCAACGGGGTACGGATTACCGTACCATCGGGAAGGGAGTCGGGGAGTTGTTTGTTCTTGTTCACCAATACATAAGTGTGTAGTATCTTCGTTGTATCCCATGGGTTCCGAAGTTGGGCTAACGTATAATCACTGTTTCTGTATATCTTTATGTTCTCAGCATAGGAGAATGGAATTTCCTGTTGGCCGGCAGTAGAAAAAGAAATCTTGCTTCTTCCGCTGCATCCGGAGAGAAGCAAGATTATGATTACTATGTTGGCAGATAGTAGTTTCTTTACTAAGCCAATCATACTTTCGTTCCTGTCGTATTGTGCATTTGTACTCCATGAATGAAATACTTCTCTCATTCCGGTAAGCATTTTGTTTTTCAAATTAATTGTTCGCACGTCCTTCTTATCCTTTCCTCGAGGAATTAAAGTATGATATTGTTTTGCAGGTCTTCTGACTTACTCCGGTTCACTTGCCTTCCCACCTATCGGCAGTGGCTTGAGTGTTAAGCGAACTTTTCAAGAGCTTACAGCAGCGGGACTGTTCGGGACTTGCACCCGATTCCCTTTTCATTCGTTATATCGAAAAGATATACCGAAACAAAACATTGCAAAGATAAGGACTTATATTGATAAACAAAATAAATAGGATAAAAATATTTAGCATTCTTCGTATCAGTTTGTTTTAGTGTTCATTATATTGATATTTATTTATCGTAAGGTTGTTTTGATTAGCCATAAGGAAAGAGGGGCAAAGTGATCCGCATCAGTTGAACAACTCATCCGCATGAATCGTTCAACTCATCCGCATGACTTGTCAAACTCATCCGCATCATTTTATAAAAACTTCTGATGAATATGTGAACTCATGCCTCTGTCTTTTCTTATTTATCAAAAAGCTACTTCATCACGTAAGAATTAAAGATTTAATTGTAACTTTGTCAGATTAAATATCACACTAATAAGATTAATCAATATATAAGTATATGGAAAATAAATACATCAGCGTAACATACAGACTGTATGTGATGAAAAACAGCAAGAAAACATTAGTCGAGGAAGCTACAAAAGAGAGACCTTTCCGTTTTATTTCCGGAATGGGAACCACATTGGAGAAGTTTGAAAATGCGCTTACAATTCTCAACACCGGCGATCCTTTCGCTATTACCATTCCTTGCGCCGATGCCTATGGAGAATATATTCCGGAAGGCATTCGTACCGTTCCCAAAGATATGTTCGAGATTGATGGAAAATTTGATGAAGATCATATATATGAAGGTGCTATGGTTCCGCTTCAAGACAATGAAGGGCACCGATTCTACTCAACAATTACAAAGGTTGAACCAGACCAGGTGACTGTTGATTTGAACCATCCGTTTGCAGGAAAAGATCTGACTTTTGAAGGCGAAGTGACTGAACTCCGCGATGCAACCAAAGAGGAAATCCAACAAATGGTGGAAGCCATGAGTCAGAGTTGCGATGGAGGTGGCTGCGAAAATTGCGGAAGCAACTGCGGGAACTGTGGTGGCGGATGTTCCAAATAAATTGATAATTAACACTAAATATAATATAAAATGAAGAAACTATTTCTTTCTGCCATTTTAGCGACATTCTTTATTCCGATAATGGCACAAAGCTGGAGTCCGCTAAAAGCAGAACTCAACAAACAGACAGCTTGGCAAAAACAGGATGTGGTTATCCTGCTCGACAGCATCGGAGTTACAGTTGATGAAAATGGCTCAGGCAATTTCAATATTCATCAGGTGGTTAAAATACAAACGCCAAAAGGAGCACTGAATTATCGTGTACTTAAATATGATTATGATCCGTTGACAGCTTTCGCTAAATTTTCTAAAGTGACCGTTTATAAAGCTGATGGAAGTAAAAAAGACATTAATCTCAACAAGGCATGCGACTATGCCGCTCCGGCCAGAGCAATTTACTGGGGAGCTCGCCAAATCATGATTGAGGTAGGTAAATTGGGCAATGGTGATATTATTGATTACGAAATTAATAAGAAAGGATTTACGTATGCTTTACTGAATGCAAACGAATTTAATTCATTCCCTTCAGGCACTGGCATACTTGATGATTCCGACGACCGTTTTATTCCTCCTATGAGAGGACACTTCTACGATATTGTTCCGTTCTGGGTAACTTATCCTACCATATCAAAGGTATATTCCATAGATGCGCCAAAGAGTAAGAATATTCAGTATGAGTTCTATCAAGGGGAATGCCACTCGTCTGTACGTATGATGAACGACCGTCAGTTGCTAACATTCTCTGTTTCCCATGCCATGCCGTTCAAGAGAGAACCTAATATGGTCGACCTCTTCGACGTTGCCCCCAAACTGTTCCTCTCATCTACAACGGAATGGAAAGAGAAATCTTTATGGTTTAATAAAGTCAATGAGGACTACGGAAGCTTTGAAGCTTACGAACCGGCTCAGAAGAAAGTGAATGAGCTGATTAAAGATAAAAAGACGGATATGGAGAAAATTGCCGTTCTAACTCACTGGGTAGCTGACAACGTACGTTACTCCGGTATATCAATGGGTGAGGGCGAAGGATATACGTTGCATAATACAAAAACAAATTTCACCGATCGTTGCGGAGTCTGTAAAGACAAAGCTGCCATGTTGATTTCTATGCTCCGAATGGCCGGCTTCGAGGCTTATCCCGCTATGACCATGGCCGGATCAAGGATAGAGAGTATTCCTGCCGACCACTTCAACCATTGCGTTGCGGTTGTTAAGTTGGCTAATGGCACTTATACACCGCTTGACCCAACTTGGGTTCCATTCAATCGTGAACTTTGGTCGAGTGCCGAACAGCAGCAGAATTATCTGCCGGGCATTCCTGAAGGATCAGACTTATGTCTTACTCCTGTTTCAGCTCCGGAAAATCATTATCTGAAGCTAAACGTAAAGAGCAATGTAGATGCTCAAGGTACACTCACCGGCGAATTCACTGTACAAGCAGAAGGTCAGACTGATGCTTCTGTCCGTAGAGCATTCACCACCGGCTTTGCCAGTCAGTGGAAAAATGCTATGGAGAATGAATTGCTCCGAGTCTCTCCCGAAGCTAAATTAATCAGTGTCAACTATGGCAAGAATCCTGATAACTATCAGACCGGTCCTATCAAGATTACATTTAAATTTGCCATCCCGAACTATGCATTGACCACGACTGATGGTTCGCTACTATTGAAGCCTATCAGCGGACAACTTTATAACAGCGTCCGTACTTATTTGCGTATCAATACCGATAAAGAAACCCGTGACTACGGATTCAAAGATAGTTGTTCACGCCTGCTCGATCTAAATGAAACACTTTATATTCCAAGTGGATACCGGTTGGTTGAGAAGGTAGAAGACATCCATACAAACAGTGATGCAGCCGATTTTTCCGGTTTTGTAAAGCAATCAGGCAATAAAGTTACCATCAGTCAGAAACTGTCGTTGAAAAAACGTGTCTATGAAGCAGACGACTGGACAGGCTTCCGCTCTGCCGTATTAGGCACCAATGCTATTTCAAACAACATGTTAGTTCTCGAAAAATAAAAATAAGTCATGAAGAAATATATACTACTATTAATAATAGGCTTGATAGTTACCTTACCTTCAAAAGGACAACCTTACGAAGCTGTATTTAATAAAGTGGCTGAAGCATACACCATCAACAACGATGGCAGCACAGAATACCGCTATCAAAAAGAATTGAAACTGAATACTCATCGTTCTTTCGACAGTATGTACGGCGAAACCTTCATCGTATATAATCCGGCTTATCAAACTCTGAAAATCAATGAGTCGTATACCAAGCAAGCCGACGGTACTATTGTCAAGGCTCCAAACAATGCGTTCAACCCGTCGCTTCCAAGTTTCGCTGCTGATGCTCCGGCATACAATAAACTCACCGAAATGGTGGTCACTCATACCGGTACGGAACTTGGATGCACCATTTATTTGGATTATACCATTACTACAAAGGCCGGTTATCAGGCTGCTAACGATTTCTATCATCAGTTTAACGATTACAGTCCCATCAAAGAATACACCTTGAGTATCACTGCTCCGGAGGATCTATTCTATCAACAGACAATAAAGGAAAGTGTACAGCCCCAAAAGAACGGTAATACCTACACTTGGAAATTTAATAATATTCCGGGAATTGCTCCTGAATTTTACATTGCGCAAAATACTATCCCATACATCTTCGCTTCTACCGAACAAAGTAATGAGGAACGTGCCAAAGCAGTAAACGATTTAATTGCCAAGGCTGCCGAAGGTTCTGTCAATAACTATACAGGCGACAATAATCTCAGCAGTATAACCAACTATGTAACTAAGGAAGTTGGTCGTTCCCGTATTCCATTAGCTATTGCAAATATGATTCGTACTCCACAAGAAGTTGCCAACAGCGCATACGGCACTGCTGCTGAAAAAGCAGCCTTAATGATATCTTTACTGAAAGCCGCGAATATAGAGGAAAGCATTGTTTGCACTTTTCCAAAAAATGTTCCACCCAGTCTTCTCTCTTTATCAAACATCTATATAAAATCAGGTGATGAAATGGTCTCTCCATTAGATGGAGCTAAAGGAGAAATTGCTACATTGGCTTATGGAAACCAAATCTGGGCGAATGGTAATCGGATGATGGTGAAAGTTGCTCCTATAAAAGTAACAACTAATGTAGTGACAGATTTGAATTCGGATAAGGATGGTGTCAGCAAACATGCAGGTTACACTGTTTACCGACTGCCATCTACAGATAAAGGATTTGATACATGGAGAATCACTACGCTGAACACACAGCGTAAGGAAGCTTTTGAAATTCCGACACTGCTTAACGAAACTGATAATTACGACATCACACTCCCAAGTGGAACGTCTTTAGCTTCGAAACCTTTTAACAAAAGTATTATCAACAAGGTGGGAGCCGTTGAGTTGCAACTTATCAATGTGGATGGAAAAGCAAAAGTTACCCGTAGTATCCGGTTAAACGAGCAAGTTATTCCAACAAGCGACTATGCGCAGTTCCGTACCTTAGTCAACTTATGGAACGATCCGGCTTACCGTACCATAATCGCGAAATAATGTATCATTGCATAACTCCTCTCAGGCACTGCCGAAGAGGAGTTTTTATGTTAAGTTCTATGTATACCATACTGATGGTACATATAGGAATATAAAAAGGTAAAAACTTTTGTAAAAAACTCAAATTCCTTTTCTGTCACCAAATTAATAATAATCCCCCTATCAGGTATTAATACTAAAGATCTCACATTGAAATGAATCAATCTACTTATTTGGCATCCAAGCCACGTTACGAAATTTTAGACGGACTTCGTGGAGTTGCCGCTATCATCGTACTTATATACCATCATTTTGAACAATTTGGTCCGGGTATCAGATCTTTCCACGGATATTTGGCCGTCGATTTCTTTTTCATTCTTTCAGGTTTTGTGGTAGGTTATGCTTACGATGACCGTTGGAAGAGTGCGTCCAATTCGAACGGCATGAGCCTATGGGACTTCTTTAAGCGTCGTCTTACCCGTTTACATCCTATGCTTCTTTTCGGCATGTTCTTTGGATTACTAATGTTCTTCTTCGGTGCAGGAAACAGGCTTCCTCAAGTCATGCAATCTCACTGGCCGGTTATTCTGATAAGTTTTCTTTTTGCCATCCTACTCATCCCTGTTCCAAAAATGTTTGATGTACGTGGTTGGGGAGAATTAAACTCTTTCAATGGCAATGCTTGGACGCTTATGTATGAATATCTCGCCAATATTCTGTATGCCTTATTCATTCGCCATTTAGGAAAGACAATGTTAGCTATTCTTGTCGGTTTTTTCGCATTACTCACTATGGGTATCGGCACTGAATTCAGTTTCTTCGGTCTTATGGATAGCCGTCCGGATTATCAACTTCACACCTTTATCGGAGGATGGGATCTGCATCCCGACCAGTTGGCTTTGGGATGGATCCGGCTACTTTATCCATTCTTTGCAGGACTTCTGATGTCCCGTCTGATGAATTCTCCAAAAGAATCAGGAACAGAAGATTCTTACCTCCATCGTCATGGTTTCCTAACGGCGTCAGCTCTGCTTTGTCTTATACTTATCGTACCATATATAAAAATAGGTGGTCAAGAAATCTTCAACGGTCTATACGAAACATTTTGTATTCTTATCGCATTTCCTATCATCGTTTATATGGGGGCAAAAGGAACGGTTTCGGGTAACAATCATAAATTATGTAAATGGTTAGGCGATATTTCCTATCCGCTTTATATCACCCATTCGCCTATTATATTTACCCTGTGTTTAGGATGGAAAGCAAATAACCCTGAAGCTACTGCCGATCAGATTCTCTTTGTTTGCATCAGCAGCATTATCCTCAGTCTGATGGTAGCATGGGCTTCACTTAAACTTTGGGATGAGCCTGTCCGCAATTGGCTAAAAGATCATTGGTTGAAGCGTAAGAAATAACCTATTCAACTGATACGTATGATTCGTTTAACTCATGCGTATGAATTGCTCAACTGATGCGGATGAATCGTTCAAGTCATGCAGATGAGTTGATCAAGTGATGCGTATGTATAATCCGCAAAACGAAATGTTCCAAAAAAGCAAAACGAAACGTATCTATTTAACTTTTGTTTAGAAACAGAAAACACACCATAACTATTTGATAACCAAAAAGATACACATAAAAAGGTTTA
>NZ_JAJLQX010000027.1 GCF_021295095.1 Phocaeicola oris
AACTTTGCTTTCGGTGATCATAGCGATTGTTGTTAGTATTTATTTGTATTTCAGCACTATAAAAATATAACAATTTTCGCTAATCACCAATTTTTTAGACAGTTATAATTCATCGAACTCACGTTAATATAATGAATGGGGGGTGTCGTAATAAGCGACACCCCTCATTTCTAATTAAAAAGTTGATATTTACTTCTTCTTACTCAAATCAAGAATACGGACATTACGAAACATTACACCCGCTCCATGACCACAGAAGCTGATATATCCGTCTTTATTGAATAAGCCCTGATGATTCTTATGGTCAACTGTGTAAGGATTAACGTCACCTCCATCAGGAGCGACATTATGACCTTGGCAAGCCTGACGAATATCACCATCGGTTACAACTACGCCGTCAACTGTGACTGTGATATGATCGCCAACAGCTTTAATCTCCTCTTTATGCCATGTCCCAATAGGACCGAAATCGATATGCTTTGGCACGATAATTCCATAAACAGAACCATGCTGCTGATAGGGTTGAAGGTCCGCATAAATAGGGGCATCATGATCAAGCACCTGAATCTCCATTCCTTCATAAGCAGCATCAGCGCCTTCCTTCGTCCGGATGCCGATACCGTTATTAACGCCTTCTACACCAAAACAGAACTCAAAGCGATAAACGAAATCACTGTACTTCTTGTTGGTATACAAATTGCCCGTACCTCCATAATTAGCGGTAACATAAATGTTACCATCAACCGGAACATAAGCCGTAGTATTGCCATGCCATTTCTCTAACGAGCGTCCATCGAACAACACTTCGAAACCGGCCTTCTTCTCCTCTTCCGGAAGAGTATAAACCGGAGTACTCGGCAGTTCATTGATATAAAGGTTACGAAGTTGAACACTGCCATTCTTTCCCGTAACAATCTCAATCAAACCGTTAGCATTGATTGACTTGCTTTCAGGAGTATTCTTCATGATGGCATTCTCAACCACTTTCTCTCCATTAGAAGAAATGAAAATACGGTCGTTTAATACCTTAATATATAAGTTATTCCACTCACCTTTCTGAGCCATACCTTTCGCGTCGTTGAAGTTGAAAGCAACCTCGGTAGGATTTAAAGTAACCTCCGGCATGGAACGTACAGAAACAGTAGCCGCATCATCTGATTTCCAATCAATATACATCTCAAAGTTTTCATAGCTCTTTGCGCTCTTGAAAGGCTTCTTATACGCAACTTCTACTACATCAACAGGAACAAAACCATTATCCGTGCATTTCTCAAGCAAACCATTAATCTGGTCAATTGCATAACCGGAATCAGCGTCAGTCTGAGCACGGTAAACATCCTGAGTCTTCTTCAAAATAGATTTAGCGACAGAACCACCCAGCAGATTAACTTCCTTATTATTCATAAGGCTCATAACAGCCGAAGCGGCATGTAATTTAGACGCGCCATCCAAGTACTTTGAAACAGCCATTAAAGCCGGAAAGTTCTTTGTCGCGCCAAGGTTCTCAACCAATGCGTTTTGAACAGCAGTCGAAGGTTCCAGATCTAAAGCATCAGACAGAAGTTGGAATTTCTGAATATTATTCTTATCAGAAGCCTTTACCAAAGCAAGGTATCTATTCAGGATATTATCCTTATTAGAAGCACTTTCCTTGGCAGCCAGACTATAAAGAATATCAATCATCTCCGGATTATTGACAGTCAGCAAAGACTTCAGAGCCTCAGCCTTATTGCTTCCAGAATTATAAGCACTTAAAAGTTTTTCTATTGCCGCGCTGTTACCGGCCTGACCTAAAAGCGGATAGTAAAGATCAGCCTTAGATGTCTTAACCAACTGACTGTTAATCAGGTTATATTGTTCATCGCCGGAGAGTGTCTTGATGGCATTCAAAGCTGCCTGCTGAATCTTCGCGGTATTCTGATCAGACTCCATCATCGTGCAGAGAGCAGCGAAGTTGCTCGGCTGAACAACACCGGCTAACGCTTCGTAAGCAGCAGACTTCACATTCGCGTCAGAAGAGTTCAACAAAGAAGTAACTTTTTCGTAAGCTTTATACATCTTTCGAGCAGATGCCAATTTCAATGCAGCAGCCTGAGTTGCACCATCACCATTCAACGCGGCAATAATTCCGTCTTCAATATTTCCATTGAAAGCTAAGAGAGCGGAATCTACATAATGAACATTGTTTCCATTCAGCTTACTTGTCAAAGCATTCAATGCTTTCCGCCCACCAATCTTACCGGCTGCCAAGATAGCCGCATTAGCCAAATCTGTGTCAGAGGAATTCATGGCACCTATAACAACATCTACCTGATCGGTACGGTGATTAGAACCTAACCAACTAACTACATCCTGTTTAGAAGCATCAGAAAGAGCAGAGATTTGATTAGCAACGGAACTGAAGATATTGCTTCCCGCATATTTCTTAGCATACTCCAAAGCAGCCGTGCGATACTGGCGACTGCCGTCTTTCAACGCAGAAAGAATATTATCAGTCAAGTTCTTCTTATCAGATTTGAAAAGTAACTCCAGAGCTGCAATACGGAGGTAATCCTTTCCGCTATTTTGCAAACTTTTAATTTCCTTACTTAAAGCTTTCTGTACTTTCTTATTATTTGAAAAAGAAAGATTATTCAACAGAGAAAGATAATCATCTTCCGCGCCGGAAGCTTTCAACTCTTTCAAAGAAGCAATCGTTCCAATCTTACCCAAAGCATGGTAAATAGAACGTTTAGTAGTAACATCATTACTTCCTTTCAGCCAAGAAAGCAATATGTTTTCTACCTCTTCATTACGAATGTTTTTAAATGCAACGATATCAGCCAAAGAAGACATATCCAAACCACCGTTCTTTACCATATCAATAATGGCATTATCTATATCCGGCGTAGCCTCGATAGCACGAACAGCATAACCTTTCAGATAATCATCTGATAGATATTTAGTAAATACAGAAAGATTATCTTTAGTAGCAAATTTCTGAATCAATGTTATTAAAAATGCTTTGTTCGCGTTATCATTACACTTTTCCAAACTATTAACCAAGCCTTGACGAACATTCTCTTTCAGATTACTATTATCCGGAGCATTAACATAGTCGGCAATACCGTTTAAAGCATACTCGAATGTGGCGTTTTTACCTGTTGAGGCATTTGTCAACATACCTGCAATTTGCTCAACACCTTTAGAACCGGTACCTGCGAGTTCACTGATAATCTGATTATAAGTATCCGCATTCTGAGCAGGTAACTGAGCAAGGTTATCGGCAACAATAGTTTCAACCGTACGGTTACGACTATCCAACTGAGCTGAAGCAGCTAAACTGAACGCCAAGAAGAACGTCAGTAAAGCGATGGAATATATATTTAATCTTTTCATACTTCTATACTTTTAAAATTATAACTTCCATGGAGCACGCATTGGTTGATAAATCAACGCATTAGCTGCATCATCATTAACAAATCTAACATTTTTCGGATCGAAGTTCAATACTTGACGATTCAAGCGCAAAGCAACGGTACCAAGGTTAACCAACGTACAACTGTTAAATCCATTCATTTCGTTCAACGCGAATTTCTGACGAGTATGAATACAATCATAGAAGCTTGTCAACTGTGGTTCCGGATCAGGATACTCGGCCAGTTTATCCATAATATTAGGTATAGTGCAACGGAATCCTTTATAAACTTTACCTTTCGGGCCTTCGATGTAAGCTGTATCTCCCTTACTTTCAAAGCCTTCACCCTCAAGAACAATCTGACACCCATCGGCATACGTATAAGTAATCTTACGCCAAATGCCTACTGCGTCAGGATGCTGCTGAGGCGCGTCGCATTCTATCTTTACAGGTAATTCATCATCTTTTCCCAACAGATACTGTACCGGATCCAGATAATGCTGTCCCATATCGGTCAATCCTCCACCATCATAATCCCAGTAACCACGGAATGTTTGATGAACACGGTGCTCATTATATGGTTTATATGGAGCAGGACCTAACCAAAGATCGTAATCCAATTCTTTGGGAGCCGGTTGTGGAACCAGATTCTCTTTACCAACCCAATAGAATTTCCACGCGAAACCTGTTGTTCCGGAGACAACAACCTTCAAAGGCCATCCAAGCAAGCCACTGTTAACCAATTTTTTCAGAGGTTCAACGGTAGTACCCAGACCATAGAAAGTATCTTGGAACCGGAACCATGTGTTCAGACGGAACATTCGCTTATAACGATTAACGGCTTCCTTAACGGCAAGCCCTTCACCAATAGTTCTTGTCATAGGCTTTTCGCACCAGATATCCTTTCCGGCCTTAGCAGCTTCAATAGACATCAAAGCATGCCAGTGTGGTGGTGTAGCAATATGAACAACATCTATGGTAGAATTATTTATCAAATCCCAGAAGTTATGATAGGTAGTAACGTCCTCATGGTATTTCTCCTTAGCCGTTTTTTTTGCCCTATTCAGGTGGTTATCGTCAACATCGCACAAAGCCATTAGCCTGCAATATTCACTGCTGTATAGGTGCGGATAACTTGATCCCATACCACCGAGTCCTATTACTCCTTTAGTTAACTGATCACTTGGAGGAATAAAATTATTACCTCCCAACACATGACGCGGAACGATGGTAAACAATCCTAAACCACCAAGCGTCTTTAAAAAGGTTCGTCTGTTTGTAGCCATTTTTTTGTTTTTAGGTATCTAAATTTAAAATTTTAAAGTATGCAAAGGTAATGAATATATTTGGTAATAAGAATATTGAAATAACTAAAATAACACAAGTTCAATGAAAAATAAGCAGTTATATTAACGATTGTTTGTTGGTGACTTATCACTTATTATTTGCCAGATCTATTTAATCTGTCATCAAAAGAATTCGAAAAGTAATCCGTATGAATTACCCAACTCATACGAATGATTCTATTGTTTCACAGGAGTGAAACAATCGTCTCACAGGAGTGAAACAACTGTCTCACTATTGTGAAACAAATGAATCACTTAAGTGAAACGAAGAAATCTTCTGATGAATACGGCAACTTATATGGTTCACTTTCACGTCTATACGCATCAAAATAATAGTTGTTATGATTGGCTGACAAAAATAAAAACTCCGCCTGAGGAGTTTTGCTCTTCAGGCGGATCAATGATTGTATAAAAGTTATTCTAAAGTCGGGTTGAATGTACCACCCCAATTATTATTTTGCTCTAAACCTTTATTTCTATCCAAAGAACTTTTCTGTATTGGGAAGAAATAATACGTATCAGGAACAATATTAACTTTTACACCGGAGAATGGAATCTGATGAATAATATAGCGAAAGTCTTTCTCTGTCAGTTCAAACTTAGAAGCTTTTTCCTTAGCCTCTTCCATTGACATGTCGGAACCATCTGCATTAATAGCGATTGATTCGATACCATGCTTGGTTGTTTCATTCAGACGGTCAAGCATACGCAAACGACGTAAATCCCAGAAACGGAATCCCTCAAAACAGAATTCAATATTACGTTCCTGAAGAACAGCCTCACGAAGCGATTCTTTAGAACTGATGTCCATACCATAATTGCCATCATCGCCGGGTTCGATGCCTGCGCGTTCACGAATCTGTTTCAATATACTGATTGCTTCGTCACTATGACCGGTTTCATTCGCTGTTTCCGCGTAATTCAACATAACTTCCGCAAAACGCATAATGATATAATCAATATCATATTGTTGTACTTGAGCCTGAGACAATTTCGTATCGCTGGCCTTACGGATAAAGAAACCGGAATAATTGTTCAAGTTAGTACTATTCACATTTGCCTTTGGATTTGTTCCGAAATCATCCAACTCATGAGCAATTCCCAACGCGGTATATTGACGTCGATTAGCAGGAGTCCCTCCTACAGCATACTGACTTGCATTCCAAATAACAGACTTGTCAAAACGCGGATCACGATTCTGCCAATAACACTTAAGGAAATCCTCTTCGGAAGCAACATAGTATTTACCTTTCGGATCATTGTATTGCTTTCCGTCTTTCATTGGGAATTCTTTCACAAACTCCCACGTCGGGCTATAAGAAGCATTACCTCGACTTAAAGATCCGGGACGTACTCCGTTATCCCAATTAGCGACTTTATTGGGATACTGATTGATAACAGCAAAAACAACTTCCGGGCCGGCCTCTTTCAAGAAGATATCATCATAATCGCTTGCTAATTTATAGCCATTTGAAGATAATGTATTATACGCGTCCTGACAAGCGGTATAAGCTGCCTGCCAATCTGCGTTATCCCACGGATGTGAAGGATGGAATTGTGGAGAAGCCTTATAAAGTAATACTTTTGCCTTGAATGCTTTAGCAAAGCACCCGTCTATGTGACCATATTCAGCAGAAGTCTTCGAGATAGCCAAAGGCAATTTAGAGAAAGCCTCATCTAAATCTTCAATAATAAACTGAAAACACTCAGCTGTAGAGTTACGTTTTACATACAAATCGTCCTTATCCTTATCCTGAGGTACCTTAATATAAGGTACACCGCCATGATACTTTACCATATCGAAATAAACATAAGCACGCATAAATAAAGCCTGACCGACAATTTCGTCTTTTACAGTCTGTGATAACTGTCCGTTTGTCGTATTCTGTATAATTTCATTTATCTGACGGATAGTTTCATATTTCCATCGCTTAAAATTATCATTTGTAATCGTAACCAAGTCCTGATAAAAAGCAATTCCGTCAACTTGTTGAGAATAAGCATCAGCTCCGGCATTCCAATTACCGAACACGTTTGCGTAAAGATTGGTAAGATAAGCCTTAGCCAGATTCTCATCATTCCAAACCTTATCGGCATCATAACTATATATATTTTCTATATCCAACGTATTACAACCTTGAGCAGAAAATAATGTTACCAAAAGGAGTAATATATATGATATTTTCTTCATAATCTTAGCTTTTAAAATTTAACATTTAAACCAAACGTAAATGATTTCATCAAAGGGAAGGAATCGTAGCAATCCTGTTCAGGATCCTGGAATTCTGTCATGGCAGAAATAACAAATAGATTAGTTCCATTGAAGAAGATCTGAGCGCCTGTCAAACCAAGATGAGATATAATACTCTTAGGAATATCATAACCTACATTCAAGTTCTTTAAACGAAGGAATGAACCGTTTTTAATCCAGAATGACTGACTTCCGGTTCCTGATTCATACCAGTTACTACCTACAGGACGAGGATACTTGGCATTCGGATTTTCCGGAGTCCAAACATCATCAGCCCAAATAGGATAATATGGACGAATAGCACCACCATACTGACGTATACCGGCAGCACCCTTACCCGGAGCATCACCAAGATTACTAATCATACAGTCGTAATTACCCACTCCCTGGAAGTGAGCGTCAACAGAAATACCCTTCCAAGAAATGCTGCCACCAAAACCGAAATTGATACGAGGCGCTCCATTATCGGAAAGCAACTGGATATCATTCTCGTCAATCTTACCATCAGGACCTTTTGAATATCCGTCACCTCGAATATCTTCAAAGTATAAACCTCCTAAATACGGATCACGACCAAACTGTTTAAATCCTTTTGCTTTCAGAGCATCCACTTCTTCCTGCGTACGAAGCATACCAAGTGTCTTATAACCGGTAATTTTGTTCAAAGAATGACCAACAGCAGATAAATCCTCAAGATTACCACCTTTAGCATATAAAGCAGTTTCATCTAATACATCCCATTGGTCTTTTGAATAGCCAATGTTTCCATATACAGAATAATAAATCCGGCCATCCAAAGCCTGATCTCTCCAAGTCGCATTGAACTCCGCGCCTCTCCATGAGCGTTTAGCGTAATTCTCGGGAGCAAGACTCTGTCCGTATGTATCGGGTAATGTTACAATACGTGAACCAAGAATATGATCTTCTTGACGATAGAACGCATCGAATGATCCGCTTAATCGACTGTTCAGAACTGCGAAATCAAATCCTACATTATAAGTTCTGGAGGTAGCCCAAGTTAATCGGGTATTTGGCGTATCCCCCGGTTTAATACCTAAATTCAAGTTATTACCAAATATATACGAATTACCTGATTGATAGGTAGGAATATACGAGAATGGGGTAATTTCCTCATTATCTACATCCAAATCATTACCTGTCGTACCATAAGACGCACGCAATTTGAAATCATTCAACCAGCCCTTAGTTCTTTCCATGAACTTTTCTTCACTCATACGCCAAGCCAAAGAGAATGACGGGAAGAAACCCCAACGCTTATCTTTCGGGAACAATGTGTTGCCATCATAGCGGAAAGAGAATTCTGCGATATACTTATGCGCATAGCTATAATTGAAACGACCAATCCAAGAAAGACGACCGCCTGTAACTTCTTCTCCTTCACCCCAACGGCGCTCGGTATCGTTTGAATACACAAACATCTGATCATAATATGTAAGTGGCTGTTCTGCCCTTGCAAAGATATTTTCACCACCATTCTTTGCCTGCTCCCATATTACTGAAGCTGCTATATCGTGTAAGCCAAAGGTATTGGCATAATTAACAAACCAGTTAAACTGTTCACTCCACAAATTCTTCAATCGGTAATTCAGGTTCTCCTGATTCTGAGAGAAGGTGAAGATATTAATGTTGTTCGGATCGGGAGGAGCCGGGATGAAACGGTTACCATCAGCATTCGCCGGACGCCAAACATAATTATGCTGATATGTCAAATACTTCTTACGAGTATAATCGTTACCAATATAGTTGCCCACGACTTTCGTACTCAAACCCTGTAAAATAAATTTCAAATCGATATCAAATGACAACGTTGCATTCAGCTCACGTTTACGCGTCTTTATATAACGCTGATCACTGATAACCTGATCGATGACACTCCATGCCTGCCAGCTACCCATAGGAGTCTGTACCGGATAATCTGTAACTTCTCTGTTATCAGCCGGAGTTCCATCTGCATACAAATAGAACGGATAAGTCTTAGGCCAATTAAATGTACAACGGTAAAGATCGGCTACTGTCTGTTCATCATCACCGGAGAATGGCCAATAGAAACGACGCTGATTAGACTGATTTCCGGCAATATTCACATTCATCTTAATAGCATCGGTAATCTTAGCTGTTACATTCGAACGGAAGTTGACCTTCATATTTTCCATATTCTTATAAGAGCCTTCTTCCTTTATAAAACTTGCTAAGGTATAATAAGAAATACGATCGCTGGCACCTTGAACACTCATTGAATGTTTCGTATTCCAAGGAGTCTGCCAGATATAATCGTTTACATTATAACTTCTATTCTTGAAATAATCAAATTCAACATCACCATTTGGCTGGGACTTACCCAAGAATTCAGCCACTCGATTCTGATAAATCAACTCGTCTGTCGCTGTTGTTCTGTCAGACATCAGTTCCATGGTAGGAGTCATAAAGGTATAAGAACCCTGATAATTAAATTCCGGTTTCTTAGGTGTAGCTGTTCCTGTCTTCGTTGTTACCAATACAACACCATTACCGGCCTGTGATCCATATACAGAAGCAGTCGCCGCGTCTTTTAAAAAGCTCATCTGATCAATTTCTGTGGCTTCCAAAGCATCAAAAGCATCCTTATCACGAATGATACCATCGATAACATACAAAGGCTCACCGAATCCACCACGAATACGAACAGCAGAAGATGAACCCATCAAACCGGAATTTCCTGTAATGGTTACACCGGGAGCACGACCGGCCAAAGTGTTAGAGAAATTAGATGTAGCTATCGGACTTAATGCATCTGCCTTTACTGTAGAAATAGAACCGGTCATATTGACTTTCTTCTGAATTCCATATCCTACAACTACAACCTCATCCAACGTCTCAGAATCATCGGCTAAAGTAATCTGAAGGTTTGATCTGTTCCCTACAGGTACTTCTTTCGTAGTATAACCGATGAAAGAAACAACTAAAACAGCATTGTTAGAAGCGTTAACCACAAATTTTCCATCCATATCCGTAATGGTGCCAACAGTGGTACCCTTAACCAAGACATTGGCACCAATAATAGGTTCGCCTTGACTGTCTTTTACGATGCCGGTAACACTTTGTTGTTGCTTTGGACTATTTATCTCAATATCAGGCAAATAACTGGATGGTGGTGGTAATGGAGATGCAAAAACAATGCCGTTTATAGGGATACACGACAGAAGTACAATGCCCGCACACACCTTGAATAGATTTTTTTGACTTTTATACATTGTATAAGTATTAGATAAAATTAGAGAATTTGGGGGTTCTTCATTTCGAAAAAAGTAATTATACACGAACCCTTTTATGTATAACTAACCACAAGACTTTTTTATTCAGCATAGAATACTTTAATCTATATGAAAAAGTACATAGTATTAAAGAATCAAGGCCTTTTGTTCATATTTTTACCCTATCTTATTTTTTAGCGAACTAAGATAAAACGAATAAGATAAACAGATTCAAAACTATTAAATGTTTTAACCTTTTATAACATGTTATTTATAAAAGCATCATATATAACTAATAAGGACGCCTCTATCAAAAGTCCATACGATTAAAAAAGAGAAGTGTAAGAACAAGTAAAGCAATACGCATAAGCTTCCAACTTCATCAAATGCTTTTGTGAAATGATACGCATAAACGGCTCTAAGGTTCTAAAAAAATTACCGATTCATACGTATCATTTTTGATCTTTACATATATCAGTTTATCAGGGTAAAAGACAATCAATGAAAATTAAATTATGATTTTTGTTTTCAAAGCTATATCACATGGAAATATTTTAGAGAGCGGCTGGTGCCATTAATGATTTCTCATCGTTTACTAAATCAAAATCAAGCTGCTTCTTCACCAAATCGGCACGTACCACCTTTATCTTCACAGCATCGCCTAAACTATATTTATTCTTATGCCGACGTCCAACCAAGCAATAATTCTTATCATCAAACACATAATAATCATCGCTCAAACAATGGACAGGGACCATACCTTCACACTTATTCTCATCAATCTCCACATAAATTCCCCATTCCGTCACACCAGAAATGGTACCATCGTAAACTTGCCCGATACGTTCACTCATATATTCAACCATCTTATATTTTATAGAATCACGCTCGGCATTTGCTGCTATCTGCTCCATATCGGAACAATGCTCGCAAAGCTCTTCATATTTATCTGCCGAAACAGTTCTTCCTCCACCCAAATAACGAGTCAGCAAACGGTGAACCATCATGTCGGGATAGCGGCGTATAGGTGAAGTAAAATGCGTATAGAAATCGAAAGCCAAGCCATAATGCCCAATATTATATACAGAATAACGAGCCTTTTGCATAGTTCTCAAAGTAACCGTCTCAATAAGTTCCTGTTCTTTTTTATTCCTCACATCACTCATCAAACGGTTCAAGCTTTTAGCCACCTCACCTTTCGAACCGGAAGTGCGAATTTTATAACCAAATTTATTAATGAAAGTATTCAGATCTTCTAATTTACTCATTTCAGGAACATCATGAATACGGTAAGGGAACACTTTCGCTTTCTTAGCATGCGAAGCCTTTCCTACGCTTTCGGCAACAGTTCTGTTAGCCAACAGCATAAATTCCTCGATTAATTGATTGGCCTCTTTTGACTCCTTGAAATATACCCCAATCGGCTTTCCTTCTTCATTGATATCGAACTTCATCTCCACTCTTTGGAAGTCAATTGCTCCATTCGCCATACGGTTCTTACGAAGAATCCGAGCTAACTTATTCAGTTCTAAAACTTCTTCCGCATAATCTCCTTTTCCTGTCTCAATAATCTCTTGAGCTTCCTCATAACAAAAACGACGATCACTCTTAATAATAGTATGCACAATACGATGATGTAGCACTTCTGCTTTATCGTTCATCACAAAAATAACGGAGAATGTCAATTTTTCCTCATTCGGACGTAGTGAGCAAAGTACATTACATAAGCTCTCCGGCAACATCGGAACAGTACGGTCAACCAAATAAACGGAAGTTGCACGCTTATAAGCTTCCTTATCTATAATAGTACTCTCCTTCACATAATGAGTGACGTCGGCTATGTGAACACCGACTTCCCAAGACCCTGATGCCAGCTTTCGAATAGACAGGGCATCGTCAAAATCCTTTGCGTCCTTGGGGTCGATAGTAAAGGTAGTCACATTCCTGAAGTCCTCACGTTCGGTAATATCCTGCTGTGTAATTTCCCGCGTGAGCTTTTCTGCAGCTTTCTCAACTGCTGCAGGATACACATACGGCAACCCGTATTCTGCTAAAATAGCATGCATCTCCGCATTGTTCTCTCCTGTCTTTCCAAGGACATCAATTACCTGCCCGATAGGATTCTTCGCGTCCTCCGGCCAATCAATAATCTTAGCAATAGCCTTATCCCCATTCTGACCACCTTTTAACTTTCCTTTTGGAATAAAGATATCATTCGCTAAAGTACGATTTTCCGTCAGTAAAAATGCGTAGTATTTATCTATTTTTAAAGTTCCAACAAAAGTTGCGTCGGCACGTTGAAGGATTTCAATAACCTCTCCTTCCGGAGTATGGTTACGACGACGAGCAAAGAAGCCTATCTTTACTTTATCATTATTTAATGCGTGAGCAGAATTACGTTCTGCAATCATAATAGGTTCGCCACCATCTTCAGGAATGAATACATTCTTTCCATTACTCTTTCGCTGGAATATGCCGGTCATTACCGCCCCTTGTGTATTCAACTGATATTCATTAGATGATATTCTTTTCAGGAAAGCATCACTAACCATCTCCTCTAAAATATCAAAACACATGCGTTTTAAAGGATGAGTTGTCAAATGAAGTGCTGCGCTAATTGCTTTTAAACTGAAAACTTCGTCAGGACGCAAGGAAAAGAATCCATTTAACTTATCGACGAGTACATGTTTTGTTAATCGCTTTCCTGCCTTCTTTTCTTTACTTTTACTCATTGCTTATTAAATTTTAATATTTGTCTACAAAGTAAGCAAAATAATTAGAACATTGAACCAAAATAGTTGTTTTTTCATTCGGACAATCAAAAAGGATTTATATAAGGTCAATTTTTGCAACTGATAAAAAGAACATGATATTTTTTTTGATTTTTATTTTCGACTATAGTATCTTTGTTTGATTAAAAAGAATTGAAATGAACGAAACAATACTTATCACCGGAGCGAGCGGTTTCGTTGGCAGTTTCTTGGTTGAAGAGGGTTTAAACCAAGGTATGCAAACATGGGCTGGGATACGGAAAACAAGCAGCAAAAAATATTTGCAAGACTCCCGTATCCAATTTATCGAACTCGACTTCTCGCGTCCTGATATGCTTCGCCAACAATTGACTGAGTATAAAAAAGGACACAGAGAATGGGATTATATCGTTCATTGCGCAGGAGTGACTAAATGTATTCATCCGGAAGATTTTGATAAGACCAATTATATAGGTACAAAAAACTTCATTGAAGCACTGCAGGCACTCGATATGGTACCTAAAAAGTTTGTCTATATCAGTACACTAAGTGTATTTGGCCCTATTCATGAAAAGGATTATGCACTAATTAAAGAATCCGATGAACGTAAACCTAATACAGCTTATGGTGTCAGTAAACTTAAATCAGAAAACTTCATCTTATCACAAAAAGAATTTCCCTATATTATTTTTCGTCCAACAGGAATCTATGGTCCGCGAGAAAAAGACTACTTCCTACTGGTAAAGTCCATCAACAACCATATTGACATGTCTGTGGGATATAAAAAACAGCTCATCACTTTTGTTTATGTAAAAGATTTGGTTCAGGCAGTGTATAAATCACTGAGAAGAGATATCATTCGCAAGGCATACTTTCTGACTGATAACGCAGTGTATACCAGTCGTGCTTTCTCCGATTATATTCAAAAAGATTTAGGCAGCCCATGGGTAATACATATAAAGTGTCCTTTATGGGGATTGAAAATGATGTCCATCATTGCAGAATTCTTTGCAAGTTTACTGGGTAAAGTCAGTACGCTGAATCGTGATAAATATAAAATTATGAAACAACGAAACTGGCAATGCGATATTGTTCCTACCATCAAAGAATTGGGATATATGCCTGAATATCCGTTAAAACGAGGAGTTAAAGAAATAATTACTTGGTATAAAAAAGAAAGATGGCTTTAAGTTTATTCAAAAAATTGGAATACAAGGGATTTTTCGCCGTAGAGAGTATTACATTACTGTATAACGTCTTTACTGCTATTCTTATCTTTGTTCTCTTTCCTCGGATGGATCATCCTATTATCATGCTAATTGGGCGTGTTGTTATTGCTGCTATTACTTTTGGCTTACTATTTCTATATCGCAAATTCCCATATAAAGGTATAGCGTTTATTAGAATTGCATTTCAAATGTCTCTCTTGGCATATTGGTATCCTGATACATACGAGTTCAATCGATTGTTCCCGAACTTAGACTGCTATTTTGCTTCTGCAGAACAGTTTCTATTCCACTGCCAACCTTCTGTAGAATTTTCAAAAGTATGCCCTTCCATTTGGTTCAGTGAACCGTTTAATTTAGGATATTTCAGTTACTACCCTCTGATAGCTATAGTTACCGTCTTCTTTTTCTTTTATCAATTTAAATCATTCGAGAAGGTTTCATTCATGTTGGTAACCGCATTTTTCATCTATTATTTAATTTACATTTTCATTCCTGTAGCCGGCCCGCAATTTTATTTTCCTGCTGTTGGAATGGATAAAATTAATGCGGGCATCTTTCCTGCAATAGGTGATTATTTCAATACCAACGATGTTCTTCTTCCCGGCCCTGGATACGATCATGGATTTTTCTATAATATGGTTGAAGCTTCTCAAGAAGTAGGAGAACGTCCTACAGCAGCTTTCCCAAGTTCACATGTTGGAATTTCTACTATTGCCATGATTTTAGCCTTCAAAGCGAAACGTAAACTCGGCTATATATTACTCCCGTTCTATATTCTACTTTGTTGCGCTACCGTCTATATTCAAGCACATTATTTAATAGATGTCATTGCAGGATGGATTTCCGCTATCATTATTTATAAGCTAACAGAAATTGCATACAATAAATGGTTTATATCGGAACCTTTCAAATTAAAATAAAATATTTTTGTTTCAGATGTAATATTTCTCCATATTCCGTGTCTAATAAGTAAGAACAAAATTATAATTATGAAAAGAATAACATCTATCTTATCTGTCGCACTGGTTCTTTTCTTTATAGGAACCAATCTCTGTAGTTGTGTCTTTGCAGGAAAGTTTATCCGTCCTAATCGACAATACACTACTAAAGTTATTAATATAGGCTCATTTAATGCCGTTAATCTGGTTGGCAATTGTGATATAATTTTCACCCCTTCTACCGGCAACCAATCATTGGAACTATATGCCAGTGACAATGTTATTAATTACATCGAAGTATTTGTGAAAGATAATACACTGGTCTGCAAAATAAAAAAAGGCATTAATATTCTACGTAATAAAGATAAGATGGAACTCCGAATATCTGCTCCAATGATATCTAAAGCTGAAGTAACAGGTTCCGGTTCAATGTATTTTACAGCTGATACGGAAATACACGGTTCGTTGGACTTAGGAGTCACAGGAAGCGGAGATATTCAAATGGAAGGTTTGACATGCAAGAATTTGGAAACAGAGGTAACTGGAAGTGGAAACATCTCTGTCAACAATCTTAAAGCCGATGATGTTAATGCAAATGTTACTGGTTCCGGAGATATTACACTTGCCGGCAATATCTTTTCTGCCAATTATCAAGTTACCGGTAGTGGAGACATTCATGCGGACAACTTAATGGCTAAAGAAGTAAATGCGGAGGTCACCGGCAGTGGAGATATTTCCTGCTACGCCATTGAAACTCTAAAAGCAAACCGTTCAGGTAGTGGAGACATCCATTACAAAGGAAATCCACAGATCAGCACCAACAAAAATAATTGGTTACATCACATTCAATAAAATCAAATCAGTTTTTCTGACTCTCTGAAATTTTCTTTGATATAGTCGAGGATGTCAAACAGCTCCTCGACTTTTTCTGCTCTAAGCATCTTTATTCGGGTATCTCTAAAGTTAGGGATTCCTTTAAACAAAGGAGATGCAGCCAAATGGCGTCGTACATGAAGAATCCCTCGGCGCTCATCTAATAAGTTTACACTATCTATTACTTCTTGGCGTAATACATTCAGACACCATTCAAAGGATAAAGTCGGCAACTCCTTCCCTGTCTGTAAATAATGCTTGACTTCTTTAAAAATCCAAGGACGGCCAAAGCTGGCTCGGCCTATCATCACGGCATCTACACCATACTTGTCAAAGCATTCTTTTGCACGTTGGGGAGTAGCAATATCCCCATTACCAATAATAGGGATACGCATACGAGGATTCTCCTTTACTTTACCTATTAATGTCCAATCAGCCTCACCGGTATACATTTGCGCTCTGGTTCGTCCATGAATGGTAAGTGCTTCAATACCGCAATCTTGCAATTGTTCTGCCAATTCAACAATCATCTTATGATTGTCATCCCATCCCAAGCGAGTTTTAACAGTTACAGGTATCTTCACCGCATTAACTACCGAACGAGTAATTTCCAACATTTTCGGAATATTTTGAAGCATGCCTGCTCCTGCGCCCTTTCCTGCTACCCGTTTCACCGGACAACCAAAATTAATATCCAATATATCCGGCTTGGCAGCCTCCACTATCTTAGCAGCCTCCACCATAACATCAGTGTCTTTTCCATAGATCTGAATTGCTACAGGTCGCTCTTCGTCATTGATATGTAACTTTAACAAGGTCTTTTCAATAGAACGGATCAATGCATCTGCCGAAACGAACTCAGTATATACCAAGTCTGCCCCAAAACGCTTACATATCAAACGAAACGCAGGATCTGTCACATCCTCCATCGGAGCCAAACACACCGGATATTCTCCTAACTCAATCTCTCTGATTCTCATTATTTTGCTTTTACTGCTGCAAAAGTACTGAAAAAGTAATACCTTTGCATTAGAAAAAAAAGAAAACATGAGTTACTCCATAAAAGACTTTGAAATCATGGCTCCGGTTGGTTCACGAGAGTCACTTGCTGCAGCTATCCAAGCCGGCGCTAACTCCATTTATTTCGGTATAGAGAGTCTGAATATGCGTTCACACTCCGCTTCTCAATTTACTATTGACGACTTAAAAGAGATAGCAGAGATATGTGCTTCACATAATATCAAAAGCTACCTTACGGTCAATACAATTATCTATGACGAGGACATGTTGTTAATGCGTCAAATTATTAATGCGGCCAAATCGGCGAATATCAGTGCAGTCATCGCCTGTGATGTTGCCGTAATGGAGTATTGCCATCAAGTGGAGCAGGAAGTGCATTTGTCTACACAACTGAACATCAGTAATACAGAAGCACTGAAATTCTACGCCCGCTTTGCTGATGTAGTAGTATTGGCTCGTGAACTGAACCTTAAGCAAGTTAAAATAATTTACGACGCTATACAAAAAGAGCAGATTCGTGGACCTAAAGGAGAATTGATCCGTATAGAAATGTTCTGTCATGGAGCTCTTTGTATGGCTATCTCCGGAAAATGTTACCTCAGTCTGCATAACTTGAATTCTTCCGCCAACAGAGGAGCTTGCATGCAAGTATGCCGTCGGGCCTATACAGTGAAGGACAGGGAAAGTGATATAGAACTGGATGTAGACAATAAATACATCATGTCTCCAAAGGATCTGAAAACCATACGTTTCATTGATGAAATGATTGACGCGGGCGTCCGTGTGTTCAAAATCGAAGGACGAGCTCGCGGACCGGAGTATGTCCGTACGGTTGTTGGATGTTACAAAGAAGCGATTGAAAGTTATCTCAATAATACACTGACAGAAGAAAAGAAAGATGCATGGGATCAGCGTCTAAAGACTGTATTTAACCGTGGATTCTGGAACGGATACTATCTTGGTCAGCGATTAGGCGAATGGAGTAAAAACTATGGATCGGAAGCTACTGAACGTAAAGTATATGTTGGCCCGGGCGTGAGGTACTTCTCGAATATCGGGGTAGGTGAATTTGTGGTTGAAGCTTCTGAAATTAAAATAGGAGACAAACTTCTTATTACAGGTCCAACAACCGGCGCTGTTTTCTTAACATTGGAAGAAGCTCGAGTGGAGTTGAAGCCTGTTCAGGTTGTTCATAAAGGGGAACATGTATCGTTTAAAGTTCCGGAGAAAATCCGTCCAAGCGATAAGCTATACAAACTAATTTCTCCGGAAGAAATAAAAAGAATGAAAGTAAAGGGAATAAATAAATGAAAGTAAAAAATACCCTCATAATTCTGTTCATGTTGTTTGCGCTTCAAGCGAGAGCTCAAGAGCTAAATAACAAGACATACGGAGTTGTCAATATCTCTGTTTGCAATCTTCGTGTCACTCCCGATTTTGACGCGGAGATGTCTACTCAAGCTTTGCTTGGAACACCGGTCCATGTACTCAACTTAGATAAATGGTATCAAATACAGACTCCGGACACCTATACCGGTTGGGTACATCCCAAAGGAATCTACCGCATGACAAAAGAAGAATATTCGGCTTGGAATAAAGCAGAGAAAGTTGTCATCACCGCACTCTTCGGAATAGTTTACGACCGGCCGAGTGATAAGGGGGAAACCGTTTCAGATGTCACAGGTGGAGATCGCCTAAAATTCCTTGGAAAAAAGAAACATTTCTATAAAGTGGCATATCCTGATGGACGCATAGGCTATGTAGCTGAAAAAATAGCAAAAATAGAAACGAAATGGCGTTCCCAAGTAAAACAAGATGCCTCCTCTATTATCAAAACAGCCGAAAGTATGATGGGCTTTCCCTATATATGGGCTGGTATGTCTCCGAAAGGCTTCGACTGCAGTGGTTTTGTCCGTACAATTCTATTCTTACACGACATCATCATTCCGCGCGACGCATCTCAAATGGCTTGTACAGGGCAACATGTAGATATAGCGTCCGACTTCAGCAACCTTCAATCGGGGGATTTAGTATTCTTCGGAAAGAAAGCTACTGCCGACAAAAAAGAACACGTATCGCATGTAGGCATTTACATAGATAATAACCGATTTATCCATTCTATGGGCGATGTACATTTAAGTAGTTTTGATCCTAATGATATGTACTATGACTCATACAATCTAAACCGATTGCTTTACGCGGTCCGCTTCTTGCATCTCATCAACAAAGACGCTGCTTACACCACCACTAAAACGAACTCTTATTATAACGAATAGTATGACTGACAGACGACAATTTCTAAAAATGATGATGCTGGCCATGGGAGCCGCAACTACCTCTAAAAGTAGTCTTGCTCATCCTTTCTATATCAACCATGGCAGTCGTGCTCACATGAAGCTAAAATTCTTTCCTTATGAGCTGAAGCTACAACATGTGTTTACGGTGTCTTCCTATTCCAGAACCACTACTCCCGACGTACAAGTAGAGATAGAATATGACGGAATAACCGGATACGGAGAAGCTTCCATGCCACAATACTTGGGACAAACCGTAGAAAGTGTCACTCATTTTCTGGAAAAAGTCGACTTAAGTCCATTCACAGATCCTTTTCAAATAGAAGATATTCTGACTTATATAGATAGTTTATCGGATAAAGATACTGCTGCCAAAGCTGCTATAGACATTGCTTTACACGATTTAGTAGGCAAACTCCTGAATGCTCCCTGGTATAAGATATGGGGATTAAATAAAGAAAAGACTCCGAACACCACCTACACCATTGGAATAGACACACCGAAAGTAGTAAAGCAAAAGACATTGGAGTGTGCAGAGAAATTTAAAATTCTAAAAGTAAAAGTAGGTGGAAATAATGATAAGGAGATGATTGAAACCATCCGAACCGTAACTAATTTACCTATTGCCGTAGATGCTAACCAAGGATGGAAAGATAAATATTACGCGCTTGACATGATTAATTGGCTTCATGAACATGGTATAGTCATGGTAGAACAACCTATGCCGATTGATCAGTTGGACGATACAGCGTGGGTGACAGCACACAGTCCGGTGCCCATCTTTGCAGATGAGTCTGTTCAGCGACTGAAAGATGTACTGCCTTTGAAAGGAGCTTTTTCCGGAATCAATATCAAGCTCATGAAATGCGCAGGCATGCACGAGGCTTGGAAAATGATTAATTTAGCCCGCGCTACCGATATGAAAGTAATGATAGGTTGTATGACAGAAACTTCGTGTGCTGTCTCAGCCGCAGCCCAGCTCTCCCCTGCTGTCGACTTTGCCGATTTAGATGGAAACCTGCTCATCACGAACGACCGGTTTGAAGGAATGTTAGTCATTAATGGAAAAATCGTACTCCCTGACAGACCGGGTATAGGTATCAAAAAGATTTAACACCTTATTTGACGTGAATTCGGCACATTTAAAATAATACAATTCTATGTATCATTGCTTCTTCTTAAAAGGATACACTGCTAACATCAACTATATAAGCTATTGCCCTGACGCGTATGAAGATGAAAAGTGACGCAGATGAGTTGATTGATTCATGCGTATGAGTTGGACAAGTCATCCGCATGAGTTGATCGATTCATCCGCATGAGTTGAGTGACTCATACGTATGACTTTCCCTCCATCTCTTTATGACAATATTAATGAACCAAGCAAAAAGGGAAAAATACCTTTTAAACATTCCATAAAGACGTATTCTGTCTTCTACCTTCGTAGGTTTCCACCTATCCCTCCTGCCATTTCATCGAACTTACGGTAACGTATATTTTCATGGAGTCAAAAAAACGGCAAAAGTCATCTGTCATACAAAATAATTCAGTAACTTTGTCTTCGCTAATCATAGCGACAATTTATTTGTAGCACTTTGATATTTAGCATATTAAAAGTTACAGAACAAATCTCGCTATGTTCGCCAAATTATCAATGACCGGTATTTCGTTGAACTCACCTTATTGATATCATATATGAAACACATCTTATACCTAATCTGTATTTTTTTTCTTGCATCGTGCGCAAGACAAGAAAACAACTATGCTTATAGTTGGGAAGAAGATTTGCATCAACGTCTATTAACAGACTTCTGCCAAACAGAAAGCAACGTAAAAGACTATATTAAAAAATATATTCCCCATGTAACGGATGAGCAAATGCGTCAATGGGAAACATCCGGAGCACTGGAATGTCGCATAATAGATGGACAGAAAAGATATTTCATTCATGCGGCACCCAATTTATTCCGTATTGATTCCATTTGCGCTCATATCAAGCAGGAAAAAGACGGAATAAAGGACGACTTTTCCGTAGAGCAGGAAAATATGCAATCCATCATTACTTCCGTTATAAAGACAGATTCCACTTTTGTTCAGCCGAAACGAATACGTGTCACCTATATGCTAACTGTTGATAAGGATGCTGTTCCGACAGGAAAGATAATCCGTTGCTGGCTTCCTTATCCACGACAGGACATAGCCCGACAGCAAAACGTGAAGTTCATTTCCGCCAGTGAAAAACAATATATATTATCTCCTTCCGAATACATGCATAGCACACTCTACATGGAGAAAGTAGCAAAAGCTGGTGAACCTACCATTTTTCAGGAATCATTCGAATACACTTCATGGGGTGAGTGGCATAATTTGGACGCTTCCATGATTCAGCCCTACGACACTACCGCTGTATTATATAAGAAATTCACGTCGGAACGAGATAAACATATAGTTTTCACTCCCCGACTCCGCCAACTGGCAGAAAAACTTACTGCCGGAATCCATAATCCGTATGAAAAAGCATTGACTCTTTTCCGTTGGATCAATCAATTTCCATGGGCTTCTGCCAGAGAATATTCCACCATTGAAAACATCTCGGAGTATGTGTTGGAGAACAAACATGGCGACTGTGGACAAGTCACGCTGCTATTCCTTACGCTATGCAGAATCTGTGGCATTCCTGCCCATTTTCAAAGCGGGTTTATGATGCATCCGGGCTCATGGAATCTGCACGATTGGGGAGAAATATATTTTGAAGGCATCGGCTGGGTTCCGGTTGACCAATCTTTCGGCATTGAACCTTTTGCTAAAACACAGCAAGAAAAAGACTTCTTTGTTGGTGGAATAGATTCTTGGCGCATGGTTGTAAATAACGACTTCGGGTTACCATTTTATCCTGAAAAGAAATATCCACGCAGCGAGACCGTTGACTTTCAACGCGGAGAAGTAGAATGGGAAGGAGGAAATTTATATTTCCCACAATGGAACTACCAGATGCAAATAGAATATCTGAATTAAATAACAAGAGTTCGATGGAGTATATCTCTTTCCACATTCATAAGCATCAAATAGAATCATTCTTTGAATAACACTTTATTCAACCATTTATTAATGTAGACATTAACCATTCCACATCCTATACCGATAGCGGCACCGACCAACACGTCCGAAGGATAATGCGCTCCCTGATTGATTCGTGTCAACCCCACTCCGGAAGCCCAAACCGCAGAAGGAGCAATGACATACCATTTGGGGTATTTTATGGATATGGCAGTGGCTAAAGAAAAGGCTGCCGCCGTATGATCAGAAGGGAGCGATGACCGATGACTGATATGCCCGTAAGAAGCAATCTTATCCGGATACGCATCGTAAGGACGCCTCCGATTGGTCAGCTGTTTCAGGCTATAAGAAATACTCACAGCCTCGACTACTGCAGTACCTATATAAACAGCATCTCTCAACAAGGCTTTATCTTCGTTTATCAGTGCCACTACAGCCATAGCAGTCGGGAGGCCTGCCGGTATAACCAAAGCACTGGCAGAAAGCGTCTTGCTCAATCCGTGAACATCCCAACTATTAATTCTTTCTGCCACATTAACATCCGCATTTTGAGCACAAACCTGTACCATTGTCATCAGAACGGTACACAACATAAATAAACGAACTTCTTTCATTGGTTTATTTTTAATCTGCGTAAAGGTACGATAAATAAATAGAAAGAAGAAATATTTGTTCTTTTGCTTGCGTTATGAAGATATTTCGTTTATTTTTGCGAATATATTTCAAATTAGGTTAATCTGAATTTTATATTTCGATAATTAAATAACTTAAATTCAATCATTTATGTGGTTAAGTAATTCTTCTATTGGAAGGAAAGTGGTGATGAGCGTAACAGGTATCGCCCTTATCCTGTTTCTGACGTTTCACTTATCGATGAATTTAGTTGCCATTTTCTCAGAAAGTGCTTATAACATGATCTGTGAATTCTTGGGAGCTAATTGGTACGCGGTAGTTGGAACAATCTGCTTAGCAGCATTAGCAGTGATTCACATCATCTATGCTTTCTGGTTAACAATTCAGAACAGAGCCGCCCGCGGTTCCGATCGTTACGCAGTAACAGCGCGTCCGGAGGGTGTTGAATGGGCTTCTAAAAACATGTTGGTTTTGGGTATCATCATTGCTCTTGGTCTTATCCTTCACTTGTTTAATTTCTGGTATAACATGATGTTCCAGGAATTGGTAGGTAACGATACAACTCTTGCTGCCAATGGAGCTTATTGGATTAAGGAGACTTTCCATAATCCGGTATACGTAATTCTTTATGTTATCTGGCTTGTTGCTTTATGGTTTCATCTTACTCATGGATTCTGGAGTGCAATTCAGACTTTCGGTTGGAACAACAAAATTTGGATGAAACGCTGGGAAGTAATCAGTAAAGTTTATACTACTATACTGATTGCAGGTTTCCTTGCCGTTATCTTTGCCTTTGTTGCTTGCAGATAATTTGTCCAATTAATCAGTAATTGAAAAATCTTAAAATTATGACAACATTAAATTCAAAAATACCTGAAGGCCCTTTATCCGAGAAATGGACTAATTATAAAGCTCATCAAAAACTGGTAAACCCGGCGAACAAACGTAATCTTGATATAATTATAGTTGGTACAGGTTTGGCTGGTGCTTCTGCTGCTGCTTCTTTGGGTGCTCAGGGTTATAATGTACTGAATTTCTGTATTCAAGATTCACCTCGTCGTGCTCACTCTATAGCCGCTCAAGGTGGTATTAATGCAGCAAAGAACTATCAAAATGATGGTGACTCTGTTTACCGTCTGTTTTACGATACAATAAAAGGTGGCGACTACCGTTCTCGTGAAGCTAACGTTTACCGTTTGGCTGAGGTATCTGCTGCCATTATAGACCAATGCGTTGCTCAAGGCGTTCCTTTTGCACGTGAATACGGTGGAACATTGGCCAACCGTTCTTTTGGTGGCGTTCAAGTATCCCGTACTTTCTATGCCCGTGGTCAGACCGGTCAACAATTGCTGTTAGGCGCGTATTCAGCATTGAGCCGTCAGGTTCATTTAGGCACTGTAAAATTATATACTCGCTATGAAATGCTTGATGTCGTTCTTATTAAGGATAGTGAGGGTGTTGAACGTGCCCGTGGTATCATCGCACGTAATTTGGTAACCGGTAAAATCGAACGATTCGCAGCTCATGCTGTTGTTATTGGTACCGGAGGCTATGGCAACGCATACTTCTTATCTACTAACGCCATGGCATCTAATGGTTCTGCGGCTATGCAATGCTATCGTAAGGGTGCTTTGTTTGCTAATCCTTGCTTTGCTCAGATTCATCCGACATGTATTCCTGTTCATGGAGATAAACAGTCTAAGCTGACTTTGATGTCAGAGTCTCTTCGTAATGATGGTCGCATCTGGGTTCCTAAGAAGATTGAAGACGCAAAGAAACTGCAGGCAGGAACATTAAACCCAAATGATATCCCAGATGAAGACCGTGATTTCTATCTGGAGCGTCGTTATCCTGCATTTGGTAATTTAGTTCCTCGTGACGTGGCGTCACGTGCCGCCAAAGAACGCTGTGACAAAGGCTTCGGTGTTAATGGTACAGGTTTGGCTGTATTCTTGGATTTCAAATATGCTATCGCACGCCTTGGTGAAGATGTAGTAAGGCAGCGTTATGGAAACTTGTTCGATATGTACTTGGAAATCACAGACGTGGATCCTTACCATAATCCTATGATGATTTTCCCAGCTATTCATTACACGATGGGTGGAATTTGGGTAGATTACGAATTAATGACCACTATCAAAGGATTATTCGCTATCGGTGAAGCTAATTTCTCCGATCACGGCGCGAATCGTCTGGGTGCTTCTGCATTAATGCAGGGTTTGGCTGATGGTTATTTCATCTTGCCTTACACCATTCAAAACTACTTGTCCGATCAAATTCAAGTTCCTCATATCAAAACCGATAGTCCGGAATTTGATGAAGCAGAGAAGGCTGTTCAGGACAAGATTAATCGTTTGATGAATATCAAGGGTACACGTTCAGTCGATTCTATTCATAAAGAATTAGGCCATGTTATGTGGGAGTATGTTGGTATGGGTCGTACCAAGGAATCTCTAAATACAGCATTGGTTAAGCTGAAAGAAATAAGAAAGACATTCTGGAGTGATCTTCGCATACCGGGAAAAGCAGAAGATTTAAATGTTGAGTTAGAAAAAGCAATCCGTCTGGCCGATTTCATCGAAACCGGTGAACTAATGGCTTACGATGCTTTGAATCGTGAAGAATCTTGTGGAGGGCACTTCCGTGAAGAGCACCAGACACCTGAAGGTGAAGCTCAACGTGACGATCAAAACTTCTCTTACGTAGCTTGTTGGAAGTACAAAGGTGAAGGAGTTGAGCCGGAATTGATTAAAGAAGATTTGAACTACCAGTATATTAAGGTTCAAACTCGTAACTATAAGTCTTAATTATTAATTGAATAGAAATCATGGATAAAAATATAAGTTTTACACTTAAAATTTGGCGTCAAAGAGGTCCTAAAGAGAAAGGTCACTTTGATACGTTCCAGATGAAAGATATCCCAGGCGATACTTCTTTTCTGGAGATGATGGATATCTTGAACGAGCAGCTTGTAGATGAAGGTAAAGAACCTATCGTTTTCGATCATGACTGTCGCGAAGGTATTTGCGGTATGTGCTCTATGTACATCAACGGACACCCACACGGACCAGCAAAAGGTGTTACTACTTGTCAGATTTATATGCGCCGGTTTAAAGATGGCGATACAATCACTGTCGAACCGTGGCGTTCTGCAGGTTTTCCTATTATCCGCGACTTAATGGTCGATCGTTCTTCCTATGATAAGATTATGCAGGCCGGTGGTTACATTTCCGTAAATACTGGTGGTGTTCCTGATGCTAATGCAATTCCTATTCCTAAGAAGGATGCCGATGAAGCCATGGATGCTGCTGCTTGTATCGGCTGTGGAGCCTGTGTAGCTGCTTGTAAAAATGGTTCAGCAATGTTGTTCGTTTCTGCTAAGGTCAGCCAGCTTGCTCTGCTCCCTCAAGGTAAGATAGAAGCTGCTCGTCGTGCTAAAGCAATGTTAGCTAAAATGGATGAACTGGGATTTGGTAACTGTACAAACACTCGTGCTTGTGAAGCTGAATGCCCTAAGAATATCTCCATAAGTAATATTGCTCGTTTGAATCGCGAGTTTATTAAAGCAAAACTGAAAGATTAATCCTTTTAGTATATATATTTCTTGTTTAGTAAAGTTTAGGCGGATGATTCATCCGCCTAAACTTTTATACTCTTTACCTTCGTCTGAATAAAATAAAAAATATAGATGATATTTCATTAAGTAAAAATGGATATTTCAATAAAAGATATTAAAGTACAGGTTTTTCTCCTTCCATACTTTGGAGCAGAAAAGAAAGGAAGATACATTTGTAATGTGATTTTTTTCATAGTATTAGATTTAAGGTTAACAAAGGTTGGGATACAGCGGTATCCCTTTTTTTATATCTTTGTAACAAATAATCTATAAATCATGAAAAATATGAAGCATTTATTTTCTTTTCTAACATTAGTTTTGTTATTATCCGGTTGTACTCAAAAGGAAATAAAAGCCCCGGAACCTATCGGTCCACTGCCTACGCCTCAACAAGTAGCATGGAACAAGTTGGAAACCTATGCGTTTGTCCATTTCAGCCTGAACACCTTCAATGATCTGGAATGGGGATATGGCGATACCGATCCAAAAACATTCAATCCTACCCATCTTGATTGCGAACAATGGGTGAAAACATTCAAGGCTGCCGGAATGAAAGGGGTGGTTATTACCGCCAAGCACCATGACGGATTCTGTCTTTGGCCAACAAAACTGACAGAATACTGCATTCGTAATACTCCTTATAAAGATGGAAAAGGTGATATCATCGGCGAACTCTCGGCTGCTTGTAAAAAGTATGATTTAAAGTTTGGTATTTACCTTTCTCCATGGGATCGTAACTATGCTGAATACGGTACTCCCGCATACCTTGATTATTACTACGCCCAACTAAAAGAACTGCTCACCAACTATGGAGAAATCTTCGAGGTGTGGCTCGATGGCGCTAATGGTGGCGATGGCTATTACGGTGGTGCTAAAGAAAAGCGTTCCATTGATGGAAAGACCTATTATAACTTTCCTAAGATTCATCAGATTGTTCATGAGCTACAGTCGAACGCAATCATTTTCTCCGATGCCGGCCCGGGATGCCGTTGGATAGGGAACGAGCGTGGCTTTGCTAACGCTACAAACTGGTCGTTTTTACACAGCAACAAGGTGTATCCGGGTTATCCAAAAGCCGATGAGCTGACCAGTGGACATGCCGATGGAGATACATGGGTGGGTGCCGAATGTGATGTATCTATTCGCCCGGGATGGTTCTTCCACGAATCACAAAATGATCAGGTAAAGACGGTCGATCAACTTACCGATCTTTACTATCGCAGTGTAGGGCATAATGCGAATCTCATTTTGAATATGCCAATTAATAAGGAAGGACTTATCAGTAAAACAGATTCTACCAACCTTGTACAGTTCCGCCGGAACATAGAGAAACAGTTAGCTGACAACTTACTGAAAGGTATCGTTCCGGATGTTTCGAATGAACGAGGCGGAGCTTATGTGTCTAAGGCTCTTACCGACGATAATTATGATACTTACTGGGCAACCGATGATAACGTCATTAACTCAACCATCACTTTCAAATTGCCCAAGAAAGAGCAAGTAAACAGAATGATGCTTCAAGAGTATATCCCTTTGGGACAACGAGTAAAAGTGTTCACTGTAGAATATAACGATGGAAACAAATGGCTTCCCGTTCAAATGAACGAAGAAACAACCACCATCGGTTATAAACGATTGCTTCGCTTCAAGACAGTTATTACTGATAGATTACGCGTTACCATCAATGATTCCCGCGCTTGCCCATGCCTGAATAATATCGAAGCGTTCTATGCCGGTGAAACTACCGATGTATCCTTTGATGACCAGGCTAAAGATATTCAATCACTCAACTATAAGGTACTGAATGTGGAAGAAATGGACGGTGACAAAATTAAGGATAAGAATAGCAGTACGGTTTTATTAGTTGACAATGGGTCTGTCACTCTCGACTTAGGCAAATCTGTAGCCATTAACTCTTTTCTCTACTTACCTGATATAAGCGGGCAGAATAAAGGTTCTGTCGATCATTACACGATTCAAGTTGGTGATAGTGAAACCCCAACACAGATCGTAGCCGAAGGAGAATTTGCAAACATAAAAAGCAATCCTATTCTGCAAATAGTTCACTTTACTCCGGTGAAAGCCCGCTACATTAAATTCTCTGCTAAAAGCTTGGCTTCTGAAGGCCCTATGGCAATTGCAGAGATTGGAATAAAATAAAATTATTTCAGATAGAAGAGGCAATTATACTGGATGTAATTGCCTTTTCTATCTCTAAAACCTTATACTATAAAACCAAATATACACTTCTTTAAACATCTTCCGCTTTTTTACCATTCCCAATGCAATAAAAGAATTAATTAATCTTAGAGAAGTATATCATCGAAATAAACTCATAAAAAGATTAAGAGTTCCTATGAACAAAAAGAGTGATGACCATCTTTTACCAAAATGATCAGAAGATTTCTTCGTTTCACCTATGTGAAACAATCGTTTCACTCCTGTGAGACTATCGTTTCACTTCTGTGAGACAAATAACTCATACGTATGAGTTGAACAATTCATACACATCATGACTTTACCTGATTTTACTAGACACTTTTTTGCTACATTAGCTGAACCTGTAGACACTTTTTTCCTTGCCATACTGATTCCCTATACACCATCGAGCAACCCGTGCTGTTTTGATAGACAGTGCA
>NZ_JAJLQX010000028.1 GCF_021295095.1 Phocaeicola oris
GAAAGACGGTGAACGCCAAGAAACCTTCTGCACCCAAGGGCGACCAGACGGACTATCCATTAAAAGAATAATGCAGTCCGAAACAAACTGCATAATAGATTCTTTATAATCTCTAAAGTTAGGGGGCCGGTCGCGGTAACGCGCTCAGCCCTCTTTTTTATATCCTTGCTAATATTGACGGAACGTACATCCTCTTTTTTTGATTTTATGTCGAACTCACATTATATTATATCACTTTCGTTCTACATCGTTCAGCCATTTATTGAGCACTTCACAATACTCATCTGTTTGTTCAACAAAAGGCATGTGACGGGATCCGTCGAACAGTTTCCATTGGGCAATAGGAATACGGTCGAACATTGTTTTCGCGACTAACGGAGTGCACAAATCATTGGTTCCACTCATAATTAAGCAAGGAGTTTTAATTTCTTTCAGCCGGTCAATATAATCAAAATTTTTCAGTGTACCGGTAGGAGTGTACTCGTTCGGTCCCCATCCGCACAGATAAGCTTCCGATCCGACTCTTTTTGGGCGGCGCAAGCACTCGGGACTATCTTTTGTTATCTTTCCCGCACAATGCTGAAGCATGAAATGATTGTTTGCTTTCTGATAGTCCGATCCGGTATAATCGTTGGTCTTTTCTGCTTTCGCAATGGCTCGCTGATCGGCTTTCGACATGAATTTAATCATCCGATGCTGTTCATGGCTCCATAACCAACTGGCGGGGAGTGTACTTGAAAGGATGGCCGATTGTACTCCATCCGGTTTATAATCGATAAGGTATAGGATAAGTAACATTCCACCCCACGACTGTCCAAGGATATGAACCTCATCTAATTCCAAATGTTTTCGAATAGTTATCAGCTCTTTTGCCCAAGTTTCAGGAGTCCAAAGTTCGGGATGTCCTTCAACAAAAGAATTACCACAACCTAATTGGTCATAGCTGATTACTTGACGGCCTTCGTCAACTAACCGGTCGAGCACTTCAAAGTAATTATGCGTACTTCCGGGGCCTCCATGCAGCAGCAATATCGGTTTTTTATCGGATTTCTTCTTTCCTACAATTCTGTAATAGGTTTGATACCCCATGAATGGTATATATCCTTCTTGAACTTTCATGATTGAGAGATTTGATTATACGGCAAATCTAAGATTTTTATTTTTTAAATCCTATCATCAAGCCTAAAAGTTGTTTTCTGAAAAAAAGAAGAAAAAGATTTGGTTTATTAAATTAAATAACTACCTTTGCAACCGCAAAACCGAAAAAGATGCATCCTTAGCTCAGTTGGTAGAGCACCTGACTCTTAATCAGGGTGTCCAGGGTTCGAGTCCCTGAGGGTGTACAAGTGATCCTCAAGATATTCTTTTCTTGAGGATTTTTTATATCTATCCGGCAAAGATTAGAACGGATAACCTACTGCAAAGTGGAAAGCAAAATCACGACTGAACTTTGGATCGAGGATAGGGTATTTATCCTTGCCATGCTTCATAGGGTTGACAGACTTCATACCTCCATCGAAACGAAGAATAAGGTAATCTAAGTCAAAACGGATGCCCAGTCCGTAAGAGACTGCTATTTGCTTATAAAAATCGTTGAACTTAAACAAGCCATTCTTCTGTTCAGTGTCATTGCGGATAGTCCAGATATTTCCGGCATCGATAAAAGCGGCTCCATTCAGTTTCCAGAACAGATGTGTACGATACTCAAAATTGATATCCAACTTAATATCGCCGGTTTGCTTAATGAAGTCCATTTTACCATCTTCAGTACCTTGATAACTGCCCGGTCCCAAACTGCGTATAGACCATCCACGAACACTGTTCGCGCCACCCGAGAAATAACGCTTTTCAAACGGAAGAATCTTAGAGTTGCCGTATGGGTAAGCCAGTCCTGTTCCAACATGGAACACCATGGAGTTACGATCGTCAATCTGAAAGTTTTTAGTATAGTCAAAATCTCCCTTAACATATTGTGCAAACGGAATATTAGCCATCACATACCCTTTATTGTCTTTTGGTGTGGCATGGAAAGCTTTAGAGAACCCATAGAGTATATTCCCCGATTCCTCTATATTAAATCGGATAGAATAAGAATTACGTTTCAATGTACGCATAGTCATGTTCCCTGCGCTGTTATAAGTAAAGGTATATCCCATACGAACGATAAGTTGGTCTTCGTAACTGGCTCTTAATAGTGAATTACGGGCTGACATATCATCGAGATATTCTTGAAAGACAGTCGACTTACGAGGCATATATACATAGTTGACGTTAAGCAAATCGAATTTATGTTGACGTCGTTCATTGCTCCACTTATAACTCCATGCTGTGGCAGCCAATGTTCGGGTAAATTCGGGGCGAATCTGTTTGGTATATTGTAAATCAACTTCTGAGGTAGCACGCACCTTTTGCTTGAATGCTTTGGAAAGGAACGGAAACATAAATTGCGGGAAGTTCAGACTGGATTCTACACCAAACTCGGTGTAGTTATCGTTAACAAAGTCTTGATTGTTAGAGCCTGTAATGGCTTCGTATGCGCCACGAAGCTTCAACGTAAAGGTTTCCGACCCCTTGAATACGTTTCGATGTTGCAAAGAGATGGCTGCCGCCGCGCCTAAGTCACCGGCAGAGTTCGTTCCTTCTATTTCAAACTGAATAGACTTGTCTTTTCCTTTCGCAACAGAAATATAAGCATCCAGTTGGGTACTGTCGTTAACGGTCACTTCCTGAAAGGTAATGTTCGAGTAGCGTAATGCTTTCAGCCTGTTTAGTAAGGTATGCGTTTCCTGTACATCTTGATCATTATAAAACGAATTCGATTTGATACGATTAAAATCAATTAGCAATTTAGGACGAAAGTATAGTTTATCCTTGAAATACATGGGATAGCCTTTATAAATGATAGAATCAAAGTCGGTTAGTCCATTCTCATCCAGTCGTACTACATCCTGATCGGTGATGAAATTAACTGTGTGTACCTTTAATGGCTGATGTCTCTTAGGTATATCCTCTTTTTGCAACTGATAAGGCATCAGATGGACGGTTAAGTCAACCATGTGTGAATTTCTTACGGTATCGGCCTGATAAACAAAAAAGTCTTTATTGAAATGATAATAGCCATTCGACATGAGAATAGAAGTAAGCCGGATACGTTCTTGATCGAGTACATTTGCGTCAAGCGGCATTCCTTGATGAATCAGTGTATGAACGGAATCTCTTTTAATCAGATTATTGATAGAATCATCAGGGATATCGTATTGTATGCTCTCAATAAGATAAGGCTTTCCTGCATGGATATCATAAGTCAGTTTTAATTTTTTCCTCCTGATAAACTCACCCAATGTGACACGAGCACTATAATAGCCCATATTCCGAACGGCTTTTTCTATTTCAGCACGGGTTTTATCTGCTATCTCCTCATTAAATATCTCCGGCTTTTGTCCTATCTTTCTGAAAAATCGATTAATCCATTTGGTGGAATCTTTGCCTGACAATCCGTATACGTGCATAGGAACCTTTACCTGACTAAACCATTTGGCATTTGGGTTCTGACGGATATATGAGTTAAACAAAGCAGGATCAACCTCTTTCGTGTCCGATTCTATCTTCACTTCATCCAATAGATATTTGTTATCAGGAATGAATTTGCTTACCGAGCACGAAGTCAGAAGTAAAAATCCTGCCATCAGACCGATGAGAGACTTTTTTATCATATATCCGCAGACTTCGAAATTTCCTACAAATATACAATTATTCATGAATAAAAATCTTAACTTTGCTTATAATTAAGTTTTTTATTAGTTACATCCATTTATCTAACAATGCTGAGCAAGAATAAGATAAAATACATTCATTCGTTGGAACTGAAGAAGAACCGTAGAGAAGAGCAGGCTTTTATTGCTGAAGGATCTAAACTGGTTGGTGATATGTTGGGACATTTCCATTGTAAGATGTTGCTTGGCACTAAAGAATGGCTGAATACGATGTCTGTACAGGCCGAAGAAGTGATTGAAGTGTCTGCTGATGAGCTTGCTAAAGTCAGTCTGCAGAAAGCTCCTCAAGAAGTATTGGCCGTATTTAAGCAACCTTCTTATCCAATGGATACAAAGGTGCTCTCACATTCGCTTTGTCTGGCATTGGATAATGTGCAAGATCCGGGTAATGTAGGAACCATCATCCGATTGGCTGACTGGTTTGGCATAGAGCATGTGTTTTGTTCTTTGGGAACGGTCGATGTGTATAATCCAAAGACTGTTCAAGCTACAATGGGAGCATTAGCCAGAATAAAGGTCTACTATATTGATTTATTACAACTCATTCATTCAGTGAAAGATATTCCTATATATGGAACGTTTTTAGATGGAGATGATATCTATAAAAAGAAACTTTCTGACCATGGATTAATCATCATGGGAAACGAAGGAAACGGAATTAGTAAAGAGGTGGAACAATTGGTAAATGAACGTCTGTTAATCCCGAACTATCCAAAGGGCAGAATGACATCGGAATCATTGAATGTGGCTATGGCAACAGGAATTATCTGCGCGGAATTCAGGAGAAGACAAGCATAAAAAGTCACTATATCAACTTGCCTGTATGATTGAGAAAGTTCATCCGTATGAATCGCCCAACTCATCCGCATGAACCGATCAACTCATCCGCATCACATTCGCCATTCATCCGTATGACATTTCGAAGTGGCGCATATCAGTTTGAATGTTGTTGCTCAACTCCCCTGACATATATGAAAACGAATTAAAAAAATGGTCTTTTAAAGAATGAGAAAATATTAAATTTGAAATAGAGTTTTACAAGGTTTATTTTATCTTTGTGTCAAAGAAACATAAATTCCGGAATCATGAAAAATCTTATTACATGGGCTTTATTATTTATCTGCGGCAGTTTATCTGCTCAAGAAGTGATTTATCTATGGTCGAATGGTGCTCCTACGTCAAATGGCATTACTTTGAATGAATATTATAAAGACGGGCAGGTTTATGCCGTAAGTGTTCCCACATTAACTGTTTACCCTGCTAAGCATCCCAACGGGCAAGCCATTATCATGTGTCCGGGCGGAGGCTATCGTCTATTGGCTATGCAGCATGAGGGAACAGATATGGCTGATTGGTTTAATAACCAAGGCATTACCTATGCTGTATTAAAATATCGTTTGCCGAATCTGCATAAAGAAGTGCCATTGGATGATGCTCAGCAAGCTATCCGTATTCTTCGTCAACGTGCTGCTGAATGGGGTATAAAGAAGATAGGTATCGCTGGAGCATCGGCAGGAGGTCATCTGGCCGCTACAGCAGCAACTCATTTTACCAAGGAAACGCGTCCCGATTTTCAAATTATCTTCTACGGACGTATTGATCTCACCGGTGAAGGAAAAACTTCGAGTACCTGCAAGAATTTGTTGGGGGAGAATCCTTCGCAGAGAGATTTGGAATACTACAGCAATCAGTTGCAAGTGACCGATGATACACCTCAGGCATTCATCATGGCCAGTACTGATGACAAGAGCGTACCCGTAGAAAACAGTGTGGGTTATTATTTAGCACTTAGAAATCATCATGTTCCTGTAACGATGCACCTTTATCCTACCGGTGGTCATGGCTGGGGATATCATGAAAGTTTCGTATATAAGCAAGATTGGCAGCAAGAGCTGGAGCATTGGCTGAGAGAGATAAATCTGTAGAAGCAAAAGACATAACTGTTGTTATGATGTGTTTGAGTAAATTGTTATAAGAAAAAAGAACGATGATGCATAGTGTCGGAAGACGGATAAAAGCCTTTGATACATTTACAAAGAAATAATATTATGAAACGATTTGCTTTTAAAATGTATTTGAAATCCGGTTGTGAAAAGGAGTATGCCAAGCGCCATGCTGCTATCTGGCCGGAGTTGAAGAGAATGATAAAAAATGCAGGGATAAGTAATTATAGCATTTTTTGGGATAAAGATACGAATATGCTTTTCGCTTATCAAGAGTGTGATAAGGATACGAACAGTCAGGATACCTCGAATGTAGATCCTATCACACAGAAATGGTGGGATATGATGTCAGATATCATGGATGTGAATCCGGACAATTCACCGATTAGTATCCCTTTGGATGAACTCTTTCACATGGACTGATGCGGATGGTAATATTGTATGTTATGAACAACAATAAATAAGGATGCACTTCACAAGTGGTGCATCCTTAATTTATTATAGTATTATTATAATGAGATTATTTTTTAGCAGCTTCGTGTTCTGCTTTTCTCTTCTTCTTTTCTTCATCTTCCTTAATCAAGTCTTCGACGGCAGCCTGAGCAGCGGCTAATCGGGCGATAGGAACACGGAATGGAGAACAACTTACATAGTTCAAACCGACTCTGTGGCAGAACATAACCGATGTAGGCTCACCACCATGTTCACCACAGATACCACAGATCAGTTCAGGACGGACGGCACGTCCCTTATTGACTGCCATTTGAATAAGTTGGCCGACACCTTCCTGATCCAATACTTGGAACGGATCAACATTCAGAATTTTCTTTTCTAAGTAAGTAGGTAAGAAACTGGCGATGTCATCGCGACTGTAACCGAATGTCATTTGAGTTAAGTCGTTTGTGCCAAAGCTGAAGTATTCGGCATGTTTGGCAATTTTATCTGCAGTCAAGGCGGCACGAGGAATTTCAATCATGGTACCAATCTTGAAGCGGACAACGATACCCTCTTCCTTGAACATTTGAGAGGCAGTTTCACGAATAACTTTCTCTTGCGCGTCAAATTCGTTGACGATACCAATCAGAGGAACCATAATTTCAGGACGTGGATCATATCCTTCCTTACGCAATTTGATGGCAGCACCGATGATGGCCTTCGTTTGCATAGCTGTAATTTCAGGATAAGTATTGCCCAAGCGACAGCCACGATGACCTAACATAGGGTTAGCTTCATTTAATGCTGCGACACGTCTCTGAATCTCTTGAACAGTAATACCCATCTCCTTAGCCATGGCTTCCTGCCCCTCTAAATCGTGAGGAACGAATTCATGTAAAGGAGGGTCGAGCAAACGAATATTAACCGGACAATTATCCATTGTCTTTAATATTTCGTAGAAGTCAATCATCTGGTAGGGGAGAATCTTATTCAATGCAGCCTCCCGGCCTTCTTTTGTTTCAGAAAGAATCATTTCACGCATAGCACGGATTTTCTTCTCTTCAAAGAACATGTGCTCAGTACGGCAAAGTCCGATACCTTCAGCACCGAAACTTCTTGCCACAGCCGCGTCACGAGGAGTGTCCGCGTTGGTACGTACATGTAATTTCGTATACTTGTCGCACAAGTACATTAATTCTGCAAAGTCGCCTGTAACCTCGGCAGCTTTTGTATCAACACGTCCTTTCAGCACTTCTCCTGTGCTACCGTTTAATGAAAGGTAATCGCCTTCGTTCAGTACTTCGCCATTGATAGTCAATGTCTTTTTCTTATAGTCTACTTGCATTTCACCGGCTCCGGTAATACAGCATTTGCCCATGCCACGTGCAACGACGGCCGCATGACTTGTCATACCACCGCGACAGGTAACGATGCCTTCAGCAACAGCCATACCAGCCAAATCCTCCGGAGAGGTCTCAATACGAACGAGAATAACGCGTTTTCCCATTGCATGAACCTTAGCAGCATCATCGGCAAAGAATACGATGTGACCACAACCGGCTCCCGGAGAAGCGGGAAGCCCGTGAGTCAGAACCTTAGCTCTGCGTAAAGCGATCTTATCGAATACAGGGTGAAGCAATTCATCCAATTTGTTTGGTTCGCAGCGCATAATAGCTGTCTTTTCATCAATCATATCCTCACGTAACAAATCCATGGCAATCTTCACCATGGCAAATCCGGTACGTTTACCATTGCGTGTTTGTAAAAACCAAAGCTTGCCCTCCTGAACGGTGAATTCCATGTCCTGCATATCTTTATAGTGGTCTTCCAATTTACCTTGGATATCATATAATTGTTTGAAGATTTCAGGCATAGACTCTTCCATAGAAGGATACTTTGTCTTACGAATCTCTTCGGAGATGCCTTGAAGTTTAGCCCAACGGCGAGAGCCTTCGAGTGTGATCTGTTGTGGAGTACGAATTCCAGCGACTACATCCTCACCTTGTGCGTTTACCAAATATTCGCCATTAAAGATATTCTCACCTGTAGCGGCGTCACGGCTGAAGCAAACACCGGTAGCTGAAGTGTTGCCCATGTTACCAAATACCATTGCCATTACGCTTACTGCAGTACCCCATTCCGATGGTATACCTTCCATTTTACGATAGAGGATAGCACGTTCATTCATCCAACTGTCGAATACGGCGCAGATAGCACCCCATAATTGTTCTATAGGGTCGGAAGGGAATTCTTTGCCTGTCCGTTTTTTGATAGCTTGCTTGAAGAGTTTGACCAACTTCATCAGTTCGTCCACGTTCATTTCGTTATCAAGCTTAATGTCGCGTTCTTTCTTAACTTCTTCAATGATAGCTTCGAAAGGGTCAATTTCTGTTTTATCTGCCGGCTTCATGCCTAAAACAACATCGCCGTACATTTGGACAAAACGACGGTAGCTATCATAAGCGAAACGTTCATTACCGGTCTTCTTAGCCAAACCTTTAACAACTTCATCGTTCAAACCTAAGTTAAGGATGGTGTCCATCATACCGGGCATGGAAGCACGTGCTCCTGAACGAACAGAAACAAGCAATGGATTCTTAGGGTCTCCAAAATTGTTGTTCATTAATTTCTCAATGTGTTTTACTGATTTTTCGACATCGTCTTTCAGTAAAGCGACCACTGCTTCCTTTCCTTTCTGAAAATACTCGTTACATACTTCTGTCGTGATAGTGAATCCGGGAGGAACAGGAACACCTATTAGGTTCATCTCAGCACAGTTAGCGCCTTTGCCACCAAGCAGATTTCTCATATCTGCATTACCTTCGGCTTTTCCGTTTCCAAAGGTATAGACTCTCTTTTTAGCCGTCATATAAATATTTTTTAGTTTTAAATGAGAATGTTTGATGTTGCAAAATTATACTTAATTAATATAAATTCAAAGGGAAAAGTGAAAAATGTAATCTCGACTTTACAACTTTAACAAATTCCTCTAATTTAATTTTTTTTTATATCATTTACCACCTCGATACGCAGGAACAAAGAAAGTGAACCATATAAGTTGCCGTATCCATTAGAAGAATTTTTCGTTTCACCTAAGTGATACTTTCGTTTCACCTAAGTGATACTTTCGTTTCACTTATGTGAGTCGCTTGTTTCACTGATGTGATACATTCGTTTCACTTATGTGAAACAAGTAGATTATACGTATGAGTTGAGTGATTCATACGGTTCTCTTTTACTAATCTCTTTATGACCATATTAAAGAACCAAATAAAAAGGAAGAAACACTTCACTAACATGCTATTAGACCATATTTTGCTTTCGTCGGTTTCTGCGTGATTTCCTCGAATTCGCATTATATTATGATTATAAATTCGCTTGAAAAGTATAGATAAAGAAATGTATTGTTTTAATCGTGCGTATCTTGTTGTTTTGTAGTGTGAATATTCTTTATATAATGAGAAGAGAATTGATGGAATTTGACTAATTTTGCAGACAAATAAAGATAGTGTTATTGTGAGTAGAAAGAAAAAAGAACTTCCTGTATTCGAAGAAGTGACCATTACCGATGTCGCCGCAGAGGGGAAAGCTATTGCCAGAGTGAACGATTTTGTTGTTTTTGTTCCCTATGTAGTGCCCGGAGATGTGGTCGACTTGAAGGTCACGCGAAAGAAACATCACTATGCCGAAGCTGAAGCCATTCATTTCCATGAGTACTCTCAGAAGCGTGTAAAGCCTTTTTGTCAACACTTTGGAGTATGTGGAGGCTGTAAGTGGCAGTGCCTTGATTATAAAGAACAGATAAAATATAAGCAACAACAGGTGGTGGATAACCTTACTCGTATCGGAAAGATTGAGCTGCCGGAGATTTATCCTATTATTGGATCGGAGAAGGTTATGGAATATCGTAACAAGTTGGAGTTCACATTTTCGAACAAACGTTGGCTGACTCGTGAAGAAATAGAGCAGGATGTGCATTATGATCAGATGAACGCGGTAGGATTTCACATACCTGAGGCGTTCGATAAAGTGTTGGCTGTAGAGAAATGTTGGTTGCAGGATGATATCAATAATCAGATTCGTAATGCCATTCGTGACTTTGCCTATGCACACGACTATGCTTTTTTCAACCTCCGTACCCAAGAAGGATTGTTGCGAAATATGATGATTCGTACATCGAATACCGGCCAATTGATGGTACTTATTCAGTTTAAAATTTCGAATGAGCAGGATAAGATTCGAAAGAATGAACTACTGACTTACATTGCCGATAAGTTTCCACAGATTACATCTCTCTTATATGTGAATAATGACAAGTGTAACGATACGCTTGAAGGATTGGATGTTAAAGTATTCAAGGGGGCAGATCACATATTTGAGGAGATGGAAGGATTGCGTTTTAAGGTAGGAGCTAAGTCATTTTGCCAAACTAATACCGGTCAGGCATATAATCTTTATAAGGTGGCTCGACAGTTTGCCGGTCTTACAGGAAATGAGTTGGTATACGATCTTTACACAGGAACGGGAACCATTGCCAACTTTGTTTCTCGTCAAGCCCGTCAAGTCATTGGAATAGAGTATGTGCCCGAAGCTATTGAGGATGCCAAGATGAATTCGGAGATTAATGGTATAAAGAATACGCTCTTCTTTGCAGGTGATATGAAAGATATTCTTACGCAAGACTTTATCAATGAGCATGGACGTCCCGATGTCATCATTACTGATCCGCCCAGAGCGGGAATGCATGGTGATGTGGTTAATACCATCCTTTTTGCTGAGCCGATCCGTATCGTATATGTAAGTTGTAATCCGGCTACACAGGCACGCGACCTTTCTTTGCTCGACGCTAAATATAAAGTGATGGCTGTTCAGCCGGTTGATATGTTTCCACATACGCAACATGTTGAGAATGTGGTATTACTTGAAAAAAGAGAATTATAATGGAACAGAAACGTAAATTGAAAGAGAAAAGCGATAAACCTTTTGCTAAAGCCGCTGCTAAATATACTATCTATAATGTTCATGAAGAAAATGAACTGATGCCGTTCCTCATGAAAGTGATGAATGGAATTAGTCGGACAAAGGTGAAAAATTTGCTTACCAATCGCGTCATATTGGTGGATAATGTGATTGTAACACAATATAATTTCCGGCTGAAACCCGGGATGAAAGTACAGATAAGTCATGCCAAGAACAATAGGGAATTCCGTAACCCATTGCTTAAGCTGGTATATGAAGACGCCTATCTTATTGTGGTGGAGAAGAAAGAAGGGCTGCTTTCTGTAGGAACAGAGAGCCAGCGGGAACGTACGGCACAACATATTTTAAATGAGTATGTGCGTAGTGAACACTCAGGGAATAGAATACATGTAGTTCATCGACTCGACCGTGAAACCAGTGGCTTGATGATGTATGCCAAAGATGAGAAGACGCAACATACACTTCGTGACAATTGGCACGAGATAGTGTATGATCGTCGTTATGTGGCCGTGGTTGAGGGAAGTATGGAAGAGGAGAGAGGCATTGTTCGTTCTTGGCTCACCGATCATAAACTCTATGTTAGTTCCAGTTTGGTGGACGATGGCGGTAAGTTTTCCGTTACCCATTATCAGACTATTAAGCGGAATAGTCGTTTTTCGTTAATGGAACTTCATTTGGATACCGGTCGTAAGAATCAGATTCGTGTTCACATGGCTCAGTTGGGACATCCTGTAGTAGGTGATTCCCGCTACGGTTCCGAGATTGATCCGTTGGGACGTTTGGCATTGCACGCCTTTAAGCTCTGTTTTACACATCCTGTGACGGGAGAGCGCATGGAGTTCGAAACTCCTTATCCGAAATCATTCAAAGACTTAATGCTTTAAGTCTGAGGGGGTATCAATAAGGTGATGTCTATCATCAATCAGCATAAGTCAATTGGCTGATTTAAGTTTAATGACAAACATAGGAAGGTAGAAGAAGATACCGATGACTGACATGATTAATCCTCCGATAGTTCCGGCGGCTAACGGGAACCAAAATCCTTCTTTTAATGTTCCTACCATAAATGGAATGAATCCTAAAGCAGTGGAGACTATTGTCAGGAAAATAGGAATTATTTTTGCGTTCCATGCTTTAGTATACGATACTAATACCGGTTGTTTCGGGTGTACCTTTCGTATATTATTATATTCGTTCAGAATATAGATACTGGCGTTGACTGTTATACCGCACAATAATACAAATGAAGCAAATCCACCTTGGTCGAAGTTTAATTGGAACAGATAAAACGTAAGAAATACTCCGATATACGAAATGGGAATGACAAAGATAATAGCCAAAGGTTGCTTTAATGAGTTAAACAGAATGCCGGTAATGAAAAAGATAATGGCTATGACAAGGAATAACAGAGCACTTTCTTTATAGTTTTTCTGTCCCCATGAATAATTAAATTCTTTATTTTCGGCTTTATATCCCATTGGAAGAGTTGCGTTGAATGCCTTAAGGTCTTTCTCTAAGAGTTTTTTTCCTTGTTCTTGGGCACCAATATATTCATATTGCAGACATAATGTATATTGCTGATCTTCTTTTACTACATCTTGAGGTGATTGTTCTTTTTGCAATGTGGCAAAATCGGATAGTTTATAAGTTTTTTTATTAATTGTGAGCGGCATATTCATCAGTCCCCAAACATCATATTCCTTGCTCTGCAGGGAAGAGAGTTTCAACTGTTCCAACTGTTTCCCAAAGAGTATATTACTTACATAGATATCTTTTCCGAAAATAGGAGTAAGGGTATTGAATAGCTGACTGGCGGATATTCCTTTCTGTGCCATCTGTTCTTTGTTCAGATTCAGAAAGTATTCTTGATAGTCATTTTTCCACCAGAAGAATTCGGAATTGATGAGCACTTCTTTGATTCGTCTGTGCTCTAACAATTTGCTCTTTAAAATTTCTGCCTGATGATATAACTCATCATAATTGAATCCATACATTTTTATCTGGAAACTTCCTGCATTCTCTCGGACATCATTACTGAACCCCTGATCTTGTAAGCCATAGACTTCCCAACTGCCTCCGCCAATTGTTAATGCTTTACTGATAATATTTGACTTCAGGGTATAAGGAAAAACGCTTCTCTCGGATGCTTTGGTAAAGTAGATTTGAATAGATGCCCTTTTGGGACTGTAAATGGCAGTCTGGAATTGGCGAATCTCTTTGTACTGGGTAAGATAGATTTCCATCTTCTTTATTAGTTCATTCATTTGGTCCAGTGTCGTTCCATTCGGCATATTGGCATAGACAGAAAGAATTACTTCTCCTTGATCACGATTAAAATAGCTTCCATTATAAACATCTTGGATAAAGAGTCGGAGAGTGCCACCCAATACTTTATCCGTTATAGGTTTGATGGTTTCCTTATATAGTTTTGTATCAAATATTTTATTGTATATTGTTGCTCCTTTCCCTTCGCCATCTATTTTTTCCGGCAGTAAGAATGTTGGAATTCCAAATATCAGTATAAGCAGAATAAACGCGACTACTTTATATCGGCAAAGCCAACTGATGAGTTTCTGATAGAAATTAGTGAAATACACAGTCAATCGTTTTGTCCGGGTTTTCAGTTGGATGTTTCTTTTCTCATCCAGCCCAATCTTTTCGATGAGTGAAGGAACGAAGAACAAGGCTACGAATAATGAGACTATCAAGTTGATGATGACTACTGCCGCAAAGTCTTGAAGATTCAACTTGATTTTTTCATCAAGGAAGAAGATTATCGATAAAGCTCCTACGGTGGTGAGAGTAGCGGCTAAGACCGACATAAAAGCCTTGATATTATGACGATGCACGATATGGTCGGTCATAATAATGGTCGCGTCAATCATCAAATTCAATGAAATGGTGATTCCGGCAAGGGAATATAATTGAATTTCTATTCCCGAAAGGTAATAGAATATAACGGCAACAAGCAGGTTGACAGTAATACTCATCACAATGAGAAATAGGTATTTGAGTCGCCATGTAACCAGTAAGACGAATACCAGCAGGATAAAAACGGTCAGTCCGGTACGGAAATAAATCTTTTGTAATTCTTGATCTATATATTTTGTCGCGTCATAGTTTAAATGGATTTCATATCCGGGTGGCATATTTAGCTCACAGTCTGCGATAATTTTCTTGACTTGTTTACTTAAGTTAATTTGATTTGCCGTTTCATTCGCCGTAATATTCAGGTAGACCGAGTTCAATCCATTTATTCTGTAATAGCTTTGTGGCGCGGATTCTATATGTTTGGCCGTAATAACCTTATCTAAGGATATAAGTGTGCTGTCTTTTGTTTTTAGCAGAATAGAGGAGGGGATGAATTCCTGTTTGTCGATTGTTGACATGCGAATAAGTCGTATCCATTCCGTTTTTCCATTTTCGTTTTTATATGGAGATATACCTAAAAATTCAGAATCATAATTTTCATGGATGGCATTTATTATATCGTATGGTGATATACCTAATTGATTCAGTTGGTCGCTGCTATATTCCAGTTGCCATTCCATAGGAGTAGCTCCGTTAATCTCTACTTTATATACACCTTTCAATTGACCTATTTTGTTTTTGATATGGTCTTCAGCATATTGTTGAATCAGAATAGGTTCTTGAGGAGCATTAAGTGTATAAACCAGAAATGGTCGTGATGCATCATCGTCGGAATAATTCTCTGATATCTGTGGATATGCCACCTCATCAGGTAATTGTGGCCAGAGTTGACGGATAGCTGTAGATACTTCAAAGCGTGCTATCTCCATATCTGTATGTTTATCGAATTCTATAGAGACACTTCCCGATTCGTTAGAGGAAGTGGATGTAATATTTTTAACACCATTTATTCGGGCTAATATACCTTCTAACTTACTCGTAACTTCCATTTCTACAATTCTGGACGAACTCCCTCGCATGTTATATGACACAGAAAGTCCGGGCAAAGTACGCGACGGTACTAATTTGATGGGAAGTAACGGAATAAGAGCAATACCTATGAGTGATAAGCAAACGAATATCACTATTAAGGTGAATGCCGATATATGGTTTCTCTTATTCATTTATATAATCCGATATTAAAATCAAATTCATCTGACAGAGAGAAACCTTTACTAAAATCATAAAGAGTCAGCTTACGTATCTTATAATAGTTAGTCCAATAGTTCTGTAAGGCCGATATATAATTCTTTTGTGCCTCTTGCTGTCGGTTATGCGAAAGGGTCAGACTATTCATATCAGCTTTACCGATAATAAATTTCTGACGAGTCTGATCGTAAGCCGTTTCTGCCAAATCAAGTGCTTCTTCTGCGCTGTTGACCAGTCGTTGCTGAATATTAAAGTCGTTAACGGTCATCACAACATCTTCTTCTACCTTCTGTTCTTCCTGTTGAGCGGCGATGGATACGACATTTAAATTATTCTTTGCCATATTATACTTACCTTTTCTGATCCCCCAATCTATAAGCGGAATAGATACGGAGATGGAAACCAAATTTTGTTGTAACGGTCTTTTATAGGCCAGATTGATTTTTTCGGCAACCTGATTGAATCCGATACTGGCGTTTAAACTGGCACTTAATCGGGATTCCACTTTGGTTTTATTCACATTCTGTTGGGCTTCCAATATATTCTGACGTTGTTCGAGAAATGTTGGATTATTCTGTCGAGCCAAGCTCAAAGCTTGTTCTACATTAATTTCCACATTGTCTGGGCGACCTGGCAGAATAATTTCTATTTGTGTATCTTTTGGCATATTCAAGTAAGATGCCAGAGAAAACATAGCACGCTTTAAGCCAATGCGGGCATTGTCTAAAGAATTGTGTGCGTTTACTTTATCCAGTTTTAAGGTAAGCAGGTCTGCTTGTGAGATGGAGGCAATTTTAAAACGATTCTCACTTATTGTGTAAAGAGTATCCGCGGTCAGTACATTCTCCCTGGCCAACTTATACTCAGCCTGAGCCATGGCCAACTCAAAGAAATAGGTTACGGCTTCCGATGCAACATCTTCCGTATTATAGATAAACTGTTTCTTTACTTTCTCATATTTTAACGGCTCTATTTTTCTATCCCATTTAAAAGAATTATACCCCAACAGGTTCTGTGTATATCCTATTCTGAGAGGAACGGAAGAATATTGAGTGTACTTAGTATCACCAAAGTTGCGCATATAATCTAAATTGGAATTAATATAGAATGTGCCACCGGTAAGATCAAAGTTTTGTTGAATGCTCAATCCGCCTCCGGCACTGAACATTTGTTGTTCACGATACACATCCAAGTTGTTGTTTGAATCATATCGGGTAGTAATGTAACGATAATATTCGGCTGGGGTAAGGTTTAATGTCAGGCTCGGCAGGCGGGCTGCCTTATAAGTACGATACTCCCAATAACCGGTCAGATAGAGATTCTGATATCGGAATGCGGATAACGAACTGTCGTTTGCAATCTCAATAGTACGTTGCAAATCCAGCCGGACTACCTGTTGTGCCTGAATACTAACAGATAGTAAAAGGAGAATGATGCTTATATCAATAAATTTGTTTCGTATCATATTTCTTATATATAAACCAATATATTAATGGTATAATGAATAAACTGACCAGTGTACCCAATGCCATGGAACTGATCATGGCGACAGCTAAAGGTTTCTGAAGCTCTGAACCTATATCAAAAGAGAACATCAAAGGAATCATGGCAAAAATGGTTGTCAGTGAAGTCATGATAATTGCTCTCAGACGACGGCGTCCTGCAGTATGAATAGCGTCAATTAAGTGCATGCCTGTTTTTCTCAGTTCATTGATGGCATCCAGTTTTAAAATGGAGTCATTGACCACAATACCGCAAGTAACTATAATACCAATTGCAGACATCAGATTTAATGTGTATCCACAAAGCCAAAGACAGATTAAAGCGAATGCCGTATCAATAGGTATTTCAAGTAATACAATCAGTGGTTGAAAAAAACTCTCAAACTGAGCACAAAGAATAAAGTACATCAATAAAAGTGAAATGAACAGAATAATCACCAGTTCGTTTATCATCTGCTTATTCTTGAAAAAGCTTCCTGAGAAATCTACATCCCATTCTTTGTTTTTATCAACAGTCGTTTTCACTTCGTTCATCAGTTTGTTTACATGGTTTACATTATAAAAATCGAGTGGAATATATTCTCCGTTCTTACCGGCAACTATCTGTTTTAAGTCTTGCATAGGAATGATACTGATTAATTCTTTCAGTGGAATAAAGTTTACTTCTTTACCTGAAGTGCGAATTAATGTCTCATTCAATATGTCATTAATGCTTTTTTCTATATTGGCAATACTTATAGGCAAGTATTGTTGATAGGAGCGCAGAGTGGAAATATTGTTATCTTTAAACGCCATCTTTAAGGTACGGGTTAATTCTGTGTAATCTACATTATATAGTAGCAGTTTATCCCGATTGACAATTAAACTGATTTGATTTCGGAATGCTATGCCGGCCGGTTTAATTTCTATTGGAGTATTAATTTCTTTTTCCAGTTTTTGGATATCATCGGGATTAGGAGTAATCGTTTTATTTTTTGGATAGAGTTGAGCTTCCAGTTCAGCTTCTCCTGTGACAAACAATTTCTCAAAAATAGTTACAGGAGGGGAAAAAGTTACTATAGCATGTGGATACTGCTTGACTATAGTTTCAGCTAACATCTTTTGTAAAGGGGCTATCTCTTTCGACTTTTCAGTCTTGAAATATAATTCTGCTTCAGTACTCGAGAGTTCATTTCCGTCATTTAGCAGATAATTCTGAATACCAACGTTGGCTGTATGCTCTGTTACTTTCTTGTCAGTTTGTTTCGTTAAAGCATTTACTCGTCGGTTATTTTCATCAATATGAATGTTTTCATTCCATTCTATACGAGCTATAAGCTCATTCTGATCAACTTTCGGCATCCGTTCCTTAGGTAAGAAATAAAAGAGGAATACACAAAGTAGTATAGTGACAACTATTCCTGACAGACAGATAGTTTTATGCGAAAATACCCAATTGACACCTTTATTATAAGTATTATCTAACCAGACATTCTCTTTTTTATTATTGAACTTGTGAAACAAAAATCCGTGTGTCTTTTTATGCAGTCCCCACTGATAGAACAATAGATATAATACGGGAAGCAACATAATACCGGTGATGTATGAGATCATCAATCCCGATGTGATAGAGAATGCCTGATCCATAAAAATAACTCCGGCAATGCCGCTTAGGAATACCAGTGGGATAAATACCGCAATAGTAGTTAACGAGGAACTGAGCATCGGAGTAATCATTTCTGATGTCCCTCTATCACAGGCTCTTTTTAGCGTATATCCTTTTTCCCTATACTGAGAAATATTTTCGGTCACGATAATGGAACTATCAATCATCATGCCGACGGCCAATATTAAGCCTGATAGAGAAATAACGTTTAATGAGACTTTGAAGATATAAAAAAGGAAGAATGTGATGACGATGGACACAATCATACTGATGCCGATAATAAGTGGTGAACGAACATCACCAAGAAACAGAACGGCCGATATGAAAATAAGTAGTAGACCTAATATCAGGTTCTGTTGTAGGTTTGATATAGTATAGTCCAATAGTTCTGTCTGGTTACGGCTAATGCTGAAATCTATATTTGGATAAAGCGAAGCGAAGTAATTTGTGGTTTCCTTTAACTGATCTTTCATGCTATCCATATTTTCCTCACTCTGTTTTATAATGGCTAATGTAACAGCTCGCTTACCTCCGGCCAGCGACCGTCCTGTCTCTTTCAGAGGGACTATATGTACATCACACAGGTCTTTCAACTGATATAGTCGATCATTCTTTTTAATATATATGTTCTTTACGTCATCTTCCGAATGAAGTATAGCTGAAATACGGATATTATATTCATAGTATCCATCTCTGACCAACATGCTGCCAGGCTCCACATTGTTGTCCTGCAAAGTTTGTTCTATATCTTCAATGGTAATTCCTGTTTCGGCTAACATGTCCGTATTCGGAACCAGTTGGAGCTGTTTGTCCGGAACTCCGGTAATATCGGCGATGGCTACTTCGGGTAACTGTTCTATACGACGTTTTACAATGTTTTCAGCCAGTTCGCACATGTTTAGGAATTCATGTTCGTTAGTCTCTTCGTATTTGGTATCATTCTTTAAGGTCATGTTCAGATAGAACACCGGAATATCCGTTGCGCTTGCTTTAATCGCTTTTGGTCGGCTCACATCTTTTGGCAGACTGTTCATTGCCGCGTCAATCTTCTCGTTGACTTCAATAAAGGCCAAATCCGTATTTGTGCCGAAATCGAAGTCTAAGTGTATAATACCTGTTCCATCTTTGGTCTCGCTTTTTATCTCTTTTAGGCCGGTAACTTGTAATAGTTGTTGGCGGACAGGTCGGACTACTGTATTTTCTAATTCTCGAGCCGAAGTATTATCACCTGTCACTTGGACTGTAATTTGCGGAATGGCTATATTCGGAAGGAGTGATACCGGAAGAGCAAAGTATGTTACCAAGCCTATAATAAAGAAGGCAAGGAATGCCATAAGTACAGCAATAGGGCGTTGTAACAGGAATTTAACCATTATTTATTTGATAATGTTACCGGTGTTTGGTCGGCAAGATTGACATTGTTGGAGATGATTACTTCATCCCCCTCATTTAATCCATCTATTATAGTATATTCGTCTTTATTCTCCAATCCGGTTTGTACATAAATCCAATTAGCTTTTCCATCTTTATAAACGAATACTACTTGACGGCCTGAACGTAGTACGACGGCACTTTTTGGAACAATAAGCTGTTCGCCTACAGTTCGTTTTACCTTTACACGGACATTCATTCCATCGAACAACTTACTTCCGCCGTTTACATTTGCCTTTACTTTTACTATTCCATCTTTGTCGACTATCGGGTTTATCTCACTCACATTTCCATTTAACACGATTTTTTCAGCGTATGGAGCCACTTCTACCTTGTCGCCGATTTTTAATAAAGGAAGCTCACTTTCCAGAACAGAGAATTCCACTTCCATATTTCCTGTTCGGATAATACGGCAGAATGCTTCCGATGTGGAAGCCATGTTATGAACCTTGGAGAACAGATTAGCTATTATTCCGTCATACGGAGCGGTGAGTACCGATTCTTCCAGTTCACGCTTAGCAGCTTCGGTCTGTACTATGCTTTGCTCGTATCCGCTTTTTATTTTGGCTAACCTCATAACATCTTCGGGTACAGCACTCATTTTGTCGGGAGCATATCCTTGCCCTATCAGCACATCTTGTAGTTCCAAGTTGGCTTGTTTCTTACTGTTTTCTCGTTGCTCCCATGTGTTTTTCAATTTGAATGGGTCAAGTTCGGCTATCTTCTGACCCTGATGTACAAAATTGCCGTTATGTACGTATATATTTGCTATTATTTCCCGCGTACGAAAGTAAAGGTCGGCATATTCCTTTGCCTGCGCTTTACCGTTACTTACTATTTCATGGCTAAATACCTGTTTTTTCAGTTTAACGGTTGACACTACTACGTTTGGTTCTGTCGGGAGAATCGTTTCTACACCTTCTTTCTCTACATTTTTCTGTTTTTCCGAACATCCGCAAAACAGTGTTATAACTAATATGAAATAAATAATCCGTTTCATGATTTTATCTTTAAGATTCATATAGAAAGGGCTTCATTTAATTCCTTTGTGTCACAAATATAAATAATCCATTCTAACAATCAAATTTATTTTATCTTCATTTTACGAAAGCCTTTTTATTAGTTGAAGGTTTTCTGTTTTATTCAATTTTCTTTCCAATTCTGCTCCGGTTTATGCGTCCGCTCATCTTGTAAACGGACTTCCATATCCGCCAGACTTTCCCTACGATGTATTCTTCGGGAACCAGTCCCCAGTAGCGAGAGTCGTTCGATCCTATGGCGTTATCTCCGGCCATAAAGTAGTAATTCTTTAGGAAAGAGTATTCGGTTATTACAGAATCGTTCAGTAAAAAGGCAGAACCTTGCTCATATAGTTTTTTTCGTTGTTCCCATTCTATGTAGTTCTTATATAACGCATATTCCTTATGCGATAACCTAACCGTCTTTCCTTTTTCAGGAATATATAGCGGACCGAAATTCTTTAATGTCCAGCACAACGCGGAATCCTGAGGAAAAGTTTTCATGCTCACTCCGTTTATTTTTAGAAGAAGCGAATCGTTCAGTATCCTTTTCAGTTCCAACTGCTTCTTCCGGTTTCCCGAAACACCGTCATATCCGGCTATATTATAGAAACCGTCTTTTATATATAGCGAATCACCTGGCAGAGCGATACATCGCTTAATGTAATACAGTAAGACGTCGAATCCTATACTGTCTTTCTTTTCAGGATACGGGAAGTTAAACACTACGATATCGTTCCGTTTAATCGTTGTTGTTCCCGGCAGGTGGTGTATTTTCAAAGGGTGATGGTCTATCGCGTCGTTTATATTAAAGACGCGGGAACCATATTGCCATTTCAATACTAACACATTATCTCCGGGAATCAGGGTAGGCTCCATTGAGGAACTGGGAATGGAAAACGAGGCAAACAGAAAAATAATTCCAATGAAGTACAGGGCAATGCCAATCAGCGCGATGATGGAAATTCGGTATAACCATTCTATACAGTGTTGGAACTTTATTTTCATGGCGTTTGCTATTTTATTTATTGGAGGGAGGCTGATTTCTACCGGAATAGCATGCTTTTACTTAGCTTCTCCCTTTACTGTAACTTCAACGGGAGCGTTATCCGCATTGCAATATACCGTTATATCTCGTTCGAATACTTCGGGATGTTCAGCTTTAAAGGTTATTTCTACTTCTAAGCTCTCGTTTGGTGGGACAGGTTCTTTTTTGTAACTTACCGTAGTACAATCACAAGATGTAATGATATCTTTTATTACGAGCGATTCGTTCCCCGTATTCTTTATGATGAATTTTGCCTTTTGTTCCTCTTTCCATGGAAATATTCCAAAATCAATAGATGGTTTATCCAATAGTATGGTAGTAGAAAGAATTTCTTCTTTCTGACTTGGGGCTTTTCCGGTAATGATATTGAGATAGAGCCTTTTAATTTCCGGATTCTGGATAGGATCTCCTATTGCGATTACACGATTGGTGCTGTCAAGCAGAAAAGTTCTATATTCAGGTTCGTCGCGAAGTTTATTCAATTCCTTTAACTCTGCATGTTTGTCAATATAAATTGGATAATCATATTGTTCTTTTCTTGCTTTTATCTCTACAGATGCAATATCATTTGACATGACATATATTAAAATAGGTGTGGAATCCATTTCTTTAATTAAGTTTTTCCACTCATAAAGATGTAAGTTACATGATACACATTCTTCGGGATCGATGCATTTTAGTATTTTATACGGCTTATTTTTATTGAAGCTTTTATTGGAGATGCTAAAGATAAAAGTTTGATTTGGGAATTTTATTTCTTTCCCAATCCATTGCCGGACAATACGTTCTCTTTTCGGTTGTTTACTACAATTATTTAGGCAAAATAAAATTAGAAAGCAGATAACTATTTCTTTTATTCTTACTTGCATATTTTATTTAGGTCTATTTTGATTATATCGAATTCCGGATTAACGGCGACAGCATAGAGCATATCGTCTTTTGCGCATGCGGCAATCCGCAATAATGGGAAATCAAAATTGATTATCTTGACAGGATTTAAATCGTAATCGCAAATGTACAGGGAACGAGGTATATATTTTGGATTCGATGGAGTTGGATCTTTTCCTTCGACCGGAATATCATGGAAAAGCCTGATAACGTAGTTTTCTGACAATGCAAGGTCGGAGTCTCCTTCTTTTGCTCCCTTTTTAAATTTCAGCTGATGGTCTGTTATATTGTATTCTGCCTTTTCTTTTTGTTCCAACAGTTTGGTCAGTTGGTGATTGGAATATTTGTACAGACATATATAAGGAGTCTTATGAGCGGAATAAGCTAAAATTTTTCGTTTGTCATTATAGGTCATATTCCCTTGGAAAACACTGTATCTGCTATCCATGTCTAAGTCTAAGTCCAAGTCGATGCAATGGTTACCGACGGAGTCCATTCCCTCTTCGCTTTCAATGACAAAGGGATGTTGAAGTCTCGGGCAGAAATGGATATTGGTGTTTTTTTCTACACTGACAAACTTGGTTCTTTCCCGATACAGATTATTTTTTGATTGTGAAAATGTTGTACCAACGATTTTTCCTTTGTTCAGCGGATCGAGATGTATGACACATTCCTTGGGTTCGTTTAAATCGGAAACGAGAATATCATTATTATATAGTAGATTGACATCAGGAGTCGGAAAATCTTCCGGTCCGTCTCCTATTTTTCCAAATGAAGAAATTTCCTCTCCCGTAGAAGGATTCATGATATGTACGATATTTTCCGTGCACATAGGGTCTTCCCATTCTATGTAATCTCCTTGGTAGTGCATATATCCGGGCAATCTTGTCATAAGCCCTTTGGTAACTACGGAAAAGTCTACGTCTTTGACTCTTTCTACTTCATTGTTGTTTTTACATGCTACAAATAGAAAAACAGAGAGTAATGTTATCAAATATGTTTTCATGATCTTTAAATTAAAAAGCTTGAAAAAATAAATTTGTTTTGCCTTTTATGTGTATCGTTTCAATAAAAGGGCATTTTGAGAATTAAGTTAGGTTTTGATGCCATCCTCGTTTATTAAGATTACGGGAGCAAATCTTGTTTGTTGTGGTGAGCAATCGAGATTTCGTTCCTTTTTATGTATATATGATATACATTTCTCTTTTGCAATTATAATAAAAGAAAATCCATAGACCAAATCATTTTGATATTTTTTTGCTAAATAATTTCTTAACGTACAATTTGTTTTATAATATCCCATCCAAATCCAAGTAGCCGAATTGGATATCATCATCAAAGCTGAATATCAATCGGTGGTTCTGTTCATCTGCGGCAACAGCGCCGATTTGATAGCCCACGTCGAGCGTTTTGATATACTCTCCGTTAAGGGAATAGATAATGACTTGTGTAGGGTACATTTGTTCGGACTGTCTGTTTCCGCTGTATAAAGCAAGAATTTTCCCATTATAAAATAAGGTTGTTTTATAATGATCTATATCATCTGCTTGCTTTTTCCAGTTGGGGCCATATACATTACAAATCAGTTTTTCATTGAAGTCCAATATGGACATAATGTCAAAGCGATTGCTACATACGACAATCCTTTTGTATTTCTCCGAAGCAGAGACACGAGCCCTTTTGGGATTCATATCCGGCCCATCGTATTTTATAACTTTTAAGTCTCCTGTAATCATATTATATTTTCCAAGTCTCACTTCCCAGATTACTGGTTTTGATGAGACTTTATTGGCTGCTTGACAGTATGATAAGGTATCATTCACGTAGTTAATTTCCAACGGACAGGAACCGGAATTGATTTTCTGTTTAATGTCCGGTTGATAATTCGGATTGTCTGTCACACTGTCTATGTTAAACGAATAGATATTTTGGCTTCCGGTATCTATCGCGTATAATTCTTTCTTTTCATTATTCCAAAACAGATCCATCAACATGGATATTTCTTTCGGTCCTTGTCCCAAATCTCCTGTACGTCCAAGGAGTTTAAACGTTTTTGCGTCGAAAACATTAATCAGTTTATCGATAGCTCTGGGATCTTTGATAATCAAATAATTATCAAATATGTATGGATAGCCGTTTTTGCCAATTAAGACATCTTCAATAGGTATCCCCTTTATTTTATCTTTTACATAAACTATTTTGTTCCTTTTGGATAAATGGCGGTCTACCTGACCTTGCTGATTAGTGCAAGTGTAAACCATGCAACAAAGAACCGCAATAAAAAGATTAGTAATGTATTTCATAATACAATATTTTGGAGGCATCTTTTTTTACTTTAGTTCGCATTTTACTAAGATAGGATTGGATTGTTCTGTAATCTGATTATCTGCTATAACTTTTAGAAGTGACTCATTGTCTTTCGTGATTTCAGTGAACTGATCGGGAGTAATAAGATAATACAGATATTTATTATTCATCGCGTAATTTGTATTATCCGGATTCAGTTCCATATCTGTCAGTTTATTTAAATCATCTGAAATAATGCAGCCCGACTGACTTTGTGCAGCATCGGTATTATAGAAGTTGAAAAAGGTTTTTCCTTTATAAAGGTATGAAAGTATTAAATAAGTATCGTTCGATACAAAGTTTTGAGCATAGAATACATAGTCGTATTTTTCTGCTTCCATGTTAAATTCCATTATATCGGCAAACGATTTCTCATAGAAAGATTTTGGCACAGTCTGCTTTCCAAAATCATAATGGAATTTTGCCATGGCGTTATTGCGGACATTATATATAGTATCGACAGGACATGAGAAATATAGTAAATTATCTCTTTGCATCGAGAAATTGTTTTTCTCCAAAATGTAATAATATTTGGCCAGATGTTCATCGAACGGAAGTATCTGTTTTTCTATCTTTTGGTCTTTCAGACTATAATGTATCACTGTCGATTTCCGTTCAGCCGCCCACACGTTTTGCTTGAAATAATAGTTCTGTTCATCTATCTTATAGAAAGAGAAAGCCTTGAAAGGAATAGGAGTAGAGCGGACAAATTCACCTTTTTCATTATAAATACATATCTTGCCACCATTCGAATCCAATATTTCAATATAGTGAGTCTTCGTGTCAATCAGTGCGTCTTCTATGGATACATAGTTGTCCGGAGCATTTCCCACTTTACTGATAGTAGTCAAATATTTGCCGGAATTCAAATCAAATGTCATCAGTGATTTATTAGCTATTATTGTCAGTTTGTTACCAAATATTCTGAACCTTTCAATTCTTCCAATTAATGATGAGTCATTCGTTTCCAGTGGAAGATACGAGACGCTGTTGCTATATTCCGAAAGAAATATCTTGCTCCCGTCCGTAGTTGTTACGTTGATATTCGTTATAGTATCAGTTTGCTGTTTCGGGGAACAGGAGAGCAGTAAGGATGCTATTCCAAATGCTGTAAATAATTTTACTTTCATATTTTGTGCTTTTGAAATGCGCAGAGAGCATTTTTCCTTTCTTAAAGGTTACGGGAGCGGATCTTGTTGTTGTGATAAGCAATCAAGAGTTCGTTCCTTTTTATGTATAATAATTATACTTTTTTCTTTTGCGATTATAATAAAAGACAATCAATAGACCAAATTATTTTGATATTTTTTATTCGTAAATTTCAAAAAGGTTTATCAGCGTTAAGAGATGTAATTTCATGGTATAAACATTTGTTTTATTGGTGTAACACTTCAATATATCATTAGTGATAACACGATGATCCATATATCATCATTCAAAAAATAAACTCCCTTATATGGTAAGGAATGATAGTTGCATATTTGATACATTTGCCATTCCGATTGTTCTCAGAATACATTTATAAGCAAAATTGTCCAAGTCATCTGATGATTTTACTAACTTGCAAGGAATGCGTTAACCATGATAAAGAGGAGTTTGCATACCGATGCGTATGAAGATGAAAACTGATCCGTATGAGTTGCCCGGTTCATGCGTATGAGTTGTTCGGTTCATGCGCATGAGTTACTCGGTTCATGCGTATCATTTTGGGAGTTTATACTGATGACTTTGAATAAGTAATCAGAAGGCAGATAATTATTTCTTTTATTCTCCTATTCCTGAATAATAGAACAAATATTCTCTTTATTATTTGGCATGATAATGTTATAATGAATACCGGTAGAGAGATAGTAATCTTATTCTTTTCATAAATTAAATTCAACTATGTGAAATTCCGGGTTGTTGCTAATTCCATATAGTTTATTTGTTTTTTTATTAATACAAAAAGTGAAGATAGAACAATCCAAATTATATACAGTCAGAGGCTTACCTTTCCATGAAAACGTCATAAGTTTAGGAGTTATATTTGGATTTGTTTCATCATAAGGGGTATCTTGGAAGAGAGCCATAATTTTGTCTCCCCAATCTATTGGAGAGAAATAGGTGTCAAAGTTCCCTTTTTCAGCCAAAGCTTTACTTATAGTTCCATCATTATGTTCTTTGAAATGAGGAAGATAATGTTTTGGTCCATGAAGACGCTTCTGTAAATTTCCATTTATATCGTATATTTCGATTAAATCGGTTACGTTATAGAATAAAGCGATTTTATCAATCCCGTTTGATAACAAACTTGTACTATAAGCTTCCCTTTTCTCAACGTTTGTCATAGCGTATGGAGCATATGGATAAGCAATGAATTCCTTAATATTTTTTCCATTCTTATCAAACAAAGTAAACCGATTACTCTTTATATAATTATTCCCGATATAGTGATTGGATATTTTTTGCAATCCAAAGAATATCCGAGTATCTAATTTCACTTTGTTCAATGGTGTAGGATTAGGATCATTAATAAAATCTAACCATGCATATTCGAAGACTGTAGATGTCCCAACGTCATAGATTAACAATAGGGAGTCATTGCTATTCATGAATTTGGGGATAAGCATATCGTCTGGACCTTGTCCATGAGTAATTTTTTCTCCAACCATCTTTTTTGTCCTCAAATTATACAAGTTAACAAGTTTCTCTCTGTTGTATTCGATAGTTAGTAATATAGAATCATGCGTAAGAATTAAAGAAGGCCTCATTATTATACTGTCAAATTCTAATGTAGTCCCTTTCAAATCTTTTGTCTCTTTAAAGTCGGAAAAATCAAAAGTCTTTGCATCTTTGAATGTTTTGATATGCGAACATGAGCAAATACAGGTGAATGCAATTAATGCAACAATAGAAAATATCTTTTTTTTCATTTTGAAATTAGATTAAAAGACTTTTAACAGAAAAAGATCTTGTAGTTATTTAGTCATCTCAATTACTTAGGTCTTGTTTCGGTTTTGATGCCATCCTCGTTTCTTAAGATTACGGGAGCAAATCTTGTTGTTGTGGTGAGCAATCGAGATTTCGTTCCTTTTTATGTATATATGATATATACATTTCTCTTTTGCAATTATAATAAAAGAAAATCCATAGACCAAATCATTTTGATATTATTTATTCGCAAATTACAAAAAGGTTTATCAGCGTTAAGAGATGTAATTTCATGGTATAAACATTTGTTTTATTGGTGTAACACTTCAATATATCATTAGCGGTAATACGATTTGCGCCCCCCTGCTCATCGCTTTTATCCTTCCTTTGCGCGTCTTTTCAATGCCGCGATCGTCAGTTCGCGTATTTTCTTTTGCTTCTCCGGGCACGTTCCCGAAATCTTTTTCGTCTCTAGCATATTGAGAATCAGCGTATTGTTATTGTAAGATGGAAATAAGTTAAAAAAAAGCATAAAAAGATTTGCGTGTTATTTAAAGTTGTTCTACCTTTGTACCCGCTTTCCGCAAGGGAGCGCATCGATCTTTGAAAGAATGACAAACAGACAAAGCAGTA
>NZ_JAJLQX010000029.1 GCF_021295095.1 Phocaeicola oris
AATCAATACGTATCTGTTGTGTGATTGATACGTATGAGTTCAACAACTCACGCGGATGAATCATTCAACTCATACGCATGAACTGCCCAACTCATCCGTATCACTTCAAGCGTTTGTACGTATCGGAGTAGTAGTCGGTTAAGGTTGGTATTCCCCAAAGAGACAGTGACGCGCAGTGCACACAACTTAAATTCGTTCCACTCACGTTAACCAAAAACAAACGGTAGAAAGTTCATTTTTTAAGAGAAATCTTTGTACTGCTTACTATTTTCTCTATATTTGCTCATATAATGAATAAAAAAGTATGGACAAGAGGAATTTAACATTCGCGCTGTTCGGAAATATATTTCAAGCCAACAAAACAGTCTATATCGAGCAACTTCTTTCACTGCTCAAGATGAAAGGAGCTAAGTTGGTTGTCGCGCGCGACTTCTATCAATATCTCGTCGATAAACTTGGTATGAGAATCCAAGCGGACGGTGTCTTTCATGGCTCAGACTACGAGGCAGACATGGTATTGAGCATTGGAGGAGACGGCACTTTTTTACAAGCAGCCAGTAATGTAGGAGAAAGAGGAATACCTATCCTTGGCATTAATACCGGTCGACTCGGCTTCTTAGCAGACACATCGCCCAAAGACATGGAGAAGACATTCGATGACATCTTCAATCATCGTTATCAAATAGAAGAAAGAAACCTTCTGCATGTGGTATGTCCGGAGCAACCGCTACGGGGGTATCCATACGGGCTTAACGAAATCTCTGTTCTGAAACGAGATAGTTCGTCCATGATTTCCATACACACCACCGTCAATGGCATCTACCTAAGCACCTATCAGGCCGATGGTTTAATCATAGCGACACCTACCGGTTCCACCGCCTATTCGCTAAGTGTGGGAGGCCCAATCATAGTCCCGCAAAGTAATACGATTGCCATGACACCGGTTGCCCCCCACAGCTTAAACATGCGTCCCATCGTACTGACCAACGATTGCGTCATTACGCTCGAAGTGGAGAGCCGAAGTCATAATTTTTTAGTTGCCATTGACGGAAGAAGTGAAACTTGTCGTCAAGGCAGCAAGTTAATTATAAAGAAGGCTCCCTATACCGTCAAACTAATTAAGCGATTAGGACACTCTTTCTTCGATACCCTTCACAACAAAATGATGTGGGGTGTGGACGGAAGAGAATGAACCGTTAAAGTTTCAATAGGAACCTTTCTCTGTCCACCATGAAACGAAGATGAGTCCCCTCGCCAATAACCATTTCTCCCTGACGAGCTTCCACATGAAAATAAAGTTTACGACCCTCTATCTTCTCTAAGACAGCAGTAGCCGTAACCACAGTTCCTACCTTCGACGGATGAAGATGAGACGACTCGATATGCCCACCTACCGTGGTACTCCCTTCAGGCAACCGACCGGCAACCGCAAGCATGGCAGCATTCTCCATCAAAGCCATCATAACCGGTGTCGCCAATACCTCCATATCTCCCGACCCCATGGCGAGAGCCGTACTCTTTTCATCTACAACCAATGTACTGGTATGTACTAATCCAACTTCTAACATCATTTATCTGAATATTTTTTTAGTAATTACAACATAAGCCACGCAAACCATTATTCCCGTGATAATCCACGAAATGGGATATACCAATAAAACAATGTCAAACTGATGATAATGAGGAACGACAAAATATACCCAACCTAATCTTAACAGACACGTACCGAAGATAGTAAGCACCGCGGGCAAGACAGAATGTCCCAATCCTCTTAACGCTGATCCTGCTATTTCATAGCTACAAGCCAACCACTGGGTAAGCAAAACCACTTTCATACGAATAACGCCATACGAAACTACATTAGGATCGGAAGTAAACAAATTCAAAAAGAACCTGTCTTGCCGGAAAAAAAGTATATTTAATAATCCACAAGACAAAACACCGAGTCCCATACACATCCAAAATATTTTCTTACATCGCTCCGTCTGTCCAGCGCCATAATTCTGTCCGATGAACGTAACAGCCACCCCATCAAACGCGCTAATCATGAAATAGCAATAGAATTCGAAATTGAGCGCAGCCGCGCTTCCTGCCACGGCATCAGAGCCAAAGCTGTTAACAGCCGACTGAAGAACAACATTGGATATAGAGAAAACCATTCCCTGAAGTCCGGCCGGTATACCTATATTCAGCATCTTATTCAACTCCTGCTTCTTGATACGCGTTTCTTTCCAACGCAATTGGAATGGTCCTTCCTCATGTATCAGCAAATGAACAATCATGGCAGCACTCACTCCATTGGCAATAACGGTAGCTATAGCCACACCTGCCACGCTCATATCAAAGCCAATAACCAAAATAAGATTAAGAATTGTATTGATAACACCCGCTATGATTAAGCAATAGAGCGGTCGCTTGGTGTCTCCCATACTTCGAAGAACAGCCGCGCCAAAATTATAAATCATCAAAAACGGCATGCCAAGGAAATAAATACGCAGATAGAGCGTAGAAAGATCAATAATGTTTTGGGGAGTATCAATCGCTTCCAGAATGGGACGAGCTACCAGCAAACCAACAAACAGAAGAATGATACCGCTAAACAAGGCGAGTACGGTAACGGTATTGACCGCATCGCGAATACGCTGATTATCTCGTTGGCCGATATGATTGGCAATGATAACGTTCGCGCCAACCGAAATACCAACAAACAAATTGACCAACAGACTGATGACCGGAGAATTGCTTCCTACGGCAGCAAGAGCTTCACTACTGGCAAACTTTCCTACAACAGCAATATCAATAGAATTAAAGAGCTGCTGTAAGACACTGCTGGCAGCCAAGGGAATGGCAAACATCAGGATCTTACTCAACAACGGGCCATGTAACATGTCTATCTGATTGGAAGAACTCTTCATCAGTTCAGAATTGAAATAGTGACGCAAAAATACGATATTATCTTGCAAAAGCAAAAAGATATTAAAAGGAAGGTTAGCAAATAATCATAATTTTTTGTATCTTTGCATTATAAATAAACTTGAATCAAATAAATGAAAAAGATACTTTTATTCGCACTTGGAGCACTTTTTATACTCCCTGCATTCGCGCAAATCAATTTTCCTCCGGTATTTAAAAACGACACCGCTAATATACGCATGGACAAGCTGACTCGTCTATACATCGCTCCACGCCGAGTGGTGTGGGTCAACAATCATGACGCGGTAAAAGGAGAGCATATACTCACCATGCTCTCAGACGGACAGAATCAGTTGGGAAACAAAAACATGTGTCGCATGCAGACTACTTCCGCGGATACAGCCTCCATCATTCTTGACTATGGGAGGGAACTGCACGGTGGCATAAAGATGATGTTCGGTACAAGCGACCATAAATATCCGGCGCAAATACGTCTTCGTTTCGGGGAATCTGTCGAAGAAACTTGTTGCGAACTTTATAAAGGCGACGATTATAATCCTATTGGTGAAGGAACCAACGACCATGCCATTCGTGATGCCATTCTGAGTATTCCGCAAATGGGTATGATAGAATTCGGAAATACCGGATTTCGTTTTGTCCGGATTGATTTAATCAGCCCGAACCGTCAAATTGAAATAAAAGAAGCATCGGCTATTTTCCGCTTCCGCAATATTCCTTGGGTCGGTTCGTTTAAATGCAGTGACGACCGACTTACAAAGATATGGGAAACGGGTGCTTACACTATTCATTTAAATATGCAGGAAAACATTTGGGATGGCATTAAACGAGATCGCCTAATCTGGTTAGGCGACATGCATCCGGAAACATCTTCTATTGCCACTGTCTTCGGCAATGACGATTCTTTCTATTCAAGTTTAGACTTAGCATGTAAATACTTTCCTCTTCCAAGCTGGTTGAATGACATGAGCGCTTATTCCTTATGGTATCTCATCATTCAGCATGATTGGTACATGCAAAACAAGAACACCGCTTTTCTACAGAAACATAAACCGTATATCATAGGATTGATAGACCAGATTAATGATAAAGTAGACGAAGAAGGCAATGAGACCATCGGAGATCATTTCCTCGACTGGCCTTCAAATAACAATCCGGAAGGTGTTACTGCCGGTTACAGAGCTTTAATGATATGGGCTATGAAGGACGCGGAAATACTCTGTAACATTTTAAACGACAATGCTCACGCAACAAAATGTAAAGCCATAGTTCAACGTTTAAAGAAACAAACTCCCGACCCTAACGGCCTGAAACAGGCCGCGGCTCTTATGGCTATTGCAGGAACAATGAGCCCTAAAGAGGCTTGTGACAAATATATCAGCGTGGATGGTCCAAAGAATTTCTCCACATTCTACGGATATTACATGCTCGAAGCATTAGCATTGGATGGTAAGTATCAGGAAGCAATGGATATTATCAGTCGGTTTTGGGGCGGGATGCTTGACTTAGGCGCAACTTCTTTCTGGGAAGATTTCAATCTCGACTGGACAAAAGACGCTGCTGGAATCGATGAATTTGTTCCTGCAGGAAAGAAAGATATACACGGTGATTTTGGTGCGTATTGTTATCCGGGATACCGTCACAGCCTTTGCCACGGATGGGCATCCGGACCAACGGCTTGGATGAGTCATCGTATACTTGGAGTAGAAATAACAAAAGCAGGATGTGAAGAACTTACCATCACTCCGCATTTAGGAAAATTACAATGGGCAGAGGGAACTTACCCCACTCCCCAAGGGCCTGTTTACATCAAACATCAGAAAGAGGCGAATGGGAAAGTTTCTACTACTGTCAAAGGTCCGGAAGGCGTAAAAATAATTGTAAAAGAAACGAACTCATTCCGGTGACTTTCTGAAGTAACACTCATTAAACTACAAAACTTTCTTAAAACGATCTAAGAACACGTCTGCTTCTTCCTTTGATAAACAAAGTGGCGGTAACAAACGAAGAACACTTGTTCCACTGAAGCCGGTAAAGATATGTTGTTCAAACAGAAGACGTTTTCTGAGTTCTTTCGCCGGATCTTTAAACTCAATGCCAATCATTAAACCCCGTCCACGGACTTCTTTTATCGTATCAGAACGTAGAGAAGCTATCTTCTGCAATTCCTCCAATAAATATGCCCCTACAACCTCAGCATTCTCTATTAAATGTTCTTCTTTCATCACATCAAGTACGGCAACAGCCGCTGTACATGCCAGATGATTCCCTCCAAAAGTAGTACCCAACTGCCCATAAGTAGGCCAGAATTTCGAACTTATCAGTACCGCTCCCATAGGGAAGCCATTGCCAATACCTTTTGCCACCGTAATTATATCAGGACGAATGCCTGCATACTGGTGAGCAAAGAATTTACCCGAACGGCCATAACCCGACTGTATCTCATCTAAAACCAATACTGCGTCTGTATCGGAGCATGCTTTACTCAACTCTTGCAAAAACTTTGCTTCAGGCAAGCGAATACCTCCGACGCCTTGAATACCTTCTATAACGACAGCACATACATCTCCCTTTGCCAGTTCGGTCTTAAACGCTTCAATGTCATTCATAGGGAGAAATGTTACATGCCCATTATCATTGATAGGAGCCGTAATCGCAGGATTATTCGTTACTTCAACAGCTAAAGAAGTACGCCCATGAAAAGCCTTATTAACAGAAAGAACACGCTTCCTGCCGTTATAAAAAGAGGCTAATTTTAACGCGTTCTCGTTCGCTTCCGCCCCGCTATTGATAAGAAACAACTGATAATCGTCATAACCCGACATTCCACCTAACTTATCGGCAACCTCTTGTTGTAACTTATTGATAACAGAATTAGAATAAAATCCGAGTTGCGCAACCTGCTTACTCAGCATTTCCACATAATGAGGGTGCGAATGACCGATTGAAATAACTGCATGGCCACCATACAAGTCGAGATATTCAGTTCCTTCGTCATCCCAAACGTGGCAACCTTTTCCTTTGACTATATTGATATCAAACAAAGGATATACATCAAAAAGTTTCATATTAAAAACAAATTAAAAAGCCGATGGTTTCAGTTTTAATCCTATTGTTTCCTCCAAGTTAAATATCAGGTTCATGTTATGAACGGCTGTTCCGCTCGCGCCTTTCAACAAATTATCAATGCAAGAAACTATCAATAATTTATCATCTCCATGACGCTCTAAATGGAGCAAGCACTTATTGGTATTAACTACCTGTTTCAAGTCGATATTTTCTTTAACAACAAAAACAAACGAATCTTCCGCATAATAATCTTCATATAGCTTATACAGCTCATCCTCACTCATCGTATTCTTCACTAACAATGTCGCGAAAATACCCCGAGGGAAATCTCCCCGATAAGGGATAAAATTTATATCGGAATTAAAACTGTTCTGCAGTTGCTTCAAAGACTGCTTTATTTCAGGAACATGTTGATGTTCAAAAGGTTTATAAATACTTAAGTTATTATTCCTCCAACTGAAATGGCTGGTCTGTCCGGGCTTTACACCGGCTCCCGTGCTACCGGTAATCGCATTTACAAATACATCATCATTCAACAACAAAGCTTTAGCCAAAGGCAATAAACCAAGTTGTACGCAAGTAGCAAAACATCCGGGATTAGCTACATGCCTACTATGACAAATAGCACGACGATTCAATTCCGGAAGCCCATAAATAAAATCATTTCCTTCGGCTTTCAACCGATAATCCATGCTTAAATCTATAATCTTTAAATCTTCCGTGATTTGATGACTTTCAATAAACCTCTTTGAATCACCATGACCACTACAAATAAAAAGAACATCTATCTCATCCAAAGGTAACTCATCGGTAAAGCTTAATTCTGTTTCTCCATAAAGTCCTTCATGAACGGAAGTTATCTTATTACCTGCATTACTCGTACTATTGACAAACTTAATCTCAACATCGGGATGATTAATAAGCAAACGAATCAATTCACCTGCCGTATAACCAGCTCCTCCTATAATTCCGGCTTTAATCATTACATATCTTTTAAAGTTAATTTAGCGTTTTTCATCGGGATGAATACCATAGTAAACTCTCAAAGGCGTACTTGTCACCTTAATAAAGCCCTTAGCTTCTTCGGCAGTCCAACCATGCTGCATTTCACCATACTCACCCAACTTACTCTTCAACAAATCATCCGGAGAATCAACTCCAACTGTCTCGAATCCAAAAGGACGAAGTTTCAAAATCGCAGTACCATTTACATTGCGCTGACTACTTGTAAGCATAGCTTCAATGTCCGGCATGACAGGTTCTAAATATTGACTTTCATGTAAAAACATGCCATACCAATTCCCTACCTGATCTTTCCAATATTGTTGCCACTTGCTTAATGTATATTTTTCAAGCAAGCGATGTGCTTCAATAATCAATTTAGGAGCAGCGGCTTCAAATCCTACACGCCCTTTAATGCCAATAATAGTATCGCCTACATTACAATCACGTCCGATAGCATAAGCCGCTCCCATCTCCTCAATCTTCTGAATCGCCTTAATCTTATCCGTAAAAGGCTCATCGTTGACAGCGACAATTTCCCCTTTCTCAAACTTAATTTTCAACTCCGCTTCCTCATGACGGGTTACATGCTTGAGATACGCTTCCTCCGGCAAACCTTTCTCGGAATCTAAGAGTTCTCCACCGCAAATACTGGTTCCCCAAATGCCCACATTATAAGAATACTTCAACTTTGCAAAATCTGCGTTAAATCCATGTGCATTCAAATAATCAACTTCTTCTTTTCTGGTGAGAGCTTTATCGCGAGTAAGAGTAATGATTTCAATTCCGGGCGCCATCACTAAAAAAGTCATATCAAAACGAATTTGATCATTTCCTGCCCCTGTTGAGCCATGAGCAATGGCATCCGCGCCTATTTCTTTTGCATATCTCGCAATTGCGATAGCTTGAAATATACGTTCAGAAGACACCGATATCGGATAGCAATTATTTCTAAGTACATTCCCGAATATCATATATTTCAAACTCTTCTCATAATATTCTTGCGTAACATCCAAGGTTACATATTTGGTTGCCCCCAACTTATAAGCGTTCTCTTCATTATTTTTTAACTGCTCTCCACTAAAACCTCCCGTATTAGCAGAAACAGCATATACCTCATAATCCTTTTCCATGGCAAGATACATTACCGTATACGATGTATCCAAACCGCCACTATATGCCACAACAACTTTCTTTTTACCCATCTTCTTAACAATTAAATTTCTTCTTCACCTTTATGTAAGTCCGGATCATACAGCATAGCCGTACAAATACAAAACTTACGATTCTTTGATTTGAGAATAGGATAATTTATACATCCCTCACAGCCTTTCCAAAATGCATCATCATCAGTCAACTCATTAAATGTAACGGGAAGATACCCCAACTGAGTGTTCATCTTCATAACAGCCGCTCCACTGGTTAAACTAAAGATTTTAGCATGAGGCCAACGCATTCTTGCCAAACGAAAAGACGCGCTTTTGATTCTTCTGGCAAGTCCTATTCCCCTATATTTCGGATGAACTATTAAACCGGAAGTAGCAACATACTGCTTATTACCCCATGATTCTATATAAGAAAATCCGGCAAAGTCGGTTCCGTAAAGAGCTATAATCGCTTTGCCTTCTTTCATTTTTGTAGCTACATATTCATGTGTACGCTCAGCGATTCCGGTTCCACGAACTTTAGCCGCCTCGCGGATGGTATCCAATATAGTATCTACATACACCTCGTATGAGGAATCGGCTACCATCACATCAATATCTTTTAATTCCATTGCTATACGATATAAAAAACTTATTATTGAATGTTAGGAATCAATATCGTAAGCGCACTCTTTATTTGTGCCTCACTGCAGTCTTCACGGACTACCAACAAAACAGTATCATCACCTGCTACCGTTCCTAAAATTTCATCAAAGCCAAAATTATCAATATCATAAGCGAGGCTTCCCGCATACCCCGGACGAGTTTTAATAATAGCAACTTTTGTTGAGAAATCAATGGAGACAAATCCGCTATGAGTCAGTAAATCGTTCACAGAATACTGCTGTGTATTACGTCGGTACATCGTGTCATTAGGCAACACATAAACATAATTGCCATTTGAATTTGCTGCCTTAGCTACTTTCAGCTGTTTCAAGTCACGAGAAAGCGTAGCCTGTGTCAACTTAAAACCTTCTTTTCTCAACTCAAACAATAACTCTTCTTGACTGCCTAATTCTTTACTGGAAATAATAACCTTGATTGTCTCCAGTCTTTTGTTCTTATTCTTCATAATCTTATAAATATTCTAATACATCGGCAAATATACGGTACTTTTTCGAATAATCATCCAAATTATGAAACTTTTTACTTATTTTTTTGAATATACATAAAAAAGGTCATGTTGAATCTATGAACCTAATGTTTTTATCCGGTACCCCGTATGAGTCAGCCGGTTTATAGGCATCAATTCACGCTCTCTCTTTATGATGAATTGAATACACGCGATAAGTTCGCAGGTTCACTTTAATCAATGAAGCAATTCCTCTAAACGTAATTGATACCACAAGTTGGGCTTTTTCTTTTTCACATAATAATGCTTTCCTGTTGCCGATGGAGTAAATGTATTAGCACCCGTGACAGGGTTCACTCTATTCGTCCCTCGGACCACATCATATCCAGCTTCTTCCGGATCGCCGATACACGCTAAATGTGTCAACATTGCCCCCCCTGCCGAACGTCCTTTCTCGGCTTCTCTTTTGCCTCCATGCGCATATAGTATTTTATAAAGCAAATCATCAGGTTGGAATCCTCCTCCTGCGTAAATACCAACTCCCACATTATATCCCAAGAAATAAATCGGAACAGGACATTTCAAACAAACATTTGCTCCTGCTTTTCTGCTTCTGGCAGTCCGGGCAAAGTTATTCTCCTTACCATTGGGATAATTACCTGCCATCATCCAAATACGCCGAACTTTAGATTTAACTAAAGCTACGCCATTTAACTTTGATATGCTATCTGCCTTACTATCCAACAAACGACTCAACGCATTCGGATAACCTACACAAATAATATCAATCTGTTCCTCGTCAGGAACAAGCACTAAAGTACGGCGATAATAAGAGACACAATCCTCCGCGTCACTGTTTGACAAATATGTACTTTGCTCCGTGTTCTTTATACAAACGGTATGATATGCCGGTTTACCCGTATAATCTGTAGCATACTTATCTATGCCTATTGTCATACCATCCAAACCTTCATGCGAGAGGAAGCGATCAAGCGATACCACCGACAGAGGTCCTACTGCATCAATCACTATGCCATTCAATTCTACTACATCTGCTTCATCTTCCTTAAGTAAAACCCGCAGCGCAACCGCGTCATCTACATCTGTCCACCAATCTGTATCAAAAATAACCCCACGCACCGTTGGGAATAGCTCTTCCTCTTCTTCCTGAGCAATAACACATACAGGAAACATAAGAATCAAAAACAAAGCACATAAAATCTTCTTCATACATTACAAGCTACAGAAAAATGTTACCACAAAAGGAACACTAAAATCAATTAAGAAACCATGATAAATAGAAAGAGGTATTAGCTCCCGACCACATGTTTTTGAGATAATAGGCAAAGTGGTATCGGCTGTTGTCGCGCCACCGGCCGCTATTGGAGCTAACTTATCAAAAAACCTAACGAGCAATGGAGCCAAAAGCAACGTTAACAGTTCTCTCAAAATATTAGAAATCAAAGCAATAGTTCCCAATTCTACGCCTTTATATTGAGTAATAAATATACTTGATAAAGAATAATAAGCAAAACCGGAGCCAACAGCCATACAATCAGGAGCACTTCTCTGAGGAAGAATCAAACTAACAACCAAACTGCCGCCTATCGTTCCTAAGAATGTCATCAAAGGAAGCAATGCATATCCCGGATTCAGTTGTTTAAACTTTGTAATTATACCGACATCGCTCCCAATGCTATAACCAACGACAAAGAGAAGAACACAAAGTGCATAGAAAGTATAGTCATCGACCTCAAAAGTTGCCGGAACCACATGGACATATCCAAGGAACACACCTATAAGGAAAAATATAACAATGAGAACACTACCTTTCATTTCTTCTTCCTATTTAAATACATCAGCAGGGCTTTAGCTGCCAAGCAGCTGCCTAAAGTTGCCATTACCGTAATCAACAATGCTTCCAACCCTATTGAAGTCAGACTATTCATTACACGCTGATTACTTCCTACACTTATACCCAATAGGAATAAAAGAGCCCATATTAAAAAGGTCAGTATCGGCTGAGTATATTTAAACGGCTTTCCCTTTGTCAGGAAGCCGACAAGAATACCGGAACACATGCAAGCAATAACTATGAACATCAGCGCAAGTTATTTGTTTTCATTGCATTTTGCTTTCCGCAACTCATCAAAATACCAGTTTGTCTGCTCCCAATCAGCATCTTCATCGACAGAGAAATCAAACTCACGGACACACATCTTCTGATTTTGAATATCCGTCATGTATTTGCGTACAGGCTCAGGATTTTTGACTTTCCATATCATTTCGCGCGTCTCGTTCCATGAAACCAAACAGAAGAACAAAGCATTGGGGTTATCCGCGTCACCTTCTATATCTTTTTTAATAGCTCCTTCAAAATTAGCTAAGGCAGCTAATTCATTTTCAGTTGGCAAGCCATTATTCATAGACTCATTACACTGAATGATAATAGAAAAATTGTATGGATAAGAAGCCTTATCAACAAAATCCAATAAACTTTCATTAATTACCGCTACTGCAGGTAAATCATCTTCTTTGAAGGTGATAGTCACATCTTTCTCTTTTGGAGTACCGGTAAACTGCCATTTATTAGTACTTGCCTCAACTGATTCTTTCTTTTTAAATAGGTTACTAAAGAAACTCATAATGACAAATTGCTTTTGTTTTACGACAAAGATAAAAGATATTTCTATCCATTTCTATGTTTTAAGATAAAAAAAGATTAACGTACACACCTTTCTTTACTACGAACTTTGCTTCTTCTTAATCGTAGACACTGTTTTAGAGAGTTCAACTATATAAGCTATTACCTTGATGCGGATGAAGATGAAAACTGACGCGGATGAGTTGCTCAACTCATGCGGATGAGTTGACAAGTTCATCCGCATGAATTGAACGGTTTATACGGATGAGTTGACCGGTTCATACGGATGACTTTTCCTCCATCTCTTTATGACCATTTTAATGGATCAAACAAAAAGGGTAAAACACCTTACCAACATGCTATAAGTCCCTATTCTACCTTTGTAGGTTTCCGCGTGAGCTCTCTGTTATTTCATCACGTTAAGATAAATAAACATTATTGTTTTAAGCTCCGGCATAAATCAGGAATCCCAAGCCGATGACAAATAGAGTAAACATGGCTAAGTTCAGCCGATTTGATATCTTTGGAGCACCTTTAAACTCTTTCCAAACAAGTATTCCCCATAAAGCAGAAACTAACGTAGCTCCTTGACCCAATCCATAAGATATAGCAGCTCCGGCCTTTTCTGAAGCAATCATACTAAATGACTCACCAATACACCAAATAATACCTCCCAGCATACCAACCAAATGAGTCCTTGTATCACCCTTGAAATAATCTTTTGCGGAAACAGGCTCCCCATTAACCGGATGTTTCATAGCTATGCCATTAAAAATAAACGTACTTAAGAACACTCCTAATGAAAAAATGAACACCGCGGTATATGGAGTCATTTTACCGGACTCCGGATGAGCAAAATTATTCAAGTCAACTGAAGCTGCTACAAATCTAAAAAAAAGTGCCATAATAACACCGGCAATAATTGAAATGGTTATTCCCTTGGTAGTCAACTTGGCAGAAGTCTTCTGCGCCTTTTTATACGCTACACCATTTAATATAATGGCTATAACAATCAATACTACTCCGATAAATATATAGGCAGGCTCACCTTTCGCCGCTCCAATATAATTTATAAGTACACCTAACACTAACGCCAAACCAATGCCGACAGGAAAAGCAACCGACAACCCACAAAGTGAGATAGCGGCAGACAAAAGTATATTGGCAGCATTAAATACCACACCGCCAATAAACGCACTAAGTATATTATTCGGAGTTGCCTGCGCCAAATCCGGAATAAAACTTCTGCCCACACTGCCGATACTGCCCAGCGTAAAGGCAAAAATAACAGAACAAAGAAGCACTCCTATTACATAGTCCCAATAGAAGAACTCATAACGCCAAGTCTTGGCAGCCAACTTCTGCGTGTTTCCCCAAGAGCCCCAACAAAGCATGGTTACTACACAGAATAAAACCGCGACAACATAACTATTTACAATAAACATAGTATTTTATTTATAAGGATTAATATATGGCTTATTAGAATAAACGATGCCATGCCCACACTTAACCGTAGCTCCATCTTCAGGATTCACCCATTTAAAAGTTAAAGTGTGCTTGTCCATAGGGATTTGCGGATTCCAATACAACTCAGCTGTTCGATCATGAAAATCAACAGGAAGTTTACGAGTCTCTGTCAGTTTTCCATCCAAATAGATTTCAACAAGAGCCACATAATCATTACGTTTTGCGTTAACTGTAACATTAAGCATCACCCCATTACCATCAAAGGTAAAGTCGCCCATGTCACCAACCTCTTTTTCTATACTCCGTTTCTGTATGGGATACATATTCTCACAACCTTGCTCCAATGGAACACTATTCGATTTTTGAACTTTAATAATCACGTCCTTATCGTTCACCTTTCCACCATTTCTTTCAATATTTTCCAGTGCCTGATTAAAACTCATCCGGTAAACTTTATTTAAAGAAATAGTCGTGTAGGCAAAATCTCTGTCCTCTACCTCATAAAGATTCTCTTTCCAATACTCAGGAATATGGCTGTAACCCAAAATTGTTCCTAATATACCGGCAGCGCTCGCCGGATTACAATCAGAATCTTGTCCGCAACGGGTTGAGATATCCAATGTTTTTGAGAAATCTCCTTCGCCATAAAGCAAACCAATTACAATATACGCGCTATTAACTACAGCATCTATGTTAAAAGGAGCAAATACTCCATCAGGACACATCTTATCTTCCGCGTAATGTTTCTGAACTTCCGCCCATGTCTGTTTCCAATCATCAGGATACTTTAAATACCATTTAATAACATCACTCATACATTGATGATAACGACTCTCGGCAGGAATAACATTAAGTGCTTCAGTAACTATATAGTAAATATCTGTTGATATAAAAGCAAGAGAATACATCGCTCCCACATAAAGTCCGCCATAAAGCCCATCGCCATAATTCATTATATGTCCAATCTTCTCTCCTATCTCCGTCGCGACATTCGGCATCCCCGGGCTCATCAAACCGGAGAAGTCGGCTTCTATCTGATAATCTATATCATCAGCATGAGCATTATTCTTCCAACTGCCCGATTCCGGAGGCATGATACCATTCAATATATTATAACGAGCTTGCTGATTTGCATGCCAAAGCTGATACCTTGCATTAGCAAAAGCCACAGCAAAAGAATCTACCGGAGCATCCAAGCCTAAACGGTTAAAAACATCCACAAATGTTAAATCCATATACACATCATCATACAGTCCAGGCGCGTAATCATAATACCATTTTATCTGTCCTTTCGGCCAATCAATAGGCGTATAATCGCCAATCATTGTTCCCTGATAACGAAACTCGGTAGGACCTCCAAAAGTACAACCGATAGTCTGACCAGCCCATCCTCCTTTAATCTTATCCATAAGGGAATCTTTCTGAATCGTCACGTAATCACTGATTCCTTGATTAACAGAACTCGTTTTATTACAAGACGTCAAGGTCGCGACCACTCCGCAGAAAATCAACACAATAAATAATTGATTCTTCATAGTATTACAATTTAAACTCTTCTACTTCCTTTCTTGTCGGAACAGATGCCTGCGCCCCTGCTCTTGTCACAGATATAGCCGCTGCCTTATTAGCAAAAACAATGGCATCTTTCCACTCAGCCTTTTCAGCTATACGGACGCATAAAGCTCCATTATAAACATCTCCTGCCGCAGTTGTATCCACAGCCTTCACTTTAAAGGCAGGGATAAACAGACTCTCCTTTTTATTATATAAGCATGATCCTTTAGAACCCAAAGTAATAATCACATTCTCAACACCTTTTTCCAAAAAGATTTGAGCCGCTTCCTCAGCAGAAACCACATCTGTCACCTTTCGACCTGTCAATAACTCTGCTTCTGTCTCATTCGGAGTAATAAGATACAGACCATTCAACAGCTCTTCTGATAATTTTTGTGCCGGAGCCGGATTTAATACTACTTTCTTGTGTTTTTCCTTTCCTGCCTTTACTACGTATTCTACCGTATCCATTGGGATTTCCAACTGTACAAGAATAACTTCTGCCTCATCAATAGCCGACATCGAATGCTTCAAATCAGCCGGTGTTAGTTTCATGTTCGCCCCCGAAGCAACCGCTATACAATTCTCCGCGTTCTTATCAACAGTAATCAAAGCAACTCCCGACGGAGTTTGCTCGTCTTTATACAGATAGGTTGTATCTATACCATATTTATTAAAAAGCTCACACGATTGTTTCCCAAACAAATCAGTCCCTATCTTGCCTACAAAAGCAGTATCACCACCCAGTTTGGCAACGGCAACAGCCTGATTCGCGCCCTTTCCTCCGTGACTCATAAAGAAATTACCACCAAGAATAGTTTCTCCCGGAACAGGCAAATGGTCGGTCTGAATAACTAAATCGGTGTTTGAACTACCAACAACTAATATCTTCCCCTTTTTATTCATAATCGCGTAATTTAAGGTATATATTGCGACATAAAGATAGGTATTTGTCACAATAACCGGAAGAATTTACTTCATAAATTCAAAAAAAGTCCAATTACATTAAGCAAATCAATTTAATTCTTTATCTTAGCGAGATTAAAAATACATGAAGTGCAACCCTGTTAAATATCCTAATATGAACATAGCTAAAACATTCCTATCACATAAGCAAATGCTTATAACAACTAATTTTCTTATATTTTGTTCTCTGCCACTCACTTTTCAAAGTTGTAAGGATGGAGCTGAATCTGCCCATTCCGACTATTATACACAAGGTATAGGAATATATCCCGGTGCTCCTTCCGAGAATTTTGCGCCAAACATGGTGAAAGATAACGAATACAGAAACATTGCTCTTCATCGGGCAGCTTATAGCTCGAATAGTTATGATTATAATCTGACAGCCCAGCTTATAACCGACGGATATATTGACAACCATGCTCCCAATTATCTTGAGGTTACCACGTCCGGCGGTACGGTTCCTCGCCGTGAACGGGAATGGGCAATTGACGGTGGTCCGTTCTCCAGAAACATTCTGAGAGGTGATGATACCTATATCCAATATCATTGGACCGGAGAAGTGATTCACGGAAAGCGTCTCTCTATTTCCGGAGATGTAGCATATAATGAAGTTGCTGCCAAAAACGGATACGAGATTACCGCGCTTGCGTCAAAAGATGGAAAAAATTGGGATACCATTGGCCAGCTGAAAGGTAAATTACCGGGCGAAGCAATAAAATATAAGGTATCCAGCGACCCCAATAAAAATAACTATGAAGACAACGACCATTCATTATCCGCCCGAACGTTCAATATAGATATGGACCTGAATACCGATGAACCTTTCGCTTACTTCCGACTGAATTTTAAGATGGATGGCGCAAAGTATTGGATGGATAAGGAGAATAAGTTCTTCGATAAAGACGGAGAAGCCATAACAGTTATGCCCGCTCAAGTGTTTAGCAGCGCATGGATGAATGCGGAAGGCGATGAACAGTGGGTCTGTATTGATCTTGGCACAAAAGCAAAATTTGACAGAATCAAATTGTTCTGGCTATGCAAGCCAAATAACGGCACAATCCAAACATCGGATGACGCGAAAACATGGAAAGATATCGCGACTTTACCTAACGACTCTACGCTGAACCAAGACATTAAAGTAAAAGGAAAGGCTCGTTATATCCGACTGGCATTGCAAGAATCACGTCAGGCAGGAGAATACATCCTAAGTGAGATGGAAATTTGGGGAAAAGGCGGATTAGTTGCCCAACCTGCTCCTGTCAAAGGCTTGGAAGATGGAAAATATTTCTTGAGCGGTGGTGATTGGAAACTCTGTCGATCTACTGATGTGAAAGCCACCGGTGAGGAAATCTCAACCGATAAATACGACACCGGCAAATGGATTACCGCTACTGTTCCGGGAACGGTACTCTCTTCTTTTATTAACATTGGCGCCATACCCAACCCGAACTACGCCGACAATGTTTCTCTTATCTCCGAATCTTATTTTAATGAAGATTTTTGGTATCGGAATACGTTTGAAATCCCAACAGAATACAAAGGAAAGGATATCAGTTTGAACTTTGACGGCATTAATTGGAAAGCTAATATCTACTTGAACGGGGTTAAATTGGATGATATATCCGGAGCTTTTATTCGGGGGAAATACATCATCAACAATTTACTGAAAGAAGGGAAGAATACACTTGCCGTACAGATTATTCATAACGCGCATTACGGAGCAGTAAAAGAAAAATACACCATGAATACCGATTTTAACGGCGGTATCCTCGGTGCCGATAATCCTACCTTCCACGCGTCTATCGGTTGGGATTGGATTACTACTGTTCGTGGACGTAATATGGGTATTTGGAATAATGTTTATCTTGAAGCGTCGGGGAAAGTTACCATTCAAGACCCATTGGTTACTACCAAGTTGGCATTACCCGATACATTGGCTGCCATCACTCCTTCTGTATTTGTTGTCAACCATTCTGCCGACACGCTGCAAGGTAAGCTGAGCGGTTATATCGGAAACATCAAGTTTGAAAAGCCGATAGAAATGCTCCCGAACAGCCATGAGGAAGTTCGATTCTTACCCGATGAGTTTACTCAATTGAAGGATCAACGAATGAATTTGTGGTGGCCGAACGGATACGGCACTCCCTATTTATATGACGCGGGATTCACTATCACTGTCGGTGACGCAGTTTCTGATGAGATTCATTATAAGGCCGGCATCCGCCAGATGAGTTATAAAGACGAGAATACCCAACTAAAACTTTATGTAAACGGAAGACGCTTTATTCCGTTGGGGGGCAATTGGGGATTCAGTGAGCATAATCTGAACTACCGTGCAAGAGAATATGATATTGCCGTCCGCTATCACAAAGAAATGAACTTCAACATGATTCGAAATTGGGTTGGTATGATTGGCGATGAGCCGTTCTACGAGGCATGCGATAAATACGGCATTATGATTTGGCAAGACTTCTGGTTGGCTAATCCGGTGGACGGGCCTAACCCATACGATGAAACCATGTTCATGACCAATGCCAACGATTACGTGAAGCGAATTCGCAACCATGCCAGCATCGGACTGTATTGCGGACGAAATGAAGGTTATCCGACTCCTACGTTAGATAAGGCGTTCCGTGAGTATGTCGACGCATGGAATCCGGGAATCGTTTATATATCCAGCTCTGCCGATGACGGTGTGAGCGGACACGGACCTTACCGTGCTTTAGCTCCAAAAGATTATTTCAGCATCGTTCCTGTTAAGTTCCATTCAGAAAGAGGTATGCCGAATGTAATGACTATCGAGAGTCTCACTCGTACCCTTTCGCCTGACGCGCTTTGGCCGCAAAACGATCAGTGGGGCAAACACGATTATACCATGGAAGGAGCACAACGGGGACAGACATTCAACGCATTAGTAGAAAACGGATTCGGAAAATCCAATTCCGCCAAACAGTTTACGGAATTAGCTCAATGGGTGAACTACAACGGATACCGTGCCATGTATGAATCGTCGAACGTCAACCGATTGGGATTGGTTATCTGGATGAGCCATTCTTGCTGGCCAAGCATGACATGGTGCACATACGATTACTATTTCGAGCCGACAGGCGCGTATTTCGGCTCCAAAAAAGCTTGCGAGCCATTGCATATCCAATGGAACGAACAAACCGATTCGGTGGAAGTTGTCAACCTCGCGGCAGGAAATCAAACAAACTTGAAGGCAGAAATGACCATCCGCAACATCAATGGCGAAGAAGTAAGCAGTATATCCGTCGACCCGTTTGATATTAAAGAGGATGCCACTATTCCTGTGTTTGCTGTAGGCAGTTGGGAATATCTGACTCAAGATGAGAATCTGAAAAACGCTGAGTTGTTGTTTGTCGACCTGAAACTTTATAATTCGCACCATGAAGTTATATCTGACAACTTCTACTTGAAGGGTAAGGAATATGGCAATTATCAGGCACTGAATAAATTGGCTAAAGTGAAGTTAAATACTGCTTTCACTCCAAACAAAGACGATAACCAATGGAACGGAACGGTTACTATAGAAAATACAACGAAAGTTCCTGCCATGATGATTCGTTTGAATTTACAAGGCGCTGACGGCGAACAGATTCTGCCTGTTATATATAGTGATAATTACTTCAGTATTATGCCGAGAGAGAAGAAAGAAGTCGCCATTCGGTGGAAAGATGAGGATACTCGCGGACAACAACCTAAACTTGTTGTCACCGGTTTCAACGTGGAATAATCGTTCATCATAATAAAGATGGAAAGGCAGCTCGAAAGGGTTGCCTTTCTTCTTAGCACGTCGGAAATTCCCGACGACAGTACTTTTTTGAAAGAAAATGCACTATCCCACACCAGGACGACACTTAAACGAAAGAAAATGCACTGTCCCACACCGAGACAATGCTTTTACGGAAGAAAACAAAGTCAGACATAATGACAAAGCGACTCCCTCATGCGTATGAGTGGTTAAAATAATACGCGTCACTTGACTAACTCATGCGCATGATATGAATTACTGCCGCTTATCAAAACAATTACCATTCTCCATTTGCCGGCTTACCTTCTTTGTATTCTCCGTCAATTTTCACCGGTTCCACATGAAGTCCGATATGCGTATATTCCCCAAAACGCTCTTTCAGTCGACGCTCTATATTAGTAGCATGCACGTGCGATTCGTATAGCGAAATATTCCCCGGCATTCGGACATGCATCTCAATAGCTATTTGGTTCCCTATCTGACGGGTTTGAAGATGATGCACATCACTTACCGAAGGTTCCTTCTCCACTATGGTGATAATCTCTTGTTCCTCTTCCTTCGGAAGACTTTTCTCGAGCAGCTCATCCGATGATTTACGAATCATCCGCCAAGCAACTTTAATAATAAAGAAACTAACGACTACGGCAGCAATCGGGTCGAGCACTTTCCATTTATTCCCTAAAATAATAGCTCCGCCAATACCGATAGCCGTTCCAACAGATGAAAGAGCATCGCTACGATGATGCCACGCGTTAGCTACCACAGCCTCCGAATTAACTTTCTTCCCGGCTCTCACGGTAAACCGATATGCCCACTCTTTCATAATTATACTCACAACAGCCGCGACCAACGCAATAATTCCCGGAGAAGAAACGGTATTGCCCCGAAGTACATCAATAATCTTTGCCGCGCCATTATAGAAAATCATAACACCCACCACAAAAAGCGCTAAGCCGATAAGAGATGTAGCTAACGTTTCATATTTTCCGTGTCCGTAATCATGGTCTTCATCTTGCGGTTTACTACTGATGTGGACAAATATCATGACTATCACATCGGTAACAAAATCGGATAAAGAATGCACGGCATCCGCTATCATGGCCGCCGATCCGCCTACTATTCCGGCCACAAACTTAAACACCAAAAGAAAGACGTTAATAATGCTTCCCCGCAGTGTGACTCTGACTATTCTTTTCTCGCGTTCTTTATTATCCATAATGAATGTAAAGGTAAGTGATTTATTGTCTCCTACAAACTATCGGTTAAAAATAAGCAAAAAAAAGAGGATACGCTTTACACCTATCCTCTCGCATTCCAATAGTATCGTTCTATTAGTTGTTTTCCGGACGGAGCTTACGAACAGTCTCCGCGGTACGCCACATTTCGCTGTTATGCATAGCCTCCAACTCTTTGTTCAGCTTCTCGCGATAATCGGGTTTTGAGTTAGAATCAATAGAAATCTGAGCCTCGTTACCTGTTTCAACACTGTGATACAACTTCTCCATCACCGGCTTGATAGCATCGTGGAACGGTCCCATCCAATCCAAGGCGCCACGTTGCGCGGTAGTAGAGCAATTAGCATACATCCAGTCCATACCTTTTGCCGCGAACAGAGGCATCAAGCTCTGAGTCAACTCTTCCACTGTCTCGTTGAATGCCTCGGAAGGAGTATGTCCATGCTCGCGTAATGTTTCATACTGAGCAGAAAGTAACCCCTGAATAGCCCCCATCAAAGAGCCGCGCTCGCCCGTCAAATCAGATACAGCCTCACGTTTAAATGTAGTCTCGAACAGGTAACCAGAACCGACACCGACACCAAGAGCCAAAGTCTTCTCTACGGCCTTACCGGTAGCATCCTGATAAACGGCATAAGATGAATTGATGCCACGACCCTCCATGAACATCGTACGAAGTGATGTACCCGATCCCTTAGGAGCAACCATAATTACATCAATATCCTTTGGAGGAACAACACCGGTGCGGTCGTTCCAATTGATAGCAAATCCATGAGAGAAGTAAAGCGTTTTAGGAGCCTTGATCAAGTCTTTGATTTGCGGCCATACCTGCATCTGTCCGGCATCAGAAAGCAACATGCAGATAATAGTTCCGCGCTTTACAGCCTCTTCAATAGAGAACAATGTCTCGCCCGGCTTCCATCCATCGGCAACAGCCTTATCGTATGTCTTGCCCTCACGCTGACCAACAATCACGTTAAAACCGTTATCACGCAAGTTACATGACTGTCCGGGGCCTTGAATACCATAACCAAGAATTGCAATTGTTTCATCTTTCAATACTTCACGCGCTTTTTCCAAAGGAAACTCTTCGCGGGTAACAATATTTTCTGTTACACCGCCAAAATTCAATTTTGCCATACTGTTTAATTTTTACGGACAACCCAAGGCTGTCCTATTGTTAATTATAATAATAACTCTCGTCGCGGAAACTACGCAAAGGTCACCTTACTGCGAACCACCATTTCATCTCCATTCTTTTTTACTTCTATATGATATTCATCCTCGCCGGCTTCATCGCAATAGAAACTTAACTCTTCATTGTAGTAACTTTCTGCGACATAAGCCATTTCAAACCGTTTTACCTGTTTCTTTTTAAAAATATCAATAGGAAAAATATCAAGAATATGCTCAATGTACTTGATACTGTTGACATGCCCGTTGATATCTATATCGCTGTACTTGCTAACCATCTTAGTCACCGGTTCCGTCGACTGAACTTTTATTCGCGTAGGCTTCTCTATCGGACAAACCTTATCGGCAGTAATATATTCAGCTATCTTTCCATCGTGCATGGCTACCAAATCTATTGGTTTACGACTCTCCATATCAATCATAGCCCAAACAGAACGTGCATAACCTAACGGCATTCCGTTCTTATTTAATATAGCAAAATTACGGTCGGTAAACAATCGATACACATTCTCCACCCATGTTTGTATGCTGAACTCTTCATCTTTCATAGGGAACTGCTCCATTTCAACAGCTAATCGAGAAAGGACCCACGTATAATGATGTTCGTTCAATTCGGAGATGCCAAAGCCTCTGTCGGCAGCATGAAATCCGGCCACGTTCAGCAAATGGTTTCCAAGTACACTCATCGTAAGTCTCCCCATAAAATCGACATGGAACGGTTCAGCGACGAACTTATACTCTCCTACTTTATTCTTTAATTCAGACATTGCTTTTTAGCTTTCTTCTCTTTTTTATATTTCTCTTCCCGCATAGAAAGATACTCATTAACCCGCTCAACACTGCCTGTAGTAATGGCGATTCTACCCGAACGGACAAACTGAAGAACCAGATTCATCTTACTCAAAGCATTATATAAAGAAGTTATTTCCTCATCCGTACCCGTCTTTTCCACCGTCAGAAACTTAGGATTCACCTCAACAATATGAGCCTGATAATGACGAATGGTCTTCGAAGCATCCGGATTATTTTCAAACTCAGGAGTAGAAAGCTTGTACAACGCTATCTCACGTTGATAAATATCATTATCTGTAAAATAGTTGGCCTGAATAACATCTATCTTCTTCTCTATCTGCTTTACAATTTTCTCAACCTCATCCTTCGTAGCCCACGCCGTGATAGTATATTTATGAACGCCTTTGATGGAAGAAGCGGACACATTCAAACTTTCAATATTTATCTGACGACGAGTGAACACAGCAGTAATCTGATTCAACAGGCCGGCAATATTCTCAGAGTGAACAATCAGTGTATATAATGTTTTATCTGTCTTATCCATATTACTTACTATTTAATTTCCAACAACATTTCATCAACCGACGCTCCCGGAGGAGTCATAGGCAATACGTTACCTTGTTCTATAACACAGGCCTCCAACAGGAATGGCCCGTCTGTATTCAACATCTCTTCAACGGCATCTTTCAAATCCTCCCGTTTTATAACACGACGGGAAGGTATATCGTATGCCGCAGCAATCTTCATATAATCCGGATTCATCATCGGAGTGAAAGAATAGCGGTGACCAAAGAACATTGCTTGCCACTGACGAACATTACCTAAAAAGTTATTATCCAGCACAATTATTTTTACCGGAGCTTTCTGTTCCATAATGGTACCCAATTCCTGAATATTCATTTGTAAGCCTCCATCGCCCATAAACGCGCAAACAGTTCTTTCGGGACGAGCAAACGTACAGCCCACCGCAGCAGGAAGACAAAAGCCCATCGTTCCCAAACCACCGGATGTAACTATACTCTGACGTTTTGCAAATTTAAAGTAACGAGCAGCCATCATCTGATTCTGACCGACATCGGAAACCATAATAGCATCGTGACGCACCGCTTCACTAACCGCGCTAATCACCTCACCCATATTCAAAGGTCCTTCGGTCGGGAATACTTCCTTCTTTATTACCTTATCATATTCTTTCTTCTCATAGGGTTTAAATCCTTCAATCCATTTAACATGCTCTGCTCTCTTAACCAAAGCAGTCAGCATAGGCAATGTCTTCTTGCAATCGCCTATAATCGGAATAGTAACGGGAACATTCTTATTAATCTCTGCCTTGTCGATATCCAAATGGATAATCTTCGCCTGCTTCGCATAAGTGGCAAGCTTGCCGGTAACACGGTCGTCAAAACGCATACCGATTGCAATCAGAACATCACACTTATTCGTCATGACATTTGGCCCGAGATTACCATGCATACCTAACATGCCTTTATTTAAAGGATGATCGGAAGGCAAGGCCGATAAACCTAATAAGGTACTGCCAAATGGAATATCCGCTTTCTCAAGGAAAATACGCAACTCTTCTGTCGCGTTACCCAGCTCAACTCCTTGCCCAACCAACGCAAAAGGTTTCTTTGCCTTATTGATTAACTCGGCAGCCTTTTTAATCTGCTCTTTATCAGGAGTAGGATAGGGATCATAACTACGAATAAAGTCGACCTCTGCAGGCTCGTACTCAAACATTTCCGTCTGCGCGTTTTTTGTAAAGTCGAGCACAACAGGCCCCGGACGTCCGCTCTTCGCAATATAAAACGCACGGGCAACTGCCCAAGGTACATCCTCTGCCCTACGAATTTGATAGCTCCACTTGGTAATAGGTTGTGTAACACCCACCAAGTCTACTTCCTGAAACGCGTCCGTTCCCATGAAAGGAGTCGCAACCTGCCCGGCAATGACAATAATAGGAGTACTATCAATCATTGCGTCGGCTATGCCTGTTAATGTATTTGTAGCCCCCGGACCACTGGTTACCAAACAAACACCGACTTGTCCAGATGTACGGGCAAAGCCCTCTGCCGCATGTGCCGCGGCCTGTTCATGACGCGCCAATATATGATGTAATGTAGCTTTATGAAAATAAAGCGCGTCAAACGTCGGCATAATAGCTCCACCGGGATACCCGAAAAGTGTCTTTACGCCGTTATACTCTAATGAACGTATCAGTGCCTCAGCTCCGGTTATAGTTTCTTTTGACATATTCTTAATTATAACATTATTAGTCCTTAATAACTCTTACACCACCTTTATCGGCTGAACTGACCGACGCGGCGTATGCTCTCAAACTCTTTGATACTACTCTGTTCCGAGTTACCGGAGTCATTGGTCGTTTAGCTAATTCCTCATCACTTAGCTTCACGTTGATTCTTCGGTTTGGAATATCAATCTCAATAATATCGCCATCAACCAACTTGCCAATGTTTCCACCGGCAGCAGCTTCCGGAGAGATGTGTCCGATGCTCAAGCCTGAAGTACCGCCACTGAAACGACCATCGGTAATTAAAGCACATTGCTTCCCCAAATGTTTTGACTTGATATAAGATGTAGGATAAAGCATCTCTTGCATACCCGGACCTCCTTTAGGACCTTCGTGAGTAATGACAACAACATCACCCGCAACAACTTTATCACTAAGGATTCCATCACAAGCTGACTCCTGTGAATCGAACACCTTAACCGGTCCGCTGAACTTCCAAATACTCTCATCAACTCCGGCTGTCTTAACAACACAACCATCTTGAGCTATATTCCCAAACAGTACTGCCAAGCCACCGTCCTTCGTGTATGCATGAGCTATATCCCGAATACAACCGTTAGTACGATCCGTGTCCAATGAATCATAAACACACGACTGACTACCCATTTGAGTACTAAACGTATGGGCCGGAGCAGAAGAATAAATCCGTTTAGCCTCCAAATCAACGGTTGAACCCGTAATATCATATTTCTTTAATTCCTCATCAAGTGTTCTGCCATCAACCCGTTTAACTTGAGTATGGAGCAAACCTCCTTTATTCAACTCATTCAATATACCAAGGATACCTCCCGCACGATTACATTCCTGAACACTGTACTTCTGAGTATTCGGAGCTAACTTACACAAACAAGGAACTTTACGACTTAGCACATCAATATCGCTCATTCTAAAATCGACCTCACCTTCCTGAGCGACAGCCAATAAATGAAGAATAGTATTCGTGCTACCCCCCATAGCAATATCCAGCGTCATGGCATTCAGGAAAGAATCACGCGTAGCAATGTTTCGTGGGAGCACACTGTCATCTCCTTCTTCATAATATTTCATTGCGTTTTTGACAATGAGATGAGCAGCATCTTTAAAAAGTTGAATTCTATTTGTATGAGTGGCAAGAATGGTTCCATTACCCGGAAGAGCCAAACCGACAGCCTCGGTTAATGAATTCATGGAATTAGCCGTAAACATACCGGAACAACACCCACAACCCGGACAGGAAACATTCTCAACTTCGGCAAGTTCCTCTTCACTGACAGAAGAGTCACCTCCTTTAATCATTGCAGTAATCAAATCGGCATTCTCATTTTTATATTGTCCGGCTTCCATTGGCCCGCCACTGCAAAAGACTGTCGGGATATTTAACCGCATAGCAGCCATCAACATCCCGGGAGTAACTTTATCACAGTTCGAAATGCAAATCATGGCATCGGCCTTATGAGCATTTACCATATACTCTACTGAATCGGCAATGATATCTCGCGAAGGAAGTGAATACAACATTCCATCATGTCCCATTGCTATACCATCATCAATAGCTATCGTATTAAATTCGGCAGCATAACAACCAAGACTTTCTATTTCTTTCTTTACTATTTGACCAATTTCGTGAAGATGTGTATGGCCGGGAACAAACTGCGTAAAAGAATTAACAATAGCTATAATTGGTTTCCCAAACATTTCACGCTTCATCCCATTGGCAACCCATAGAGCACGGGCACCTGCCATTCTCCGACCTTCTGTGCAAATTGCACTACGTAATGGATGTTTCATTTTCTATCTAATTTAATATCATTAAAAAAGCCTTCCTCTTTATGAGAAAGGCTTTATAAATATTACGTAAACTAATTATAATTTCTATATAAACTATACAGCCTTTCTCCTCCTCATGATAGAATCACCACGACGATTAGAATAATGTGCAACACTGTTAGAATATGTAGAGACCAATTAGCCATATACTTTCGTATTTCTATTACGGGCGCAAAGTTATAGGGTTCTTTTAGAAGAAACAAATTATTTGAAGAAAATTTTTATTTAAAATTGAAATTTGAAAGTTATTCAGGCAAAAAATCTACAATTTAATAGTTCTCAGACTTTTTTCTTTCTTTTAGCTACAATATTATTCTGCGGAATAAAGAAAAGAAAATATATGGGGCACAAAACGAAGCGTATATAACGATAAGTTCACTTAACCCCTTTGTTTTTAACACTTTCAGCCCAATTTTATAAGTTTACATTTTGGGGCAAAAAGTTTACATAGGTTTAATTTTGGTTT
>NZ_JAJLQX010000002.1 GCF_021295095.1 Phocaeicola oris
TTAAGATGGGTATAAACACAACGGGGCAGGCAGGGTAGGGCACTAATGGTGTGTTCGGTAATATCATCCTGTGACTCAGTGTTTTCTGAAAAATTTTCATTCTTTTCAGGTTCCGAAAACAGCATAGCGGAACCTGTGGAACCTATGGAACCTACGTGTTCATTAAATTTACCATTCACATAGCCATATCCCGACCGTATTTTCTTCCTTATCTCGGCAGTTCCGCAAGTCTCGTCCGCCCGCTGTTGTACCTTTCCGATGAGTAATTCCAACTCCCCGGCAGTCATCCCCTTAAATCGGGCTGCCCTTCCTATGGCTAACAGCCAAGCATTCCGCTGTCCTTTCCGGTAAGCGAACTTCGCCTCAAATTCGGAAAGGAAGGTATCGATCATGCCGTTTGCCGGTGGTATGGGCCGATACTGCGCTGTGGGCGGAATGGCTCCTATCACCGGTATCTCGTCCATCTTTTCCCCTTCACTCCTCCAGTCGAAACACACCGTATCCTCTCGATAGAACGCGCTTGGGTCGTGCGACGTGAAACTGAGCCGTGTAGGGTCGCTGCACTGCTTATCGCACTCAAAGCCGAGCAGTTGCCCGATGTGTCGCCGCGCAATCTTGTTCGCCACACGGAACTCGTCTATGCTGCGGGCATCTATGCGCGCCACCGCTTTCAGTCCCTCGCCCGACACGCTCACCCATCCGGCTTTCACCCAAGGCAGTTCCTTCAGCTTTTCCATAAACTCGTTCGTCCGGTCGCCGCAGTGGTCAATATCGATGATGGTCATGCCGGTAAGCGTCATCATCTTCTCCATCCGGTGCGGTCCGTCGCAGAAGCCCGCCGGAACGAAAGCCGGCAGATTGTCTTTCACTTTCTTCGCCTCGGCTTCCTTCCCTTCTGCCATCAGTCGGCGATAGTTCTCCGTCGCCTGCTTGTAACGCGTTGACATAATGTCGGCCACAAACTGCCCGATGGTGGTCTTCGTGCAGTACGTGTCGCGCATGGATCGGTAGAACGAGCAGTCTGCGCTGAACGGCATCTCCTCTGCCTTTCGCTGTTCTTCACTTCGGGAATTTACCTTCCCGTTCTTTTTCTCTTTGTCTTGCCCATCGGCAAGATTCGTTTTTTTAGTTAAGTCAAACATAAAAAACAATTTAAAATTAAACATATAAATAATACGGGGTCGCTTATGACCCGCGTCCTCATTCATTATTCCCCCCCCCGAACCGATACGTATCTGTTGCCGGAATCATGCTGATGAGTTGAGCAACTCACGCTGATGAACAGTCCGGTTCACGCTGATGAATGGCGCGATTGACACGGATGGAAATTCGGAGTCGGCGGCATCACGGTTCGCCCAAATACTTATATAATATGCTCACCTGCTTGGGCGTGAACGATCGCTGCGCGGTTGAATATCCGGCTTTCAGCATTTCGGCGTGGAGTTCCTTATTATACAGAATCCATCGTCTCAGAATTTTCAGCGCGCTGTTCACGGGGCTTTCGGGATTATACCTGAGTGCCATTTCCGATTTTCGCACAGCAGCGCGAACGGTTTGTTTTTCCATGATAAAATCGCTTTATAATTACCATGTAAAGATAGTGAAAATCAATGAATTAAGCAAATAAAATGGGATGGATTCAGGGGTAGTTTCGGAGGGATAAAACAGTATAAAAACGGAGTGTGGAGAGAGGGATAAAATTACTAATAAAAACATATTCTATATTAGTATCTCAAGAATAAAGGAGTTATATTTATATTTTGAAAATAAACTAAGTCTGCTTTATGAATATAGTAAAATAAGAGTAGCTATATATGACAAAATTACTACTGACATTGTCATATTTTTAAAATTTATTAACAATATAACATCTATTGTACACACTAAACTTTGTATATTTGTAATATATATATTGCTGTTTAATTAGCGTAGAGAATCATGCTTGATTGAAACAAATCATCAGACAAAAACAGTGATTTCTTCCAATAGATTTACAACATAATCTAAACGAAACGAAATGAATGGTAGTGTTCCTCATATAGTTCAATATCAAGGTTCTAAGAGAAATTTAGCACCTCAGATACTGCCGTATTTTCCTCAAAGTTTTAATCGGCTTATAGAACCTTTTGCCGGTATGGCGGCAATAACGATAGCAGTTTCAAGACTGAATAAAGCTCAGTCGTATTATTTAAACGACCTCAATACACCTCTCGTTAGCGTATTAGAGGAAGCTATTAACAACCCACAACGCCTACTTGATGACTACACAAGAGTATGGAGTGAACAGTTGACTTTTGAAGAAGGTAGTGTTGCGCATTATTATAAAGTGCGTGATGACTTTAATGGTGGTAATCAATGTGCTGCCAATATGTTGTATCTTTTAGCCCGTTGTGTAAAGGGCTCTGTCAGATATAGTGGCAATGGACAGTTTAATCAATCTCCGGACAAAAGACGTAAAGGTGTTTCTCCGGCCAACTTATCAAAGAATATCTTTCCAATTTCAAGCTACTTGAAAAATAGAACAGAGTTCTCTTCGATAGATTATCGAGAAGTTCTGGAAACGGCTCAACGTGGCGATATTGTGTATATGGATCCTCCGTATCAAGGTGTTTGCGCTACAAGAGACAGTCGCTATTTTTCAGGCATTGATTTCAATGGTTTTGTAGAAAGCTTAGAAGACCTAAATAGAAGAGGTATTGACTATATCATTAGTTATGATGGAAGTTGCGGGGAAAAACAGTATGGTAACGATTTGCCTGACGATTTAGGACTGAGAAAAGTGATGCTCAATGCAGGCCTTTCAAGTCAGTCTCTTTTACTTGGGAAGAAAGAAGTTACATTGGAGGCTTTATATCTGAGCGCAAATCTTCAAGATCGTGTACAACCCATTGCTCAAAATCAATTATTATTTGCACAATGAAATATTCAAAGGAAATACTCGAAAAGCTTAACTCGATAACAGATAAACGCCCCGCAACAGTCATACAACATATTTTAAAGCATGGCTTTATTACCACAGAAGAACTAGAAAATAAATACGGATACAAACATGCACCAAGAGCGGCAAGAGACGTAAGAGAACGCGGAGTTAAAACCTTGTTACCTATAATGTAAAGAGTAGTGAGGGAAAAAGAATGGGTGCCTATAAATTCGGAGACCCAGTTTTTTCTGACAACAAAATATCTAAAGTTGCAGGTAGGACAGTGCTTTCTGAAGCATTAAAGAAGGCATTAATTGATAAGCATGGTTCGGTCTGTTTTATTTATTTACAGTCAATGGAAGAAAGACTGTTGCAAGTTGACCATCGAGTTCCTTATGAGATAGGTGGCGAACAAGATGAAAGCAATATTGATTGCTACATGCTATTGAGCCCTTCAGCGAACAGAGCAAAATCTTGGACATGTGAGCATTGCCCTAACTGGACAACAAAGGATGTTGAATTCTGCGAAAATTGCTTTTGGGCTCATCCCGAGAACTATACTCATATTGCCGGAAACAACGAACGAAAGATAGTTATTACTTTTACTGACAATGAAATTGACGATTATGAACAGTTGATAAATTTAGTTGGTATAGATAATGCTGAACAAACAATAAAAGATTTGGTAACGTCTTTCATAAATGACCATACTAATGAAGACTAATGTGCACCAGCCCTACTACATATTTATAAGAAAAATGGGTACTTTCATACCATGTAAATATAGTGAAAATCAATGAATTAAGCAAATAAAATGGGATGGATTCAAGGGTAGTTTCGGAGGGATAAAACAGTATAAAAACGGAGTGTGGAGAGGTAGGAGAACTAAATAAAAAATGGTAAATAAAAACTATGTAAATATGTATAAAAGAAAGTTTGTGCCATGGCATCGTGGTTGGTATGATCCTTCTTGGTATGATAAATTTGATATGGATACTATCTTAAAAACAAGTTGACAATAAACTCTTATTGATTCCGGTACCGATGGTCAAACCGGAGGAAGCTCAGGTGTTACAACAATCAAATTTGAATCTCATAAGGTAATGAGCCACCTTAGTTCAAACAGTGTTCTTTGATTCCACATCATATTTGCTTTGCCATAATCTATAAAATTAAATAGTAGTCAATGAACTTAAATCAACATCAGGAATGATAACTTCCGCAAGCTTTTCTTCAACAAGAAATCCCATATAAAGCGGAATGGTAAGTACCTCACCCTCACGCCCTACATTATATTGCCCCAGCTTAATTGCACTATTGACATGATACACATCTTTGTTTTTAAGAACCGTAATCATACTTTTTGCCTTACCTGTCCTTGCTTTAACTTCAAGGATAACGCATTCACCCTTGAACCTTACCAAGAAGTCCAATTCCAGACCGCTATCCTTATGAAAATAGTATAGTTTTTGCCCGGACTTACACAGAAAATCAGCCATCAGATTCTCAAAGATGGCACCCTTGCATCCAAGAAGATTCCCCTTCAAAATATCTGCCTGTGTACCGTAATCAAGCATCGCCATAAGCACACCTATATCAGTAGTATATACCTTGAAGCACTCTTTGATGGAATTGCCCTCTAACGGCAGTTCCGTAATTTTTGTGTTATAACATCTACGAACGATTCCTGCATCCTCTAACCATTGGATGCTACCGATGTATTGTGAAGCCCTTCCCCCTTTTTTGACTGTGGAATACTGGAATTTCTTATTCTCCTTAGCCAATTGTTTCGGGATAGACTCAAAACATTCTCGGATATGTGGTTTGTCCGCGTCATCCGCGTATTTCACCATATCCTCTTCATATCCTGCAATAAGATTACGCTGCGCCTTATATATAAGTTCGATGTTCTTCGTTTCAAGGAAACAATTCACTACTTCCGGCAGACCTCCTACAATGACATATCTGTACAGTAGTTCCATCATTGCCTTGTGAATTCCCTCCGGAACGGCTTTTTCGTTCTCAAAGCAAGAGTTGACGGAATCAATGACCGCGTCACTAATCCCGTTTGCCCATAAAAACTCCTCAAAGTCTAATGGATACATATCAATCACGGTCTCATACCCTACAGGAACAGAATCTTGCCCTTCCTCCTCGTCTTTTTTCTTTCTACTCTTGCCGTAGCCTTTCCCCCCTAAAAGAGAGCCTGTGGCAATGACATCAAAGCGACCATCTATGTAAAATGACTTCAAAGCAGTCCTCGCCTCCTTGCACTCCTGAATTTCGTCAAGGATAATACAGGTTTTTCCACTGATGAAACGACTACCCGGAATCAAAGCCGAGAGGTTGAGAATAATGGTATCAACATCTATATTGCCATCAAAGGCAGACTTCTTGTCCGGTTCAAGAATGAAGTTCATATAAACCACACTCTCATAATTCCCTTCTGCGAATTTCCGAACAATATACGTCTTCCCACATTGGCGAATACCTTTTATCACAAGAGGCTTTCTGTCCTCAGACTTCATCCATTTGTTTAAATATGTTTCTATTTTTCTTTTGAGCATAGTATGAGTTTATTCTTTCAAACGCAAAAATACATTTTTCCAAGCGAATAAACAAGTATAATTACACTTTTTAGAACGAATAAGCTATATATAACTACATTTTTTCAAGCGAATATCCGTGCAAATAGCACACTTTTCCAAGCGAGTTAGCTATTTCACGGACTAAAAAACACACTGCCCAATCACAGAAACACCTCTCCCGGATGTGTCGAATAATAACCATAACCTAAACTTGCCATATTCAATTCTATTTATAATGGTTCGATAATTCCAAGATGTTGCAAATGGTAATGTATCGAAAACAAAAGTAACTTCAAAACGCACCAGTCAGCATAAAAGTGTTTTTAATATTGATGTATAGTTCCCCTGACAGGAACCTAACATCATTCTTTTCAATTCTTATCCTCAACCTTTCGGCAGCTCACCTTATTGATCTTCTCGAAATTTAGCTTCTAACGACAGGATTCTTTTCTTTAGCTGCTCAAAACTCAATGGATTCTCGTTATAAATGAAGGATTCTATCATCGCTTTATAATCATCTCGGAACAGGCTTTCTGTCTCTCCTGTAGGCCAGATTTTAATGTTTTCCCGCTTGTCAGAGTCATAATCTACCGAACTGACATGATAGAATTTCTTGCGGTGTTCTATTATGCTTTTATAAAGTTCCGCATCGTTTATCGCTGTTTCAGAATAGGTATCCATAAGCCTCTCCAAGTCATATAAATGGCGGCTCATTCTTTCGCTTCTGGGTGATTTCTTCTGATATTCTTCGTTGAGCAGTAAAGCCTTTTCCAAAAAAGTCCGGATAGGTAGAACCATGGGAATTACGCATTTTGTAGCATCATCTACATCGTTGAAAGTATCATAAATCAAAGAAGTTAATGCTCGATTTTCAAAGGGTTCATCCATAGACATACAGCTGATTTCGATTTTGACCTTGGGCTGAACATATTCATTCTTCTCATCTAAGATGCTGGGATAGACAATGTTTAGTACCACAGGATCACGGTCTGTGTCAATGGGAATCTCAATACCGCCTTGCATGACGCTTTTAACATTCTCTACATAGAAGTCTTTAGCTCCTATGTTTATAAGCTGCTCCTTTAGCTTGGGAGAGAGTTTCTCAAAAATAACTTTTCTCGATGCTTTCCGCAAACTTTTCAACTGATTGTTGTTCTCACACTTGGCAAAGGGATACAATTTTTGCTTCTCTTCCGTTTCTGTAAACCATTTCCTGCTAAGAGAGATGTCAATATCTTCACTAAACCTTTGCAAGTCAATATTCTCCCATTTCCCTTTAGACAGGCTTGTCCCACCTTTAAAAAATAGGAACTTCGAGAATGATGTAGAGAAGAGTGCTTTAAGAGTTATCGTTACCCACCAGTCTTTCTCTATAGCCAAGTCCTCAATATTTGTTTTCTCAGCCGTTTTCTGTACGATGGCGATACGCTCATCTATTGTCTTATCTTGCCAAATGCTCATATTTCTCTATTATTGGTTTTATGTATTTACGAATCCAGACGGGTGCTGTGGCTAAATCTGTTTTAATCTGTTGTTTCTCGGTAGAGTCAGAGATAATCTTCTCTATTCTATTCGTATCAGCAGTGGTTATGTTCGACCTTCCCTTTGCTTTTAGTGCTAAAACAAGCAGTGGCATCAACCGACTATTATACGAATATGCACTGGGAGCCCTGTGCTTCAACCTTATTTTCTTGTTCCCTATAGTTATAGTCCTTGGTGATCCTGTTGTCAGATAGATGGCCTTCATGGGAACCTGCGTAGACAAGCCAAGAGCGTTCAACGCATATTCTCCTGTTGGTAGAATCTCTGCATTTTCGTGTTTAGCAATCAGGCTTACAATTTTTTCAGCTGAAGGATATACATTGCCATAGTTGGTTACTATCGGCTTATAGTATATGCCTTTTGCAAGGCGTTCGAGAACGCCAAAGTCTTTCATCATCGATAATAACTTACTAACATATTCATTATCGAACTCCGCAAAGTCGTTGACAAAGAAAACCGTCCCTGGTTCTGCCTCGTCTATCCGTTGTTTTATCTGTTCTTGAATCGTCATATTAACATATTTTAGTCGGCAACTTCTGCAAAGTTATGGAAAATAGTTCGTCTCTTGTAACAAAACATCCAATTTTTTTTAATGATTGGAGATAAACATGATGTCAAATATTAACATATTTTAGTCGACAACTTCTGCAAAGTTATGGAAAAGTAATCCGTAAGAAAAGAGGTATAAAGGCTTTATAAGACATTGCAGTAACATTTACAGACATATCCTTGACCCCATATTGTGTTACCAACGATTCCATCAGGTTCAGAACGTTGATGTACTTTCGCACAATCTGTGGCTGGAAACGATATTTCTTGTCTTTGGCTTTACCTTCATAAAACAATCCCGTAAATAGTCTTGTTCAAAAGTTATTTCCATCCTTACATTCTCTTTGTCGTAAAGATAATCAAAAATATCACTCCTCACTTCTCCTCTCGCCTCGCAATCATTCACTTGATACCGCCTTTTACGTACTTTTGTTGCCTTTTACGGACACTGACGGACTTTCACGGAATTCATCCGCGAGAGCTTCGTTACCTTTGTATTGTTCCAAAGAAAAATAAGGCCTTGATTTTAATGGGACAAACCGTTTATTGTTTAACATCTAAATTATTCTGTTATGCCAAAAAATAATGAAAAAGTTTCGTTCAAGAACCCGTTCCTTCACGGGAAAAACGTGGTGTACAAAGTCATTCCGAGAGTGAATCCGCAGAAGCCTAAAGAAGCGCCTAAGTATTATCCGAAAGCGATAGGTACCGGATACATGACCATGGCCGATATCGTGAAACGTATTGAAAAAGAGTGTACCATCACCCGTGCCGACGCAACGGCTGTGATTGTTGCCTTGGAAGATATCATTGCCGACGCCATGTCCGCCGGACAGATTGTTCAGTTGGGCGACTTCGGTAACTTTTACCTCAGCATCAAAGGTAAAGGCGCGCTGACCGAACAGGACTTCGTTCCCACATTGGTGAGCAAAGCCAAGGTGAACTTCCGTCCGGGAAAGACCGTAAGGGAGGCTCTGCGTAACTTGAGTTTCAGCAAGTACGTCAAGAATCAGGAAGGACAGACCGAGAATAAGGACACGCCCGAAGAGGAAACTCCCGGAGAATAATTCCCGAACAAAAAATTAACCGATCATGAAAAAAAGTACGTGGAAATTGATTCTTAAAGTGGTGATTGCGGTAGCTACCGCCATTGCCGGAGCCCTCGGCCTCAGTGCCTGTATGTAATGAATCGCTCGGAGCATTTTCGCTCCGGGCTTTTGTGTAATCTCTAAAAACTGATGAATATGCGACCTATAAATTATATCATCCTGCACTGCTCGGGTACACGGGCTTCGCGAAATTTCTCGGGCGACGACATCGACCGCTGCCACCGTCTCCGCGGATTCAGCAGAGCAGGCTACCACTATTATGTCCGTAAGAACGGAACCATAGAGAAGATGCGTCCCGAAGATATGCCCGGAGCTCATTGCTACGGCCATAACAAAGACAGCATAGGCGTTTGCTATGAAGGCGGACTGGACGAAAACGGACACCCCGGCGACACCCGTACTCCGGCACAGAAACGTTCCCTCCGTGAAATAGTCCGTGCGCTAAAACAGGATTATCCGCAGGCGAAGATAGTGGGGCACCGCGACCTGAGTCCAGATCTGAACCGGAACGGCATCATAGAGCCGCACGAACGCCTCAAGGAGTGTCCCTGCTTCGACGCAACAGACGAGTACGCCGATGTGGAACTGCTTCCACAGGGGTATTCAGGAAACCTGTAATACGCGCTCCCCATGACTAAGATAAGCCAACATACGAACCGTATTGTCAGAGTGCTGTTAGCCATTCTGCTGTCCCTGCTCCTCACCTCCTCCACCTCGAATCACGCCGAGGTGGGGAAGCGTGGAGAGGCTCAGCAGTCGCCAACAGAATCTCCTGTCGGGAATCGGCAGTGAGTATGGTTTTAGTAATTATTCTTTTGATAAGACATTTGAGAAATTAGGTATTTTTGAACAAACAAAGCTTGAACATTTCGGTATTTTCGGACAATTGGATTAAAAACATTTCGGTATTTTCGGACAATTGGATAAAAAACATTTCGGTATTTTCGGATTTAAATTGTCCCCTTGCCCGCCAAGCCATTAAGTATTTGGTAAAATCCTCAGGCTACAATACCCATGCTTCGCTTGATGCTTTCTGCGAGAAATTCTCTCATATTATAGAAAGACGTTATCTTATTTATACCAAGGACCTGAAGCGGGACAAGGAAACCCTGCTACTTCCGGTATATATGACACCCTTCCTATAAGCCATAAGACGGCAAGTTTAATCAACCATACCGAACATATAGTTGTGAATAAGGCTATCACCATGTGTATTATCACGAAGTGACAGCGAAATAAAAATCCTTCCATCTATTATCCTCTATTAATTATTTGCATAAAATGTGTCCGTTTTTCCGAATTATTCCGTATTTTTGCAAAATAAATTTGTCCGTACGACAGTGCCATTCTATGCACTGACGGCGGCGAAGCTGTAAGGGAAAATAAACTTTTTGAGAAGCTATTCATAGCATAATCAAAACCAAAAGAATCATGCAATTTCTGATAATGATAGAAATATGAATAAAAAAATTATTACAGTAACATCGCCATTACTTCCTAATCTTGACGAATTTCATGAACTTCTCAAACAAATATGGGATAGTAAATGGATTACAAATAACGGTTCTTTCCACAAACAGTTAGAAAAGGAATTGGCAACATATTTAGGTGTCCCCTACATCAGTCTGTTCACGAATGGAACACTTCCTCTCCTCACCGCCTTACAAGCATTGAGAATCACTGGTGAAGTTATCACCACTCCATATAGTTTTGTGGCTACGACTCACAGTATTTGGTGGAATGGATGTAAACCTGTATTCGTTGATATAGATCCTTCAACCGGTTGCATGGATCCCCATAAAATTGAGGCAGCTATCACCCCCAAGACAACAGCCATTATGCCGGTTCATGTCTATGGTAAGCCATGCGACGTGGATGCCATTCAGGAAATTGCCGATAAGTATGGTCTAAAAGTCATCTATGATGCTGCCCATGCATTTGGTGTAAAAGTAAACAACAAAATTTCAAAAACTCTTTCAAAAGGAGAAGATAACTTTGTTTCTGTGCTCAATGCCGGCGATATGAGTACATTAAGCTTCCATGCTACTAAAGTCTACAATACCATAGAGGGGGGAGCACTCGTTATGCATGATGAAAAGACAAAGAAGCACATTGATGACCTCAAGAACTTCGGTATTCACGATGATGTAACCGTTGTTGGTCCCGGAATCAACAGTAAGATGGATGAAATGCGATCGGCTTATGGGCTCCTCAACCTGAAACAGGTTGATAAAGCTATTGAAGCCCGTAAAAAAGTAGCCCAAGCCTATCGTGAAGGCTTGAAAGATGTTGAAGGGATCAGCGTATGGTTCGATATGGATGGTGTTCACCATAACTACAGCTACTTTCCAATATTCATTGACGCAGAAAAGTACGGCAAATCCCGTGACGAATTGTTCTTCGAGATGAAAGAAAATAATGTTCTCGCCCGTCGATACTTCTATCCGCTTATCAGTAATTTTTCTACTTACAGAGGTTTAGAAAGCGCGGCTCCAAGCAATCTGCCTAATGCCACTAAAATGGCCAATGAGGTGCTTTGTTTGCCAATGTACCACTCTTTGACAGACGAAGAAATAGCAAGAGTACTATATTTGATTAAGAAATAAAACATGGCACAAAAAAAACTTATGCTCCTTGGTGGCTTACGCTATCTCTTACCCGTAATCAAGGCTGCTCACAAGCAAGGATATTATGTCATTACAGCCGATTATCTCCCTGATAACATTGCTCATAAATATAGTGACGAATATTGTAACGTAAGCATTATAGACAAAGAAGCAGTACTTACTGAAGCCCAAAGATTGCAGATAGATGGAATAATGTCGTTCGCTTGCGATCCCGGAGTCGTTACGGCATCATACGTTCAAAATCAAATGGGCCTCCCTTCATTTGGGCCTTTCGAGTCTGTGGAGATTCTTCAGAATAAGGATCGTTTCCGTGCTTTTCTTGCTAAGCATAAGTTCAATGTACCCTGGGCTTTCAGTTTTGCAAGCAAAGAAAAAGCTTGGGAGACACGATCAAAATTCAGTTATCCGCTCATCGTAAAGCCTACCGATTCTGCAGGCAGTAAAGGTTGCACTCGTGTTGACAAAGAACAAGAATTGAAAGCTGCCATAGAGCATGCTTTTAAATATACCATCAGTGGACATATCATCATAGAAGAATTCCTTGAAAAAAAAGGTTGCTCATCAGATACTGATAGCTACTCATACAATGGTTCATTGAAGTTCGTTAGTTTCTGTGCACAACGCTTCGATGCTAATGCGACGAATCCATACACCCCAGCCGCATATTCTTGGCCTTCTACATTCACAAAAGAAGAAGAAAAATATCTGACTAACGAAATCCAACGTCTTATCACACTCTTGGGTATGAAAACATCTGTATTCAATATAGAGACCCGTGTAAGTCCAAACAATAAACCTTACATCATGGAACTCACCCCTCGTGGAGGAGGAAATCGCCTTTGCGAGATGCTTCATTATGCTACAGGTGTTGATATGATTACTGCCATCACAAGAGCAATGGTAGGTGAAGAACCTGAAGCTATTGAGCAGAAACCTTACAACGGACATTGGGCAGAAATCATTCTTCATGCCGACAATGATGGCGAGTTTATAGATCTCTGGATTGATCCTTCACTTTCTGCAGAGATTGTAGAAAAAGATCTATGGGTAAAGCCGGGAGATCATGTTCATGGATTTGATGCCGCTAACGCTGCCATTGGTACACTTGTCCTTCGTTTTGAGAACGCAGAAGATTTGGAGAAAGCAATTACTAACCAAAGTCAGTGGCTGAAAGTTATAACTAAATGAAAGCAATAGGTGGTTATTTCGAACTTGAAAAAGAAGGTATAGGAGTATTCCCACATAAAAATGGCATTCTACTCAATACAGGACGAAATGCCTTAGAATATATCCTTCGTTCAATTCCTTCTATCAAAGGTATCTATCTTCCTTACTATACTTGCGAGGTCGTTCTTGAGCCGATTAAGAAACTCAACATTCCATTTACCTATTATCATACCAATGATTGCTTTGAAATAGCAGAAGATATTAATTTAGAGGAAGATCAATACATTATAGTCAATAATTACTTTGGAATCAAGGATTCCTATATAGATACACTCCTTTCTAAGTTTGGAGATCACTTGATTGTCGATTGTGCTCAAGCCCTTTTTGCCCCTATTCTTCCTGAAGTAAAGATGTTTTACAGTATTCGCAAGTTTATTGGCGTCCCTGATGGGGGCGTTGCGTATGGTATTAGTAATGAACAAGAAAAATGGCTTGATATAGACGAATCATACGATCGTCTCGAACATTTAAAAATTCGTAAAAAACAAGGAGCCGAAACAGGTTTTGGAAAATATCAGGAAAACGAAACAAAGCTGAATAACCAACCAATACTTCAGATGTCTGCTTATACTCGATTTGCATCCCGTAATATCGACTATAATAGTATCATTACTAAGCGAAGGACTAACTATCAATATTTGAACAATGCTTTGAAGACAAAGAACCATCTTTCACTTCCGGATATCAACTCATTTGCTTGCCCAATGGTTTATCCATTTATTGGATATATTGACAGGGATTTACGCAAAGAATTAATTTCTAAAAAAATCTTTGTCGCTCGCTACTGGCCAAATGTAGTTCCATATCGTGATTATAATAGAGAAGTAGAAATGACCGATCAAATAATGCCCTTACCCATTGATCAGAGATATGGAAAAAATGATATGGATATAATTATTAAAACAATAATACAATGAAGATTATTTTTATTGGTGGTAGAGGAACAGCTATTGTTATTGCTGACCAAATATATGATGCCCATAAGCGATTTGGAATGGACATTGAAGTTCTTGGTTTAGCACTTGATGATCATTCCGAAGGAGACGAGATAAGTGGATATCCTATCCTTTGCGATATTAAGGACCTGTATAATAAGTACGGCAAATACGAAGACATAAAATTTATATACCAGCTATATAGACCTGATGTCATAAGGGAACGTACAATTATTCTTAATAACTTAAATATCCCATTAGAAAAGTTTGCTACTTTTATTCATCCGTCTGTAATGATTGCTAAATCAGCTAAGATAGGTGCGGGTAATGTTATACTTGCTAATGCAGTAGTTAACTGCAATGCTATAATCGGTAACTTCAACACTGTTAATTCCGGAACCCTCCTTGGGCACGATATTAAAATTGGTAATAATAACTATTTTGCAGGTCAAGTATGTGTAGGAAGTGGATTAACTATAGGTAACATGAACTTTATCGGGCTAAATACATCTATTCGCAATGGAATAACAATTGGGGATGGTAATATTGTTGGCATGTCATCCAATATCACTAAATCTGTTGGTGATAATAACGTATTATACGGTAATCCTGCTATCATCAAGCCACAGCTAAATCATATTATTCGATAATTGTGCTCTTTTCTGAAGCGAGAATTGGTGAAGCCATTTTTAAGCAACAGAAGTTCTAATAAAAATATTATTTTAGCAAACTGATAGAAATATATAGATTTATTTTATATTTAACAATAATGGAAATAGCTCAAATAGGAAACTTTTACGAAGATTTTATTGTAGGCGAAGAGATCAAGCATTCACTTTCCAAAACTATTTTTGAAAGTGATAATAACCTGTTCTGCTTACTAACAATGAACAATCATCCTGTTCATACTAATATTGATTATGCTGCTAAAAATCAGCATGGCAGAATTTTAGTTGTGGGAACTTTAGTGTTTTCATTGGCTGTAGGCATTACTGTGCCGGATATCAGCGGAAAGGCCATCGCTAATTTAGGATACGAGGACATAAAACATTTAGCTCCTACATTCCTAAATGATACGCTATATGTAAGATCTAAGATATTAGATAAAAGGGAATCTAAATCCAAACCGGATAGAGGAATCATATATGTAGAATCAATAGCTTATAATCAAAATGGAATCGACGTATTGTCATTCCGTCGACATGTACTTATAAAAAAGAAAAATTATTGAAAATATGAACGAACACCTTTTTCGCAGTTTGATGTTTGTCCCTGCTCACAATGAGCATTTGATGGACAAAGCGACAACTTTCAATGCCGATGTCTTATTGTTTGATATTGAAGATTCTGTACAACCTGCAGAAAACAAACAAAAAGCCAGAAATAATATCTTACGATATTTGAAAGAAGGGAAATTTGAAGGAAGATCCATTTATCCTCGTATCAATGACAGAGAAAGCGGTTATTTATTACAGGATGTTTATCAGCTGACTGTCTCAGGAATAGAAGGATTTGTTTATCCTAAAGCAACATGTCCTGAGGACATATATTTTATTGGAAAACTTCTTGAAACAATTGAGTATGAAAAAAAATTCCCTATAGGAACTTTCAAATTAATACCTCTCATTGAAACTTCCGGAGCAGTAATGAATATCCAAGGCATTTGTAAGGCCTGCCCTAATCGTGTTGTCGCTGTTGCCTTCGGATGTGAAGATTTTGTGACAGATTTACAAGGGAAACATGATATTGAAGGAAAAAGTATAGAAGTTCCCAGAGCAATGATTGCAATGGGAGCACGTTCGTGCGGTGTCTACCCTATTGATACTGTCCATATACGAGTACATGACTTGGAAGATTTAGAAAAAAATCTGATTCTTTCAAAGAAATTAGGCTTCGAAGGCATGTTGGTTTTGAATCCTAAAGAACTACCATTAGTCCACAAGTATTACTCACCTACTGAAGAAGAAGTTAATTGGGCAAAAGAAATGATCCGATTGTCTGAAGAAGCCTTTAAATCAGGACAAGGGGTTGCTCTTAAAGATAATAAGTTCATTGGACCACCTATGTTAAAGATGGCAAGGAATATCATAAAGAAATACGAATTAGGAAATAAAAATGTCTGATTCTCTAAAGAAGAAGACTGCAACCGGATTAATCTGGAGTTCCTTAGAGCGTTTTTCTGTTCAAGGGGTTCAATTTCTTGTCATGATTATAATGGCACGAATTCTTACTCCGTACGATTATGGCATTATAGGGATGCTGACTATATTCTTGCAAATATCGCAATCGCTTATAGACAGTGGTTTCTCGCAAGCTCTTATCAGGAAACAAAATCGGACCGAAGTAGATAATTTTACCGTTTTTTACTTCAACATAGTAGTAAGTATTGTACTCTACATCACACTCTTTATATCAGCGCCATGGATAGCTAAATTCTATCATACTCCCATACTAATTCCGGTAATGAGAGTGATTTGTTTAGGCATAGTCATCAACTCCTTTGTTGTTGTTCAACGTGCATTATTCACCATCAAGATAGATTTTAAAACTCAAGCTAAGGCATCCCTCTTTGCCGCGATACTTTCCGGAATTGTTGGTATAGGAATGGCATACAAAGGTTATGGCGTGTGGTCGTTAGTAGCGCAACAATTAGTTAATTATGGCGGGATAGCACTTCTATTATGGTATTTCTCCAAATGGAGACCTAAATGGGTTTATTCTTGGAAATCATTTAAAGAATTATTTTCGTTTGGATCCAAACTGATGATATCAGGACTGCTGAATACAACATATAATAATATATACCTTATCGTAATAGGCAGGCTATTTACAGCAACCAATCTTGGACATTACACCAGAGCACATCAATTTGCAGATTTTCCCTCATCCAATATTACTGGAATTCTTCAACGTGTAACTTATCCCGTACTTTGCACGATCCAGAATGATGACAAAAGGTTATCAGATGTTTATAGAAAGTTACTTAAACTGTCTGCTTATATCATATTCCCTATGATGTGCGGATTAGCAGCAGTCGCACACCCGTTTATTATACTTCTTCTCGGAGAGAAATGGGAATTTTGCAGTATCATATTACAAATACTATGTTTTTCAATGATGTGGTATCCTATCCATGCTATCAATTTGAATTTATTGCAAGTAAAAGGACGTTCTGATCTGTTTTTAAAGTTGGAAATAATAAAAAAGATCATAGGCATTGCCATACTGTGTATAACCATTCCCATTGGTTTGATTGCCATGTGTTATGGACAAATCGTCAGCTCAATAATTGCCTTAATAATCAATACATATTATACAGGAAAATTAATTCAGGTAGGGTTTATTAAGCAAATGAAAGATATATCAGGAACTTTAGTTCTGTCATTGCTTATGTTTATAACTGTAATTATATCAATCCCATACATCAGTGATTCATTGATAAAACTTATTTTTGGAACAACATTAGGAGCGATATTTTTTATAGGTATCAGCAAAATTATGAAATTCCAAGAGTTTAATTATATTGTTTCAATAATAAAGAAAAACAATGGATAATAATCATCAAGACACACAACCATTAATGGTCAGCATACGTTGCACAGCTTATAACCATGAGCCCTATATCAGACAATGCTTAGAAGGATTTATCATGCAACAAACAAATTTCAGATTTGAAACCATTGTCCATGATGATGCCTCAACGGATAAAACAGCAGAGATAATAAAAGAATATGCCGAAAAGTATCCGGATATAATAAAACCCATATATGAAACAGAAAATCAGTTTTCAAAGCATGATGGAACCATAAGACGTATTATGGATAAAGCTTGTACTGGCAAATATATAGCTATGTGTGAAGGAGATGATTATTGGACAGACCCTTTAAAACTGCAAAAGCAATTCGATTTTATGGAAAAAAATCTGAATTATAATATTTGCGTTCATAATGCCATAAAGCACAATTGCAAAACCGGAGAGAATTGCTTATTCAATAAGAACCTATCAAATAAAACTTATACCATAAAAGATCTTATTCTGAAAAAATGGTTTACACCGACTGCAAGTTTCTTCTATCGAAACAATATTGCTATTTCTAATGAATGGGCGAAACGAGATTGTAATGGTGATATGATTCTTTTATATACAAATTGCATGAAAGGCAACTTATATTATATGGAAGATGTTATGAGTGTATATAATTATCTTACAGAACATAGCTTATCCATAAAAGCAGATCCTTTGAAACTGTATCAAAAGAAAATCAATTTGTACAAAATATTAAACGAAATTACACATTATAAATATTTTTATTTAACATATTATCAAATATTAAGTTTTGAAATAAAGAAAATCATAAGAAAATATTTGAAATAATGAACACACACCTAAAGAATATTTTAAAAAAGATATACTACTTTCCTGGCTATTTAATCAACATTCCAACCTTTTTATTTCAAAGAGTAAGATTGCCAAAATCAATTGAGTGCATTGGCAAAACTCATATTATAAATGAGGGAAAAATCAAATTAGGAGAGAGTATTCGAATTCGTTCAGGAGTCCTTGCAAACCCTATCGGCATTGGTACTAAAACCATTTTTCATGTTATTCAAGGTGGTGAACTAACTATTGGGAACAACGTAAGAATGAGCAATACTGGAATATGCTGTGCAAAAAAAATTACCATAGAAGATGGAGTAATGATTGGTGGTGGTGTTTGCATTTGGGATACAGACTTTCACTCTTGTAACTATAATATAAGGTTACGAATTTCGTCAGAAAAAGAAAGACCAAGAACAAGAGAGATTATTATTGAAAAAGGTGTTTTTATTGGCGCTGGAAGTATTATTCTAAAAGGTTCGCACATAGGAATGTTTTCAATTGTTGGAGCTGGCAGTGTTGTCTCTGGGAAAATACCACCACAAGAAGTTTGGGCAGGAAACCCTGCAAAATTTATTAGGAAATTAACAATTGAGGAATTATCATAACTAAAATTGCATAGATTCTATTAATTGATAATATGATCAAGATATTAAAATACATATTATTTTTAATAATCTTATATTTATTTGTATTTCAATCAATTTTTGATAAATACATCTATGTAGGCATTGAATTTCTAATATCTATTCTGTTTTTCAAAAAATACATAAATGCTTTTTACCAAAAATTTAAAATAGAAATTATTCTTTTTAGCTTAATTATATTATATTCTTTGATGTTAGATCTTGTTGGTGGAAAAGTTGTTTACTTAGACCGATTTTTAGCCTGTTTCATTCAGGGACTTTTTTTCTCTTTCTTATTAACTTGTTATATCAATAAGAATAAATATCTATATAATAATTTTGACAATTTATTACTCGCTATTTGCTTCATTGCTACAAGTATTACCATATTAGCCATTTTAGATCCTTCTTTCGATGATATTATAAAGTCATTCACACCAGAGCAAGACGAATTTTATGAAAACCACACACTTTCTAACGAGTTTAGATATCGAGGGTTTGGATTATCTGAAAACTTATCTTTTACTTATCCTTATGTATTATCAATTATTGGAGGATATGTTATCATAAAAAGATTAAATATCGTGACAATATTTTTACTACCTATGATTTTTATAGCCATTATTTTTAATGCACGCATCGGTTTTATTCCTATAATTGGTGCATTACTCTATATTGTTGTCAAAAATATTACTAATATAAAAAAAATCATTATTCTATGCTTCTTTGTAATTGGTATAACTGCATTAGTTCCTTTTATATCAAATAGTGATTCTGTTTTTAACAACTCTTGGGGGCTTAGCTTCTTTACTGAAATAAATGATGGCTTACAAGGCAAATCTTCTCACACCTTAGATATCTTATTAGGCGAAATGATTATTATCCCAGATGATAACATCATTTCTTTACTATTTGGAACAGGAAAATCAATATACACAGAAGCAAGAAATAATTCTGACATCGGATATATTTTGCAACTAAATTATGGAGGCGTTTTTTTATTAACTCTAATCCTTTGCTATATGCTATATACATCAAGGAGATTTTATAAAATATTCCATTTCAAACATTGGTTTACTTTTATTTACATCATATCTATCTTTGTATTAAACTTTAAAGGGTTTTATTTTGCTTCTACTCCCGGCTTCAGATTTATGAGCTTACTATATATTTTCTACATTGTAAATTACAAAAAACAGTTGATTAACAGTAAAATAAAATAGATTATATAATGAAAATATCGTTTATAGGATTAGGAGGTGTACCTTTTTCAAAGAGAGCAACAGATGTAAGGCTAAGTTCTTTCGTGGACTTATTCCAATCCTTAGGTCATGAAGTTGAAATAATAAATCGTTTTTCAAATATAAAGAATTCAAGTGATTATCCCTATCATATTTATGAGCCTTATAAAAAAACGATAGCATCAAACAAAATGGTATTCATCATAGTTTATTTCCTATCCTTAATCCAAGAGCCATTTGTCATTATAAAATCGAATAAGAAAAAACATATAGATATACTGTTTAACAATTCGGCACATTTCATTGATATATTGATATATTCTATCATAAGCAAAATAATAAAAGCAAAACTTATCCACCAGTATTGTGAGTTCCGTTCAGTCTTCGAAAATAGGAATATCTATCATAACATCAATGGCCGTTTAGTTGATAGAGTATCTCCAAAACTATGGGATGGAGCAATTTGTATAAGTCACTTTTTAGAAGATAGCTGTAAAAGCATCAATCCGAAATTAAAAACGATAAAAGTATATCCAATATGTGATTTTGATTATTTCAATTCTATTCAGCCAAAAAATATACAAAAAAAATATATTCTTTATTGTGGGTCATGCGACTATATAGAAGTAATTAACTTTATTATTAAATCATATAATAAAAGTTTATGTAAGTCTTCTTTTGATTTAATAATGGTAATCAGAGGCAATCAAAATACTATAGAACAATTAAAACAACAAAATCCTAATATTACTTTTCTGGAGAAACTTGAATATTCTGATCTTATTAGTTGGTATAAAAGTGCATCAGCACTTTTAATCCCAATGAGAGATAATATTCGTGATTTAGCAAGATACCCTAACAAAATATGCGAATATTGTGCTTCTTCCGGCATCATTATTACTACTAATTACGGCGAAATACCTTATTTATTCAAGAATGAATATAATGCACTCATTAGTAAAGAATACTCTACTGACAGTTTTGCTGAAGAATTAAATAAATTAGAAAATAATGATGCAATAATTAAGAGTATAAAAGAAAATGCATATATAACAGGCCAAAAGTACTTTGAAACATCAGCTTATAAAGAAAGTATAAATACCTTTCTTCATGAACTTTAAATACATATCCTTTCTAAGAATTATGTAAATATTATATAAAGATATATTTGAAATGTATACTCTATAAGACCTTAAAAGGAACTAATCTATTTATATAAAATGAAACTAAAATATTTCGCTATTCCGGCAATATTGTTTTCAGGAACAAGTTATTACCTACTGAATAGTAATAAAGAAAACAAGATAGCACTGCCAGAGACAGAAGTAACAGAAAGGGGCTATACAAAAAGTGATTCTCTTATAGAAAATGTTCTCGAAGCTGAGGTTGATAACTCCAGTATAATAACACAAGATAGTATTAAGCAAGAAGGAATATCACCTCAAGAAGAAATAAAAACTGTAGCTAAGAAAACTGCCCAACCTACTACGGAAATGACAAAGCCAACAATAAAAGAAAATTCAATCCTTCTCCTAAGTAGTGATATCGACTTAAAAGGTGATACATGCAAACTTCCAAAAGGAGTCACCATAAAATCAGATAAAGGAGTTATTAAAAATGGAGTTTTAATAGGCTATGGAACAAAAATAGAAGCATCCGGAGCAATTTTTGATAAAGTTGCAATTAAAGGAACATGGAATGTGCCTGAAATAAAAACAACCTATTTTAAGGATCTGACTTATGATAATGCTTTAAAGGATATTTTTGCTTTAACCACGCCTTCTATGAAGAATATAGTTACTATTGAATCTGGAAATTATCCTGTTTCTGTGAATACAGCTACAAGAAATTGCATTATTGTCAATAACAATACTGATATAAAACTCGATGGTACAATCAAACTAAAACCAAATAATTTAGATAGTTATAATATTATACAAGTATCTGGAAATAATATAAATATATTTGGAACAGGTTCTATTATAGGTGATAAACATACGCATACGGGAAAGACTGGAGAATGGGGGATGGGAATTAATATAGCAAATGGAAACAATATATCTATCTCAGGTTTAACAATAAAAGAATGTTGGGGTGATTGTATTTATATAGGAAAGAAATCACGCAATATAAAAATTCATGATTGTAAAATTGACAATGGACGTAGACAAGGCATTTCAATTACATCAGGAAATTCAATAATTATAAGTAATTGCAATATTACGAATGTAAAAGGTACCGCACCGGAATATGCAATTGATATAGAGCCAAATAAAAACGATACTATTGACAATGTTATCCTTGACAATATAAATGTGAAGGATTGTATAGGAGGTTTATTAGCCTATGGAAAAGCTTCCAAAGCTAAAATAAGAAATATTATCATCAAAAATTGTAATACTAGTGCTCAGGAAAAATACCCTATTCTCCTTATGGAATGTGAAAAAGTAAATATTAATAATTGCACAATCAATATAACAAATGAAAAAGATGCCATTCGTAGTGAAAATATTAATAAAATCGTGATAACCAATAATACCATCATAAAAAATAATACTCAGAAAACAGTTAATTCATACATTAATATAAAAAATTGTATTTCAAAAAATATAAATAACAATCAAATAAAATAGAATGAAATCATTCTCACATACCAATAAAATACGATCTTAAAGAAATAAATAAAACTTATGACAAAAATTCTTTTTATAGTAAATGGGACTCAAGCACTCTATAATCATCGTCTTGAACTAATAAAAGCATTACTTGCAAAAGAATATAAAGTTGACATCATATCTCCATGGGGGAGGGAGATTAATCCACTAATAGATTTAGGCTGTAATTTTATAAATGTGCCTATTGAAGGACGTGGAATGAATCCTTTTGCAGATTTACTTCTACTAAATAGATATTATCAACGCATTATAAAGAGCAAACCGGATGTAATCCTCACGTTTTATACAAAGTCAAACATATACGGTGGTATAGCTGCATCTATTTGTAATGTTCCATATATAACAAATATTACAGGCTTAGGCAGTGCTGTTGAAAAAGACGGACTACTCCAACATATTACTGTGCCGCTTTATAAATTAGCTATGCGTAAAGCGAGTTGTATATTTTTCCAGAATGACGCAAACTATCAATTCTTTAAGAAACGCAATATAAAACCGGAAATTGGAAGACGTATCCCCGGCTCAGGAGTAAGCCTTGAAAGATTTCCATTACAACCCTACCCTAATGATAATACAATAGAGTTTCTTTTTGTTTCACGAATTATGAGAGAAAAGGGTATGGATCAATTTTTGGATGCGGCAAAAATTATCAGAAAGAAATATCCATTTACAAGATTTCATGTAGTGGGTAATTATTATGATGACTATAGCCAGATATTTGCAGAATTGGAAAAAGAAAAAATTATTATCTACCACGGACAACAGTTAGACATTCATCCATACATACGTCAAACACATTGTACTATCCTGCCATCATATTATCCGGAAGGTATGTCAAATGTACTTCTTGAGAGTGCTGCAAGTGGAAGACCGCTTATTACTACAGACAGAGCTGGATGTAAAGAAACGGTAGAAGATGATGTAACAGGTTTTATTATTAAGCAAAAAGATAGTCAGGATTTGATTGATAAAATAGAAAAATTCCTCTCTCTCACTAATGAAGAGCGAAAGACTATGGGCGTTAAAGGTAGAGAAAAGATGGAAAAGGAATTCAACCGACAAATAGTTATTAATGCTTATCTTGAAGAGATAGATAAAATTCTGAGCAAATAAATAATCTATGATAAAAAAGGTATTTTGCTTGGTTTTAATTTTATTCTCCTTTGTAACAACAAGCAAAGGACAATATACCTGTGGAGTAACAGGGCTCCTGCACATGCCTTCGGCAGAAATGCAGAAAGATGGAACGTTTATGTTCGGTGGAAATTTTATGAATAAAGAAAATCTTCCAAATAAAAGATGGTGGGGATATAATAGCTATAACTACTACATAAATATTACTTTTTTTAAACGATTAGAGGTCTCGTATATATGTACATTGGTAAAAGGACAAGAAAATATCTCCTATTGGCCTAAACAAACTTGGGGCAAATTTGTTAATCAAGACAGGCATTTTGCTGCTCGTTTTCAAGCTATTAAAGAAGGAGAATTCTGGGAATATATGCCAAGCATTGTTCTTGGAGTAAACGACCCAACAACAGCAACAGAAACAGGACATAATTATACAAAACTAAGTGCAAAAAGTAGTATAAATGGATTCTTTAATCGCTGGTACATAGCAGCAACTAAGCACTTTAATATACCATACGGAGAATTAGGAGTGCATTTAGCCTATCTATACAATAGGAGAAAAGATTACCATCTCAACGGTCCTGCTATTGGTGTCAACTTCAAGCCTGATATCTGCAAAGACTTAAATGTGATTTTAGAATATGACGCTAAAACAATCAACTTTGGAGCTATCTATTCTTTATGGCATGACCATTTAAACCTGCTTGCCGAAATGCAGGAAGGAAAATATTTTTCAGGTGGTATCACTTTCAAAGTAAATCTGCTTGGTGGAAATAAATGGAATACTTGGAAATAAAAATATTATAAAAAGCAAAGAGAGAAGTTACAAACATTCTCTCCCCCTAATATTTTTAGACATGACCTTACACTACCATCCTTTACTTATCTGAACACAATCAATAGCATCATTAACTAATATATAAGTATATGGCAAAGAAAGTAGCCCTTATCACGGGCATTACCGGACAGGATGGCTCATTCCTGGCGGAATTTTTGATAAAAAAAGGGTATGAGGTACACGGACTGATGAGGCGATCATCATCGTTTAACACAGGACGCATAGAGCATTTGTACTTAGACGAATGGGTGCGCGACATGAAAAAAGCACGCTTGGTGAATTTGCACTGGGCAGATATGACGGACTCTTCTTCTTTGATTCGTATTATAGGAGAAGTGAAACCAACGGAAATCTATAACTTAGCCGCGCAAAGTCATGTGAAAGTGTCGTTTGATGTGCCGGAATATACTGCAGACACGGATGCATTGGGCGTACTGCGCTTGCTGGAGGCGGTACGTATATGCGGACTGGAAAAGTCGTGTCGAGTATACCAAGCTTCTACTTCTGAACTGTATGGAAAGGTGCAGGAAGTGCCACAAAAGGAAACAACTCCTTTCTACCCTCGTTCTCCGTATGGAGTGGCAAAACTCTACGGATTTTGGATTATCAAAAACTACCGTGAGAGCTATAACATGTTTGCTTGTAACGGCATTCTGTTTAATCATGAGAGCGAACGCAGAGGAGAGACTTTCGTAACACGTAAAATTACGTTGGCTGCCTGCAGAATAGCGGCAGGGTATCAGGATAAACTATATTTAGGCAACTTAAACGCTCTGCGCGACTGGGGATATGCTAAAGACTACGTGGAATGTATGTGGCTCATTCTTCAGCAGCCGCAGCCTGATGACTTTGTCATCGCTACGGGGGAATATCATACCGTTAGGGAATTCTGTACGTTAGCATTCCATCATATAGGAATAGAATTGGAATGGAAAGGCGAAAGCGTGAATGAACAGGGCATAGACAAAGCTACCGGTCGTGTATTGGTAGAGGTGGATCCGAAATACTTCCGCCCGAGTGAGGTCGAGCAATTGTTGGGTGATCCTGCCAAAGCTAAAGAGAAATTAGGATGGAACCCGAGAAAGACAAGTTTTGAAGATTTGGTTAAACTCATGGTAGAGCATGACAAACGATTCGTAAAGAAACTTTATTTTCGTTCTAAAGAGGAGGATTGACATGCTTCCTCAAACACCGAACAGCTTTTACTTAGTATGACAGTTGCGGGTATTAAAAAATCAAGATTCTATGACTTTATCAAAAAACAGTAAAATATATGTAGCAGGACACCACGGATTGGTGGGATCGGCTATTTGGAATAACCTGAAAGCAAGAGGGTACGAGAACTTAGTAGGCCGGAGCCATAAGGAGCTGGACTTGATGGATCCTATCGCAGTGAAGATGTTCTTTGATGAGGAACAACCGGATGCTGTGGTATTAGCGGCTGCTCATGTGGGCGGAATCATGGCAAACCTGAACTTTCGGGCAGACTTTATCTTTCAGAACTTGCAGATTCAGCAAAACGTGATAGGGGAAAGTTTCCGCCACCGTGTAAAGAAATTGTTATTCTTAGGCAGTACGTGTATTTATCCGCGTATGGCTGAGCAGCCTATGAAAGAAGACGCGCTGCTGACATCGGAATTAGAATATACCAACGAACCGTATGCCATAGCAAAGATAGCAGGACTGAAGATGTGCGAGAGTTTCGGCATTCAGTACGGATGTAACTATGTGGCTGTGATGCCTACCAATCTGTATGGACCAAACGATAATTTCCATTTAGAGAACAGTCATGTACTGCCGGCGATGATTCGAAAAGTGTATTTGGCAAAGTGCCTGAACGAGCACAACTGGAATGCTGTACGAAAGGATATAGACCTGCGTCCGGTAGAGGGTGTGAACGGCAGCAACTCGAATGAGGAAATTCTGACTAAGTTGGCGAAGTTCGGTATCACGCCCGAAGCGGTTACACTGTGGGGAACGGGCAAACCGATGCGTGAGTTCTTATGGAGTGAAGAAATGGCGGACGCGAGTGTATATGTACTTCTCAATGTTGATTTCAAAGATACTTTCAATTCCGACGCAAAAGAGATTCGGAATTGCCATATCAACGTAGGAACAGGTAAGGAACTTTCGATAAAAGAGGTAGCCGAGAAGGTTATCAAAGAAATCGGATTCAAAGGTAAGCTCTGCTGGGACACGACAAAACCGGACGGTACGCCAAGAAAACTGACGGATGTAACAAAATTACATAACTTGGGTTGGCATCATAAAATAGAAATTGACGAAGGAATTCACAAATTATATGAATGGTATAAGTTGGGGATCTGTATTAATCATCAAACAGTGTAAAAGTGATTTAGGATTAAATGGAAGATTATCAACTTTAATGAACTGCCTTGGTTTTTATGAATAATACACAAGAGAAATTCTTACAAATACTACAAGCTGCTCTCTATCCGGAGAAGACGTTCCATATAAAGGTAGATGGAGCGGAAATGAAAGAACTAATGAGGATAGCAAAAAAGCAGTCGGTGATGGGACTGTTCATCGATTATATGTTCGAACAAAACTTGATAAAAGGTGATTTGGACATATCACTCATATCGACTCTTACGCTAACCAAACGAAAGAATTTACTTATCAACAAAGAGATAGAAGATTTCATCCGTCTGCTAAATGCGGAGCATATTCCGGCTATCTTTGTAAAGGGGCAGATGATAGCGTCGCTCTACCCTAACCCTGCTTTACGACAGCCGGGGGATGTGGATTTCTATTGTGTTACGAAAGACAGGGAACGACTGACGGATATACTAAATACGACAATGAATATTGAGCTGAAGCACTCGTCTACCCGTCATGAGGAATTTAATCTGAACGATGTTCAGTTTGAGATGCATTCCACACTGATAGACTTTGCTGACAAGAAGCATGTAGCCTACTGGGAAGAACTAATGACGGAAGAAATGGCAGAGACGCATTATGCGAAAGTGGAGAATACCCGCGTCCCAACCCTGTCGCCTACCGCGAACGCGGTATATCTGTTTCTGCACATCTTTGAGCATTTAGTTCTGTCGGGCATAGGTCTGCGTCAATTCTGCGACTGGGCAATGTTGTTACGTCACCGGCACGAGGAGATAGACAAAGCCTTAGTGAAAAAACATCTGAAAGCACTGGGCATGACAAAAGCGTTCAAAGCGTGCGGAAGCATTCTGGTAAAATATTTAGGCGTATCGGAGGAAGAGTTTCCATTACCTATCAATAAGATGGATCAGAGACGGGGTGAGCGTATTCTGAAGGACATCTTTCGCATGGGTAACTTCGGAAAAGAAATACGAAAAGTAAAGAAGAGAGGATTGCTCCACAGTTTGGAAACAGGATGGATAGGTGCCATGCAATCTTTCAAATTCTTTTGGTTAGCTCCCAAAGAGATTATGCTGATTTACCTAAAAAAGCTCCATTGGTTCACAAGGAAATACAAAGCGAAATGTTGATAGAATAATAACTACTCTCCTACTTAGGAGAGTTTTTTATTGCGCTTTCAACTACGTGCATACTGTCTTTTCCTCTAAACACTATCCCCAATTCCGCTCTTATCTGAAAGAAATATCGTAACTTTGCGGAAAATTAAGATTATGGAAACGGAGAAAATCTATTGGTTTGTATTCTATAAAGACCGGTTACTGATGGAGCTGACGGATGGGCATTACCACGTGCCTTGTCGAAAAGAACCTCCGTTAGAGGTGCCGATAGGCTCAACCATTCAAACCATTGGCGAATGGAATGATTTGGAATGCAAGACCTATAAAGTGAGTATGCCGGTGGATGGGGCAAAGGCTCCGGAATTTGTAATGGAGAGTCTGCGTGCCACATTCGAGATACTCTCGCTGAAAGAGTATAAATGGGCAGGTAAGGCCTCGCAGATACTGAACTGGGACGAGAATACAAAGTATTGCCCGCATTGCGGAGAACCAATGCGTCAGATTTCTCATATCGGGAAGAAATGTCCTATTTGCCGACAGGAATTCTATCCGGTCATCTCTCCTGCCATGATTGTCAGAATTACGCAGGGAAATAAAATTCTTTTAGTTCATGCACGTAACTTCAAAGCCGATTACTACGGCTTGATAGCCGGATTCTTAGAACCGGGCGAGAGTTTGGAGGAATGCGTGTATCGTGAGGTTCGTGAAGAGACACAACTGAAAATTAAGAATCTCAAGTACTTCGGCAGTCAGTCGTGGCCCTATCCGAGTGGCATTATGGTAGGCTATACGGCAGAATATGAAAGCGGTGAACTGACATTGCAAAACGCGGAACTGAGTAAAGGAGGCTGGTTCGAAAAAGATAATCTCCCCATGATTCCAAAGAAATTAAGTTTGGCACGTAAGCTGATTGACGATTGGTTGGGGGAAGAAACGGAGAGGTTAGCCGACTATTAAACTTAACGCTAAAAATCTTTAAACAATTATTCATTTTATTCATCACTCATGTTCTGGCTTAACAATTTATTTTTCGAGAATACGCCATTGCAAGCGATTGTGATACTTGCAATCATCATTTCCACGGGACTATACCTCGGAAAACTAAAAGTGTACGGAGTATCGTTAGGGGTAACATTTGTCTTCTTTATGGGAATTCTCATGGGACACCTTGGATTCTCCATCGACCATCAGATGTTAATCTACGCTGAAGACTTCGGTCTGGTTATCTTCGTCTACGAACTCGGTCTACAAGTCGGTCCGGGATTCTTCTCTTCGTTTAAAAAGGGAGGAATGAAGTTGAACATGTTAGGATTGGGATTAGTGTTTTTGGGCACGATGTTAGCTGTTGCGCTCAGCTACACGCTAAATATTCCCATGAGTGATATGGTAGGCATTCTATGTGGAGCAACAACCAATACGCCTGCTTTAGGAGCCGCGCAACAGACGTTAGAGGAAATGAACCTGCCAAGCATCAGCGCGGCATTAAGTTGTGCTGTAACCTATCCTATGGGAGTTATAGGTGTTATTTTAGCCATGATAACGCTGAGGAAATTGTTTGTGCGCCCTTCGGATATCACAGCCGATGAGGAAGAACAAGACGAAACCTTTGTCGCTGCCTTCCGTGTGCACAATCCGGCTATTATTGGGAAAAGTATTCGAGAGGTGGCTCAGATAAGCGGACGGCACTTTGTTATTTCCAGACTCTGGAGAGATGGCAAAGTAACTATTCCGGAATCGGGAACGCTATTGCGGAGCGATGATAAACTGCTAATAGTCACTACACCGGAAGATGTGCCAAATTTGACAATGATGTTCGGCATGGAGGAATTGAAAGACTGGAATAAGAAAGACATAGATTGGAACGCGATAGACAGCCAATTGATTTCCAAACACATAGTCATCAGTCGACCGGAAATTAACGGTAAGAAGTTAGGAGCACTGAAGCTGCGCAACAGTTATGATATTAATATTACCCGTGTAATGCGAAGCGGCATTCAGTTACTTGCTACTCCGGGACTGATTCTGCAATTGGGCGATCGTCTGACTGTGGTTGGTGAGCGTCAGGCTATTGAAAACGTGGAGAGATTGTTGGGCAATAAGGTAAGAACGCTGAAAGACCCTAATTTAGCTACCGTATTCTTTGGCATTATATTGGGATTGATTATCGGAGCTATCCCTATAGCTATTCCGGGCATCTCGCAACCTGTGAAGTTGGGATTGGCCGGAGGTCCCATCATTGTGGGTATTTTGATTGGCAGATTTGGTCCACGTTTTCATCTGATTACTTATACCACACGCAGTGCCAACCTAATGCTTAGAGGATTAGGAATAGCCCTCTATTTAGCGTGTTTAGGGCTCGACTCCGGCGCTCATTTCTTCGATACGGTAATTCGTCCGGAAGGGGTGATTTGGATTGCCCTTGGCTTCTTAATTACTTTCATGCCGGTAGTTATTATGGGAGCATTATCACTCCGTATGAGCAAAGTAGGATTTGGCAATACCTGTGGAATGCTTTGCGGAAGCATGGCAAATCCTATGGCTTTGGGATACGCCAATGATACACTTCCGGGCGACAGTCCGGCGGTAAGCTATGCCACGGTTTATCCGTTATCAATGTTTGTAAGAGTCATCATCGCCCAATTATTAGTAATGGTGTTCTGCTAATTGATTACAAAAACTGATACGCATGAGTTGCTCAACTCATACGCATCAATCGGTTGATTCATACGTATCACTTCCTAAAAACTTCTGATGAATTCAGAAACTCATGCGTATCAGTTTGCCGGTATACGCGCGTCAAATCAATGCAATCATTTTTGTACTGTACTGCTCTTTGACGGAGCAAAGATACGTCTTGTCGAAAAACAAATAGCATATTCAGCTATTCTTTTAGAACAATTGCTTATCTTTGTCATTATAAGTAAATAACAAATAGCATGAAAACTATTAACCGAATAAAAGGAACTTTAAATGAACTTATTTGAGGAATACTCATACTTCGATTACAAATTCCCAGAACCTCAATACCTTGGATCAAAATATACCCATAGGCAATGGATTAGTAAGTTTATCCCAGAGAAAGCAAAGGTAGCTCTTGATGCTTTTGGGGGGTCTCAGTCTATTGCTTTTCTTTTAAAGCAAATGGGCAAACAGACCATAACAAATGACTTTCTTAAGTTTGATAGCGAGATCGGCAAGGCTTTGATAGAAAATCCCTATGAACGATTAGAAGAAGATGATTTGAATATTCTATTTTCAGAGAATCAAGATCCCAATAATTTTAATCTGATGGAAAATCTATTCACCGATTTGTTTTTTCCCCAAAAAGACGCAACTTTCGCAGATTCTGTAAGAAGTAATATTCCGCGACTCAATAGCCAATACAAGCAAGCTCTTGCGCTTACTATTATGTGCCGTAGTATGACAAGAAAGGTAACAATGGGACACTTTGCCCATACGCAAGCAATGAACTATGCGTCTGACCCTGCAAGAATTAAGAGAAATCGTAGTCTTATACGTTCATTGAAATCTCTTTTTATGGAATTATTACCTAAGTACAATGCCGCGGTTTTTGACAATGGTAAAGAGAATAAAAGCTATAACGAAGACATATTGGAGTTGTTGCCCACACTTCACAATATAGATGTGGCATATTTCGACCCCCCATATTGTAATAGTCACGCAGATTATCAGTCGTTTTACCACTTGCTCGAAACATACGTGATGTACTGGAAAGACAAGAAATTTGTAAATGGCACGAAACGCTATGAGCCTAAGCGACATAGTGGTTTCGATTGTAAAGACGAGGCAAAAAAGAATCTGGAAACGATGTTTAGTCAAGCACAACATATTCCGACTTGGATAGTAAGTTATAATGACCGTAGCTATCCGGACATTGACACTATGGTGAAAATGATGAAACTATTTAAAGACGTTCGAGTGGAGCGTAAGCCCTATACCAATAGTCGCGGTGGTAAAGGAAGTGTTGCAGGTAGTAGCGAAATCCTTTTTATTTGTACAAATAAACAAGAATAATTATGAATAGAACATTTAATTTCTGGGACCGTCAGTTTCGTAATAATAATCAGTTCGCCTTCAATAATGATTATGAAGGTTTGATTTGGCTAAAAGTCAGAGCAATTACTCGTAAGGAACAGCTCAGGAATTTTCTTGGACGTAATTCTGACATAATGATTATTAGCAAGAAGCAAAAGGAAATAGGAATTGAGTTATACGAGAAGCTGCTTTTTATGAATAATGGAATGCAACGTTTAGACGATTTTTTGCTTGACAGAAGTCAGGAAATGTATACTCTTATGAATGTTGATGTTGAACGTTTGAAAAACGATCTTTATAAAGTTACGGATTATAAATGGGGTGGAGATCAAAATAATTCATTAGATAAGTTTCTTGTGAGTCACTATGTAAAGCCTATAAGCAGTTTTGATGAACTCTTGTCAAAGTCTGCCGAGATTGGTACTAATGCATGGGATTATGTTCAAAATAGTTGGTATAACAACTGGACTTCATATCTCATTGAAATGCTGTTTGAAAATCATCAAAGAGTTATCTCTGCAGTTGGAGAAATAAAAAGCGTCGATTTTTTTATTGATAATTATCCTGTGGATTTAAAAGTTACATTCTTCCCGAACCAATATCTTCAAGAGAAACTGAAGCCTTTATATCAGGGTAAGAGTGAAATGTCATGGCTGAAAAACAAAGCCAAAGAAAACAATATATCTTTTGATTCTACCCAAAGCGATTCTGCAATATATTACCAAATTACAGAATCTATGAGTATGCAAGGAATTACTGATGTGTTAGCTACTTTAAATACAAATCGTCGTACAGTTGTCAGTGACGCGGAGAACAATCCCAATGAACTAATGACTTGGCTGTATGCTAACCAAGGAGAGATGCGTTTCGGTGCTGAAAATCGTATATTTGTTATCATGGTCAATATGGGGAATATGGCACAGTCATGGAAGATGAAGCGTGAGTTCAGCATAATTGAACCTGAGGTTAACAGCTTTTTAGATAATTTTAATGAGCATTCACTCCAACAAATAGACTATGATTTTAAAGGTAATACATATCATAGCTTATCAGGAATTATATTCATTAAGAATCGATGAGTTTATCTTTGTCATTATAAGTAAATAACAAATAGCATGAAAACTATTAACCGAATAAAAGGAGCTTTAGGTGATGCCCGCAAAACATATCGTTGGCCGGCCGAGCAATTACCAATTGGGTAAAGACCAAACAACCGTGTTAAAAAGTGATAGCGATATATGTAAGAATAATGATGGATTTACTGCTTAATACTTCATTGAGACATGGATATCATGGCGCAACTCAAATAGCCAGAGTAGAGACTGAAGACTGGGTTTATAGGAATATGTATTGTCCGATTTGTGGAGAACCAAAAATCATTCACTATGAAGCAAATAAACCAGTTGCTGATTTCTATTGCAATAAATGCTCTTCTGATTTTGAATTAAAGAGCAAAGAAAGTAGGAGTGGAAAATTGGGGAGAATTATAAAAGATGGAGCTTATGCTACTATGATTGAAAGAATTACCTCATTGCGTAATCCTAACTTTTTCTTTATGAGTCATCATGATAATGAGGTCGTAAATTTTGTACTTGTACCTAATGCGTTTTTCAATCCTTCAATCATTATCAAACGTAAACCTTTATCAATTAATGCCAGACGTTCAGGATGGGTAGGATGCGATATTGACATTTCGTCTATTCCTAATAATGGTAAAATATATATTATCAAAGACAAAAAGGAAATTGACCACGAAATGGTTAGAAGACAATATTTAAAATCTAAAGAAGGCGCTGTTGAAAGTAAGGGATGGTTAATGGATGTGTTAAACTGTATAGACAAGATAGGTGAAAAAGAATTTTTATTACAAGATGTTTACGATTTCACGCCATCTCTGCAGGCAAGACACCCCAATAATAATAACGTAGAACCCAAAATTCGACAACAATTACAAATACTCAGAGATAAAGGATTTATTGAGTTTACTTCACGAGGGCAATATACAAAATTAAAATAGTAATATAACGGATTACATTCTATATAACTAAAGAAAGGGACACAGATTCACCAACTAATATAGTCAAACCTATGCTGAACAGGTTGGTTTCAAAAAGTTAATATACCTATTCTGATCTATTTTCTAACTGATTATCTCAACTAATATGTGGTATATAAAACTTGCATAGTCAGTTTATCCTTACCACCGACTAACTTAACGCCATTCATATTCAAATTGTTCTCCACAGCCACAATCGTTGCTTTAGGAGATGAAGATCGGTAGTAATACGAATAGTAGGAATTATTATTCGATTCAACTACCTCTACCGTAGATATGGGAATAAGTACTACCTTATTCCAATCCGGATTTTTAGCTGTCCAGTTCGGGTCACTCTTTTCTCCTGTTATTTTAGCATTGATACATCGTTGTACCAGTTGAGCTATATTTTTGAAATCATACGAGTTGGTGGCACTGCTATACTGAGTGACAAAAGAGGTAAGGTTATCATACATCTTATTATCTTCAAAGAACGTGTACATCTCCGCCTTCCGTACCATCAGCAAATATTTTGGATTTCCCAACTTATACTTTCCGGAACTGTAATCGTTATAACATTTGAAAGAAAGCACCGCGGCATTCAGTGAGTCGCGTTTATGCTCCTCATGTATATCCTGAATCGGTAATGTAGCCTCTGTTACAATTCCTGCGGGAGACTTAACGTATGTACATGAATTATCTTCCGCCAGCTGCTTCAACTTTTCCGAGTTCTTAAAATGGTTCGACTGAATAACTTCTTTCGTCGCGGAAAAATAAGTTGAGCCATATACCAAAGAATCACGTTTACCGGAACTGCTCTTGATGTAAGCCGAATAAGTCACACCCAAATATATATTATCTATATAAAGAATACATCCGTCACCATTGGTACTATGAACATATACTCCCTTGAATACATTATTGATAAAAGTTTCAGCATTATGGAAATTTCTTTTATTTTCCAAATATTTATTATAAATGTGTTTACCTATTCCTTTATCTAATTTGACAGACTGAGACTTCACCCACGAACGTCCCTTATATATCGTATCGACAGCAAGGCCGGAAGCTGTCAAAGACTTCACACCGATAGGATCGGCGTCTTTATTATAATAAAAAGTAGGATTGAAACTTGTATAATATGTTTTTTTATCCTCTTCAGGAATGACCCTATTCAATGAATCAATCTGAACGCGAAGTGTCGCGGTGGAATCTCCGAAACATTTGGCATAACGGATAACCAGATTCGTTCCAATTACTTCGTGTATCTCTTCAGGAAACTCGTAATCATCGGTACAACTGAACTGCGCAATAAAATCAGAAGAGAATTCACCATATTCCGGATCGGTATACCGACCAAGATAAGGAGTATTCGACCGGGCAAAAACAGAATCAGCAAGCAAAGACCGCGTAATCACTGAATACGAAGAAACTCCCGATGGGATAGAATCGTTTGCATTGATGGTAGTTTTACCAATATTCGGGGTAGAGTCGTCACAGCTATAAAAACCAACAACTGCTAATAATAAGGCGCACAAGTATTTAGCCTTCATTTGTTTATTCTAATTATTTTTCTTTAGGTTTGGCACCGCAGACCTGCTCATAAAAATTTTCAAAAGCAGACACATACTTATCTTCCGACTGATACTCCAGAACAGGAACACCTTTCTGTTTAGCGAATTCGATGGCACGTTGATCAACGCTCTCGCTGTTCTGAATTACTCCATCTGAATAAGAAATGGCCAATTTACACATTTCCGGATAATCAAACGGTGCTTTGATAATATCCTGTATCTCGTTTCTTTCTATTCCGCGCATAACCAGTTTATCAACCAAACGCTCGCCGAATGGTTTCGTAAAGCTGCTGCCGAACAGAGAATAGATTATCTTACAATTCTTGAATACAGGCTCATCGCTATAAACTTTCCTCAGATACATGGGTAAGAAAGCGCTCATCCAACCCTGACAATGAACGACATCGGGAGCCCAACGAAGTTTCTTCATGGTCTCCAACACGCCACGAGCATAAAATATAGCTCGCTCGTCGTTATCTTCATAATCTTCACCTTTTTCATCAACGGTCATTTTCCGTTTCTGAAAATAGTCATCGTTATCGATGAAATAAACCTGCATACGGGCAGCTTGAATAGAAGCAACTTTGATAATCAACGGATGATCGGTATCATCGATTATCAAATTCATTCCGGAAAGACGAATCACTTCATGCAACTGGTTTCTTCTTTCATTCACAATGCCCCATTTTGGCATAAAAGTCCTTATTTCATGTCCATCATCCTGCACAGCCTGTGGAAGATTTCTTCCCATACGAGCCATTTCGGAATCGGAAACATACGGAGTAATTTCTTGAGTAACAAATAAAACTTTTTTTGCCTTCATCATATATTTTTCTCTTTTGTCGTACAAAGATAGCTAAAATATAAGTAAGAATTGGTTTATTCTGCCAAATAATTACTAACAAAGTGTTAAGAATATGTATAAAACAACGTATTCCTTCAGAAGAACATAAAAAAAGTCCGACTTTACCTGCCGGACTTTCCTATTTTTACATGAAGTTATTAAATGCCTAACGATTTGCGAACCGCTTCAATCTTCACATCAGCTGCCGAGTCAGCTGCTTCATACTCTTCTTCTTTCTTCATGGTGCCTTTTACCTCGATATAGAATTTAATCTTAGGTTCCGTACCACTCGGACGAACGGATACTTTGGTATGATCCTCAGTAAACCACTGCAATACATTCGATGGCTCCGGCATAGCGATATCAGCCGTGTTACCATGATCATTAACTTTCAATGTCTTGTAATCCTTAGTAACTACCACCTTCGACCCTCCAATCTCCCGCGGAGGATTAGCACGGAAGTTATTCATCATTGCCTGAATCTGGTCGGCACCGCTCTTTCCCGGTTTAACAACGTTGATTGTGAATTCCTTTGAGAATCCATATTCCATATAAATATCCATAAGAACATCGAACAACGTTTTACCATTATCTTTAGCCCAAGCACAAATCTCAGCCAACAGAGAACAAGCAGATACAGAATCTTTATCACGAACAAAATCCTCTGCCAAGAATCCGTAACTCTCTTCACCGCCACCGATATACTGTTTCTCACCTTCAGAAATCAGAATCTCTCGAGCAATCCATTTAAAACCGGTGTAGCAGTCGCGCATCTCAATATGATACTTATCGGCAATTTGACGAACCATCTCTGTGGTTACAATGGTCTTAACAATAAATTCGTTGCCTTTCATCTTGCCCAACTTAACACGATTGGCTATTATATAATAAAGGAAGAGCAAACAGGTTTGATTGCCATTAATGAGTACCCATTCTCCTTTATTATTCTTGCAAGCCATACCTACACGGTCGGCGTCAGGATCGGAAGCCATAACAATATCGGCATCAATCTTCTTCGCTAAGTTAATAGCTAATGTCAAAGCCTCAGCATTCTCTGGATTCGGACTAACCACTGTAGGGAAGTTACCATCTTTCACCATCTGTTCGGGAACACAATGAACGTTCTCAAATCCCCAGAGTTTTAATGACTGGGGAATCAGCATCATTCCTGTTCCGTGAAGCGGCGTATAAACGATACTCAAATCTTTTTGACGTTTGATAGCATCCGGATCAATGCAGATGGTATGTACTTTCTGAAGGTAAACATCATCAATATCCTTTCCGATAATGGTAATCAAATCTTTATTACCCTTAAATTTAACATCGTCGATCTTTACCTTATCCACCTCTGCTATGATGCCTTTATCGTGCGGAGTAAGTACTTGCGCACCATCTTCCCAATATGCCTTATAGCCATTATATTCTTTCGGATTATGACTGGCTGTAATGTTTACGCCTGCCTGACAATGCAAGTAACGGATAGCGAATGACATCTCGGGCGTAGGACGCATATCGTCAAACATATAGACTTTGATACCGTTTGCGGTGAAAACATCAGCAGCAGTCTGAGCAAACAGCAGACTGTTGTTACGACAGTCATAACCGATAGCTACACTGATTTCTTTGCGGTCTTTGAAATTCTTCAGAAGATAATTGGCAAAGCCCTGAGTAGCGGTACCAACCGTATAGATGTTCATACGGTTTGATCCGGCTCCCATGATACCACGAAGTCCGCCGGTACCAAATTCCAAATCTTTATAGAAGGCCTCAATCAAGTTAGTCTTGTCAGGGTCTTCCAACATTTTCTTAACCTCAGCCTGATTATCAGCATCGTATGCAGGTGAAAGCCATGTCTGAGCTTTCGCTGTGCACTGTTCAATTAATTTTTCATTATTTTCCATTTCAACTGATATTTAAAAATTTAACTTTTTATTTCTTTATCTCTTTAGTCTTAAAGCGGTCGCCTGTCTCCTGAATGAGCTTACGCTGAAAATCTTCAGGATACCCCGGACGATATAGCGGAGTTGAATTTCCATCATCCGAATGCATGAATGATCCATCGGGATTGGTTTTCTTAACCACGCCGTCATTATATTTCACTATAATATATTTAGCCAAATCCATCCATTCTTTCATCATATTCTGCGACATCATCTTAGAATAATTGGTTAGGAAAGCTTTTCCTTGCGCAGGATCTTTTTCAATCATATCCTTAGCCGTAGCCTCTATGCCCGACTGTTGACTGAAGTATGAATCTTCCAACTTATTTTGTACTGCACGCAAATCACCAATCATCAAATCGTAACGAGGGATAATCATGTCAGCCACCCAATTGCATAACCAGAAAGCGTTATCGAAAGAGAAGGTATATGCGTTAGCATTCTTACCCGAGAAGCACTCAGGAACTTCAGTACAGCAGCAATAAATAGGAACGTATGCTATCATATTAGCGTCATCATTTCCAAACCAAAGTACCCCTCCGACAGCATCCGGTAAATTAGCACGCATCTGCGCGACAAAAGTCCATTCCGGTTGCTGAGTAGAGATAGGACGCTCATTGAAATACTCCTGACCGTCAACCTTAAAGCTCAGCGGAGACAGTCGATATGGTATATGGAACGGACCGGCAGCTACATCATGGGTGAAATCGAGTGGAGTTCCTTCATAATGGTCACGCATTGCATGCTGAATATCGCGTACAGAAAGTTTCTTCTCCGCATGGATATAAAGTGGCATCGGTTCAGTGCTTTCTCCTTGGATATATGGAAGATACTGCTCACCAATAGTCTTATTGAACATATTGTAGAAACTCCATACACGGGCTTCACAGTATCGGACACCACCAAAGTCCAATGGATTATATGCATCAGCAAAACTGAAATCTTTATTTAATCCGTCAAAATATCCTTTCTCACGAGCGAAAGAGATAACATCGGGAGAGTACAGACAATTATCTTTATCGTCCATATTAAACTTATGAATACGACTCTGATTAGCATGAGCAGCTATACAATCGTCCGGTATGCGCACAGCAACCCATACTGCGCCCTTTGAGCCCGGTCCCTTGCCTATCATTTCCAGCATCCAAGCCTCATCAGGATCGGCAACAGAAAACGTTTCACCCTCGCTGTTATAGCCGTATTCTTTTACCAAATCGGTCATAATTTGAATGGCTTCCTTTGCGCTACGGGCACGTTGAAGAGTAATATAAATCAAACTTCCATAATCAATAATGCCTTGCGGATCCACCAGCTCCTCACGACCACCCCAAGTAGTCTCTCCTATGGTAACTTGAAACTCATTCATGTTACCTATCACATTATAGGTTTGCGGAGCTTCTTTTATCTGCCCGCGAAATTTACCGGTTTCCCAGTCAAAAACATCTCGCATGGCATCTTTATCATGCATACCTGCGGCAAAATGGAATAACGTACCAAAACTTCCATAAGAATCGGCAGAGTAGGAAACGATAACAGATCCGTCTGCAGAAGCTGACTTGCCAACAATAAAGTTAGTACAGGCGCTTGCCGGATAAATAGTTGCTATCATCAAAGCGGCACAAAGAATCAATTTGCTTTTCATATATTCTGTTATTTTATTTGTTTCTACATTAAAAGGTATAGGTTTGCACGGTTTCGTTTCCGCAATGATCGGTTACGGAAACAACCATCTCATGCTTCATTCCTCGTTTTATTTTGTCAGGACGCTTATTCGATAGAATCGCGTTTTTAGCATTGTATCCGAAGAGGGCGAACTTTCCGTCAATTGTCACACGATAGTTTTTCACTCCTGTTCCTTTATCACTTACATGGAAACTAATCGCTCCTGCAGACCACTTGCCCCGATTACGTGGAGTAACCTTCGGACCAATGGTATCTATGGCTATCGTATATGTTCCAAGCTCACTGATATTCGTACTGACCCAACCATCGGCATAAGTTCCTCCAACCGATTCGATTCGACCATTTTCCTTTCGGGCGATATAATACTTAGCAGTGTCCGCAACAGGCAAATGACGGACACCTATCATCAACTTACACCTACCGTTCATGGGAACAGGCTCATCGTGCAACTGATAAGTAAAGCTGACAGCTGAAGAATCTCGGAGTACCTTGCATTTCAAGGCAATATCATCATATAACATTCCACGAGGAATCATCAACTCCATACCGGGCTCCTGAACTATATTCGATTGGTTCCAAGAAAGATAACATTCTGCCTCCGGAGTATAAGGCTCAATCTCCTGAGGGAGTCCATGAACCGTAAAGCGATACGTCGTTTTGTTTCCATAACCATCCTCCAGAATATACATAAAATTGTAATCTTTATCTTCATTGATCGTTACTATACCTCGCTCTTTTGCCTTAAGCAACGGCAACTTATTCCCCGGAAGAATATGCGAACGCATCACCCATCGGTTATGTTGTACATGTTCCTTATAATCTGTCCAAGCATTTATACCTCGATTATCCGCTCCGGTGAATTCCTCCACCGCGCTCTTGAATATCTCGGTGGTATCCATCATCAGCGTGACATATTTCACGCCGTAATTGTTCGCCGTTCCATCCATATAATCATTGGCACAGAGCCCGAACGCGATTTTCCCCCATGCCTGAATGGTATGCCCCAAATCCTTCAACGGAACAATAACATCCTGCCGACTGCCGTTTACTACTCCTTCTCCACACTGAGGATATATTTTTATACCGGTGGCACGAGGCGGAGTAGTATCTACTATATAATTTTTGAAATAAGGCATCGGATCAATCAATCTGCCATCGTCGGCATGTAATTCCATGTGGAGATGCGGTCCGAAAGAAAAGCCTTCGTTACCACTGAATGCAATAATATCGCCGGCCTTATAGTTTATCTGATTCGGCTCAAAACGTAAATCTACCTGAAAGGTCTCATGCTTGTACTGATACGCTTCGACTACCTTTTCCACTGCCGGAGCAAAGCGACTGATGTGTCCGTACACCGATGTGAAACCATTAGGATGCGTAATGTAAAGGGCTTGCCCGAAACCACCATAACTGACAGTAGCACGGCTGACGTATCCATCGGCAACGCAATGGATGGCTTTCCCTACTACCCCTTCCGTCTTGATATCCAGTCCCCCATGCAAATGCCCGCTGCGCAATTCACCGAAGTTGGCACTCAGCTTAAGGGAGAAATCAAAAGGCGATATATACTTTGTCCCTTCTTCCTGAGCTTTCAAAGGCACAAAGAAAAAACACAGCAGCCAGCCGGCTATTAAATATTTAAGACCCAACCTCATCCAATAATCCATTGATAAAAGTGACATCAAATGTACAAAAACAACTGATTCTTTTATTCTATTTATTGTAATTCTTCACTCTTTATTCCTATGGCATGCAACACAGCAAAGCCCAATATCTCCCAATCAATGCTCTGTTCCTTTTTCGGAGGCTCCATCCCGAAAACTACTGCTCGGTCTTCAAGGTTATATTTTTTCAGTTCTTCATATATCCTTGCTCCGTAAGCCTGTTCATCCCCCACAATTATCAGGTGTTTTACTTCTTCTGCATTCAATAGCAATTGCAGAGATTCCATGAAGAGTTCTTCGCGAGTAACCATATCCTGTGGACAGAACGCATTTAAGGTAAACTCCCCCAACTTGCTCTTGAAAGCCACGTTATCAAGCGATTTCTCCACATCCTGTGGAATAATATTCTCCAGCTTCCCTGATTGTCGGTCGTAAATAAGCAATGTCTGAATCGTCCTATCGCTTACCTCCTTCCCTTCCTCTGGACGAAGACCGGCGTCAAGTGACAATGCTTCAAGAAATAACGAGAAGTCGGCATTCGGCAAAGTTCTGTCAATTATCTTTGAAAAATAGGTAATCATCTCACCGGTTACTTTATCCGCGTAGGAAACATCCAAAAGAATAACGTTCTCTTCAAATTTAACTTCCGGTCTCTCTATTTCTGGTATCATAAGTATTCAAACATTTTTATTCTAAACGTTCCACTTGTATAGAATGTCATTAAAACAATGATAGGAAATGACGAAAAGTCTCCCTTGCATTCTATTTTGAATTATTACGCAAAAATAGCAAATAAATGAAGAATTTTCAAAGTTTACTACCTAAAACTGTAGAACCAAATGATAAAAGGCAAGAATAGTTTCATTAAAATACATACGCAAAGGCTATGATGCTTTTTCACATCCTTCAAGCCTGATACGTGGAAAAATTCAATAAAAAATAAAAGACCTTACAGTGTATTAAACGATGTTTTTATTTTGTCGTCAGGTTGTTTTAATTGGTCATAAAGAGAATTGGGGAAAGTGATACGTATGAGTTAACCAACTCATACGCATGAACTGATCAACTCATACGCATGAACCGATCAACTCATACGCATGAATCAATCAACTCACGCGGATGACTTTTCATCTTCATACGCATCGGTTCGGCAGTAGATACTCATGGTTGACAAAAAGCCTGCGTATCATCTTACAAAGAGATAGTGATACACGAAAAGACAGACTGGTTTATAATCGTTTAATATCGGAATCAAGAGCGTTCTTTCCTCTATATTTTGTTTTCTTGGAATTGATTCGATACGTGATATTTAGCGAGTAATTCCAAAGATGATAGTTTTCTGTTTGCGTAAAATAGAAAGCATCCAATAGCTCGGTTTCCTTGAATTTCATGCCGTGAAAAATATCTTTCGCATTTAAACTTATCATCAACTTATTTGATAAAAATGATTTTTGAAGTCCTAAATCAATAGAATGGAAAGGTTCTAATTTTACCGCTCCCTGATTACCCCCTGTGTTATAATAAACATAAGAGGATAGCATATAGTTATGTGGTAATTGGAAAAACTGATTGAAAACCACATAAGCCGAAGCCCTATTATGTTTTATTTCTTCACCTCTATAATTGCATTTGAAAAAAGGCTGGCTAATTCCCAATGATAAAGAGGGACTCCATATTCCCCATTTCTTTTGCAAATTTATATATGCATTAAGGTTCTGCTTTGTTGGGAAGTTCTTATACGTACTCAGCACCATGTTATCTTTCCCGTTATTATAAAAATTCAATGCAATGTAGTCTTTCTGATAAGTGTATTCCACCGAGAATTTTATAAACTTATAAACTGAATAGTATTGCATGGAATATAACTTTGACGGAGTAAGTTGTGGATTTCCCTGTTGATACATATACTCATTGCCATAATAGTTCGCGTTACTCATCTGTCTAAATGTGGGACGATTGATTTGTGATGAAAAGGCTAAAGTATGATTCCATGAACCACTATTGTACGCAGCCTTGAATGATGGGAAAAATGCTTATAATGTTTGCGAAGGGTGTTGTCAGCGATAATATCATCGTATTGGTAAATGTAATCTTCATAACGTAAGCCTCCGGATAATGTTAAGTCCTTAAAGCTTTTGGTTAACTCAACAAATACAGCATACTTGTTTTCTCGTGTTTTATAATCTGTATTTACCTTGTTGGTAGAAGAGACAGACATATTGCCGTTACTGTTTGTATACCCCCAATCAGCTCCCCACATCATTTTCGTCTGCGGAGATATTTTTAGTACCCAATCGGACTTTATGGCAAGCATATCTTGTTTTCCTTTTCCTATGCTATGGGTGTTAATTGATGGTAGTTTCGGATGATTCTCTATGGTGTTCTGTGTATAATCATTCTCGTTATGCACATAATCAGCATTGAGAGTGGTGTTGACTCTACCAAAAGTTCCATCATAAAACGTATTGATATGTTGATAATTGACTTTATTTTTATAATGATTATCAATTAGGGCAGAATTAGCAGAAATGTTATTTACCCTATAATCTAAGGTTCCTTTTCTCCATTCCTTATTTGTATTTTGTGTTCCATCAAAAGACAAACCTACCGAATTACTATCATTAATGTCATAGTCTGCGCTCAACTGATAATCATAGGCAGGGACTCGGGTCTCTCCCCATTGTCCTTTGTCATATTGATGTAGCTTATTTTCGATTAGTAGCTCTGTGGAAGCCGGTTGCGATAGAAGGCCGTGATTGTATTTGTATCCTAAATTGCCTGCAATACTAAGTCTCTGAAACTGATAACCTAAAACAACACTTTGCCTGCCGGATATATAGTCACTTTGCTTCAAATTTGTTTTCGACAGAAAAGAAAACCCTTCATTCTTATTTATGGTTGTTATCTTTATTACTGCCCTGCCCGAAGCATTATATTCCGGTCCAGGAGAAGTTACCAATTCTATATCTTTTATATCGGATGGAAGAAGGCGTTCTAATTCGCTGTTCAACCTCATTGGTCTTTTATTTATATATATTATAGGACTTCCCTTTCCAAAAATTTCTATCCCGCCCGATAGTCCTTTTATCACTCCGGGCAACTGTGGTAGTAATTCATCCATAGTATTGAGTTCAGAAAGAATAGTTCCTTTCACTTGGGTAAATATCGAATTACCTATTTGCTTAAAAAGAGGTCTGGAAGCCTTTATAACCACTTCCGACAACACCTTTTGGCTATTATCAAGAACCATTTCCCCCCAATTTTCGTTCCGGTCTACAGATGAAATGTCATGGAAAAGCGTGACATATCCCACATACGATACTCTTAATATGGCAGCATCTGTTGCTTTGAGTATCACGAAACAACCCTTGGCATCAGTAGTAGTTCCTGTGATAAATAAGGAATCCTTTGTCTGTTCAATAACATTCGCAAACATTATCGGCTCCCCCTTTTTATCTACGATTGTACCTTTTATTTCTTGAGCATAAACAAATGAAGATGAGAACAAAAAGATAAATATTATAAGTATTTTTTCATAAATCCACACACTTTATCCTCTGGTTCGAGTACGGATCATTACATACTCAACTGCTATTTTAATATATAAGAACATGTAAACTTTATCCTCTGGTTCGAGTACGGATCATTACATACTAAGTAAATGATCAGTCTGCTAAACAGACAATCTCTCCTTTCTGGAAAGCGTCATTTATCTTTTGTTTCAAATCGTTCCAGTCAATTTTATTAATGGAATTCAACGCATCATCGAATCCTTTTTTCATCTCATCAGAAAACTTGAATTTATTAAAATCTATTCCTTCTAATACATGACTCACAGAATCCATTGTCTTCGGGAGGATCAATGATGTACCATCGCTAAAATCAAAAAGCTCTGATTTCCAATCATCCTTATCAGCCTGAACAGTCCGGTCACGACAGGATACAGTAATAACCACTGTCGGATTATTTTGTGCTCCGCTTATAGTCATCACATAGATAGACTTTTTCTTATCTTTAAACACAAGCGTATACGTCATTGCGCTCGAGCCACTCTTATTCTTCGTTACGGTTGTCGCGTTCTCACCATCTTTATCAAATGCCTCCTCTAACTGACGGGCATAATTCCCTTCTTTACTCACAAAAGTAAGCGTCTTAGATGTAAAGTACACCTCCTTTTTGGCATTTCGCTTCACAACCGTATTCACGTTTACTCCTTTCTTTTCCAACTCATCGACTATTTTGTCTATACGTTGTTGTGCCATTACTTTTGTAATGCTGCCCAAACTCAACAAACCTACTGCCATAAAGGCAAGAAACAATTTATTCGCTTTCATATCTTAATTAATTTAATGATTTCATATTATGGGTAAATTATCTTTATCACCTTCCTCTGTTTTCTTCTCTAAATTCTCCATGTACTTATCCACATCAAAATTCAATACTTTCTCTGCTTTCCGTATCTGCTCGACAGCCAATTTGTTCGTCTGTTTCAGTTCCGGTAGAATGGTCTTTATATCGGTTATCTTCTTTCCATTACGAATGATATAGCTTCCTTCAAGATACTCATACTTCCGATTATCTACACGGTGATATATCCCAAGTCCGGCACCAAGCACCACAACTACCGACGCAGCTATACACAACTTCTTCCAAAGCTGAAAAGCCATACGCTGCTTCTTAGAAAGTTCCCCTTTCATTCCTCCGGCATACCACAAAAACATTGGCTGATACTTTTTCAGAGAGTGAGGAACATCTGTACCGGCAAAAAAAGCATAGAGATCTTTCTCTTCCGCATTCGTAGTCTCCCCATTCAAGAAACGTTCAATCTGTTCTTTTGCTTTTTGCTCATTCATAATCATCTAAATTAAAATAACTCAAAATCTTCTTTCTTGCCCGAGCAAGGTTTACACGTACCGCATTCTCCGTACTCCCGATGGTACTCGCTATCTCACTCACTTCCATCCCGTCAATATGCTTCATCCGAAGTGTCGCCTGCTGTACGTCGGGCAGTTGACTGATTAATTCCATCACCCGTTTCTCCTCTTCCTTATTGATATAAGCAACCTCAGGATTATCTTTATCGGAGAATTCCTCGTGCATATCCTCCCCAACTAATTTCAAAGCAGACCGTATTCGGTTTAATGCAATATTCTTTGCCATCACGACCGCTAATGCCTCTACAGAGCGGTATTCATCAAGTTTGTCTCGAAGACACCACAACTTCAGCATCACGTCCTGAGTCACATCTTCCCCATCATCATCATTACCCATATAACGAGTCGCTACACGCAACACATGGGAACGAATATTTCGAACTATTGTCTCGAATTCTTTCTGTTCCATTTCATAAAGCAGACACATGAAGATAGATGTTTATTACTCCGGAAAGTCAACTTCTATCATATTTAACTCTTATTAAGAATAACGGAAAGAGGAAAAAGATTATCCCGTTAATCTGTTTCGAAACAGACTAACCATACACATACCTCTAAAACCGATGAGCTTCCACTGTCAGGACAAGGAAACCACCATGAACGATTACACCCTTTTTGTAACAGCTTAATTAGAACGACTTACCAAAGCTGATATAGGGAAGAATATATAGTTTATCAATAGAATGACTTCCGCCAAAGCCAAAAGCTGGAGATACTCCCGCACGAAATACAAAACCATGAAGTGCCTGACGACGATAACCTATATTACCAAAAAAATAGTACCCAAGGAATTGATGATGTTCTTTCACATGTTTATCCACTTCCCATTGCGTCACCCCATCTTTCGCACCCACTTTTTTATAGGTATTGTATTCTTCTTTACCAAATACATAACCAATATTAGTACCAAAGCCTAACTCTAATTTGTGGTTCTTTCGGCCGATAAGATAGTTCATTCGGGGTATCAGAGAGATGGAATTAAACCTATCAAGATTGTTAAAGATGTCACTTGATTGAGAGAATCCCCAACCTGCGCCAATGCTGTATCCCCATCCTTTGTTTCCCTTAAAACGAGCATCGTAATGGACACCAATCAGGTTAGACGGACCGAGTATCTCAACCGAAATATTCTTTGTTGGACGATCGCTGATAGAAGTTTTGCTTTCTTGAGCTGATATCGTTGTGAAAACACCAAGTATCCATACAATTCCCGCAATTATCTTTTTCATATTGAAGTTTATTTTTATGGGCTGCAAAGATAGCATAAAAATTAATAGTACCAAGTTGCCTTCAACAAAATTTCTCTCGGACGGAATGATTGACAAACGATATGCTCAGTCATCGCGGTTAGCGTATTTTGTTGATACAATTGTTTATCAAGCACATTGTTCACCTGTAATTCAAGGTCGAAAGTCTTAGGCGTGTAAACTACAGAGAAATTCATGAAATAGATAGATGACTGCTTCGGTCGATAGTTTGTATACCAAGCATTGCTCCATTTTATTTTCCATATATCCGACGGGAATACGTTCACATCACATTTATTTACCAAGCTGGAAGCATGGCTATGAGTCATCACTGGACTGCTCAACGTAGTATAACCGAATCTTTCGCTCCCCTCAATACTCAGGTAGCGATTGGGCTGCAAGGCATAATTTCCTGTAATAGTTACAGTCTTTGTATGGTAAGGCACTACTTCATCTGACATTAGCACCTTTTGATGGTTTTCCATATATTGAGCGGTTAACCCCACGAATGTTTTCCAAAAACCTAATGTCTTAGTCAACCGAGTACGTACCAACCAGCTCAAGACTTTATGCTTACGGTCTATCATTTCAGTTGCATGTAGCATACCGTCTTGTGTCGCCTTTGCCATCTTGTCGTGCTTACTGAGTACTACACTTCCGGTAAGCGACCAAAACCATCCGTTCAGCGGATTATTAAATTTCAGCGTATTAGCAGCCATCCAGTTACTATACGTATAGAAACCTGAACTTCTTGATGCCTAACGGTATTGCGTAAAAATATATTGTGAATAGAGTTGTTGAATGTCGGGTGTTTGATAATAGTACCGTACTATCGGCATCACAGTCCACAGCGGACTTATTCCGTAGGTAATATTTAAACGGGGTTCTACGAATACCTTATGGAATCGGCATTTCTGCAAATATTTGTTTGCTTCTGTCAACCGATAGAGGTGATAAGAGAAAGGAACCGCAAACTCATCCGAAAACTTTTCTGCTGATATTGCAGATGTGGAGTCGCATGCAAATGCAGATCACTGAAACATACATCATTGACAAATGAATGGGAAGTATTGAAATCTTCGTTTATTCCTGTTCCGCTGATTCCGGATACTAATTCTTCGCGCTGATAATCAATTCCGATTTGAGTACCGACATAAAAATCAAACAGCTTGAATTGCCAGTCGGTTGCATTCTTGGTATAGAAGTTTCGCTGCTTTACTGATTGTTGAAACGAAGTGTAAGCCACGCTGTCGTTAAGCAGTTCCGGAAAGATTCCCGGACTGACGGTAAGACGTTGAGGTAATTCCTCCCAAGTATAAAGCGAAGTAAGTTTGAAGATATTTTTTTCTCCCAAAGGCTGTACCCACTGAAAGCGATTGGATAGCTGTCGTCGGGTAGTGGTAAACGCCTGATTCATCGTTTCACGATTCATCAGAAAATCTTGAAGCGCCTGATCGCGCTTCCATGTTCCGGATAATCTATTCTTGATAAACTTTCTGTCTGCGTTCCGTTCGTAGGTAATTTCGCCCTGCAACTGATCTGACTCGGTATCTATCTGATTCAATTCATTATACGTAACCGTTTGATTGGGATAAAAATATCGAGTCGTCGTTTCGTCCGTCTGTTGTCGATCGGCATTCAGATAATTAAACTGCAAACGCAAACTGTTCTTCTTATTGAACTGCATCAGGTGATTAGTGGCTGCCAAATGTTCTTTGTTGTCCAAATAACGTTCTTCATCTATCAGGTCCATACGTACAGCAGGCGATTGGAGCATCATCTGTGTACTCGGAATTACCCAATCGGATTCAGTAATCTGCGGAGTCAGTTCATGAGCTGTATTGATACCAACGTTGTTACTCTTATACAGACTTAAGTTCTGATGCTTCTTACCGAACAACATCGCCATGGCACGTACATTCCATAAACCATCTTTGGTATGATTCCATCCGCCCCCTGCTTCCAATATTCCTGAAAGCGTGAATTTCACATCATCCTGCAGCACCAAGTTGATGGCTGCTTGCTCGCCGAAATTCTTACCTCGCAAAGCTGCTATCTGCTGATGGTTACGCAGTACTTGTACCTCTTTGACCACTTTCCCCGAAAGGTTATTCGTAGCCAACGCATAATTATTTCCCATCAGGTCCATTCCCTCAATATAAAGTTTGGATATACTCTTATCCTCAAAGCGAATACTTCCATTGTGAAGCACCTCTATGCCCGGCATTTTCCGCAGTACATCGGCTATACTTCTATCCTGTGGCATCTTGTAACCACTTACCGCATACACCAATGTATCTTCATGAACCTGCAAACGCTTTGATGTAACCTCTACCTCCTTTAATTTAAATTCAGTAGGAACCATTCGGTATACACCACCTTTGCGATAATCGGAAATGGGCACTACCATTGTTTTATAACCTAAATAAGAAAAAGATATAAATACCGGTTGCTCTTTCATTTATATCTGAAACTTGCCGTCGGCATCTGTAATCGCAAACTGACATATACTCTTATTTTCGCGCAAAAAAGAGACAGAGACGGTTTCCATAGGTACATCCTTATCATCCACCACTCGTCCCTCGTAAATGAAAGTCTGGGCAAAGATGGTAAGATGACAGAAGATGCCAACAATCGGTAACAAGCATCGTTGGAATAGATTCATTGCTTTCACTTTTATTGTGTGTAGCTATTTATTCGGTAAAAGTTCCATTAATACGGGATGCCGTTCTTTATACTGCATTGGTCTGCCATTGGCATCTGTGGCTTTCATGGGATCGATACCGAATTGCTGTAGATACGCCATGGGGTCTTTGGCCATCAGCGTGTACATCTCTGCCAACTTCCGTGCAGTACAATTCTGATAGCTTCCTTGTAGCGTCTTCATTTTTCTTCCGTTTCCCTGTTTTATAGCAATACATTCGAATGAAAAGTGTGCGGTATTGTCTTTGGCGATAAGTATTAAGCCGGGCAACCCATAAAGCTTCCAAGGTCCGTCACTTACGGGAATAGCCGGTGTGAACCATACAGTCCAAATACGACCCCGAAATTCAGTTTGCGCCTTTTGGCAAGGATAGTCATGAATCAGACTATCTCCTTCAAGTATTTTCCACACCGGTCTTTCCATCGTTTCGGTGTACTTGAACTTTTTAAAGACTTTATCCGTATAAGTCAATTTGCCTTTTTCCGGATAGTTTTTATAAACAACATAATGCTGCTTAGACAAAGGATATCCGCTTTGCTGTATTGCCTGCAGAATGTCCGACAGCGATCCGCCTCGTGCTGAGATACTATCCTTAATCTCATCTCTGCGGGTATTCCACAAACCGTAAAAAACAGAATATTCTTTCCCTATTTCCAACACTTTTTCATCCTCATAGAGCTTAGGTGATTCTTCCCATATTCTAAACTTGGCAATATATCTCAAACTTATCTCCATATCATCATGCTTTTGAGCATAGACATTAGAGAAAGTCCCAATTCCCAACACCACAATCATTAGTAATAATAATTGTCTTTTCATAAGGTAGAAGAATGAATGTTTATAACCTATTCTACAAGCTTTTCGACTTCCGCTCCTTTTGTCAGTATATGGTCTGAATAATAATATCAACCGGTATCTATTATATTCTATTTCATTATTTATTATACCATTAAAACACATTTAATGGCGTTTTTGCAATGAAACACAAGCTATCAATGGTAATAAGTTCTATTTTCAATACTTATGCTATAAATGTAACTATTTATTTTGATAAAGCAATACATACCATTATAACTTTAATTTACTTTAACCCATGAAAGCGAAAAGAAGAAACTAAAACAAACACACTAACATTCTAAATCATATCGGTAGTCCCTTCCTTTTCTCCGTCAAAATTACATGATTCCGGTCAAAATGTCTAACTATCAAAAGAATTCCGATTTTAACTCAAATGGGAATACACTTTGCTCACAGATAAGCGTTATGCTGAACACAAAAAAGTTCATGCAAACAACATAATAAATAAATACAGATAACTAAAATTTTAAATATATGAATTTTGATAACTTTACAATTAAATCTCAAGAGGCGATTCAAGAAGCGGTGAACCTTGCACAACGCAACGGTCAACAAGCTATTGAACCGGAACATCTTTTAGCCGGAGTGCTGAAAGTGAGCGAGAATGTTACCAATTTCATTTTCCAAAAATTGGGCATTAATACTCAACAAATCAGTACACAACTCACCCAAAAGATAGCGTCTTTTCCCAAAGTATCGGGTGGAGAATCTTATTTAAGCCGAGAAAGCAACGATGTGTTGCAGAAAGCAAACCAATATGCCTCTGAAATGGGCGATCAATTTGTTTCTGTGGAAGCCATCATTCTCGCGTTGCTGACTGTTAACAGCGGTGTTTCTTCAATATTAAAAGATAACGGCATGAACGAGGCTGACCTTCGTGCGGCTATTCAGGAGTTGCGTCAGGGAAACAAGGTTACATCACAGTCGGCTGATTCCAATTATCAGGCTCTGAGCAAGTACGCTATTAACCTGAACGAACAAGCCCGTGAGGGTAAACTTGACCCTGTCATTGGTCGTGACGAGGAAATCCGACGCATACTGCAAATATTAAGTCGTCGAACAAAGAACAATCCGATATTGTTGGGTGCTCCGGGTACCGGCAAGACAGCCATCATAGAAGGATTGGCTCACCGTGTCATCCGTGGCGATGTGCCTGAAAACTTGAAAGATAAAGTGGTTTACTCGTTAGATATGGGTGCCTTGATTGCCGGTGCTAAATACAAAGGAGAATTTGAGGAGCGGTTGAAGTCGGTTATCAATGAGGTGAAAGCCTCGGAAGGTAACATCATACTGTTTATTGATGAGATTCACACTTTGGTAGGCGCAGGACAGAGCGAAGGTGCCATGGATGCCGCCAATATACTAAAACCTGCTTTGGCTCGTGGTGAGATTCGCTGTATAGGCGCTACCACCTTCGACGAATATCAAAAATACTTCGAGAAAGATAAAGCACTGGAACGTAGGTTCCAGACTGTGATGGTGGATGAGCCGTCGGTTGAAGATGCTATCTCCATTCTGCGTGGTTTGAAAGAACGTTACGAGAATCATCATAAAGTGCGTATCATGGACGAAGCCATCATCGCTGCCGTTCAGTTGAGCGACCGTTACATCACAGAGCGTTTCTTACCGGATAAGGCCATCGACCTGATGGATGAAGCGGCTGCCAAGTTAAGAATGGAGCGTGATTCTGTTCCTGAAGAACTGGATGAGATCACTCGTAAATTAAAGCAGCTGGAAATTGAGCGTGAAGCCATCAAACGTGAAAAGGATGAAGCAAAGTTAGCTCTATTAAATAAGGATATTTCCGATTTACAGGAGCAGGAGACTTCGTTACGTGCGAAATGGCAAGCCGAAAAGAACTTGGTAAACAAGATTCAGGAGAATAAAAAGCAGATGGAGCAATTGAAGTATGAAGCCGACCGTGCTGAACGCGAAGGTGATTACGGCAAAGTGGCTGAAATCCGTTACGGCAAACTCCGGAACCTTGATAATGACATCAAACAGATTCAGGAAAAGTTAAAAGCAACACAGGGCGGTAACGCGATGATCAAAGAAGAGGTTACGGCAAACGACATTGCCGAAGTCGTTTCGCGTTGGACCGGCATACCGGTAACCAAGATGATGCAAAGCGAACGCGAAAAGCTGCTTTACATGGAAGATGAGTTGCACAAACGCGTCATCGGTCAGGATGAGGCTATCAAGGCTGTCAGCGATGCCGTACGCCGCAGTCGTGCAGGACTGCAAGACCCCAACCGTCCCATCGGTTCGTTTATCTTCTTAGGTACCACAGGTGTTGGAAAGACGGAATTAGCAAAGGCGTTAGCCGACTATCTCTTCAATGATGAAAAGATGATGACTCGAATTGATATGAGCGAGTACCAAGAGAAGTTCAGTGTCTCTCGTTTAATCGGCGCGCCTCCGGGATATGTCGGTTACGAAGAAGGCGGTCAGTTGACTGAAGCAGTTCGTCGTAAGCCGTACTCCGTAGTCTTATTCGATGAAATAGAAAAGGCTCACCCTGATGTGTTCAATATCCTGCTTCAGGTATTGGATGATGGTCGATTGACCGACAGTAAAGGTCGCACGGTAAATTTCAAGAACACCATTATCATCATGACTTCTAACTTGGGCAGTCAGTACATCCAGAGTCAGTTCGAGAAGATGAATGACCGGAACAAGGAACTGATTATCGAGGAAACCAAGCAAGAAATATTAAACATGCTGAAGAAGACGATTCGTCCGGAATTCCTGAATCGTATTGATGAAACCATCATGTTCTTGCCACTGAATCAGAATCAGATTAAAGACATTGTCAAGTTGCAAATCAAAGGTGTACAGAAAATATTGAGTGGCAATGGTGTTACATTGCAAATATCTAACGAGGCTGTAGAGTTCCTTGCGCATGTAGGTTACGATCCGGAGTTTGGCGCCCGTCCTGTCAAGCGTGCACTGCAACGTTACTTACTGAACGACTTAGCAAAGAAAATGTTGAGTGGTGAGGTAGACAAGTCGAAGACAATTATTGTCGAAGCAAATGAGAATGGCTTAATCTTTAGGAATTAATGATTCCGCTATAAGATAGCATTTATTGACTCGTTAATGAAACGCATTTAAAGAGAATCCGCAATGCCTGTTGATTGGTATTGCGGATTTATTTTTATAAAAAGATATTCTATAACGTATGAACAAATAAAGTGACGCAATCTAATTGAACAACTCATGCGGATCAGTTGAACAACTCATGCGGATCAGTTGAACAACTCATGCGGATCACTTGAGCAACTCATACGGATCAGTTTGCCGATCTATGCTACACAAACATTCAAACCTTCTTATACTTTTCCAATCGGATGGTATCAGAGCAATAATCGGCTATCATCTCATGATGGGTAATAAAAATCATCGTCTTATCGGGATAATGCGCTATAAGACGTTGCATAAGGAAATGTTCGGTACCTTTATCGAGAGAGGAACTAAACTCATCGAGAAGCAAGACGCTACCCTTTCGGAGCAACCCGCGAGCGATGGCAATACGCTGAGCCTGCCCTTCACTCAGTCCGCTACCCTGCTCTCCGCAAACAGTATCAAGTCCTTCCGGAAGATCTTTAACAAAATCGGCAACAGTGGTATGGAGTACATCATAGAGTTGTTCATCGGTGGCATCGGGATCACCCAAGAGTAAGTTCTCTCGAATGGTTCCGCTAAGCAAAGAGTTGCCTTGCGGAACATAAACCATGTTAGAACGGCTCTCCGCGTCGGCAATGATACGCTCTTTTTCATTATAAAGTTCTATACTCCCTGACTGTGGTTTCAGTAACGAAAGAATCAGTCGGACAGTCGTGCTCTTACCGGCTCCCGTTTCTCCCATCACAGCGGTACGGCTTCCGGGCTTAAAATCGTGAGTGAAATGCAAAAGCACCGGCTCTCCTTCTTCATAGCCGAAGGTAACATCTTTCATAAGGATGCCGACTTTCCCTTCCAGCCAATGCTTTTCCGTAATATCCTCTCCCTGCATTATTTCCAACTCATGCAGTCGATCAATAGAAGTAGTAGCATGCACAAACTGAGGCAGCAGTCGCGTAAGCTCCACCGTAGGACGTTGAATCTGATTTACCAATTGCAAGAATGCACTCATGATACCAAAGGTAATAATCCCTGCCTTCAGCTGGAAGACACTCCAAATAAAAACAATGAGATACCCTGTGATAAAGCCAAACGAGACCATCGCTCTGGAAAACAGCGAGAATTTAGTCCGGTCCATAGTCTGTCCGTAAAGCGTTTGTTGCAGGGAATCCAATTTATCGGCCATGATTCCATTCTGTTCCATCGTCTGAATCACCGTCTTATGTTGAATGCTCTCCTGCAGCACGCTCTGCACATTGCTATCGGTCGACCGGATATCTTTAGTCAGTTTGCGCATCCGCTTAATATATATCTTGCTCAGCACCAAGAAGACAGGCATAGTAAAGACAATACACCATGCCAAAGCCGGACTAAGATGATAAAGGAACAGAAAAGCCGCTAACAGATTTATCAATGTTATAACAAGGTTCGGAAGAGAACTGCATATTGTCTCTGTCACCACGCGCACATCTTCTTCCAGACGGTTCAGAATATCTCCACTATGGAGTTGGTCTTTTCCCATCCACTTGACATTCATCAGGTGAGTAAAAAGATTGTGGCGTATACGGTTTTTCATTTTTATCTCCGTCTGATTGGTGTACCAATTGTTGGCTAAAGCCGTGCCAATAGAGGTAAACATAAAAACAACCAACAGAACAAGATATAAATAAAAAATAAAAGCGGTATGGTCAATGTATCCGGTAGCCATATCTATCAGCTGCTTACTGAAATAAATAAACAACAATCCCGCCGCTACTCGAATCACTCCGAGCGCGCAATTGACCAGCAACCGGTGGCGAATACCATTGGTTGCCGTCCAAAGCCACTTTGCTATCCGTCCGACTGTGGTGAACATTATTCTGTTAATCCAACTTCAGTCCATCGGGCAATGATGTCTTTCGCGTCTCTTTCAGCTACCGAGGCATCAATTTCATACTCTTTCTCAAGAAGAGAAGCTACATCCTGCTCAGTAAAATCTTTACCTTCCAACTGTTTCCACAGATAAGCAGCTGTAGCATTCAGCGCAACAATTTTATTAAAATTTACCTGTGCCAGACCTTCGCCTATCACAACTTCTTTATCGCCTATCCGACGTAACACAAATCCTTTCTTAATTTTCATATCATATACGTTTATATATAGCCAAAATCCAACGTCGGACAGGTAAGAGTCGCTTCCATAGACGAGCTTTCTTCCGTTCCTCCGGAGTGTTCGGATTAATCTCTTTGTTCTTTTTTATAATTTTATTCACTCTTCCTATAATATGCTTCCGATAGCATTGCTCCATACCGCGAATATTTCCATCCCCCATCAGCACCACTTTTGCGTCCGGCTGATTTCCTTCAATGAAAATAACGCGATGAAGCACATATTGCCCTTCCGCAATTCTTGCCAAAACGATATCCCCTATTTGATATTCAAGATACTTTTCCAGCTCCACGCTATCCTTATCGCCTGTAATGAAAGGAAGCATACTGTTACCTTTCACCAGAATGGTTACTTTACGTCCTTCATCTAATAGACGCTCGGTTTCACCCAACAATATGGCGTTGGGAAAAATCAGTTTATTGATTTTTATCTCATCCATTTTACTCTCCGGTTAAAGCATGAAAGCTCATCTTCGCGGCAGCCTCATCAGGTAAACACTCAAGACTGAATACAGGAACGTACGTCGCCAATTCATTCAACGTCTCATTCATGCCATCAGCCATCTGTTTATCCCACTTCATTCCCGATACCGTAGGAAGCAACGTAGCGTATGCCTGAAGAGTATCCAATGGGGTAATATTGTTCTTCGGAGCCTGCCACAGACGAACGAAACCGCCTATCTCAACAGAATCGTTCTTATAGCAAGGAGTCTTGCCACTCCATGGAGTTCCCCAGACCTTTACTTTGCCATCTTTACTGATTCCTATAGCCGGATTATCATCGTTCAGAAGTTCTGTATCATCAATATATTTAAGCCATAAGCGACTATGCGTACTCTTTCCCGTCCCACTCTTCCCAAGGAACAGATAGCCTTTCCCTTTCCGTTTAATAACAGATGCGTGTTGAAGCAAAATATGATGTTGTGATCCGGCAAAAGCATAAAGCATCATCATGGCATTGTTAAGCGCGTAGAATCGGAAATCTCTGTTACCTTTAATATACAACTGCCCCTCAGCATAATCTTTTGTGATAATTAAATAAGCAATCGCTTCAGACTTATTAGATAAAGTCATCTCAATCATCGTCTTATCATTGTGCCGATAAATACAGAACCTCTGTCCCTCTTCTTCAAAATCTATCAGGAACTCATCTTTCATAACTTCCGGCAAAGGAGTACCATCCGCATGTATAGTTATCTGAAATATCACATCTTCGGATGAAGAAATAAGAAAAGGTTGATAATTACTCAGTCTGTCGCTGAGTGTTTCATTCTCAGAGGAATGCATAGCAAAATCCAAGTCTGCCACTTTATAGAAAAACGTTTTCACTTTTGTAATATTGTCTTAATTTTGGGATAAAAATAATAAAAAGTTGCGATATAAAAGCAAATCCGGCGACTTAATTCAATGAGTTTCTTTCACTCGCCCGATTCAGATAGTATAAAAAAGAATTTTTCGGTAAGATAATATTCTTTTTCCTTTGAGTATTAAAAAAAAATATTCAAATTTGGACTCAATTTAAAACAAGATATCAAAAAATGGAAGATAAAAGGAAAAGTCAGCAAGATTCCGACAAAGAGATTGTTTTCTCTAAAGCTATAAAAGCCGGAAAAAGAATCTACTACTTAGATGTAAAAAAGAACCGTAAGGACGAGATGTTTATTGCAATCACCGAGAGTAAAAAAATCGTTAACGGAGAAGGAGAAGACGCGCAAATAAGCTTCGAGAAGCATAAAATATTCCTATATAAAGAGGATTTTGAGAAATTCACTAACGGTCTGAACCAAACTATCCAATACATTGTTGACGCACAAGGACCCATCGTTCCGCATTATAATGAAAAGGAACAAGAGGAAATACCCGAAGATACAAAGGATAAGGACAATAATGATGAGTTAAACTTTGACAAAATAAAAATAGAGATTTAATTTTCCGTAAGTAAACAACGTAAAAGCTAACAACAAATTTATCAGCCTTTTATTTTGTATTTTTAAAAATAAATCTTATTTTTGCACCGCTTTTTAGCTCACCGTGCAGAACATGCATAGTGTGATGGCGAATTAAGCAGTAAACTTAATTTAGAGTAACACTAAAATTTAAAGAAATGAAATCAATTGACATTAAAGGTATCTTTCGTAAGGATCTTGGTAAGAAGGCTACAAAAGCCTTACGTAAAGAAAACATTGTTCCTTGCGTCATTTATGGCGCTGCAAAGAACGATAAAGGTGAAACTTCTGTAACCCATTTTCAAGTTCCTGCAGGTAATCTCCGTAAGTTAATATATACTCCGGAAATCTTCGTTGTTAATCTGGAAATTGATGGCGTAGTTAAGAATGCTATTCTTCAGGAAGTTCAATTCCACCCATTGCACGAGCAGATTTTACACATTGATTTCCTTGAAATTGATGAAGCTAAACCTATCGTAATGAATGTTCCTGTTGTTCTTCAGGGCTTGGCTCCCGGTGTTCTATCCGGAGGTAAATTGCATCATCAAATGCGCAAGCTGAAAGTTCGCGCGCTCTATACCGCTATCCCAGAGTTCTTGACTGTGGATATTTCTAAACTAAAATTAGGCAAGTCAATTAAAGTTGGCGATTTGAAGTTTGATAACCTTGAGTTGCTCAACCCGAAAGATGCTGTCGTATGTTCAGTTAAGACTACTCGTTCTGCAGTTGAAGATTCCAATGCTGCTACAGAAACTGACGCAACAGAAGCTGAACCGGCTAATGCTGAGTAAAAATAAAGATATTCCATTTAAATGAAATATTTGATCGTAGGTCTGGGCAATATCGGCGATGAGTACGATGAAACCCGACATAACATAGGATTTCACATATTGGACGCCTTTGCAAAGGCGTCCAATTGTGTTTTTGAAGACCGACGCTATGGCTTTGTAGGAAATACTTCATTCCGAGGCAGGCAATTGGTTCTTCTGAAACCATCTACTTATATGAATCTAAGTGGATTAGCCGTCCGTTACTGGATGCAAAAAGAAAAAATTCCGGTTGAAAACTTACTCGTGCTGGTTGACGATGTAGCACTCCCATTTGGAACACTCCGTTTGAAACCGAAAGGCAGTTGCGGTGGACATAATGGTCTGAGGAACATTGAAGATAATATAGGAACACAAAACTATGCACGTCTTCGCTTTGGTATAGGAAATGATTTCATGCATGGACGAGAAGCAGATTATGTATTAAGTAAATTCTCGGAAGAAGAGTTTGCGAAGATGGAAGAACGTGTAGAAAAAGCCTGCGATATAATTAGGAGCTTTACATTTGCCGGTATTCAAACTACGATGAATCAATTCAACAATCAGTAAGATGGAAACAGAAGCGAGAATAGATAAATGGATGTGGGCGACTCGCATATTCAAAACACGTACCATTGCAGCTGAAGCATGCAAAAAAGGACGAGTCAGCATAAACGGGGTTCATGTTAAGGCTTCACATACCGTTAAGGAAGGTACGGTAATTCAAGTCCGTAAACCACCTATTACCTACTCTTTCAAGGTTCTGCGACCTATAGAAAACAGAGTAGGCGCAAAACTTGTTCCGCAAATGATAGAGAATGTCACTCCGCACGACCAATACGAATTACTGGAGATGAGCAAAATCAGCGGATTTGTAAACAGAGCGAAAGGAACAGGCCGTCCTACCAAAAGAGACAGACGCAAATTAGACGAGTTTATCGCTCCGGAATATTTTCCGGAAGATGACGGCTTCGACTTCGATTTTGATTTTGACGAAAATAAGTAACAACGTCATCAACTTGTACCCCAAAGTATCTATAAAACTTATTATTAAAAGATTGAATAAAGTAACGCGTATGAACCAACCGATTCATACGCGTTACTTTATAAATACTCCTGATGAATACGGCAACTCAACCGTAACATATTTCTTTACCTCCCGCCTGCCGGTAAATGTTTCAACCAATAATCAGCCATTGTCTTTCGAAGATGCATGGTAGTTCCTTCACGTTCAAAGATACCATGCGAACGCATCGGATAAGAAACCTGAGAGAAAATCTTCCCATGCTTAACTAATTCATTCACCAATATCTCACAATTCTGATAATGAACATTGTCGTCACCCGTTCCATGTATCAAAAGCAAATTACCTTTCAAACCTGACACATAAGTAATGGGCGAACCTTTCTTATATCCTTCCGGATTATTCTGCGGAGTATTCATATAACGCTCCTGATAAATAGTATCATAAAGACGCTGATCGGCTACAAATGCTACAGCAATGCCGGTATTGAACACATCCGGATAACGGAACATGCAGTTCAGTGTCTGACTGCCACCTCCGCTCCAACCGGTAATTCCTATTCTGCTCATATCAATAAAAGAATACTTACGACCCAGCTCTTGTATTCCTCGGGCCTGATCCTCGCTGGCAAAAGTTCCAACCTCGCCATAAATACATTTTCTCCACTCACGGCCACGAGGAACATTAGCGCCTCTATTATCAATGCTGATTACAATATACCCAAGATTAGCTAAATACTGATCCCAAAGGTCACCACCACCCCAAACATCCTGAACAGTCGAACTGGCGGGCTCACCATACACTTCAATAATCACCGGGTATTTCTTGGAAGCATCAAAATTGATTGGTTTAATCATCCACGCATCCAATTCCAGATTACCGGACTTGGTCTTAACAAACTCTTTCGGATTCAATCCTAAAGACTTATATTGATTCTTTGCCTCAGCATTATCGGTAATCCCACAAACAGTCTTATGTCCGGGAAATGAAACCATGTCGATTACCGGAGGAGTCTGTGCATTGCTGAATGTATGAACTGCCCATTTACCCGTCGGAGACATCACATACCGATGTTGTCCGGACTCGTTCAACGGGCTGACTCTTTCCACTTTGCCATTACCAAACAATTTTGCCTGATAGAGATACCGCTGTGTATAGTTATCGAGAGTTCCTATAAAGTAAACGATACCTTTTTTCATATCGACACCCACTTCATTCTCATAATCCATCTGTGCATCGGTAACCAATTTAGTTTGCTTGCCATCTCGACTTATCAAATATAAATGACGCCATCCGTCTCGTTCGCTTGTCCAAGTAAAATACTGATTATCTTTGAGCCACAACACATTATCGTTTGTATTCACCCAAGCCTTATCCGTATCCGTAAAAATGTTCACCGGCTTAGGTTCACCTATCTTGCTCACCCATATCCTATTTGTATTCTGTGAACGATTCATCTGCTGAATGAAAAGCTCGTTTGTCCCCGGAATGAAATCCATACGCGGAATATAATTATTACGCGGATTGCCGGGAAGATCAATCCAAGTAGTCGCGCCACCATTTACAGACACATAACCCACTTTTACAGCTGAGTTAGTTGTTCCTGCTTTCGGATAAGGAAACCGTTGGATAATAGGATAAATAGAATCTACATTATTAATAATATCGAACCAGCCGGTTCCACTTGTATCACTCTGCCAATAAGCAATATACTGACCATCTGAGCTCCAACGGAATCCATCACGACAGCCAAACTCCTCTTCATACACCCAATCGAAAGTTCCATTGACAATGATGTCACTGCCATCCGTAGTCAGAGCGGTAACAATTCCGTCGGCTATGTTTTCTACATACACATTATTCTGCGATACATACGCAACTTTCGTTCCATCCGGAGAGAATTTCGCGAACATCAACGTTGATTCCGGAAACTCCTTCCCCAACTGCTGCATTTCTCCATTTTGAGTGTCAAGTACATAGTAATCGCCCCGTGTATCATAACGCCAAACCCGCTTCGAATTCGTATAAACCAAAGCCTTAGTATTTTCTTTATTGAATACGATATTACGTACCGTCATAGGCTTTCCCGTCTTCGGGTTAACCAACATTTTAGCCGGAATCAACACCTCTTTTGAATTGTCCTTCGCCTTGTAAGCCACCACATCAAATCCACCATTCGCATTCCGCTCCCACTTCCAATAACGCTCGCCATCAACCATCCAGTTCACACTTCCTCCGCCTTCTGTCTTAATCAGCGTCCGATTGACTGCTTCTTCCAATGTAGGAATATGCTGCGCATTCAAGCTGGATGGTAAACTCAAAAGTCCTGCCACCAGCATCATAATAAATCTTCTATTCATATTCATATAATTTGAACTTCACAATTTGTTTTGTTCGTCATACCGAACTAATTTGTAAAGATACAAAATTCGATTTATCGTGCTGATATATTCGGAAAAAAGATTCCATTTTCATCTCCTTTCCGGTAGGTAATAATAGCCGGCTCAAACTATTTCACACCATAAATAATACCGATGTTTGTCATCATCCCGGGCAAGCGCATCCATTTAGGAACAGGAATCTCTTTCTCTACATTAGGTATATAGCGGATTTCCTTAAAGCCCTCCTTCTTCAATTGGTCTACAAAAGCATCAAAATCCCCATAAAGAGACTTTTGGCTGAAAAAGTCTTGTAATGAAAAATATCCGCCTTTCTTTAATACTCTCAATGTTTCTCGAATAAGAAACTGCTTATCAGAAACATTTCTAACCTCATGATATACAAAATTACTCACCACCGCATCAAACGATTCATCAGGAAAAGAAAGTTTCGCGGCATCTCCTTTTTGAAAACTGCACCTATCTGCTACCCCCTCCAAACTTGCATTCTGATCGCACATCTCTTTATCATAATCCCATATTAACCCCCAATAATCAATGCCAACACATTGTGCGTCTGCCCATTTCTTGGCGCAACGGATAGTGAGTGCTCCTGAACCACATCCTACATCAAGAAGTTTTCCTTTTCCGTCCCAAAGCAAATGGTTTGCTACAAATTCATGCACCTTTCCCATCTGGTTTCCCTTATCAAAGGCAAACGCTCTACGAAGAGCATAAAAGTAAAATGTAAAAAATACACTTATAAACAAAGCTATGCCAGCTAAGATTTTCCATAGCCCCCTTTCTACAGAAAAGAAAAATGCTAATACAAGAAGTAATGCACAGACAATATCAATGAGATACCAAATATACATTACCTTAATAGGTAACCAATTACTGTAATTAAGTTTCATTTTTTGTTTCATATCATCCTATTTTTTTATTGATACTATAGATACATTTCGTTCTTTTCGATGAATACCTTCACTTGGCTGAAACCGGATGAAAGAAGAAAATACTTTCATATAATTATACGCATAATCGTTAACTTTATGTACAAAAATACGGTAGCTACAATCTAATGTCAATACCTAATAATTGGTAAATTAGAATTTCAACGTTTCACTTTTTTAATTAGCAAAAAGAACAATACATATTCATTCTGCGCTTATTTTGTTAATAACATTAAATTTTGAAAACAAACAAAGCTCATTGTCTTAAAATCATTTAAATTATATCACTTTTATAGTACTATGCAATACAAGGTACTAAGATTTATATATATCTTTGTAACGCCAAGATGTATGAAGGCCTAAGATTCTTGATAATACTTAATAGAATAGAAATGAATACAGAAAATGCAAAATCACAGATGAGAAAAGGGATGCTTGAGTATTGCGTCATGCTCCTTTTACACCGTGCAGCTTCCTATGCAACCGACATCATTTCGCAGTTAAAAGATGCTGAACTGATAGTTGTTGAAGGAACGCTGTATCCCCTGTTATCCCGTCTGAAAAATGACGGTCTACTGGCTTATGAATGGAAAGAATCAACTCAAGGCCCTCCAAGAAAATATTACAAGTTGACAGATCAAGGCATCATCGCGCTAAAAGATATGGATGAAGCTTGGAGCGGACTGATCAGAACAGTTGATTTGTTAAAGGTAAACCAAGAATCTAATAACTGAAACATTTAATATTAAAGTACACTACAATGAAAAAGAATATAACCATCAACTTATTTGGTACTCTCTATTCAATTGACGAGGACGCATACGAACTCCTGAAGAAATATGAGGACAATATGCGCAGTTACTACAGTCGCCGCGAAGGTGGTGAGGAAATAGCAGATGATGTGGAACATCGTGTTGCCGAACTTTTCGTCGAACTCCGCGAGCAAGGTATTGAAGCTATCACCATAGAACATGTGGAAGAGATTATTCGTCGCATCGGTGACCCTCAAGAAATGGAAGAAGGTTGTGAAGATGAAGAAGAGGATAATAAAAAGAAAACTGAGCAAAAGTCAGCTACCGCTTCCAATGAAGAAAAACCGGTTCACCGTCTGTTCCGCGATCCGGAAGATAAGATGATTGGCGGAGTTATTTCAGGTATTACTAAATACTTCGGATGGAAAGACCCTTTGCCATGGCGAATTATCTTCGTCCTGCTTTGTATCTTCTCTTATTCTATATTATTTTGGATTTACATTATCTGCTGGGCATTGATTCCGGAAGCGATTACTGCCGAAGAGCGTTTACAGATGAAAGGGGAACCGGTAAATCCAAAGACGATTAACGAGGAGTTAATGAACGGAATTAATAAGACAAAAGAATATGTTAACAACCCGAATAACCAACATGCGGCACGTGGATGTTTGGCTACAGGAGTAAAAATCATTCTTTTCTGCATTGGAGCTTTCTTTGTATTTACTTTCGGAACAGCTTTAATAGGAGTCCTTATAGCATTAATAACAGCTGCAATAGCCACTATATTTGGCATTGGAGTGTTGGGGGCAGATATTCCTAATCTGATTACACCGGAAACCTATCAGTTTATATCCGGATTCCCTAAATGGACTATTTGGGCATTCGCCATTTCATCCATATTAGTTCTTATTATTCCTATCATTCTCATTATCCGTGCCATGTTCAAAAAGCCCAACACCCCTTCTATGACATGGGAAAGCAAAGTGGGTGTCTTTTTAACTTGGCTGATAGCCTTGGCCATAGCTATTGCATGCATCTGTTTAGCCGGAGCAAGAATCGCAGCTTATGAAGAAAACTATCAAAAGATAGAAGCCGTTGATAATACCCGCGACGGTATCTACATGGAAAAACACAGTTGGGATTATCTGGATGATAACGGATGGAATATTATTTCGTATGTCAACGGCAGTGATAGGATTCACGGATGGGGTGTAGACCCACGTACAAATGAGAATACGGAATGTCTCAGTATCAAAGGGAAAGAAGGCAATTCTTCGTCATTGAAGTATCAGCTTGAGAAGAACACCAATGTACGAAAAGGAGCTTATCGCATTGAAGCTATTGTCTATGCCAATGGTCAAGGCAATGCCATCTACGCTTTACCCGATGATAAGAAAATAACCATCGGCATTCCAACATACAGCCATAGCAACTTTGCCAATATAGATTTTGCTTCCGCTTCTAAAATCCCATATTTCAATCCTACGGATACAACAGATTGGAAAGGATTTCAAAATAGCGCAGAAGAACATAAATGGAATTACGTTTACAAAGAGTTTAACGTGAAAAGTGACGGTTCGTTAAAATATGGCGTAACGAATTCCATTGATTATAACTATAACCCTTGGACCGGTGGCAAATGTGATATAATGGACTTAAGATTGACAAGAATTGCAAATAGTAAATAAATCTGTAAGATAATTAATTATTATTGTTGATAAGTAGCACAAAGAAAAAAAACTTTATCTTTGTGCTACTATGAATTAAACTTTTGTTAGTAAATGAAAAACATATCGTCACTTTGCGCGCTCCTATTTCTCATTCTTTTAGGATACACACCTTTCATTTGCGCACAAACATTATCCGACTACTCCGTGAAGGGAGTATTAGTCGACTCTATCACTCTCGAAAAAGAGCCGTATGCAACTATCCGCATTATGAAGCAAGCAGATCTGAAGAATCCGGTAAAACTTGCTGTAACCGACATCAACGGAAAGTTTAATGAAAGAATCCCCGCAATAGGAAAATTCCTTCTGACTATCACTTCCATTGGAAAGAAAACCGTCATTAAGAACTTTGAGGTTACTCCAACTAAAAAACATATAGATTTAGGAACTCTTTACACAAAAGAATCGACTGAAGAATTAAAAGGTGTTGAGGTGGTGGCGCAGAAACCTTTGGTAAAAGCTGAAATAGATAAAATATCGTATAGCATAGAGGATGACCCGGACTCAAAGACAAATACGACGCTTGAAATGCTCCGGAAAGTTCCTCTGGTCACAGTAGACGGTGAGGATAATATTCAAGTTAACGGTTCAAGTAGCTTTAAAGTCTATGTAAACGGAAAACCGAATTCATTGATGAGCAATAATCCTAAAGAGGTGTTACGTAGTTTGCCGGCTACCTCCATTAAAACTATTGAAGTCATCACTGAACCCGGAGCCAAATATGACGCCGAAGGTGTAGGCGGAATACTGAACATCATTACCACAGGGACAAAAATGGAAGGATATACCGCAACTCTCAGCGCAAGAGCTTCAAACACCGGCATAGGCGCCAATGCTTATTCTACTGTTCAAATTGGTAAGGTTACGCTTACGGGGAACTACTCGTATAATTACGAAAATGAGCCTAAATCAATCATTGACGAAGGACGTGAAGATTATACTTCGGATAAATACTATAACTTGGTATCTCATAATGAAAGAAAGAATAAAGGGAATTTTCAGCTTGGACAATTGGAGGGCAGTTATGAGATTGACTCTCTGAATTTGGTCACCTTTAATGCAAACATGTTCGGAGGCTCTTTCCGTTCACCTACCAATTGGTCTTCACACATGTTTAATAAAAGCGGTGATTTGATGTACGCTTATCACAGAGGAGGTTATAGCAAAAATTCATTCGGTAATGTGGGCGCGAACTTAGATTACCAACACTCATTCAAAAAGAAAGGCAAATATCTGACTCTTTCATATAAATTAGATTACACTCCCAACGGATTTAAATCGGAGACAACATACGACAGTCTGTATCAAGTTCCTTACATCCTACGCGAACAGTATTCCGATATTGATTCCCATACTACGGAGCATACCGCACAGTTGGATCTCGTTAATCCCATTACGGATAAACACTATATTGACTTCGGAGCCAAATATATCTACCGTATCAACTATAGCGATGCTAAAATGTATCAGGCAAATGATAATGGGACATTGGAATATTATGAAGCAGGAAGTTCCAAGTATCAGCAAGACCGAAATATCATAGCCGGTTATTTTGATTATCAACTGAAGCTGACAAAGTGGGGATTCAAGGCCGGTTTCCGATACGAACATACCTTTATGGATGTAAAATATGATCTCACTCCGGAACGAAACTTTCATACGAATTATGACGATATTGTCCCTACAGTGAACATCTCGTACATGTTAGCACAGACCAAGACTCTCCGGTTTAATTACAATTTAAGAATTAATCGTCCGAGTATCTGGTATCTGAACCCTTTCGTTGATAGGTCGGACCCTAATTCAATCAGCTATGGCAATCCTGATTTAGATACGGAAAAGGCACATAATTTAGGACTGACATTCAGCAGTTTCTCCCAAAAGTTTAATATAAACACAGGATTCAACTATTTCTTTATCAACAATGGAATAGAACGATACCAATTTATAAACAACGGAGTATTGGAAACAACTTTCGGAAATGTAGGACATACGCAAAACGTGGGCTACAATATGTGGGTCAACTGGAATCCGACGAATAACACCCGTATTTCTATTAATGGGAGCGAGAGATATTCGGACTATAAGAGTGATGAATTGAACGCGCGCCGACATGGTTGGTCTACCAACTTATTCGGTAACATACAACAAACTCTGCCATGGAAACTCCGTTTTAGTATGTATGGAGGCGGTTCAACAAAACACGTCACGCTCCAAGGTACCGTTTCTTCCTCTCATTACTATGGTATTAGCCTAAGCAAATCATTCCTGAAGGAGGATCGTTTGAACATATCCGCTTATGCTAATCATTTTCTTTCACAATATACCACATATCGCGACGAGAAAACTACAGACACCTTCCATTCATGGAGTGAGTCAAGGTATCCGTCTCGCGGATTCGCCATCAATATCAGTTGGAGATTTGGTAAGCTGAATGCACAAGTCAAGCATACAAACCGAAGCATCATCAATGATGATACAAAAGCCGGTGGAAACAGTCAAGGACAAAGTGAAACAGGTGGAGGGAATTAAATAAAAGTGAGTTCAACGAATTAATTCTATAACTTTGCGATTGGTTGGACAACAACATCTAAATAGATAAGCATCGTTTCTATAAAACATACTGATGAGTTAAAAAAGCGATACGCATGAATTACCCAACTCATACGCATGACTTGACAAACTCATACGCATCATTCGATCAACTCATACGCATGAGTTGATCAAAACTTCTGATGATTTAAGCAACTCATGCGTATCACTTCACTCGTTCAACCAATCATTGAGCAAATTCTTAATCTGTGTCTGCTCCTTCTCCGGCATTGTTCCTATTCGGGTTGCATGACATCCGCCATCTTGAACAAATATGTGTAAATTCTTTTTATGTTTTAAATCCAGCCATTGGAATACCCCCGAAGCAGACCATGGGTCAATGCTGCCATAGATATAAATCATCTTCGGATCGTTCTCTTTCAAGAACTTAGTAACCTTTTGGGCAACGGCCTTATCGAACTTCACCCCTTTTAATTCATCGGGTAACATCAGTCGGTTAACCCAACCTTTTGCCGATTTCAGGCGCAAATACTTTTTAAAAGGCTTGGTATCGTATCCATAATAACCAAGTTCTTTGGCCGCTTGAACAAAGAAAGACTTGAAATAGCCTTCACGATTAAAGTTCGACGGATCAGACTGTTTCATCCAGTGGTCAAATATTTCCTTATCGGATGCCGTAACAGCAGGAATCTTATCCATGGTAACTCCCCACTGCCAAATAGCAAACGAGTATTCCAATACACAATAGTCGTACAGCTCATCTAAAGGAACCGAATAAGACAGTTTTTTATCGGCGATATACTCATCGAACATCGGCTGAAGCGTAGCACGCCGCTTCAGAACTTCCAACTGAAAATCCTGCACTTTCTTTCTATCCTCAGCTGTCGATACATTATTGATGAACGGTTCATGACGCCCATCCTCTATTCCGTAATTCAACGGAGCAACATAAGGCACGGAAATATCGACATCATCCGGATAGAATGTACGATAAAACATCGTAGTTTGTCCGCCTTTGCTGATACCTGTCGCTATCCATTTATTCGGATAAATAGCTTTAAAAGCATTTCGGACAGCATGTAAGTCATCCACCGACTGCTCAACTGTCAGGTACTTCCAGTCTTTTGGTTGCGGAGTAGACTCTAAGAAATAACGATACTCTACTACAATTAAATTTGTATTATAAAGCTTTGAAATTTCTTCTTCATACTTAGGCCTTTCGGCATACATGGCTCCATACCCTTCAGTCACAATAACTGTTGGGCGATCGAAACCACGATGCATCACATACACCCGTTGAGTAAATGTACCCATCGCAGGATTCTTGTGATCGATAGGTTGTACGAAATAAGTCACATACTTCTCAGGGAAAACCGTTGATTCCAAAGGCTTGAACTCTTTTATCTCCGACATGGTTGAAAGTTTGTCTTTCAGCATATTCTGTGCAGAAAGCACACTGCAAACCATCGCCAACACGAAAAGTAAACCAAATTTTATACTTCTCATAACAATATCAAAATTTAATATGATGCTCAAAGATAATAAAAGCGGCTGAATTCATACAATTCAGCCGCCAATATTTCAAAAAGAATTAACCTTATACACGGAAAGGCGGTTTAGCAACTACAGCTTTCAGCTTACGTCCTCGAACGTCAATATATATTTCAGTATCCAACTTAGCGTATGCTGTTTTTACATAACCCATTCCAATTCCAACTTTCAGAGTTGGAGAAACAGTACCACTGGTAACATGACCGATAATGTTACCCTCTGCGTCTACAAAATCATAATGCTCACGTGGAATACCACGGTCTATCATTTTAAAATGAATCAGCTTACGCTCCACACCTTCTGCTTTCTGTTTCTCAAGATATGCACGATTAGTAAAGTTCTTCCCTTCGGCAAACTTGGTAATCCAGCCTAACCCTGCCTCAAGAGGAGAAGTTGTGTCATCCAAATCATTTCCATATAAACAGAAACCGGCTTCCAGACGTAATGTATCGCGGGCACCCAAACCGATTGGTTTGATTCCTTCCGGTTCACCTGCCTTAAATAAAGCCTCCCAAATAGTTTGAGCGTATTCCGGATAAAAATAAAGTTCAAAACCTCCGGCACCCGTATAACCGGTAGCCGAGATGATGACCTGCTTCACACCGGCAACTTCTCCGACAGCAAATCCATAGAACGGAATATCTGCTAAATTAACTGCCGTCAACTTTTGAATTACCTCTTGTGCCTTCGGGCCTTGAATAGCCAGCTGAGCCATACGATCAGACGCATTCTCTACTTCCGCGCCAATCCGGTTATGAGATGTTACCCAATTCCAGTCTTTTTCGATGTTAGCCGCATTAACTACCATCAAATACTTTTCAGGTTCAAAATGATAAATCACGATATCGTCCACAATACCTCCCGTCTCATTCGGAAGACAAGAATACTGAGCCTTTCCAATAGGAAGAGTCGCTACATTATTTGATGTGATGCTCTGCAAAAGATCCAATGCTTTCGGACCTTTAAACCAGAACTCACCCATGTGAGAAACGTCAAATACGCCTACACCATGACAAACCGTAAGATGTTCCTCAATGATGCTTGTATACTGAATAGGCATGTTATAACCGGCAAATTCATGCATCTTTGCTCCAAGCGCGATATGTATCGCTGTAAAAGGGGTTGTTTTTAATTCCATAGTTTAAATTATCTTGATTATTTTTATTTTGATTTTGCTACCAACTCACAAATCTTTATCACTACATTCATTGCTTTTTCCATAGATTGAACCGGAACGTATTCAAAGCGTCCGTGCATATTCATTCCTCCGGCGAAGATATTCGGGCATGGTAAACCACGAAAAGAAAGTTGAGCGCCATCCGTACCGCCACGAATAGCATGTATAACAGGAGTAACACCGGCTTCTTGCATCGCTTTATATGCAATGTCAATAATATGTTTTACCGGTTCTATCTTCTCTTTCATATTATAATACTGATCTTTCAACTCAACCGTTACCGTCCCTTTGCCATATTTCTTATTCAGCTTATCAGCCCAAAGCAACACATTCTTCTTCCTGCTTTCAAAAATCTCCCTATCATGGTCACGGATGATATAACTAACTGTTGTCTTCTCTACTTCGCCTTGCATACCTATCAAATGATAAAAGCCCTCGTAATTTTCAGTACACTCCGGAACCTCATCTGTAGGAAGCAAAGAAATAAACTCGTTTGCTACCCGGATGGAATTAATCATTTTATCTTTCGCGGTTCCCGGGTGTACATTAACACCTTTGACATGAACCTTAGCCGAAGCAGCATTAAAATTCTCATACTCCAACTCTCCTACTTCGCCGCCATCCATAGTATAAGCGAAATCACATCCGAATTTCTCAACATCGAACTTATGAGCACCCAGTCCTATTTCCTCATCCGGATTGAATCCGATTCGAATCTTCCCATGCTTAATTTCCGGATGCTCTTTCAAATACACCATTGCCGAAACAATTTCTGCTATTCCGGCCTTATCATCAGCACCCAATAAAGTGGTACCATCGGTTACAATCAAGTCTTCACCCTGATGCGCAAGTAATTCAGGAAACTGAATCGGAGAAAGTATTACATTCTCTTCCTTATTCAATAAGATGTCTCCTCCATCGTATTTCTCAACTATACGAGGTTTTACACTCGCCCCACTTGCGTCCGGAGCCGTATCCATGTGAGCAATAAAGCCAATGGTAGGTAGTTTCTTGTCTGTATTTGCCGGCAATGTAGCATAAACATAACCATACTGGTCGAGTTCAACATCATCAAAGCCGAGTTCTTTCAATTCCTTTTCCAAATAACGAGCCAGATTTAATTGCTTCGCTGTACTCGGAGTTGTCTCCGAGTTCTCGTCTGATTGGGTATCAAAACTGACATATTTAAAAAAGCGATCTATTAAAGTCATAGTCATAGTATATTCATTATTCTGTTTTCCGTCAAAAATAAAAAAAGAGCACTGAATTTCAAAGTATTCAACGCTCTTTTTTATGATTATTATTCTCTTATGTTATTAAAAGTGGCTGGAACCATCAAAACAATGCGTACACAACTTACACTTTGGCAAGCCTATGGACTCAACTAAGTTTTCTATCGTATTGAACTTCAACGAATCAATATTAAAATGTTTCTTTATCTTATCTACCATTGCATTGTACTCAGGAGAGCCTGTTTCGGCATATTTTTCCAGATTTTTGTTCTCATCACCTTCAAATTCCTTAATAATACGACGAGTTATCAATTCTAAGTTCGACTTAGATGCCGTGAAACCAATAAAAGGACACGCGTACACCAATGGAGGACAAGAAATACGCACATGGACTTCTTTAACTCCGCAATCATATAGCATTCTGACATTATCGCGCAACTGTGTTCCACGAACAATGGAATCATCACAGAAAACAAAACGCTTATCTGTCAAAAGATCTTTATTAGGAATCAACTTCATTTTGGCTACCAGCGAGCGCATCTCCTGATTGGCAGGCATAAAACTACGCGGCCAAGTAGGGGTATATTTTGATATGGCTCGATGGTATGGTACACCTTTCCCCTCGGAATAACCCAATGCCATTCCAACTCCGGAATCAGGGATACCACAAACGGCATCTGCTTCGATTTCATCTTCTTTTCCAACACAAACGCCTATATTCTTTCGAACCTGCTCCACATTAATATTCTCGTACGAAGACGTTGGGAAACCATAATAAACCCAAAGGAAAGAACAAATCTGCATCTCTTTGTTCGGCTTTCGTAATTGCTCTATTCCGTCTTCATGAATATAAACAATCTCCCCCGGACCAATAAAACGTTCCAACTGATAATCAAGATTAGGTAAACTGGTTGATTCGCTGGTAGCGGCATACGCCCCATCTTTTTTACCTATTATAATAGGAGTTCTGCCCCACTTGTCGCGAGCTGCAATAATGCCATCCTCGGTTAGAAGCAACATAGAGCAAGAGCCTTTGATAGTATTAAAAACATTTTCAATGCCTTCGACAAAAGTTCTTCCCTGTGTAATGAGCAAAGCCACAAGTTCCGTCTGGTTTGTCGTATTCAGGCTCATCTCAGAAAAGTGCAGATTCTTCTGTAACAAGATAGCTTCCAACTCTTTAATGTTCGAAATCTTAGCTACAGTTACCAAAGCAAACTTACCTAATCGGGAATTTATAATAATAGGCTGAGGATCGGTATCGCTAATCACCCCGATACCGGAATTACCTTGAAACTGTGAAAGCTCATCCTCAAACTTGGTTCTGAAATAGGAACTTTCTAAATTATGAATAGCTCTCATAAAACCTTTTCCTCGAGCGTACGTAGCTATACCGCCTCGCTTAGTTCCTAAATGCGAATTATAATCTGTGCCGTAAAAGACATCAGCAATACATGCAGTTTTTGAAACTGTTCCAAAAAAACCTCCCATGCGTCGTCATTGTATTAAAAAGAATGCTGCAAAATTACTAAAAAACTTCGGCTTTCACGAACCGATTTAAGAAGAAAATTAGCATCTTTTGAAGACCTTTTTCTAATGTGTTAATACAAAATATTTTAGCAATAAAATAATAATTATTCCTATTCGGAATAAGGTAACTTAACATCAAATGAATTATTCAATAGTGTTAATGACATATCCTGCAAGCGCAAAAAAAGTTCTGGAAAAATCAGCCTTATCAATTACTGCTTCGATATATAAGAATGTGAAAAGTGATACGTATAAGTTCTCGTTTTCATCAGAAGATTTTCTCGTTTCACTTATGTGAAACAAACGAATGACGCGTATGAGTTAAGCGATTCATACGGATGACTTTTTTCCGATCTCCTGATCGGTAAAGTTAATTAACACGATAAACATATATAATAAAACAAATTAAACTAATCAGTGAATATTATTCCTTACTATACAGCCTTTTAAGTTCCTCTACCGAACTACCGGTAAAGTATGATTCTATAAAATCCCAACGATTTTCATCGGTCAGAGTTGTATTTCCAAAGAACAATCGGAAAAGTTCAATCTGTTCTTGAAAGACTTTTTCATTATTTTTCAGCACAAGATTCTCATAGTTTCCATTCTCAACAATCCGATGAATAACATCCGGTTGGATAAAAGAGACATTAACCGACTGAATTCCACCTTCAACAGTATAATCAAGCAAGTCGAGCATTGATAGCAAATTCAATAACATATTCATATCACTAAACGGAGTGACAAAGAATAATAAACGGCTTCCTTTCTCTCCTATGATACACTTTTTACAAAGTTTCTCATACCTGTCTAATAATAAGTTGAACCCGCGACTAACCGTGAATATTAGTTTATCCTGATCTTTCTTCTTTTGACTGGTAATAAGCGACAAGCTCCTTCCTTCTTCAACTCTGGATTCAAGCAATGAGTAAATAAAATGTTTTGCCGAAGGAACCCCCATGTTATATTCCTTGAATATAGCCTCTAAATCTTCTTCCTCAAACTTACCTTTATTAGCTAACAGAGCCACGGTCAACATATCGGAGACGCGTTTCAATAAAGAGCAGAGTTGGGCATAGATAGTTTCCGCGTCTTCAAGCAATATAACCTCATGCTTTCCCACAGCAACGGCACAAACGCCATCAAAGAGCTTTCCATTATAAAGGTTGCGTTTAAACTCTCCATAAGGAACTTCAGAGAAACAGTCTTCCCATAGTCTTTCAAAGGTTACATGATATATACCTTCCTGACCATCAACCGGACGCAAATAATTTTTATATATATTAAAAAACGCAGTGTTACCGCTCTTCTCCTGAATAAATCCATCGGTAAACAGTTTCAACGGATTAATTTCCACTACCTGCTCTTTACTCCGTCTGTTCAAATCCTCCTCAATCCAAAGCAATGCCGTCTTTACTACCTGTGCCAAATCGGATTCGTATTCCACTTTATTTGGTTTACGAGGTATATGAACCGCAAACTCGAAATCAGACAAAGCAACTTGCATTTCTTTCTGTTTACCTTTCATGGCATAAATATCCCACATCTTCTTCAAGATTAGCCCTAACTGCTCTTGCGAGATACTGCTAATCATGTGTAATCTATTCATATAATAGAAATCCCGTTCTTCAAAATCGGTCGCGGAAACTCCAATAATACTTTTATCACGTGCAGCACGGCCAATCTCCTGAACATAATCGACAAATGTACTCGATGGAGCTATATGATAAATCCTGTCAATATCGCTAATATCTATTCCCATTCCGAAAGCTTTCGTTGCAATAATCATACGTTTTGCGCCTTCACGGAACGCTTCTACAATCATCGACTTCTGCGCCTTATCCTTTTTCCCATAATAAGTTGATACTAAATGACGACCGGCAGGAGATACCCACATTTTAACTCGATTATCAATACTTGCAGCAAACGGATAGTATAGAATGGTTTTATGATTAGCCAAGTAATCATCGGTTCGCTTCAGAATTACACTCTGCTTTGCACGTTCATAGGTCTGTCCTTCCCCTATCTCCATCTTCTTAATATCAAATTTGATATTATCACGCCTTACTTTTCCACCATATAACACACAAGGGGAAAGACGGAGTGAACGGATAGTCTCAAAAACCATATCATTATCCCCGTTCGGATTATACACAGCCGTTGCCGTCAATGCAAAAATAGGGAAGTCATATCCTAAATAAGCTTTTAAATTTTTCAAATACCGGCCTAAAAACCAATAATCTACACGAAATTCTTTTCCCCATGTAGTAACAGTATGAGCTTCATCGACCACTAAAAGTCCAATTCTTCTGTTTCCTATAAAATGCTTAATATTATATGAAAGGAGTAACTCTGGAGACAAATAGAATAGATCTGTCTCTCCATTTTTAACACGTTCGTACACTGCGTTTTTTTCTTCCGGAGATAAATCGGATGAAGCATAATCCACTCTATCATATCCCACCTCGTGAAGATTATCAACCTGATCTTCTATTAAAGCTTTCAATGGAGAAACAACGATAGTCAGCCATTGGTGTTTCTTCCCTAAATAAATAGCCGGTATTTGAAACAAAAGAGATTTACCTGAACCGGTAGGCGCGGTCAGCATATAATTATGAATACTCCCATCCTCAACAGACTTTTCCGATTCACCAATCACCTCCTCTATCAGTTGATCCTGTGAAATAGTTATAGTCGTCTTATCAACACTTAAATCTTTATAGATATCAAATTGTCGAAACGCTTTATAGCCATAGATATCATATAGCAACTCTATTATTTCCCGCCTACAAACTTTTGGTAATTTACCTTTTGTGATAACAGTCTCCATGAATGTTCCTCCCAAGCATTTATTAAATAAAAAGGAAGGAATGAAGTGTCGCTTCATTCCTTCCTTTTTGAGCCTCTTGTCGGATTCGAACCAACGACCCCGAGATTACAAATCACGTGCTCTGGCCAACTGAGCTAAAGAGGCGGGTGGGTAAGCTATCTATATCGCGCCGCTACGACCTGCTACCTTTGCTGCGATCAAGCCCTGGAGGAATTCACAGGGAGCTGGCCGTATAGGACTTACCCATTTTTTAATTAGCGGATGCAAAGTTAGCCATTTATTTCAAATAGACAATGAAACAGATACTTTTTTTCTGTTTTAACATAAAATTTATTTTTTACATCAAAAAACATTCAGCTATTCCACTAAAAGCACTAATTTTGCAAAGCTAATATATATTTAATGACAGATAACAAAGCGATATTAAGAAATGCAGCCATGCAATATGGAACAATCATGGGATTATTCTGGATAGCAAAGTTTGTTCTCATTCCTTTAGGAATTCAAGTTCCATCATTACATGTTCTTTTCTTCTTATTAACATTATGCGTTCCTTTTTTAGGTTACTATTTTGCACGTCGCTTCAGAGTAAAAGAATGTAATAATGAGTTGAGTTACGGCCGGTCGTTTTTATTCTTGTTTCTAATGTACTTTTACGCTTCTATATTAGTTGCCGTCATTCATTATATTTACTTCCGATTCTTTGATGAAGGAGCATTAATGGACTTTTATAAAAGTAGTCTTATAGAGTTCAAATCAATAGCAACCGGACCGATGATCGACACAATCGATCAGATGGAGACCACGTTTGACGCATTTGCCACGATGTCTCCGTTGGATATAACATTTTACTTCCTATCAAATAACATGTTTTATTGTTTTATAATAACTGTCATAACTGCCTTTGTCGTCATGCGAAGAAAAATTAATACTATATAATATGGATATTTCTGTTGTAGTGCCTTTATATAATGAACAAGATTCACTTCGCGAATTGCATCAGTGGATAAAACGTGTGATGGGCGAGCATCATTTTACTTACGAAATAATTTTTGTGAATGATGGGAGTTCCGATAAATCCTGGTCTATCATTGAAGAGTTACATCAGCAATATCCTGAAGTAAAAGGAATTAAATTCCGCCGGAATTACGGAAAGTCCCCAGCTCTTTATTGTGGATTCAAGCGTGCAGAAGGTAATGTGGTCATTACTATGGACGCAGACCTTCAGGACAGCCCTGATGAAATACCTGAACTATACCGTATGATTATGGAAGATGGTTATGACTTAGTATCCGGATACAAACAAAAAAGATATGATCCGTTATCGAAAACCCTACCAACAAAGTTATTTAATGCTACTGCCAGAAGAGTTTCAGGCATTCATAACTTACACGACTTTAACTGTGGACTGAAATCATACCGCAAAGAGGTGGTAAAGAATATTGAGGTGTTTGGTGAGATGCATCGATATATTCCGTATTTAGCAAAGAATGCCGGCTTTTCAAAGATTGGAGAGAAAGTTGTTCACCATCAATCAAGGAAATATGGAAAAACAAAGTTCGGTGGTCTGAACCGTTTCTTCAACGGATATTTAGATTTAATCACTTTATGGTTTCTTTCGACATTCGGAGTTAAGCCAATGCATATATTCGGTTTCTTAGGATCACTGATGTTTATTCTTGGATTCTTTCTGACATTGGGCATTGGTATCCATAAGTTATATGCTTTGGCAAATGGAATTCCGGCAGTTTTAATTACCGAATCTCCTTATTTCTACTTATCGCTTACATTAATGATTATAGGAACGCAACTTTTTGTTGCCGGATTCTTAGGTGAATTAATCGTTCGTCATGCCCCCGACCGAAATAACTACAACATAGAGAAAGAAATCTGATATGAAGAAGTATCCGCTTATATTATTAATTTTACTATTTGGTATCACTCTTATCGGATTGAACAGTTGTAATGACGATAATTGTTCTTTGACGACCACATCTGCTGCCACTTTTGATCTTCTGAGCAGCAACAGTCACTCTTCCATAGCCTTAACAGAAGCCGTTACTATTACAGCCTCAACAACAGCCGATGTTATTGTCCGAGATACGCTTCCGGACGGATCTGTTGTTGATAAAGTTGTCAAGGACTCTATTTTAAACGATACTATTTATAATGCTGAAAAAAAATTAAGCAAATTGAAAATACCACTCAGCTATTCAACGAAAACAACCATTACCATTCAATATACGGAATTGCTAAAAGATGAAATAGAAATAAAACACCGTCCTATTCCATTTGTCAGTGATATCAATTGCGGCGTTCTCATGTTTTATCAAATAGAAGATATAAAATATACTACGAATGCTTTAGACTCCATTACCATCGCTAATCCAAAAGTTACCAATGAAGAAACAGTTAATTTCAATATGTATTATACTATTGCTGAATAGCATTGTACTTGTTTCTTCAGCTTTCGGACAAGAAGAGAAGAAAATTCGCTTTAAGAAAGATGTGGAAAAAGAACAAGCAGAAGCGAAAACAGAGAGAAAAATACAGTATTCCAAGGTAAAGTTTTTTCAAGGAGTATCTGCCGGAGTGGATATCTTTGGGTTAATCAATAAAACTTTGGGTGGTGATTACAAAAATATCGAAACAACTTTCCAAGTCAATTTAAAGAACCGATATATGCCTATTGTAGAAATAGGACAAGGCGCTATAGATATTACCAATAATGAAACAAATGTGCATTTTAAAACCTCCGCTCCCTATATAAGAATAGGTATGGACATGAATATGATGTACAAAAAACCGGAACTGCCGGGTTACATTACTCTTGGAGTTCGGTTGGGACATACATCATTCTCATACGATGTAAACGCGCCCAATTTAACTGATCCCAATTGGAAAAACATCACTATGCCATTCTCATATAAAGGCGTTAAATCGAATGCCAATTGGTTGGAAATAGTTGTTGGAGTTCGAGCTAAAATAATAAAAGGATTACGTATGGGATGGTCTGTTCGCTATAAATCACGATTGAGTATGAAGAAAAACGAGAATTCTGACCCATATTATATTCCCGGATATGGCAAAGGAAAAAAATCGACCTATGGATGTACTTATAATATATCCTATGATTTGCCATTCTGATAATGGATTACTTATATGACAATATTTGAGATTTGGTTAGTTGCCATTAGTTTGGCTATAGATTGTCTCTCTGTTTCTATAACCTCCGGCGCTATATTAAAAGAAATCCGTTGGAAAACATTTGTTACAATGGCTTTCTTTTTTGGTCTGTTCCAAAGTCTCATGCCTTTACTTGGCTGGATGGGTGCCAACAGTCTTAATGAATATATTCAGGATTATGACCACTGGATCGCATTCGGATTATTGATCATTGTTGGAGGAAATATGATTAAAGAAAACTTTTCTAAAGAAGAAGAGCGCCACTTTAATCCATCTAATCTGAAAACAATTATATTGCTTGCCATTGCTACGAGCATTGATGCTATGGCTGTAGGGATTACGTTCGCATTTACCGGAATGAATACGTTAACTTCCATAGTGTTCCCTATTCTCATATTTGGTCTCGTGTCTTTTATCCTATCTATCGCAGGAAGCATGATTGGCGTTTTCTGTGGAAAACGTTGGAACTTGAATATGGAATTATGGGGTGGCATCGTTTTAATATGTATTGGAATAAAAATATTAGTTGAACATCTTCATCTTTTCGACTTATGAACAGAAAAAAAATTATTCTTGAAATTGGCTTTTTAATCCTACTATTAATAGGAACAATAATCATTCTGAATAGGCAACCACCATTCCGAACAGATGATGGAATGATATTTGGTACCATGTATCAGATTACCTATCAGAGCAACAAAGAACTGAAGAATCAAATTGAGGAAGAATTAAAGAAAGTAGACTTTTCACTCTCCCCTTTTAATAAGAAATCGGTCATTACAAAAGTTAATCAGAATCAAGATGTACCATTAGACACCATGTTCACTCATGTATTTAACCTCGCCCAAAAGGTATCACAAAATACAAACGGAGCCTTTGACATTACTGTTGCTCCGCTTGTTAATGCTTGGGGATTTGGATTTAAACATGATATTACCCCTGATTCAACGGCAATCGACAGTTTGAAAACCTTTATCGGGTATAAAAAAGTTCGTTTGGAAAACGGAAAGGTTATTAAGGACGACCCTCGCATAATGCTTGACTGTAGTGCTATTGCAAAAGGATATGGCGTTGATATCGTTGCCGGCTTCCTCGATTCTAAAGGAATACAAAATTATATGGTGAATATCGGTGGCGAGATCGTAGTTAAAGGTAAAAATCCAAAAATGAATAATTGGCATATCGGTATCAATAAGCCCGAAGAAGATTCTCTCTCCATCAGTCAGGATATTGAAACAGTACTGTCCTTAACAAACAAAGGAATGGCAACCTCAGGCAACTACCGCAACTTCTATTATAAAGGAGGCAAGCGATATGCTCATACCATTGATCCAAGAAGCGGCTATCCTGTTCAACACAGCATTCTATCGGCCACAGTATTAGCAAATGATTGTGCTACTGCCGATGCTTACGCTACTTCGTTTATGGTGATGGGACTTGACTCTGCCATGAACTTCTGTCGAGAGCACCCTGAAATAGATGCCTATTTCATTTGCGCGGGCGAAGGAGAAAAATTCGATTTGCAATATACCGAAGGGATGAGTCGTTATCTCGTAAAGAAAAAGTATTAAAGGAAAAATTGATACATACAGATTACATTTTATATCCATTGAATTCACTTTAGAATACGATAACAAAAGTTGTAATATACCCGCTTAAGGGTATATCGGCTAACATGATATCGCCACCTTGTATAGCCATTATCTTCTTAGATAACGGCAACCCTATGCCACTTCCCCGATGTTTTGTAGTAAAGAATGGAATAAATATCTCGTTCCGTACGTCAGCAGGAACCGGTGTACCATTATTGCTCACAAGCAACTTGCCTTTAGACACTGTCCCTGTATGGTCCTTACTTCTGCCATCAATCCCTTTTACCGCATTATCTCTATTAATAGTCATCCATCGTATATCAATTTTAGTGGCACAGGCTTCTACAGCATTCTTAATTAAATTAACCAGCACCTGACGCAAAAAATTAATATCAGTAAACACTACCACTGTTTCAGGTATACTGATTGTCCATTGCATACCGGAATAAAGCGGACGAACAGTGGCAATAAAATCTGCTAAAGATACATTTTCAGGTGATGGAGCTTGTAATTGAGTGAGCTTGCGATAACTATCCACAAAGCTTGTCAATGAGATTCCTGTATGATGAATGGCTTGCAGACCTTCTTCCAAATCAGTGCCTTTGATTGAAGGATCAGAAAGATAAGCCTGACTGATACTATTTATCGGTGCAAGTGCATTCATAATCTCATGTGTCAAAACCCGTGTAAGCTTTTCCCATGATTCAATTTCATTCATAGTCACTTGCTTGGCAATTTCCTCACCAAAGCTGTTCAGTGCTTCTTGCATGGCACGCTCCCCGAATAATAAACCGTGCGTAGGCAGATGAAAAGTAAAATCGTGATTCTTTATAGCTTCTTGCATAAGCCATGCCATCAATTTAAGACGACGTTGGTGACGTATCATCATATATATAATGACAACTATAAACAGGATCATCGCAAATCCAACCAAAACTGTCAATGTGGGTGCTGCAAAAGCTGTTGCCATAGTTATATTTTCTTTATTTTAGCATAGAGGGTCTGTCTCGTTATGCCAAGTAATTCGGCTGCCTTAGTTATATTACCATGACACTTATCCAGAACCTTCTGTATATGCCGAATCTCCAGTTCATCTAAAGGCATGACACTATTGGTACGATCAATGACATCTTTAAGTACACGAAGAAGTTCATCATTATCCCAAGGCTTGGTTACAAAATCGGCAGCCCCGCTCTTAAGCCCACGAACAGCCAATCGAATATCAGCATAAGCCGTGATAAGGACAACCGGAATATCGGGATGTCGTTTCTTGATGGCTTGAAGCCACATTATACCTTCTTGTCCGGTGTTTGGCGACGCAGTATAGATAGAAGCACTCGTTAAAACATTCGAATCTTTCGGTTCTGAGCTTGTGGAAGGAAAGAAATTCATATCAAGTAATACAATATCCACAACCTCTTGCTGCATAGTAAGAAGAATCTTATCGGGAGTACTTAAAGTAAGTACCTTACTAAAGGTTCCTTTCAAACATATCTTCAAGGCCGTGAGGATTTCTTCACTATCATCGACTACAAGTATCGTTCCGTACATCATCTGATTTAATTATATAATGCAAATATAGCATTTACCGTCTAAAAAACATACAAGAAAGTGTCTAATATTCATACAATCAGCTTTTATAAGCTATATGAGAGATACATATTCTATTCAAAAGAGATACTTTTGTTCAGGAAATAACGATAATCGAATCAAAAAAAACTTTAGCGAAATATGATAAAAACAGAACAATTGACCAAAATCTTCCGTACAGATGAGATGGAAACAACAGCCTTGAACGGCATTAATTTAGAAGTTGAAGAGGGCGAATTCGTAGCCATAATGGGACCATCAGGATGTGGGAAATCAACGTTATTGAATATCATAGGACTACTTGACAACCCTACGTCCGGCAACTACTTTCTTGACGGGACGGAAGTAGGTCACCTTAAAGAAGGCGCACGAACTGAATTCCGTCGTGGCAAGATAGGATTTGTCTTCCAATCGTTTAACCTTATCGACGAACTAAACGCGGAAGAGAATGTAGAGCTCCCACTCAAAGCCTTAGGCGTTCCTGAAAAAGAACGAAAAAAACGAGTGACTGAAATTTTACAGAAGATGCGTATCAGCCATAGGGCCAGACATTATCCGCAACAGCTATCGGGAGGACAGCAACAGCGAATAGCTATAGCAAGAGCTGTAGTTACCCATCCAAGCATTATACTCGCCGATGAGCCTACCGGTAATCTCGACTCCAAAAACGGACTTGAGGTCATGGAACTGTTGAGAGAGCTGAACCATAACGGCACAACGATTATCATGGTTACCCACTCACAGCACGATGCCACTTATGCCAATCGCATAATTAACTTATTCGATGGTTGTATTGTGGACAATCTCGGTAATCTTCTTTAAAAACGCTCATTAAAAACAAACCTATAAAAAGATGAAGACATTCTTCAAATTCTTACTTCAGAACAAACTTTATACAGCTATAGAGGCTTTCGGACTGTCTGTTGCTTTGGGTTTCGTGTTGCTATTGGTGTCCTACTCCAAAACGGAGTTTAATGTAGGCAACAACTTACCTAACTCAAATAATATCTATGCTTGCGGAACAGGCGATTTTATTGGCATGACCTTAGGAACGGCACCCGAACTTTTCCCATCCATCCCAGAGATAAAAGAATGGACGCGTATAGTGAACATGGGAGACGCGGACATCATGGTAGGTGATAACTATTATAAGGTGAAAAACACGGCTATAGACCAAAACTTCTTCCGATTCTTTGGCTACCAAGTCAGTGGGAACGCATTGGTCGGAAAGGATGATGTCATCATCTCCTCTTCGTTTGCCCGAAAAGCTTTCAAGGAAGAAGACCCCGTTGGGAAAACTATCCGCTATAACAAAAGCAATTTACGTGTCACCGCTATCGCTCAAGATTTCGGACCTGAAGATCTTTTTGAAAAAGTTGATATCATGTTCAACGCCGATCGCATGAAAGATCAAATGTCATGGATGGATAACTTCGGTCCTACCGCCATATTCTTTACCATAGCACAGGGAACTTCTCCGGAAACAGTAGAAAAGAAGTTACTTGACAAATATTGCGACTACTGGAACTATTATAAACGCGATGGCAGCGACGGGTCTTTCATCTATGGCTCTACGATAACTCGAATGAACGATATCTATTTTTGTAATCTGGACGTTAGTTCGCCATTGAGACACGGAAACAAGAATACCGTCAAAATACTCAGCATAGTTGCGCTAATTTTACTTGTTTCGGCCATATTCAATTATATCAATCTGACCGTTGCGCAAACAGGTAAGCGTGCCAAAGAAATGGCTATTCGACAACTGATAGGACAACGTCAAAGTTACATACTGCGCCTTTATATGGAAGAGGCTTTTATCTTCACAGCCGTATGTTTCATCATAGGATATTTCATTGCATTGTTATTCCGATCTGTATTTAATCGTTTACTCAGCACTGACATTGTTCTTGTCCCTGACACCTCAATGATGTTGATCATCTTAGCGATATTAATTACAGTCTCCTTTGCGTCAGGACTAATTCCGGCACTCTTCGCCTTACGCTTTAAGCCTATTGATGTGGTAAAAGGGAATTTTCGCTTCAAAAGCAAAATGGTATTCAGCCGAATATTCATCCTATTGCAGAACGTAATCAGTGCTGTTCTCATAGCTATCGCTATCACCATGACCATGCAAATACACCATTTGGCTACCTTACCCATGGGATATAATACGAAAGATGTTATTGAAGTATGGTCTTACAGCATCGGATTTGGTCATGAGAAACAACAAATCTTACAGCAAAGACTCAAGGCTTTACCACAAGTTGTGGAGATCGGTATAGGATCGAATACTCCTATGCAATGTGGGATAAACGGCTTGATGACAGACAACAGTGAAAAATATTCGTTTATGAAAACGGCTTATATGGACAGCACTTCGTTCCATATACTCGGATTTAAAGTATTGGAACAATACAGTGACCCTTTGCCCGGAAAGACATGGATTGACGAGGAAACCAAACAACGTTACGGAGTTACGGCGAATAACAATATAATTGGAAAAAAGAACAAAGGCGATGTATATGATGTGTGTGGCATTGTGGCGAATTATCGCAGCGGAACAGCCGTAGATACTCCTTATAGCGATCAACATAATGCTATCTACATAATGGGAGATGAGAACGATAGGTATGGAGTGCAATATGTAAAAATCCGAGGAGACCACAGTAAGGCATTGGCTGCCGTCAAAAAAGTCTGCGCCGATGTAGCCAAAGAAATTGTTGGTATGCCCATTGACGTAACAGCGACATACTTAGACGAACACTTAAACGACAGCCTAACGGAAAATCGCAATACAATGGCATTGGTGATAACATTTATGACCATTTCTATCATCATTTCCACTTTAGGCTTAATAGCCATGTCAACATACTACACCGGACAGCAGAGAAGACAGATAGCTTTGCGTAAAGTATTCGGCTACAAGACAAACTCAGTTGCCAAATGGTTATCGCTTAACTTCTTTAAACTTACTGTCACGTCTGTAGTAATTGCAGTTCCCATAAGTATCCAAATCATAAGGCATTATCTTGAAGGTTTTTATTATTCCATTGCTTTTCCATGGATAGCCATTCTTTTATCTGTAATCATAACAGTCATTATAACATTGGTCTCTACTACAGAACAAACTATACAAGCAGCTTTAAAAAATCCTGTAAAGACCTTAAAACAGAACGACTGATGGCAAATCACTTCAAAACTCCTACCTGAAAGTATGCTAAACACATACAGATATTTTTAACAAGATGTCTTTCAGACCTTTAATGCCGATATATACAATCGAGTAAACTGATACGTATGAATCATTCAATTCATGCGGATCAGTTGCTCAATTGATGCGGATGAGTTGCTCGATTCATGCGGATGAGTTGTTCGGTTCATGCGGATGAGTTGTTCAACTGACGCGTATCAGTTTGACTTTTTATTAATATGACATTATAAAATGATTCTAATTCGTTGATCTCATGTTAACATAAGCATAAAATATCAAAAACCATCATTCCCTGAATTCACGTTAGTTTAATTACATGTACATTAAACATAAAAAAAGATAAAACCTTTTACTTTTAACAAGTTATTTGTTTATAATAGTTATATTTGCATGTTAAATAATTAACTTAAAGCGTCAATTTAAATATGGAATCTTCAATGTACGATACCTTACTTCAGTTACCCCTCTTTCAAGGACTTGGGAAAACTGATCTGACAAACATCTTGAGTAAGGTAAAACTATCATTTCACACTTATGCCCCTGAAGAAACTATAGTTAAACAAGGTGACAAATGTGAAGAATTAATGTTTTTTCTAAGCGGACAACTTGTTGCCGAGACAGAACACGCAGATGGTAATTATACTTTTTCCGAGGTATTCTTAAAACCTATGGTAATAGAGCCCTATTCCCTTTTCGGACTTCACCCGAACTATCATTCAACTTATAAGGCACGTCATGAAGTCAGAATGTTGATTATCAATAAAAAGTATATGCTGACGGAATTAAATCATTATGAAATATTCCGCATCAACTACTTGAATATTCTTAGTAACCAAGTTCAAAATGAACATAATAAGTTGCATAAAGTTTATACAACAGGAATCAGAAAAAAGATTATAAACTTTTTAGCTATACAAGCATTAAAACCGGAAGGAGAAAAGTCAATCCGGATAAAGATGGAAGACTTGGCCAATATCATAGACGAGACACGTATCAACGTATCTCGGGAGTTGAATGACATGCAGGATAAAGGTTTGATAGAATTAAAACGCAAATCAATTATCATTCCTGCTTTGGAAAAACTTATCAACGCCAACTAACAGCTACTCCTTTTATCATATTTATTCATAACAATGAGCGAACAAAATCCGTTTCTAACTATATATCAGACACCACATCAGACTGTCCCGTTTAACCTTATCAAGGTAGAGCACTACGAACCTGCCATGAGAGAAGGAATGAAAAGGGAAGAGGATGAAATTAACGCTATTATTAATAATCCCGAAGAACCTACGTTTCAAAATACCATTGAAGCACTTGATCGATCGGGGCAGTTATTGGAAAATGTCACAACGGTATTCGGTAATTTAATGAGTGCCGATACCAATGATGACATGGAAGCCATCGCGGAGAAGATGATTCCTATCCTCACAGAGCACAGTAACAATATTACATTGAACGACCGACTTTTCCAACGCATAAAAACAGTCTACACCCAACGTGAATCATTGAATCTCAATGCGGAGCAACTTATGTTGTTGGAAAAAACATACGACGGATTCATTCGTAATGGAGCTAACCTTTCGGAGGAGGACAAGCAAACATTCCGCAAATTAAACGCGGAAATGGGAATGCTCACTTTACAGTTCTCCCAGAACTTATTAAAAGAGACTCACAACTACGAAATGGAAATTAGCAAAGAGCAGTTGGATGGAGTTCCCGATAATATTATTGAAAGCTTTGCAGAGAATGCCAAAGAGCGAGGTAAGGAAGGTTACATAGTAACACTTGACGCGCCCAGCTATGGTCCTTTCATGAAATATGAGAAAGACCGTGAACTGCGAAAAGAGATATACATGGCCTACTCTACCCGATGCACCCATGATAACGAGTTCAACAATCAGGAAATTGTAAAGAAACTGATTAATACACGATTGGCATTAGCCCAACTATTAGGTTATCCGACCTTTGCCGATTATGTTCTGAAAAAGCGAATGGCAGAGAACAAAGAAAACGTCTACCGGTTACTCCGGCAATTGCTTGACGCCTATTTGCCTAAAGCAAAAGAAGAAGTGGCCAAAGTAGAATCGGTTGCAAAAGAGCAAGAAGGAAAAGAATTCAAGCTGATGCCATGGGATTGGGCTTTTTATTCGAATATATTGAAAAATAAGGAATACCAGCTGAATGACGAAGAGCTCCGCCCATACTTTGAGTTAAGTCAGGTAAAGAAAGGTGTATTCGGATTAGCAACTCGTTTATATGGCATCACATTCAAAGAGAATAAAGATATTCCTGTATTCAATAAGGATGTAACAGCATACGAAGTTTACGATAAAGACGGTCAATATTTAGCGGTGCTGTATGTCGATTTCTTCCCAAGGAAAGGCAAGCACGCCGGCGCATGGGAAACCGGTTACAAAGAGCAATGGATAGAGAATGGAATCAACAGTCGTCCACATGCTTCTCTGACTATGAACTTCACAAAGCCTACGGCAGATAAGCCCGCGCTTCTCACATTCGGCGAAGTAGAGACTTTCTTGCATGAGTTCGGGCACTCATTACACAGCATGTTTGCCAATACCACCTATGCCAGCTTAAGCGGAACAAACGTGTATTGGGACTTTGTCGAGCTGCCATCGCAATTCATGGAGAACTTTGCGTACGAGAAAGAATTCCTCAATACTTTTGCACGTCATTATAAAACCGGCGAACCCATCCCGGACGAATTGATTCAAAAAATAAAGAATACAGCTAATTATAACATTGCGTACGCCTGTATCCGTCAACTCAGCTTCGGATTCCTCGATATGGCTTGGTACACACACACCACTCCGTTCACAGAAAATATCATGGAATATGAAAAAAGCATCGGAGATAAGACACGTCTGCTCCCGAAAGTTGAAGGCACTTGTATGACGGTTCAGTTTTCTCATATCATGGCCGGAGGTTATGCTGCAGGATATTACAGTTATAAATGGGCAGAAGTACTGGATGCAGACGCATTCTCCTTATTTAAAGAAAAAGGGATTTTCAATCAAGAAGTTGCCACTTCATTCCGAGAGAATATTCTCTCGAAAGGTGGAACAGAACCTCCTATGGTATTATATAAAAGATTCAGAGGACAAGCAGCGTCCATCAATGCTTTACTCCGAAGAAACGGGATAATTAAATAAACCTGTCGATGATGAAAATAAAACAAATACTTTTATTACTTTTGATAGTCCCTTTTTTCTGCAATTGCAGTACAAAAGACGATGTGAATGAAATTTTTATCTCAGGAACATGGACTGTAGTGAACTTTTTTACAACCTCTAATTGGAATAATACCAAAAAGGCTATACCTGAATATACATCAACAAGCGATATAGCTCAGCTAAAGAGCCTGAAACTGACATTCAATGAAGCCGGTAGTTTTATCGGCAGCCTGACTAATGGAACAACCTTTGATGGAACTTGGACGGCCAACGGAAGCAATCGAACGATTACCTTTCCTATTAACATTAAGACCTCAGGAACATTGAATAAAATGGATAGAGAATTCATCAATGCCTTGCAAAACGCTAAATATTATAAAGGAGACTCGAAAACCTTATTAATCGGTAACAACGATAAGAACAGTTACGTACAACTTACGCATTATAATTATTAAGATGACTAAAGCAGAAGAAAAACAGCATATATTAGATAAGAGATACCTCCGGATGGCAGAAATCTGGTCGGAAAATTCTTATTGCCAACGGAGAAAAGTTGGAGCTTTAATTGTAAAAAACAAAATGATCATTTCGGATGGCTATAACGGAACACCTTCCGGATTTGAAAATATTTGTGAAGATGACCATAATATGACAAAACCTTATGTGTTACATGCCGAAGCTAATGCCATTACAAAAATTGCACGTTCGAATAACAGTAGCGATGGAGCAACAATGTATATCACCGATTCTCCATGCATTGAGTGTGCAAAACTGATTATTCAAGCAGGTATTAAGCGAGTCGTCTATTGTAAAAAATACCGTCTGGATGACGGACTAAATCTGTTGAAAAAAGCTAATATTGAGGTTGTTTATATTGATTACGAGAATGATATTAATAAAAGCAAATGACCATGGATAAAAAAAATAAATCACATTTTATTCCTATTATAGCAGCAGTATGCATCGTACTGGGCATTCTTATTGGAACCTTTTACGCTAATCATTTTTCAGGAAACCGATTAGGTATCATTAATGTTTCATCAAATAAGTTGAACGCATTATTGCGCATCGTTGAAGATCAATATGTCGATGAGGTAAAGATGGACGACTTAGTTGAAGATGCCATGCCTCAAATATTGGGAGAACTTGATCCTCATTCCGCGTATATTCCGGCAAAAGATCTGGAAATCGTGAACGATGAACTGTCTGCCAGCTTCAGTGGAATTGGCGTTCAATTCACTATTAATAATGACACTATACATATTAATAACGTTATCCACGGCGGACCATCCGAAAAAGTAGGCCTTATGGCCGGCGATCGAATAGTAGCTGTCAATGATACAGCTTTTGTTGGAAAAGAGGTAACAAACACCAGTGTCCAAAAGAAATTAAAAGGACCAAAAGGCAGCTCTGTTAAGATAGGCATTTACCGTCAGGGAGAGAAAGACATGCTCAACTTCACCGTTGTCCGTGGTGATATTCCTCAAAAAAGCATCAACGCATGTTACATGATTGATGATAAATACGGATACATAAAAGTTGATAAGTTTGCTGAAAACACATACGGTGAACTGCTTTTCGCACTTGCTAAGTTAAATAAAAAAGATTGCCAAGGGCTAATCATCGACCTTCGAGAGAATGTCGGTGGATTTATGGCTGCTGCCATCCAAATGATTAATGAATTTCTACCGAAAGACAGGCTGATTGTATATACACAGGGACGCAAATCCCCTCGAAAAAATTATTTCTCGAATGGAACCGGCTCTAATCAGAGTATGCCTATTGTCGTGTTGATAGATGAAGGCTCTGCTTCTGCAAGCGAAATCTTCTCAGGTGCTATTCAAGACAACGACCGTGGTATAATTGTCGGACGCCGCTCTTTCGGAAAGGGGCTGGTACAACAGCCTATTGAATTCAGCGATGGCTCGGCCGTCCGTCTGACTATCGCTCGTTATTACACCCCATCGGGAAGATGCATTCAGAAACCATATAATAAAGGTAATGACGAAGCTTACGAAATGGATATCATGACGCGTTTCGAACATGGCGAGTTCTTCTCACAAGACAGCATCAAACAAGATGAAAGTAAAGTTTATTATACATCGCTCGGACGTCCTGTTTACGGAGGCGGAGGCATTATGCCCGATTACTTTATTCCGGCAGATACTACAGGAATGACCTCATATTTCCAGATGGCACGCAATCGTCGGTTAATTGTTCAATACAGCTTCGACTATACGGATAAAAACCGTGAAAAGTTATCAAAGTATAATGATTGGCCTTCGTTACTGAAATATTTGAAGACACAAAACTTACTTGAAAAGTTTGCCCAATATGCTGAAAAGAAAGGGCTAAAGCGTCGGAATATACTGATGAACAAAAGTAAAGAACTTTTCGATTTGAACATTTATGGAAACATCATATATAACATGATGGACATGGAAGCTTACATTGAATACTTAAACCAATCGGATACGACAGTAAAAAAAGCACTTGATATTCTGGAAAAGAATGAAGCTTTCCCAAAAGCTCCCGAGCAGAAAAATAAAAAAGATGCTGCTTAATGGATAAGAAAGAACTCCGAAAACAAATAGCATTAGAAAAAAAGAAACATGAAGCAGCGGAACTGAAAAAGAAATCGGTTACGTTGCTTTCTGCTTTGGAACAATCGGAACGATTCCAAAGCGCAAAGACTATTCTGCTCTACTATTCCCTACCCGATGAAGTCTACACGCACGACTTTATCAGTCAATGGTATACAAAGAAAAATATCCTTCTTCCCGTAGTGAAAGGCAATGATTTAGAATTAAGGAAATATACCGGTCCGGACAGCCTGCATTTAGGAGCTTTTCACATAGAAGAACCGGAAGGTGAACCTTTTGTCGATTATCGACAAATTGATATAGCCATTATTCCCGGAATCTCATTCGATGCTTACGGGCACCGGTTAGGGCGCGGACGCGGATACTACGATCGACTCCTGCTAAAACTCTCAACTTATAACATAGGTATATGCTTTTCTTTTCAAGTCTGCGCAAAAGTACCTACTGAAGCATTTGATAAAACGATGGATGAAGTCTGGACAGAGAACGGCCGACTTTAATGAAATATAATGTCTACAATAACTTGAGAGCCTACTTTCTCATTCAGGCTTTTCACGAGGATTTTACGAGCCATCATCAATTCCTGACGAAGCGGAGCGGAAGTAACATGCACATGTAATGTCTGATTCTTGATAAACAAATCAGTGGTATATTTAACAATGACGGAACCTACCACCTCCCCCCACGAGTTAATAAGCCGGTGCTCGTTTAATGGTGCCTCCAGTCCCTGCATCCGCAAGAACTTCATCACCAGATTACCTATATTTTGCGCTTTATTCCTCTCCATTATTCTTATGATTCCGTTCTGTAACCAATCCGTCAACTACATCAAACACTTTATATTCACCTTGAATCTTCTGAAGAATATAATCCAAATGATCGCGGTTGGTATCTGTCATAAAAATTTGCCCGAACTGATCACCGGCCACCAACTTTACAATCTGCTCCACACGCGAAGCATCCAATTTATCAAATATATCATCTAATAATAATATAGGAGTCGTTTTTCTACCCGTCCGCTTCAAAAACTCAAACTGAGCCAACTTCAACGCAATCAAATAAGTCTTATTCTGTCCCTGAGAACCTTCACGACGAATAGGAAAGTTAGCCAGTTGCATAATCAAATCATCCTTATGAACGCCTTTCAAAGAAAAGCCAAGGATACGGTCTTTCGGGCGGCTCTCACGAATTTGATTTAATAACAAACCATTCGCGGCGTGCGACTCATAAGCAAGATTAACTTGCTCTCTATCAAGAGAGATATGACTATAAAAATTTTGGAAGATAGGAATAAACTCGTTGATAAACTCGTTTCGTTTGTAGAAAACCTCCTCACCGGCTTGAGCCATCATCTCCTCGCACACCGAAACCAAAGAATCGTCCGGCTCTTCTTCCTGCTTCATCAACGCGTTCCGTTGAGCCAAAGCCCGATTATAGCGAATCAACGCCTCCAGATAGTTCCGATCATACTGCGAGATAACCACATCCATAAACCGGCGACGTTCATCACTGCCTCCGGAAATCAGCTCGGAATCGGAAGGTGACACCATAACCAAAGGAATCAATCCGATATGATCGGACAACCGCCCATAATCTTTCTTGTTTCTTTTAAAACGTTTCTTTGAGCGAGGCTTTAACCCACAATAAATATCCTCCTTATCACCATCCTCATGAATATATTCGCCTTGAATGACAAAGAAGTCTTGTTCATGCCTGATATTCTGAGAATCAATGGGATTAGAGGCACTTTTACAAAAAGAAAGATAATAAATCGCATCCAACAGATTTGTCTTCCCTACCCCGTTCTGCCCTATAAAACAGTTCATCTTAGGTGAAAAATTCAAATCCACCTGTTCCAAATTCTTGTAATTCAATATAGAAATGCGGTTTAATATCATCCTCTTCTTTATTTGCTGTACAAATTTAACTCAAATAAGCGGAATTCATAAAAAAAATAGCTCTTAAATTTTATTTATACACATAAAAGATTTACTTTTGCATCCAAATCATTCAATAGATAATAATAAGAATATATAAAATGGCAAAGAAAGCAGAAATTAAAGATCCACTGAACGTGGATGAAGCCCTTGGCACATCAGAAGCATTCCTTTTGAAGTATAGAAAAATTATCTTAGGTGTCGTAATTGGCATTGTAATCATTCTTTTAGCAATTATGGGATATAAGCATTTTATCTCAGATCCACGTGAACTCCACGCTTCCGAGACAATGTTTAAGGCTGAAGAACTCTTTCGTGCCGATAATTATGAGGCTGCTTTAAATGGAGACAGCCTTGGCGCAAAAGGTTTTCTGTATGTAGCTAAAGAATATAGTGGAACTAAAGCCGGCAACTTATCTTACGCTTATGCCGGACTCTGCTGTGCTCAGTTGGGCAAATATGAAGATGCTTTAAAGTTATTAGATAAATTCAAGGCAGAAGATCGGTTAGTTAATCCGGCTATCATGGCTGCTACAGGCAATTGTTACGCTCAGATTGGCAAATTGGATAAAGGTGCCGACTTATTGGTTAAGGCTGCCGATATTGCCGACAGTCAGGCTTTAAGTCCTATCTATCTGATTCAGGCTGGTGAAATATATGAGAAATTGGGCAAGAACAGCGAAGCTTTAAAAGCATATCAGTTGGTTAAAGATAAGTACTTCAATTCTTATCAGGCAATGGAGATTGATAAGTACATCGAACGTGCTCAAATAAAATAAAGAATCAATTAAATCCATATAAAGGGCGGATCAACTATCCGCCCTTGTTTGTCTAAACAAATAGAATTATGTCAACAGTTTATCATAATTTATCGGATTACGACTTAACCACTGTGCCAAATGCATCAGATATGCGATTCGGAATTGTTGTTGCCGAATGGAATGAAAACATCACATTTCCACTATTGAATGGAGCAGTGGATACCCTGAAAGCCAACGGAACAAAAGAAGATAACATCATCGTCCAAACCGTTCCCGGCAGCTATGAACTGACTTATGGCGCAGCCCGGATGATAAAATCGGGGAAAGTAGATGCCGTTATTGCTATTGGTTGCGTTGTTCGAGGAGACACTCCTCACTTCGATTATATCTGCGAAGGAGTAACCAATGGCCTCAGTTTTTTAAATGCCACAAGTGATGTGCCTGTCATCTTCAGTTTGCTCACCACAAACAACATGCAGCAAGCCGAAGAAAGAGCCGGTGGAAAGTTAGGCAACAAAGGCATTGAGGGCGCAATAACAGCTATCAAGATGATAGCCTTCAAACGTAAGCTCAATACAAGGAAATAAAACACTATCCTTCAGCACCAGAGCAACTCATACGTATGAACAAGTAAAGTGACGCTGATGAGTTGGACGATTCATGCTGATGAGTTGGACGATTCATGCGGATGAGTTGAACGATTCATGCGGATGAGTTGAACGATTCATGCGGATGAGTTGAACCGTTCATACGTATCAGTTTAAGAAATGATCCGCGTCATTCTGAAACATATTACTCTCATATTATTGCCCCCTACTATTATCCTAAACTTTTATAAGAAGAAAATATAGATTTTCCTCTCAAAAAAATCTTTCATTCTTTTGCCGAATTTAAAATAAATACTATCTTTGCAACGCATAAAAAAATGACTCGGGCAAATTCCAGAGCGGCCAAATGGGGCAGACTGTAAATCTGCTGGTTTATACCTTCGGTGGTTCGAATCCATCTTTGCCCACCACTTCACAAGGAAGTACAGAAATCTGACAGACCTTTGGTGTTATATAGGAGTAGATTCAGGTAGATGTTTACTTCCTTTTTTTAACGCGGAAATAGCTCAGTTGATAGAGCATTAGCCTTCCAAGCTGAGGGTCGCGGGTTTGAGTCCCGTTTTCCGCTCTTAATTAAAGGCTTCAGTACTCTGTTGATAGTATTGAAGCCTTTTTAATATATCCGGATTAAAAATAAAAAGATAAAGAATATATACAAAACAAAAAATCTTTATCTTTGCCCCAAAGAACTAAGGTTATAACAAATAAATAAAAACAAAATGAAGAAATTTATTTATGTATGTGTATTTGCATTGATAGGATCAATGGCAGTACCATCTGTTCAAGCTGCTGAATTATTACTTGATAATGAGATTATGTCGCAAACTAATCAAGAACCCTTAAGTGAAAAACAAATAAAAGAACTGAAGAAGCAGCAAAAAGAGGCAAAGAAAGCCCAGAAAAAAGCAAAGAAAGCTGCTAAAGAAGCAAAAAAAGCTCAGAAGAAAGCCAAAAAGCAAGCTAAAGAATTGAAGAGACAACAAAAAGCTCAAAAAAAAGCAGCTAAAGAGGCTGCAATGCAGGCTGAACAGTCCGCGACCCAACAACAATAAAGATATGCTGAAATTTATATCATGGAACGTGAACGGACTGCGAGCCGTGTATACCAAAGGGTTTGAAGACATATTCAAATCACTTGATGCCGACTTCTTCTGTCTGCAGGAGACCAAAATGCAAGCTGGCCAACTTGACGCACGTTTTGAAGGTTATGAATCGTATTGGAACTATGCCGACAAAAAAGGCTACTCAGGAACAGCTATATTTACCAAACATAAACCGTTGAGCGTAACCTATGGAATAGGCATAGACGAACATGACCATGAAGGACGCGTAATAACATTGGAATACGAAAACTTCTACTTCATCACCTGCTACACGCCCAATTCGGGTGAAACTCCGGAACCAAGAAGACAGAATATGCCAAAGCGTCTGGACTACCGTATGGAATGGGAAAAAGATTTTCAAGCCTATTTGAAACAGTTGGACAAGAAAAAGCCCATCATTCTATGCGGTGACTTGAATGTGGCACACGAAGAGATTGATGTCAAAGACCCGAAGAAACATCGTGCAAACCACGATTCCGGATTTACCGATGAGGAACGTGAAAAGATGACAAACTTGTTAAATAACGGATTTACCGATACTTTCCGTTTCTTATATCCGGAGCAAGTAACCTATAGCTACTGGTCATACCGATTCCACGCCCGTGAAAATAATGCGGGGTGGCGACTGGATTACTTTATCATTTCCAACCGCCTGAAAAATAAACTAAAGGACTCAACGATTCATACCGATATTTTCGGCAGTGATCACTGTCCTGTAGAACTCAAACTTGACATTTAGAGAAATAAGAAAGGGACCTCGTCATGAGATCCCTTCTTTTATGTTTGTTTTGTAGAGATTATCTTACTTTGCAGGAGTTTCAGCATTATCGCTTTCTGTAGAAGTCGCAGGAGCAGCCTCTGCAGGAGTAGCGGTTCCGGCATCAGGAGTAGTAGAAGAACCAAAGCCCTGTTTTGTATTCAATGGGTTCGTAGCCTGATCTTGCAACGCATTCTGCTGTATGACAGAAGTGTCAGCTGCAGCTCTCGGAATAACATAAGCAGAAGCAACGCTTAACACAACCATAACAATAGCTAATCCCCATGTAGCTTTCTCAATAAAATCTGTGGTTTTACGCACACCCATAATCTGATTCGATGAAGCAAAAGCTGATGACAAACCTCCACCCTTTGAATTCTGAATCAATACGATGAAACACATCAGTAAAGACGCGAAAACAATTAATCCAATTAATAGTAAATACAACATTTTATTTATTTGTTTTTTCGTTAATAATCAATTTCTCTAAAAATCTGATTTGGTCTGCAAAGTAACTATTTTTTTTCGGATATTTCAAATTTAATTTTTTAATTATTTTCAATGCTTTCGAATATCTTCTCTGCTTAACATATATTTTTGCCAAAGTCTCAGTAAAATAGCTCTCATCCAACGAATCTTCATCGTCTTCTATTTCTTCGACAGCATCCTCATTATTTGGTTTCTTAATTTCCTCGGCAACCTTATCTGCGTCCAAAACCGGTTCTGCTTTCACCGGAACGAGTGACACCTCTCCCCTTGCCTCTGCTTCTAATTCTTCCAGCGTCTGCGGTAATTCTTCCACATTACCCGACTTTGCCAAATAGTTCTCTATTAAATTTTCCTGTTCCGATAATGTCTTTTCAGACTCTATTGTTTTCGATTCCGGTTTTATTTTAGGCAAAACAGCCTCTTTCCCCTCATCTCGCAAGAAATATGAAGTATAATCTGCCATCAAATCTATAGGAACAGCATTGCCATGTTCTTCTTGCGTCGGTTGCTCCGCAAGAAAGGCATCTATCAGAGTTAAAGTGCGGTCGCCTAAAGAATCCTCATCTTTAGCAGGTATTAATTCTTGTGGATGGATAATATAGCGGTCACCTTCAATCATATAAAAAAGTATTTTACGATCGGAGACCAATATAGCAGCCTTACGTAGCTCCTCGCTAAACGAAGAGTCATGCAATAGAAACAGATTCTTTAAATAAAGTAATCGAACCGTTTGATAGTACGGATAACGTGCGAGCAATGTACGCAACTCGTATAATGTATCCTGATTCAACTTTTCAGGATGTTTAATTAAATGATATATCTGCTGATGATCCATTACCAGTTTGCAACTGAAGCGTTAAAAATCTGTTCGGTGATATCTTTTATCATCTGAGTAACCAAATCCTCTTGAACAGAGGAAAGTTGCTGTGATGATTTATACTCTTTACTTGCCGTGAAAGTCTGCTTAAAGTTATCGTGCGGATTCACATTATTTATAAACTCCACTCGTACAGACATACGCAACTCCACCATGTTTGAATAACCGTCAGAGCCGACTCCCTTATTAATGGCATCATAATTCGTGATTTCACCCTGAAATTGCAAATCACCTCCACGTTTTACTTGACGAAGCTTTGTCTGATTAAGGAAAATATCAACGAGCGCTGTATTAAACATACTCTCCATAGGTCCCCAAACAAATCCTGACGAACGATTTGCAAATCTCTCAAACGAAATGGTTTTCACTTTCGTATAGTCAATACTTGATCCATTGAAACTATACGAGATAGAGCAAGCCGTCACCACTACAACAAGTAATGAAATCAGGCCGATAAGCTTAATCTTTATTCTCCAAGCCATATTCTTTTATCTTTCTGTAGAGAGTTCGTTCCGAAATATTTAAATCTTTCGCGGCATTCTTCCGCTTACCATGATGACGCTCCAACGCACGCTTTATCATTTCTTTCTCCACATCATCAAGTGACATAGGTGCCTCTTCAACATATTCTTCCGGTTCCGAAATCTCTTCATCCTGACTTTTCATTGAAGTAATAATTTTAGAGACAGAAGGCTGAGCAACATTCACAACCGATTGTGTTGAAGGTATATATGCAACTTGTTGACCGGCAACAATCTGATGACTGCGGTCTGCAATCAAGTTTTTCACGGTAGCTTTTAACTCTGCGACTTCACCTTTCAGCTCAAAAAGAGCTTTATAATCAGAAAGTACTTTATAAAGTAACTCTCTTTCACTTGCCTTATCCTGAGTTCCTTTTTCTCCACTAAGAAGAATAGGCAGATTCGACTTGATAGGCATATCTTGCAAATAATTCTGCAATATATCAGGAGTTATCTCACGGTCAGATTCTATAATAGAAATCTGTTCTGTCACATTTTTCAATTGACGGACATTTCCGGGCCACGTATATTTCTTCAGAATAGTCTTTGCTTCCTCAGTCAATTGAATAGCCGGCATCTGATATTTCTCTGCAAAATCGGATGCGAATTTACGAAATAACAGCACCATATCATCTCCACGCTCTCTTAATGGCGGAATCTTAATTGGCACGGTATTCAATCGGAAATACAAATCTTCACGAAAACGCCCGTCTGCAATAGCTTGAGCCAGATTCACATTAGTAGCGGCAACGATTCGTACATCCGTTTTCTCCACTTTCGAAGAGCCTACCTTAATATATTCTCCGCTTTCCAACACACGTAACAAACGTGCCTGAGTAGCAAGAGGCAATTCTCCTACTTCGTCTAAAAAGATAGTTCCTCCGTTGGCCTCCGCAAAGTACCCGTTACGCTCACTGATGGCACCGGTGAAAGCTCCCTTCTCATGACCAAACAACTCTGAATCAATCGTCCCCTCTGGTATCGCACCACAGTTAACAGCTATATATTGCCCATGCTTACGACGACTATATTGGTGTATAATCTGTGGAAAACTTTCCTTACCGACACCGCTCTCACCGGTAATAAGAACCGATAAGTCGGTAGGAGCTACTTGCATGGCTATATCAATATCACGCAATAATCGGTTATCATTTCCGATAATGCCAAAGCGCAACTTCACATTCTGTATATCGTTTTTCATTTTATCCTTTTTCTATATGTAAATGACAAAATTACAAATAAAGAGGATAAAACAAGCAATTTTGACAGAATTTATTATTTGTTCAAAGCTTATATATTTCGGTTCGAACATTATTTGAAACAAGTTTAGTAGAATGACTTTTCCTAAAGAATCTAACTATCACGTGCAAAACGTGCCAACTTATGTTGGCTCGATAACAAACCATCTGCACAAATAAAAAAGACTCCCGAAATTCTTTCGGAAGCCTTTCCAGCGGAGAGAGAGGTTTGTGAACCAAACTCTCGTATCTCGTTGTATATAAACTTTCTATATGTTTTGACAAATCATCAGTGTAGCATTTTTGTAGCAGTATTCTGACCGCTTAATGACTACCATTCTGACTACCTATTGAAAGCTCAACCGCTCTCTTTTCTTGGGTACAAAGATATATAAAAATGTACTACCATCCAAATCTTTGCGTCATAAATATTTAGAGATTTTACTGCTACATTTTCCAGTGCAAGGTGCAAGCCCTTATATATAAAGGGTCTTGCACCTTGCACTGCGTGTTTTTAAAGCAATTTTAATTGTCTAAACCGTATTTCATATTGTCTTTTTTCAGATTAAAATCATTATATTAGCCAATATATTATGTGTTCCGCTACTGTTAAACAAACTTGCACTGGCTGCAAGACAGATTGCATAGTATGCAAACATTTTCATGTAGCGGGTTGCTCTTGTGACAGTGCTTTAGTAATTTTATAAGTATGAAAGAATTATTGGAAATGCTGAAGTCGGCAAGAGTGAAAAATGGTTATTCGCAGGAGTATCTGTCTGTTATTCTGAAAGTTAGTTCGAGCCGAATCTCGCGCTGGGAAAAAGGAAAGACAGCAATGACCCTTGATCAAGTTCTGATGTACGCTTCTAAAGTGGACATCCAGCCTACCAAAATATTCGAGTTTCTTGCACGTAATGGGCAGACTGATCCTTTACCTATAGCAGAAATTCACCTGGAGGTTTTCACTGAGGAAGCATTCAGAAGACTTTCACAGTTAGTCTGTGAACTCGGAATAGAACATGTAACAATTAAAACCAAACGATTACGCTGATGGAAATAATCGCAGTAGAAAGCCAAGCCTATCAAGAACTGATAGACAAGCTCAATCGTATTGAGCAGTATGTTGAGCGCACCTCCCGTCTTATCCAAGACATTGACGACGAGCTGGAGATGACCACGAAAGACCTAATCGGGACTCTGAATGTTTCAGAGTCCACCCTTTACCGCTGGCGCAAGAAGCAGCTGGTGCGTTACCGCTACACGGAGGGCGGCGATGTGCGTTATTTTTTCAAATCAATCATTATTGCCGTGAAATGTAACCGGCTCCGTGTATCAGGGATGAGGAACGATGAGATTCTCGGACGACTCAACCGCTTCAAGGACAATCTTATAATGAGTTCTTGCCTTAATCCTAAAAATAGATAAAGTATGATAGATAAAGAACAAATACTTTTGCTTACACAAGGAGGGTTGAACGTGTTCTCCCATTTCCTTGGTTTTGAGGTGAACCTTCATCGCAACTTCCGCAGTCCTTTCTATGATGACAGGCGGGCTTCCTGTCATATTTTCTATGACAGGAAGAGCTCATCCTATAAGTTCTATGATCATGGCGATACCGCCTATTCAGGAGACTGTTTCTGGTTTGTGGCAACCTTGCACAGCCTAAACCTGAAAACCGATTTCCCAAAAGTCTTGAAAATCATCGTACAAGAACTGGGACTGTATTCTTTGTATGACGGTGAGAGGTGTAGCGAGGGCCAAATTGCTACGCCGATTCAGAAAAGTCTAGTCATCCCAAGTTCAAAGGCTGACATTACCGAAAGTAAGGAAGAACGTCCATACAGTTTCGAGATACAGCCATTTGACAATGGGCTGCTGAACTATTGGGGGCATTATGGCATCCATGAGGATACACTCCGCCTTTTTCGGGTACGGAGTCTTAAACGCTATGAGAGTATTTCTTCTGATGGAAGAAAATTTGAACTTTATGGCTCACCTACGGAACCTATCTTTGCTTATATCGGAAACGGGTATGTCAAAATATACCGTCCCCACAGCCCGAAAATCCGCTTTCTTTATGGTGGGCGGATGCCTGCCACCTATTGCTTCGGAATGGAGCAGATTCCTGCCAAAGGAGATATGCTCTTCATTACAGGTGGGGAAAAGGATGTACTCTCATTGTATGCACACGGCTTCAATGCAATCTGCTTCAACAGTGAAACGGCACAGATACCGACAAGCATCATCGAGAGCCTTCAGCTTCGCTTTCGGCATATCATACTTCTGTATGATGCTGACGAGACAGGCGTACGCGAGAGTCACAGACAAGCAGAACATCTGGCAGAATACAAAGTATTGAACCTTTCACTTCCGCTAAGTGGTACGAAGTCTGAAAAAGACATTTCAGATTTCTTTGCCTTGGGCAACGGTGCAAAGGAACTGAAAGAGCTGCTTGCCAAGATGTTCTCAGACCTATACAGCCAAACCATGATGATGTTACGTTCCTGTGAGATTGACTATGAGAATCCACCGGACATTTCCAAATCAGTAGTAGCAGTAAACGGTGTGCCACTCGGCACGCAGGATAACCTGTTCTGCATTACCGGAGGTGAGGGGACAGGCAAGAGCAACTATGTCGGAGCCATCCTTGCCGGAGCGTTGGGAGAAAAACGATTGCCGATAGAGAATACCTTGGGATTGGAGATTACCGCCAATCCCAAAGGCTTGGCAGTCCTGCACTATGACACGGAACAGTCCGAGGCACAGCTGCACAAGAACTTGGGTAAGACACTGCGTAGGGCTTCTTTGACGGCAGTACCGGAGTTTTGCCATTCCCTGTATCTTGCCTCTCTGTCCCGCAAGGACAGGCTGAAGCTTATCCGCGAGAGTATGGACTTGTTCCATCACAGGCATGGAGGCATCCATCTTGTGGTGATTGACGGAATAGCCGACTTAATACGTTCCGCCAACGATGAAACGGAAAGTATTGCCATTGTGGACGAGCTTTATCGCTTGGCGGGGATTTATAATACCTGTATCATCTGCGTGCTGCACTTCGTACCGAATGGTATCAAACTCCGTGGTCATATAGGCTCGGAACTGCAACGCAAGGCGGCCGGTATTCTCTCCATTGAGAAAGACGACAATCCCGAATACTCTGTGGTGAAGGCATTGAAAGTCCGTGACGGAAGTCCGTTGGACGTACCGATGATGCTTTTCGGCTGGGATAAGACAGAGGACATGCACGTCTATCGTGGTGAGAAGTCCAAGGAGGACAAGGAAAAGCGCAAGACTGATGAGCTTATTGGCGTTGTCAAAGAAGCCTTCCGAAATTCTTTCAAGCTCACTTACCAAGAACTTTGTGAGGTTCTGATGCGAGAGATGGAAATCAAGGACAGGACCGCAAAGAAATATATTGCCTATATGAAGGAGCAGCGTATTTTGATACAAGATACAAGTGGTAACTATCAAAAAGGAGAATTATGCCATACTTAGATCAACAGCCAGAAGATACATGGCAGAAACGCCTGTTTGATAAACTGAAGAATATGGAAGACAAGCTCGACCGTCTGCTTGTCCTACGGGAACAGGAAGTAGATACGACCGTTCACCCTCCATTGAAACCCGAATACTTGGATATCATAGATGTCTCCAAAATTTTGAAGGTGGAACAAAAGACCATTTACAACTGGGTTTGGGCAGGGAAAATACCCTACCTCAAAGCCAATGGTCGATTGCTTTTCCTTCGGGAAGAGATAGATGAAATGTTGCATAAACGAGATGGTTGGTAACGGCAGGTAGTATACCGACATGTTAGATTTTGGCAATATATTTGTTTTATTGCCAAAATCTAACTATCTTTGCACCGAACCATTAATGATAGCAGAATGAATGTCAGTAATATCATTGTAGATTTTGCAAACGCCAACAAGGAATTCAAGACGAATGACTTGTCTGAGTATCTTTCCGGGAAGATTGAACTTTCCAAGAAGATGCTGTCCTGGCATTTACGCAAGTTGTTGGACGAAAAAAAAATATTCAGAATAAGCAAAGGAGTATATACGACAACCCCAAAAATCATTTTCCGTCCTGTTCCTAATGCTCACTCCATTCGGTTGTATAAGAAATTAAAAGCGGTATATCCCTTATTGGACTTTTGTGTCTATAACGGTGAAATACTGTCTGACTTGCAGCATCACCTGTCGTACAACAACAATATCTATATAGAAACGGAGCGTGATGCCACTGAAACCATTTTCCACTTTGTACAGGATATGCACGAACGCAGTTTCCTTTCGCCAAAGGAGGATATTATGTCCGATTATATCCGGTTGGACAAAAGATCCTTTATTGTGAAGCCTCTTGTTTCAGAATCGCCCATACAGGAAGTAAACGGCATAAATGTACCAAGAATTGAGAAACTCTTGGTTGATATCCAATGTGACAGGGATTTCTTCTACCTGCAAGGTCAAGAGTCCTTGTACATGATGCAGAATGCCTTTGCCAACTATAATGTGAATATTGGCATGTTACTGCGATATGCCTCACGGCGCAATATTAAACCGCAAATAGAAAAATATATCAAGGAATTTGTATGATCAAGAAAGAATGTATGACCGCCGAGTGGATAAAATCCATTTCTGTGCGTAACAAGTATAAAGACCTGAATCTGATAGAGAAAGTCATCAGGGCAATGTACCTGTTGGAGATGCTGAGATTGTCCGGTTGCCCTTTCTGTTTCAAGGGTGGTTCGGCTCTGATGCTTATTTTGGGTGAGTCCGCTCACCGACTATCCATAGACATTGACATTATCTGCCCGCCCGGGACGGATATTGAGCCCTATCTGAAAGATATAGAAAAGTTCGGGTTCATATCCAAAACCCTTGAAGAACGGCAGCAGAGGGACACGAATATTCCCAAGAGTCACTCGAAATTCTTTTATCACATCGCTTATAAGAACGATGATAAACCTGCGTATATACTGCTTGATGTCCTGTACGAGGATTTACAATATCACGCTACTGAAGAAGTCGAGATTAAAGGACCTTTTATAGAATTGGACGATGAGCCGTTGAAGGTAACCGTGCCATCCGCTGATGATATTCTCGGTGATAAACTTACGGCATTTGCTCCCAATACCTCTGGCATTCCTTATATCAAGGGAGACAGGGATTGCTCACTGGAAATCATCAAGCAGCTATACGATGTAGGCAGGCTGTTTGAACATTCCGGTAACTTTCAGCACACTAAGGATACTTTCACCCAAATCGGGAAAATAGAATTGCAATATCGGGGCTTACCCGCTGAACTGTCACTCATTTATGAGGATATTAGGGAGACCGCCTTGTGTCTGGGCACTAGAGGGCAGATGGGTAAAGGTGATTTCAAAATGCTGCAAAGTGGCATTAAGAAAATAGACGGCTACATCTACAAAGGGAAATATCGCATAGAAGAAGCTATCGTAGATTCGGCTCGTGCGGCTTACCTTGCTACCTCAATAGAAAAATCAAGCACAAGAATTGAGAAATACGATGGAAATCCAAACACCATACTTGCCATGGAATTGTCTCCTTCCGTCAATAATAAACTCAACAAATTGAAGAAAATACTACCTGAAGCTTTCTTCTATTGGGTCAAGACAAGCGAACTATTACAAAAATAACCAGTTAAATTTTGGCAATAATACTCGTTTATTGCCAAAATCTAACCGGCTCGACAAATAATTACAAATACACTTCCATTAGTGTCTCCACTTGGGTCTGAAACTCTGTAACCGGCTATCCTCTTCTTTATCTTGGACAGGGTTGTTTTCATTTTTTATTTTGGCAGAATAATTATTGTTGGGTAAATTCTCTTCTTGCTCCTTTTCTTCCGTTTCATCTTTTTCCTCATCAGGTGGAGCAAGTGTAAGTGCAATCTTTCTGTCCAGCTCCGCAGCTTCACTTTTAAGTGAGCGAAGCTCGTCCTCTTTTTTCCACGAGCTGTTTGCAATAGTAATGTAAACCTCCTTACCAGCTGTTACTTTCTCCATTTCCTTCTCGTGCGATTCTATCACCTTTGGAATACGCTCCAAGGCATTAACGAAGTTCTGACATGCGAGTTTCGGGTCTGTTGCCAACTTTCCATTATTGTAAGTGTAGTAGATAGACTCCTGCCCTTTCACAAAGAAGCGGTTCACCGAGCAGTCGAACAAGTCCTTGGAAGTGCTCTCTGTCTTGACCATGATAGAGAAACCATAAATATCACCGATTTTGTTGTACTCGCCCTTGGTTCGTGCCTTCTCGTCTATCTCCTGCAAACGTGCGGCGATGATCTTGATGTCGGTGCAGTCCTCCACACCTTTGATTGTCAGTTTATTGACGGGCAGTCCTTCCTTGTCACGCTCCACACGCTTCTCAAAACACTCCAAATCCGCCTTGGCTTCCTTGATCTTATCCGAATGGAAGGACACGGAACTGTCAATCTCCGCCAACTTCCCCGTCGCGGCATCACGCTCACGGAGGAAATTCTTGCGCTCGGATTCCAAGGTGGTAATCTTCTTGTCCAGTCTTGCTTTCTCCAAAAGGTCGGTATTGCCAGAAAGCACCGCTACGTATTCGGAGAAGTTCATGCCGCTGTCCTCGTCCATTGAACCCTCGTCAATGGTACGACTGCCAAGCGTGTTTGTCTTTAGCTGATTGATGAAAAGCTGCTTGTTGTGAAGCAGGTTGAACTTATAACTGTCTAGCGATCGCTCTACGGCATAGATAATCACATCGACCTTGTTGTCGGCAAACTCCTTGGCAACAAGGTTTCCTTTACGGATGGCACGCCCGTTACGCTGTTCCAGATCCGATGGTCGCCACGGCGTGTCAAGTTGATGGACCGCAACGGCACGTTGCTGGGCATTCACACCAGTACCCAACATAGAGGTAGAACCGAAGATAATGCGAATGTCACCACGGTTCATGGCATCTACCATCGCTTTCTTTGCCTTCTCGTTCTTGCACTCCTGAATGAAGCGTATCTCGTAGGACGGGATATGATAGTCTTCTACCAGCTTACGCTTGATTTCCGAATAGACATTGAAATCTCCACCGGGCTTATAAGTCCCCAAATCAGAGAAAACAAACTGCGTTCCTTTCTGTGCATCGTACTTTTGGTAATAGTCATTGAGCAGCTTCGCACAATGACTTGCCTTGTTGTCAATATGATCTGAGTACACATTTTCATCAATCATGCGTAAATCAAGGCTCATCTTTCTGGCGTAGTCGGTTGCAATGAGCATCTTCGCCCTTTCCTCACTCTCGCTCAGCGGCGCACGACCTAAGATTGTGGCATCGCCACTCTTGGCAAACTCCATCAGCTTTCCGATAAAAACCTCCTGTTCGGGTGTCGGTGGTATGTTATGCAGTATCTCATTCTTCTCCGGTCTGTCAATACCGATGTCCTTGGCTGTACGGAAGTCGCAAATCTCCGCGTAGAAAGCAGCCAGCTCCGGAACCTTGATAAATGTCCTGAAGCGTTCCTTCTGAATAATCTCATTCGTGATGGAAAACTCATAGTCGGTGGACTTCTTGGCAAAGACAGCAGCCCATGCGTCAAAACTATTGATGCCTTGCCTTTCCAAGGCTTGCGGGCGCAGATACTTGAAAAGCAGATAAAGTTCCGTCAGACTGTTGGAAATAGTTGTGCCTGAAAGGAAGGTTGCGCCCAAGTCCTTTCCCGACCGCTCCTGTATGGTGCGAATGGCAAAGAGCATATTGAGCGCACGCTGCGAACCGTCCGGATTGCCCAAGCCCGACACCCTGTCGTGGCGAGTGTTGAACATCAGGTTCTTGAATTGGTGGCTCTCGTCCACAAAAAGGTGGTCAATACCCATCATCTTGAAGTCCACGGCATCGTCTTTTCTTTCGGCGATGCTGTCCTGTATGTTCTGCAGCTTTGCTTCCAGTGTCTGCTTGCGTTTTTCCAAGCCTTTGAGCATCCCACGGGAGATGTCTCTTCCTTGTTGTCGCAACACTTCGAGATTCTCTTCCACGGAATCCAGTTCCTTTTGCATAATCGCTTCCTGTATCTCCAAGGCCTGCGGTATCATGCCGAACTGCTCGTGCGTGAGGATGATGCAGTCCCAATCGTTGTTCTTGATGTCGTTAAAAATACGCTGGCGGTTCTGCTTATTGAAATCGTTCTTGCCTGGATAGAGTACCTTAGCATTGGGATAAGCTTTCCTAAAGGTGTCGGCAATATCGAATACGTTTGCCTTCAGCCCGATAATCATCGGCTTGTTTGCCAGTCCCAATCGCTTCATCTCGTAGGCAGCCGTACACATGATGAGTGTCTTTCCCGCTCCCACCTCGTGGTCGCAGATGCCGCCACCGTTGGTTTTGAGCATCCACACGGCATCCTTCTGACTCTTGTAAAGGTCGGCAATGCCCAACCGTCTGAGGTCAAGGTCGGGGAAAGTTTGGTGCGTACCGTCAAAATTAGGGCGTACAAAACAGTTGAAAAGGCGGTTGTACCTGTCGGAGAGTTGCTGTTTGAAGGTATCAGGTGTGCGTCCGAGCCAATCGACAAAGCCCTGTCTGATTTCTTCAATCTTGGCATTTGCCATCTGTATGGCATGTCCGTCCCTTACTTTGATGGTCTTGGTCTCTCCCGTAACCTTATCTGTCACCTCCTTGCTCTTGTTGATGTCGGGAATGGTATTGTGCAGGGCGTGCTTCAGGAGATTGATGCCGTCATAGCGGCGGAACTCACCTTGTACGGCATACTTGTGCCAGATATTGGCATTCTTATGGTCGCAGATAATGCTGTACTCGTCCATGTTGGAATGGTAGGATACACCAATATCCGTCCCGAAAAACTCTGAGGCAAACCTGCCATAGACTTTGGCAGGTATCCAGCGTTCACCGAGATTGAAGTCAAGGTCCGCAAAAGGAATGGGTGTTGGCGTGGCTGCACGCAGGGCAGCAAGGCTCTGCTTTGCTTCTTCGTGTTCAGGATGGTCCAAGAGCCACGACTCGATACGCTCCGCCTTTTCTATTACATTGCCCGAAATGAACTTGTCCGCCACTTCATAGGCATTCTCTTCGGGATTGTAATAGATGCGACCTTCCAAGGAAGAAACAATGTCGCTTTCCTCCATATCAGGTAAAAGTGAACTCATGTAGTCAAGTTCCACCGTACCATACTTGTTGAGCGATGCACCCAGTGCCTCCATCGGGTCGGCAGCAATGGAAAGTTCGGTAGTAGAAAATGCCGTAGGATGGTCAAAGATGTCCGCCTTGACGTACCTGCCGTTTTCGGAGCGTTCCAAGAAGAGCATTTCCACGCCTGTGGCATCCATCTTGATGATGTCGGTGTTCGCCTTCTGGTTAAAGTAGCCCCAGCGTGCAACATAGTCATTATAAAGGTGGTTGAGCCTGCTGCGGTCTTCCCTGTCTTCTGCATGGTTCTCTGCCTCGTAGTCATAGAGACGATGATAGCACTCCCGTATCTCAATATAGCTTTTTAGACGGGAGAGCTGGGCATACGGCAAGTCCATCGGGTTGAAGATCGGATGTCGCTTCAGGTCAGAAAGAAAGCCTACCTGCCCTTTCTGCACGACAATGGAGCCGTCTCTTAGGTGTGAGTCTGGCGAAGAGAGAAAAGGGCGCGGGGAAGCATCAAACTCCTTTCTGACTTCCGCTATCGGTTTTGGCTTGCGCTCCTCGGCTTCGTTCATGAAGTCGAAAAGTGACGGCTCACGTGAAGAGGAAGAAGCTGCTTTCCTGCTACTACGGGTACGCCGTTGAGGAGAGGTTACTGCCTTTTGCATTTTGAACTCCGATGGTTTCTGGGGAGCAGTTTGAGTTATAGGACGGCGCGCCTGTGAAGTGCCTGAATTATCCTTAATTTCATGGTTCACACGGGTAACTTCTCTTGTCCAAAGGCTGTATTCCTCCGGGGCAAACAATGACAGCTGCTCCGGTTGTCCGATGTCTTCCATGTTATTGTCCACCACCGGATGATGATCGTCGTCAAAGAATATCGTCTGCCCGTTCATCTCTCTCGGGGCTTCAATATCCGTACGGATTTCCTGTGGTTCCTGCTCGTATTGATGATGAAGTGTCAAGGTGGGTACGCCTTCGGGTGCAGGTTCAATAGCCATGGAAGGCTGTTCTGATACTAATTGTTGTGGGGCGGACTCTGATGATGACGGCTGTAATGGAATTGTCTCTCCGCTAGGAACGGTATCTTCCATTATCTGCGTATCGTTCTCAGAAGTAATGGTCGCAGTCTCCTTAACCTTATCCTCTGTTTCTACCTTTGTTACCACTTCTTCCTTGATTTCCTCTGCCACCACTTCTTCTTTGGTATATTGTCCCCTGACTATTTCTTCCAGTTCGGCTATCTCGTGCAGTTTCTTAGGAGAGAAGTACAGATCACGTTCAATCCCCAATCCTCTTACCTTCACGCCTTCCATCTCGTCGAGGGACATGTTGCCAAGCTCCCAGCCATAACCCATCGTCACGGCACCGAAACCAATACGGCTCTTGGGGTCATATTCCAGAAGGTAGGCAGTGTATGCTCCCATCGGGAAGAAATAGCGTGCATAGGCTATCTTATCACCAATGAGTTCCTTTTCCGTGCTGTAAAGTTTTGGCAGTTGCTTCCTGATATTGTCGGGCATGAGGTTATAGGCATCGTTTATACCCTTGTCTTCAGTCTTTGTCTTCTCTGTTTCTTCTTTCCGACTTATGGTAATACCCAACTTGCGAAGCTGTTTCTCTGCTTCTGCCTCTCGCTCTGCCTCTGTCATCGGTATACCTGTTTCATATAGTTTACGGTCGATACGTTGTCCCATTTCAAGGGAGAGTTGTGTTCGGAGACTTTCTGCCATTTCCTCAATCCCTCCCGTGAACCGATACTCCCATGCAGGTCTTCCATAAGGGTCTGTACCCATTATGCGCTCTGTGGCAATGGTGCGATGAGATATGTCTTTCCAATCTCCTACAAAAAGAGAGTTATGCTTGAAGACGACCGAAGAACCTTCTTCCTTGGGAACGGAAACAGTTTCTACGAACTGCTGTTCAATTCCTTCGCTGATTTCTTTACCCGTCTGCTTTTGCAGTACGATGAGGTCACTGCCTACGTCCGTTCCAGCATTGTCTGAAAACATACCCGATGGTAGGCGGAGGGCGGAGATAAGGCGGCTGTTCTGCATGAGGTAACGGCGTATGGCTTCATTGCGGGGACTGTCTAATACGCCCTGTGAGGTGATGAATGCCAAAATTCCACCTTCCTTGATGCAGTCCAGACCTTTCACGAAGAAGTAATTGTGAATGGCACGTGTGGACTCACGTTTAAGAGTGTCCTTACCTTTGCTGTATTCTCGGTCATAGACCATGAAATCACCGAAAGGAATGTTACTTGTAATAAGGTCGTACTTGTCTTTGTTTTCTAACTCCCCTATAGCTTCAAAAGGCTCATTTCGGACGAAGATATTGCCTTTGCCATAGGGGTGCAGGGCTTGACTGATGCGGGCAGTGAGCAAGTCCTTCTCCATTGCATCTACAACTCCTGCTTGCTTTGCAAAGGTCTCGGCAAAGGCACCCATACCAGCCGAAGGATCCAAACATCGGCGTATGGGTACATTTACAGAAGTGAGAGCATCGGCAATGGCGGTAACGATACGGGTATCAGTATAGAAGGAGGTCAGTACGCTTGCCTTGATGCTCTCCCAATACCGCTTGGCGGTGTTGGCATCTACGGCTTCTCGATAAATCATCTGCTTGAGCTGTTGGGTTGGTTCAAAGAGATTCTGCTCCGACTTGCTCCAATAGCGTATGTCATCGGGATTGTCTGTGCGGTTGAGTACACATTTCAAGCCACCGAAGCCCTGATAGTTCCGCAAGATACTTTTCTCAGTTTCGGTGGCTTCACGACGTTCTTTCTCTAGGCGCAAGACCACACGGATGGCTTCCGTGTTGGCTTGCAGGACTTCTTTCTTATTGTATGCCATAGTGTTTTCTTTTAATAAAGTGGAGGTAAAAAGGTCGGGAGGTAGTACTTGTATCTCCCGACCTATATCTATTCCTCGTTGTTTTTGCCAGGATTATCTCCCTCTTTGTTTTCCTTTCTTATTCTCAAACTCAAAGAAAGTGATGTAATCTTCGCCCAGAACAAGTCGGGCATTGAATTTCTTGCCTGCCTTGCTGGTCAGCCCTTTAAGGGTAGACGTACGACCGGAGCTTATCAAGTCACGGATGTTATCTTCAGAGAGATGTATGCCGCAGACTTCACGAAATACGTGGAAGCCACAGGTCTCATGCCTGCACTTGGCTACCTTGGCATAGATGCCGACACTCTGCTGTCCGCATTTTGGGCAGCGGTAGACAGGATAGGACTTTTGTTCGGGAGTAAGTGAAAGGAGTTCCTCACAGATGGTACTTACATAAGAATTAATGCCTTGTGAAAACTTTTCAGATGGCATCTTTCCTGCTTCAATAGCGGCAAGGGCAAGTTCCCAACTGCCTGTCATCTCCGCATTGGCTATCTTCTTATCCTTGACAATCTCATAGACAGCTAGGCCTTTTTCTGTCGGTATGATGGCTTTCTTGTCCCTTTGGATATAATCACGGAGAATAAGCGTTTCGATGATGTTGGCACGGGTGGCAGGTGTTCCGATACCGCACTCCGCCATTGCTTTCTTACTTTCTGCATCTTCGACCTCTTTTCCTGCGTTCTCCATAGCAGAAAGCAGTGTCGCTTCTGTGTAGAGAGGTTTAGGTTTGGTCTTATGCGCGGTTATCTCGGCAGAAACAAGTGGTAAAACCTCTTCTTCTGTCAAACTAGGCAATGGAGACAAAATCTGTTCATCACCATCTTCTTTCTTCTCTACTTCAGTTGCCTGCTCTTTCTGCACGGCTTTCCAACCTAAAGAGATTTGTCGGCATGCTTTCCAAGTAAAGATGTTGGTACCGTCAGTGAATCGCACCTGCATACGTTCTTCCTCTGAATCGGGGGAAAAGGCTTCGACAAAGCGATTGCTCACCATCTGGTAGACGGTCGCTTCATCTGCCGACAATCCTGATGGTGTTTCACCAGTCGGGATGATGGCGTGGTGGTCGGTTACTTTTGCGTTGTCCACCGAATGGCGGTTAAGCGGAGTCGGAAGTGTTTCTCTTATCTTGCGCAGTAGGGCGGGTACTTCCTCGAAGACATCCTCGCTGATATATCGGCTGCCTGTGCGGGGATAGGTCGTGATTTTCTTCTCATAGAGGCTTTGGGCTATTGAGAGGGTCTTGTCTGCTGAAAAGCCGTGGCATCTGTTGGCTTCTTTCTGCAAAGCAGTGAGGTCGTACAAGGGTGGTGGCGGTGTACTGCCCACCTTTCTTGCGACCGATTCAACTTTAAGCCGGCTCTGACTGCGGAGCGTAGTGAGGGCTGTCTGTGCCGATGCTTCACTCTCATAGTCTGTAATGCCAATGGCTTTCAGCGACACGCCCTCTTTCTCCATGAGAGCGGAGAGTTTCCAATAAGGCATGGAAGAAAAATCACGGTTCTCTATGTACCGACGGCAGACCATAGCAAGTGTTGGGGTCTGTACCCGTCCCAAAGAATAGCCGCCTTTGCGGGCGATAGACAATGCACGGCTTGCATTGATACCTACCAGCCAGTCGGCTTCGCTTCTTGCTTTGGCGGAATAATAGAGATTGTCGTAACAGTTTCCAGGTTTGAGATTGGAAAGTCCTTCACGGATAGCCTTGTCTGTGAGTGAACTTATCCAAAGGCGGTCGAAAGGCTTTCGACAATCAAGATATTGATAGATGTAGCGGAAGATGAGCTCACCCTCCCGCCCTGCATCGGTGGCGACAATAATGCGGTCTGCCTTGTCAAAGCAGGAGCGTATTACCTTGAGTTGTTTTAGTGCTGCTGGGTCTGATACATATTCCTTATCCTTACGTACTTGTCGTACCACTAACTGAAAGGGATTGGGACGGATGGGCAAGTCCTCGGCTTTGTAGGCAGAAAAACCGTAGGCTTCGGGCATGGCAAGGGAGATGAGGTGTCCCATTGCCCAAGTAACGACATAGCCGCAGCCTTCCATATATCCGTCTTGCTTGCTCGTTGCTCCTACGATGCGGGCTATATCTCTGGCTACCGAGGGTTTCTCGGCAATAATACAAGTTATCATAGTCAATAATAGAATTAAGGGTTACATCTTACGTCCACGGGATTTCTTCTGTTTGTTCTCGTCCTGCTTCTGTTTTTGGGCAGCAGTAGGCTGTGTCTGTCCAGTCTTCAGTGGTTCATTTACATGCTTCGTGGCTTCGTTGGTCTTGCCGTGATTGTTCACCGCTACCTGTGTTTTGTGTTCTTCCGCCACGGCTTCCACCTTGCCGCTTTTCTGGCTCTTGTCCGGATTCCATTTATAGAAGCGTGGGCGGTTCTGTTCCTTGTCCATGCGGACGTATGCGTTGAAAGGTTGTCCCTGTTTGTCCACCATATTCTTTAGATATAGTGTGCGACCGCTATCCAAGGCTTCACGCTGTTTTTCTGATAACTCCAGTCCACAGAGCTTATGGGGTACACCTTGCTGCTGTTTATGTTTGTGTTCCTGTCGTTCTCTTAAACTCTTGTTGTCGCCAAAGATAAACTCAATGCCCTTTCGCTCGGCATTGACTTGCAGGGTTGCATTGAATGTCTTACCACTCTTGGCAGTCATTCCTTCCACCTTCACGGCTTTGCCCTCCACAAGGTCTTTATACTGAGTGTCAGAGAGCGTTACACCCTTGATTTCCTTGGGGATATTCACACGGTCAGCACGCAGGGCGATAATCTCATTGGTCTGCGGATCGATAGATACGTAGGCCGAGAAAGGCTCTCCGTTCTTAGGTGTTACCTCAATGGTCTTACCAAGATTACCCGTAGCAAGGAGTTGCTCCTTTTCTTCGGGAGAGAACTTGTAACCCATATAGGGAAAGTCAAGCTGTGGTTCTTTTCTCAAAGGATGAATTGCCAAGCCGATATTGCCGCTATCGTCCGTGCGAAACGCTAGGCGAGCTTCGGTGTAGATGGTAGTGTCTCCAATAGGTACGGCAATCGTCAAGAGGTTACTCTTCTGCCAGTTAAGCAGTTTCTCCAATTCTCCGCTCTGTTCCAATCGCTCACGGGAAAGACCGAGATCGTCAAGTTGCTTCCAATCAACCTTCGACTCATCGATGGCAGTAGCATTCTTCTGCTGGGGCAGATAGTCCTCAAAGGGAACGCCCATCTCTGCCAGTTGTTGTTTGTTTTCGGGCTTCTCGCGGTTTTGCAGCATGGTACGCAGGTTGTCCACGCCCTGTTCCACTTTGTCTGCCACGACCTTGTACAACCCGAAATGAGTCGGATTATTGAACTGTTTGAGGAAGTTGGTCATGAAGTTTTTGAGAAGTCCATCCTTGTTGTTGAATTTCAAGAACGCTGCCTGATTGGCAGCGATTGCCTCGGTGGTTTTAAGGTTTCCCTTGTCGTCAACACCGGAAACAACAGAAAGCTTGCCTACTTCCTGTTCATTTTTCACTTCCGTGCGGTCTTCCAGGACCAGCACGTAATTGTCATTGCTGTTTGATTCCATTGCTTGATAATTTTAATGATGAATACTGTTATCAAGCAGCTAAATTATAGGTATATGAAGAGATTAAAAAGTTTTCGGGAAAAGTGGGAAATAAAAGGAAATTATGTGAAATAACCTATTGTACTTAGTTTACAGGATGACCTCAAAAATCACTTAGCTAGAATATCGCTTCCATAATAAGAATATTCAATTGCTGTCCGCAAAAAATAAACGGAAAGTCTGCAAACCGTTTATCTATAGGCGATACAGGCACTTTTACTCTATGGGGACTTATATTTTAGCTCCAAATAGTAAGCATCACAAAAATGCTTGTTTTATTAGAAAATGACTTGTGTTTTGGATTTAATGTCAAAATAAATGGTGTTAAAGACGGTTTCTCTTACACAGATTGGAAGAAAAAAGTTTTACTGGACGACTAAAAAATCCCCCAATTATCACGCTAGATAAGTGGGGAATATCCTTGTTATGTATCGTTCAATTAAGGCACTTTTTAATGATTTCATCACTGATGCCGTTTTCTTTCATTTTCTCTGCAACAGTATGCTTGTAATCAGTCAAATCTTGATAGTGGAATATCATATGCCCTAAATTTTTCAATGCTCTTTCTATACGTTTCTGACCTAACTCTGTATTTAAATCTATCTCCGCGAAATTAGAGCGATCTCTATGCAGGTTAAGATAATATATGCCCCCAATAATCAGTGCAGATATGGCAGAGATGTCTATATCCTTAAATTTCGCCTCATAGATATTGGCAAGAGGCAATGTGTGCATTTCCCTGAGCATGGCTGTGCGGACCGTGGTCTCATTTCCCTCTGCAATTTCCCAACGTAATAGTTCTAACATCACAGATTTTTCTTGAAGTTCTTTCTGTAGATTTTTGAGAATATTGATATACCCCAATTCTGAATCTGTCGGAAATTCAATTTCTGTCAGGACATCCTTAAACCAATAGTCATATCTCTTAACGAATTCATCATAAAACTCGCTAAGATTGTCATATCTGTTATAGAAGACAAGCGGTTCAATTCTGGCTTTCTTAATAAGTTCTGTCACCAGCATTGATGCAAAGCCTTTTTTCTTAATCAGACTTTCTGCTGCCTTGATAATGTCTGCCTGTATATCGACGTTTGTCCTTCTGTATCTTTTGGTTTTGTTTTCTTCTTCTGTCATCTAAAAAAGTATTGATTTTCTGATTTCCACAAGAGCGGTCACCAATTGCTCCAGTTGTACTGTTTCATGGGAAGCCAACACACTGACTCTAAGCCGTGCTTCCTTGGTTCTTACCGCAGGATATGTGATACCGCTTACAAAGATACATCTTTTCTGCAATTCTCGTGCTATTTTATACATTTTTCTATTATCATCCTGTTAGCTTGAGTTGCATTTATCCTCGCGCTATATTTTAGCGAGATTTATATTATTTAGAATCTTCATTCCTAATACTCGTTGGAAATATATGCAGAGGTCTCATTTTCTTAATCTTCTTTTTGCATCTTGACTAAAACCTCCATCCTTGCTATGCTCCAATAACTCTTACAGCCGCACCTATCCATCTGATTAATGTAGCTTTTGGAGGAAAGTCTCGCTCGATAACTTTCCATCCGGAGTCATCTCAATATTCTCCAATAAGTAGTATATAGGTAATTACAAATAGTATATGAAATTTATAAATAGAATTAATAATAATATAATTTTAGATATTGCTATTCAAGTTCTGCCGGATAGCAAAAAAAATAGCAGAAACAAAACAGTTTATATTGTTTTAAACAATATAAATATGTATATTTGCAGCGTCAAAAAGATAATGAATAGACATGATTATTGAATAGACTTTAATGTACAAAGTAAAGCAATGTTGTCAATATGACGATGGAATGAGGTGTTTTTTGAAGCATTCACTTTTATAAAATTGTGTAATATGAGAAAATTATTAACTTTTTTGATGTTGTTGCTATTATCTGTAAGATTGTCAGCACAAGAGATAAACGGAAGGGTGGTTGACGAGAAAGGTGGACCACTGGCATTTGTAAATGTGGTGCTGCTTTCAAGGCAAGATTCCTCGCTGGTGAAAGGAACGATGACACGTGAGGATGGCTCCTTCACGATAGAGCCCTCTGGCAGTGTAGGTATCGTGAAGTTTTCGTTCATTGGCTATCAGACAGTTTATAGAGATTGCAACGAGCGAGAGATGGGTACCATACGCATGAAGATGGATGCCACGGAGTTGAGCGGTGTTATAGTGAAAGGGAAAAGAACTACAGTAAAAGTAGGATTGAACAAGATAACAGTGGATGTGGCACATTCATATTTGCAATATATGGGCAAGGTGATCGACGTGCTGGGTAGGATTCCAGGTTTGACCTCCGACTTGCAGTTGTTGGAGGGTGGAACGCCCACGTTCGTACTCAACGGAAGACCTGTAGACATGGCGGAGCTGAAAGTTATTCCTGCATCGGAAATAAATAAGATAGTGGTAGACTCCAACCCAACCGTAGAATATAGTGCCAGCAATAATGGAGTTGTGTATATCACCACCAAGTCGGCATTGGGGAACACACTCTCTTCGGAAGTAAGCAATACGTCTGTCTTTGCTAGAGACTATATGAATATAGCGAATGTGACTATCAACGAGAAATATAAGAAGGTGAGCAATATTCTTACGGCAGGGTTCTCGTATGTGAACACAACGCAGATAGACAATACTACCGAGACTGTGTTCCTGCCACAAAAGACTATAGAGAGTGCAAAAGAAAGACATACGCATGGGAATGCCCGGAAGTTCGACTGGTTCTATTCCATGAACTGGGATATCAGCCGACATCAGTTGTTCAGCTTCCAATATACAGGTAATGTAGGTAACACCCATCTCAACGAACCTACTAGGCAGACGATGGATGGAAACGACATGGCTTTCGGTCAAAAGAAACGAGGAACCGACTTTCTGCACAGTGCCAGCGTGAACTACAGGAACGAAATAGACTCCACACGTACTCTATCATTCATTGCCGATTATGCGCTACGCCGCTCCGATGAGACAGGATTGGCTTCCACTGTTCCTGCTGTTGCTACAGAAAGTGAAGGAAAATATCATATCGGTGGTGCACGCCTATCATACAATAGCCACCGCAAGTGGGCCGATGTGTCGATGGGACTTTTCTTCTCGGCCATGAGCAACAAGGGTAACTATGCCTACAATACAGATGCAGAGGCGTACGATGCTCACGAGAGCCTATATGGTGCATACTTGTCACTGTCGAGACAAATTAAGAGCTTTTATCTGCAAGGTGGCTTGAGAATGGAAGCCGACCATCGAAAGCTGGAGACCAACGTATCAGGAGCGTTTGCAGACTCTACAGAATGGAGACTGTTCCCTAATTTGGTAGTTACGAGGAGACTGACTGCTAAGTCATCGGTGGGTCTATCTGTGGGGCAGACCATTGGGCGCCCGTCGTTTGCCAATTTGAATCCCGGGCTTTATTATTATGATGCCATCTCATATAAGGTAGGCAATCCGCAGTTGAAGCCAAATGTTACCACTAACGTGAAACTAAGCTACAACTATGGCGATTTGTTCACCTCGATAGCTTATAATAGAAATCATGATAAAATAGTGGAACTCCCTTTATGGACGGAGACATCAGTTGACAATAAGAATATTAAGTGGATGCCTGTGAACTTCAATAAGGCAGAGAATATTGTGGCTACTGTTATTTATTACTATTCGCTCGGTCCTGTTCGAGGTGACGTAACAGGTTCGTTTACCCAACCTTTTGTCAAGGCAAACTATCTAGGGGAAGAACATTCGTGGAACAAGGCATCCTGGTATATTGATGCGAATGCGCAGTGGACATTTAATAACCATTCGCTAGTTGTATTTAATGCTTCTTTCGACAGTGGAGGTACAAGCACGTTGTTCGATCATGAGAGTTCGTGGACTGTGAATCTTGCCTACATACTTCGCCTGATGAAGGATAGGCTGAACGTGACAGTTGCTGCTAATGACATATTCCATACTGACAGGTCGAACAACTGGGCAATGAAATACAATAATATACGTACAACGATGGATACCAGCGGTGATACCCAACGCCTGATAGTGAAATTGAGTTACAATTTTGGTAAGTTGAAACTCGACAGCAGCAAGAAAATCGCTTCTAAGGAATTCTTAAATAGATTATAACTAATATGGCTTTTCCTTTTTCCTATCAAAAAGATTCTATGCAATGTGGTATTGCTTGCTTGTGTATGATTAGTAAGCATTATGGGAAAACAATACCTATGTTTTTTTTATCCAAGATATGCTTTGTGACCACAGAGGGTGTTTCCCTGAAAGGAATCGGAGAGGCTGCAGAAAATTTGGGTATAAAAACAATCGCGGGAAATATTAAAATTACTAAATTAAGCGATTCACCTCTCCCCTGCATCCTCCACTGGAATCAGAACCATTTTGTGGTGCTGTATAAAGTAAAAAAAGGTGAAATATTCTATGTAGCTGACCCAGCAAAAGGACTTGTAAAATACAATATCGAAGACTTTAAGAAGCATTGGATTAGCACACTTTCGAGCGGTGAGGAGAAAGGAATAGCTATGTTCTTAGAGCCCACACCTGCATTTTATGAAAGGCAGATAGACGAGCAGCCAATAGAAGAACGCTCGTTTAAGTTCCTCTTTGGCTACATAAGACAATACCGCAGGTACTTCGGGCAGATTGTCTTAGGGCTATTAGTGGGCTGCCTTTTGCAACTCATTCTGCCTTTCCTCACCCAAGCCATAGTGGATGTGGGCATCAAAAAACAAAACATCGGTTTTATGACGGATTTATCAAAAGATAACCAAGAAAGTTTTTGCAAGGCAAAAAGAAAAGGTGTCATTGATAAGCTCAAAAGATATATTGATTTTAAGTATAAAGTAATTCAATAGATGAAAACATTATTTGTTATTATTATGTGCTTATGTTTCAACGTATCATATGCACAGGAACCTGACACAACGAAAACATCGGTTCAAACCAAAGAACTTGAAGAAGTGGTTGTCAAAGCATTTTATCTCGCACGTGAGAAAGATCATATCCTTGCGATTCCAACAAAAGAGCAACGTAAACATGCTGTGACTGGTTATGACCTATTGAACAATCTTATGGTCCCAGGAGTATCTGTTGAGCGTTCGACTGGCAGTGTAACAACTCCAGCTGGTGCTGCCACTCTCTACATTGATGGGCGCGAGGCTGATTTCCGGGAGGTGCAGTCATTGAGACCGAAGGATATCTCTCGCGTGGAATATTTTGACGTACCGAACGGTAAATACGCCAAAGACGCATACGCTATAAACATTGTAATGAAACCAATCAACAACGGTGGCTATACCCATCTGGATGCGTCTCAAGGTATAGGGTTTCTTTATGGTAACTATAACCTTATTTCAAAATTTGTCACAGGAACAAAAAGTCTGAATCTTTGGGCAGGATATTCTTTGGAAAATCCCAAATCATCAATGAATGAAAATGAGTTTTTAAAATTTCCTGATTATCAGTTAAACAGGCAACAATATTACAATAATGCTGGAAATAAGGAAACGGGAAAATATGTGCAAGCTTCGATAAGTAACCGAGGAAGAAAATATATATGGATGCTTCGTGGTGGTATGGCATGGGATGATAAAAGAAACAACGTCAATGGCGGAAGGATTAACTATTGGCACACAAACACATCCATCAAGAATAGCAGTATTTTAAATATTGACAGTCGAAACAAATCTTATCGTCCGAGTGTTTATTTCTACGGACTGCACACTTTTTCCGATACAAAGTCATTAGATTATGTATTTGATGGATATTATTCTCGGAACGACTATAACCGTTTTTATAATGAGGATGATGAGTCATTTCATTCACTTGTCAAAGAAGATTATTATTACGTCAAAGCGAATGCTAACTATTCAATGGCGTTCAGTCATAGGAACAGATTGGCTTTCAGCTTATTCGAGTTCATGAGAATTAGTGATTCTGAATACACGGGAACTTCGATATATAATCAAAATTTGCATTCTTCGGAAACAATCCTTTTTGCTGACTATTCCCAGCGTTTAGGAAGATTTTTCTTTGATATCAACCCTGGATTATCTTTTCTTACATATAGTTTAAAGGGGATGGAGCCTATTAATCACCTTACGCCAAGACTTCAGACAAGAGCAGCATATAAGATAGATAAAGTACAGCAACTTCAATTTACATTTGCTTTGGGAAATACTTATCCGAGGATTAATACTATTAACAATGTCGAACAACAGATTGATCCTATCATTATTCTTAAAGGTAACCCGGATATGGACAACTCAATTCTTTTAAACCCACGATTAAGTCATACATTGAATCTTAATAAATTCGCTTTACAAACAGGGGTGTCATACTTCTACCAAAATCATTCAATTATTTCGGATTACTACATACGGGACGGACACCTCATCAGCACTTTTAGAGATGATTGTATCTATCATCGCCCCAGTGCTGATATATCTATGACCTATAAACCTTCCGGTTCACTCAATATGAAATTATCCAGTCAATGGATTGAACATTTGGTGCGGGGAGGGACTGAACATCGTAACTTGTCCTCAATCTCAGGATCTGCTATGGTAAACTACTATATTCAGGATTTTTCTTTCAGTGTATCTTTGGCGACACCATCCCGTGATTTAATAGACAGCCAAATTAGTAGGAAGACTTATTGGCAATATCAACTGTCGGCAATGTGGAAACATGGGAATTGGGCTATCGAAGCTAATGCAAACAACTTATTCATGATGAAGAATAATATTGTGGATGAATTGTCAACACCATATTATTCCTTCAAACAAATAAATCAAAGTCGCAGTTACAACCAGTACGCAACATTGAAAATTGTTTATAGTTTTGATTACGGCAAGAAGACATCCAAAACACCTGATTATGAACATAAAAATAGTGAAAGTGCAATCTTAAAATAAATCACAATGAAAAAAGAAACAGGAATAGAATTACGCTCTGAAAAGGTTCGTAGTCTTCTAGGTGAAATACCTTCACCTTTTTTAAGATGGGGAACAGTGATAATAGTTGTCATCATCTTAGTTTTATTATTAGTTATTTGTATCATACCTTATCCTGATTTGAAAAGTGAAAGTATTTTACATTATTTATTGATGTGACTTTCTACCAAAACATGTTAGTTTTTCTGCAATTTTATTCCTCTAAAAAACAATAACATCTTGAAGAATATGTAAGAACTAAATATCACGCATAAAATTAGAGAATTATTCTTTGATAAGGTGTGTCAATGTCGGATCTGCTTTGATACGTTCAATCTCACTCTTCACAAAAGTCTGCACATCTCGTTTGACAGATTTATAGTTGGCTTCGATAGTCTCTTTGAGATTGTCGGAGCCATCTTCGTTTTTGAAGTCTGCGATTGTGGGTATAGACTGATAAACTTTCATTTCAGCGGAAACTTTGGCAATATCCACGACAATCTCGGCATGGAAAATCTTTTGGTCGATACGTTTATCGAAGTTATCGGATACTACACCTTCAAACATACCCTGACCCGTTGGCGGAATTAAGACCGAGTTTACCAAGTCTTTTGAAAAGAATTGCATATATTAAGGATTTTTGCGAAATTCGCATATAAGTTGTGCATACGGATTATTGAACTTAGTGTGTTGGTTATTACTAAGTTACAAAACATCTTTTATATGCAACTTTTCTTGCATATTAATTTATCCTTTAATTTAATTCCGCCAACGAGTTATATATAATAAATAATACAGCAAATATAGTGAAAATACTAAGGAAATACATTTTTTTTGAAAAAAACTTGTTTTTCTTGTTTTAAACAATATAAATTTATATATTTGTGACAGAATATCTTATTCAGATAGTTAAAGGAACAATAAGGCTTTAATCGGTCTTAGATGCTAAGATAATAATGCTAAAAATAATAAAAACTTAAAATAAGATTCTATGGTACAGATATTTAAAAAGCTGGTGAAATTAGATGCATATAAATATGCCTATATATTTGTTATAGTTATTTTATTTGTAAGTTATTTTTCTGATGCGAAAAGAACTGTTGTATGGAGTACGTCGGATGCATCAATTGGAACCATTAATCAAAATGGGATACTTACCATATCTAAAAATGGTTGTGTATATGTAATTGGTGAAACTAATGGGATGAAGTTTAGCAAATTGGTATATATAGGAGTCCCAACTTATTTGCTTTCTTCCAAACATAAACCAGATGGTTTTGAAATTGAAGCAAAATGCATAGATGAAACCTACAAAGCCAATATTGATAATATAAATGCATCGTTAATATTTAGATGGGGAGTAAAATTTCCAAACAAAGATATACGATGGATTGATACCAATAGCCCATCAGTATTCATACCTATAGAAGACAAAGATGCTGTTGTATTTCTTAAAATTATAGACAGTAATGGAAAAGAATCTCCACTTCAATCTGTAAAGTGTACAGCGACGGATATTTTTTACGCATCAAATAATAGGCTGTTACTTGACACAGCAAAAAAATATACAAAGAAGATGGGACTACGTATTCATACAAATACGGCAAGATATACCTTACTAGAGATATTTCTTTGTCTAAAGAATATGAAGGTGACATCTGGACTTCTACGAAAGCTAAAGTATATAGCCCGTTTAATAGTACCTACATAATACCTGTGTCAAGAGGGGAAATGTCCATTAAAGATGTTCTTCCACAAGAAGAATTGGACTATATTGCACACAACATGCAGGTTGATCATACATGCCTTTATACGATAGCATTGCTAAACCCGGAGGACAAGTTTATACAAATTATTCCTGTAACTATAAAAATAAAATAATATGTTCAAGTACATTTTAATTTTCTCTACAACATTGCTTATTACGTGTAGCTTGATAGGTTGTTCAAAAGATAAAGATGGAACCATTACTGTGTATGGATATGCTAGCGTTAATGGTGTCGCATATAAAGATTATGTGTCTATACATGATGCTTTCCACCCTGATCTTCCAATAAAGCCAACATTGTTCAATGGTGATAGATTAGGTGTTTATAACGATAGTATTTTTATTTTCCAATTTATGTTTAGAAGTATTCAAAGTCAAACACCATTATGGTTGTTTGGAGCTTTTCGTATCCCTCAAGGTGAAGTCTTTCCAAATTTGGATAAATCTTACCAATTATCAAAGAATTTAATGTACGATAAAGACAGAACTATCTTTGAAGATTTCTTGAAATATATACCAGTTTCTGAAAACAACAATGATAGTAGGGGTATCGCTATTATTATAGATTATAATAAGTTGCCATCAGCAACATCTATAGATGGCACTATTATTTTTAAGAAATTTAATAATAGAACTAAAAAGTTAGACGGTGAGATTTATCTCTATTCCAATGATGAATTCCCTATTTCATATAAGTTAGAGGGACATTTTTCTGATGTTTTATCCTATAACAAAGTACAATTACAATGAAAAAAGTGTTTTTAGAATTATTCCGTTATTTGCTCTAATGTTTTTCTTTACAGCTTGCCATGACGATATTTACTCAGATATAACTAATGGCGGGAATGGTGTAGAGCATAATAGACAGCCTTTGGACAGTATGGATTTATACAATATCCAAATAGACAAGAGTACTATCCTGACTAATCTTATCCGCAATAATAATGGCAGATATTATCTCGACCTTACAGAACAGGATGCAGAAATTTTAGGTATAAAATCAGAGCTTTACAACAACGCTCTTCGAAATGTTGAGCAAATGAATAACAATAAATAATTTTTACAAATATTTACAAATCGGTATATTCAAGTTGTCATGAACTCTTTATTGACAACAGTATTAGCTTTATCTGCGGCATCATGCTCTAATGATGATGCTATACAAACAGAAACAACTCACAGTGAGAAACATGTTGCGTACGTTGCAACATTGAGTACAGAACAGCAAAAGTTGCTACTATCAACAGGAAATCCTTTTGGTAACGCCCAACAAAAGGATGCATGGACAACAACCATTGCATCTACAATTCCAACACGTTGGGGATTGTTTGACGATCCGCGTATTTCTGTTTCTACAAGAGCAATTGGCATATATGGATTTTATCCTGCACAATATTGGACAATGCTTAGAGTGAAGTTCCTTAAGCTCCCTGGGAAGATAAAAGATGGGGCTATTCTTGCTATAGCAGAAATGGAAGAACAGACAAATGTACGTTTCTATAACTCTATAGAGGATCCGGAATACTATGAGCCATATCACATAAAACTTCCAAACATTGCTGTCAGAATGGATTCTGGTAGAGAAGGAAGCGGTAACTACGGCTTAGTAGGTGGTGAACAATATATAAATGTCCCAACAACTCTTGAGAATGCAGACGCAAATGAGATAAAGCGATTCTTCTTGCATGCATTCTGTAATGCTGCAGGAATGTTCAATGAACAACAGCGACCAGATCGTGATAATTACGTGAAAATTGATTTTAACAATGTCAAGGACAATTGCAAGTCGGCTTTTGATAAGATAAAGAGCAACTACACTACTATGGGAATGTTTGATATGTTCTCCATTACCCTTGCATCGTCAAAAGATTTCTCAAAGAATGGATTAAATACTATAACTACAAAAACGGGACTTGGTATTGCTATAAATTATACACTTTCTACACAGGATAAGGCTTTCCTGAATTCTCATTATCTACCTTACATAGCAAGAAAAGACAACTATGTTGAATTAGATGATGTGTATGATCAATCAGGCAGACGCCTAACAGAAGAAGAGCGTTTACAGCTACAGAACCAAATAAATGCCCAAAGAGGACTTTATGGAGTTCCTCCTGCAAATGGTCGTACAGAGTTGGTAGACTGGTAATTAAAATTTGTCTTTATCTGCAAAACATTTGTTAGTTGTCCTCTATGTGTTACCATATTTGTAAGAGGAAATATGTAGTACACCCCCTAATTATGGTCAGTAATTCACATAACGAAATATCAAAATAGTATTTAATATATGTTAGAGGAATTGTCTTTTATTAGATAACATAGCGATGGAGGACAATATTTCTTTCTGTTTATGACAGAGCAAGAGAGTCTTTCTCTCTTTAGCTCACGATGGTTGGCTTCGATAGTCTCTTTGAGGTTATCGGAGCCGACTTCGTTTTGGAAAGGCTTGATTTCGGGAATAGATATAGAGACATTTATCTCTGCTGAAGCCTTTTCGAAATCTGCGCCATTCTTATTTGGGCAGATGATAAAACTGTTCTACAGCATATGATAGGATAGTAAATGATGGCATATACAAAAATGTTCTGTATTTATCAGAACTATAATTCTTTTAATAAATATTTTAACCGAGGCTCATTTTTGATTCGTTCAATCTCAAAATCAACGAGGAAAAGTATATCCTGTTTGATTCTCTTATAATTGGCTTCGATAGCCTCTTTGAGGTTATCGGAGCTATTTTCGTTTCGGAATATATTGATTACCGGGATGGGCTGGTATGCTTTCATTTCGGCAGAAACTTTGGCACTATCCACAACAATCTCTGCGTGGAAAATCTTCTGCTCAATTCGCTCATCAAAGTTGTCGGACACAGCTCCTACAAACATACCTTGGGTAAGGTTGCTAATCTTACTGGCAGGAATCAAACTGTCCAACTGCGTAGATATGGACGTGGACTTATCGTTGCGGTTGATAGTCATTGATTGACGTTGCTGGAGGACTTTGCCAAAGCGTTCCGAGAGCGTTTTGGCTGTTTCTCCAACTACCTGCCCCGAGAACACATTACCAACGGTGTTTTGTATCACCTTGCTTTCTTTGTCTCCATAATCGCGGGTAAGTTGTGAGAAGTCCTGAAAGCCCAAACACACCGCCACTTTATTGCTTCGTGCAGTAGCAATAAGGTTGTCAAGCCCACGAAAGTAGATGGTCGGCAACTCGTCGATTATCACAGACGATTTGAGCTGCTTCTTCTTATTGATGAGCTTCACGATACGGCTATTGTAAAGTCCGAGTGCTGCCGAATAGATATTCTGTCGGTCAGGGTTGTTACCTACAACAAGGACTTTCGGCTCATTGGGATTGTTTATGTCAAGTGAAAAATCATCGCCCGTCATCACCCAATAGAGAGCAGGGCTTATCATACGAGACAGTGGTATTTTGGCACTGGCTATCTGTCCCTGCAACTGGTCCTGCGCTCCGCCTTCCCAAGCATCCATAAAGGGTGAAAGGTAGTTGGCAAGCTCATCGTAGGAGGTGAGTATCGGGAATATCTGTGCGTAGGGACGGTTCAGGAACTCAATAGCATGTGGAAACGTGCAATACTTCCCGTCCTCATAGATTTTCAGAAACCAAATGATGGCAGCCAGCAAGATAATCGGTGACTCTACAAAGAAATCTCCCTGCTTTTGTATCCACGAACGGTTCAAGTTGAGCATGATGGTGTAGGCACTTTCGTAAGCATCCGATATATCCGTCATAAAGGCAGGATTGATAGGATTGCACCGATGCGATTTCCTCGGATCGTCAAAGTTAATTACATAGAACTGTGGTTTTACCTTGTAGGCATCTAAATGATGAAGCAGGTGATTGTAAGCTATCTCTGAAAGGTCGGGAAATTTATAGTCGTAGATGTACATGGCAAAGCCTTTCTCTATCTGCTGCTTGATGTAGTTGTTCACGATAGCGTAGGACTTACCCGAACCCGGTGTTCCAAGTACCATTGAGGCACGAAAGGGGTTGACTACGTTAATCCAACCGTTGTTCCACTTCTTCTTATAGTAAAAACGTGTAGGCAGATTGACAGAATACTCATTCTCCATCAGTCGGGTTTCCTGCATGAAGCTTTCATTTTCCGTGTTGAACACATCGTCCATCAGGTTGTTTTTGAGTAAACGGCTCATCCATACACCTCCCATCAGCAGACAGATATAGCCCACAGAGAGCGTGAAGATATAAAGCGAGGCTGCACCGACCTTACCGATCGGCAATGCTAAGAGCCACCAGTTGAGGAAGAAAAGCACAAAACCGGAGAAAAGTATTGTCCAAATCTTCGGCCATGTAATTTTCTCTTCCTTCACGCCTTTTGTCCCCAAACAGGACAGTGCAAGGAATACCACACAAAAGAGTTTCGTCCAAAGTATGGACGAGAACAAGCCCGCCGTGTGTTGGAAATTCATCAGAATTCTGTTGACGACGCCGAGTGTAAAATGCCACTCCTGAAATGCCTCGTAGCAGAACCAATAGCAGTTGGTAAGTAGGAATATCACTGATATGCCCCGCATAAAGTCCATCACCTTACCCAATGCCCTTAAATCATCTTCTTGTGCCATAATCGTATTGCTTTTATATTTGTTGTATTATCGTTATTTGAATTGCGTTTGAATACTGTTCAAACAAAATTTGAAATACCTACTTATCTTTTCCTCCGTCTGAGATTGACTTTGCTTTGCCTGCGAAGTTTACGCTGCCAAGCCGCTTCTTTCCAATCATCGTTGTTCGTAGATGTGGATGGGTCGCCCATCATGTCCTCGATTAGTTCATTGACAAGGTTGTCACCTTCCTCAGCATTGGATTGTAAAGGTTGGCCAGTTGCCGATTGTTCCAAACGAGCAAACGGACTGCCATACAGCGTTTCGTCCAAGAATGAGTTATGAGCAGGATTGGAAAAATAGCCATTGAATACATTGGCGGCATATCCCTTGCCCAATCTGGAACCATTGAGTGCAACACCCTGCTCGTCATCAATAAAGGTAATGCCGTAAATTCTTCCATTATCATTCTTTCGGATTACCACACGCAAGCCTTGTTCCTCCAATCTTTGCCGAAGTTCTTTCTCCGTATTGGGAGAGGTACGCATTGTTTGTAACACCTTGTTCCTTATGGTTGGTATCAGTGGCTTGATGGTTTGCTTGGACTTTTGCATCCTGTTCTGTACGGCAGTATAGCCCACACCACGACCGATGTCCGATGCGTTGATGGGTGTACTTATTTTGCCTCCCTTATCATCAGTCGGAACATAGACCAGTCCATCGTATTTCTTTCCCCGAAACTCCGTCTTTACTTCTTCTACGGCAAGGTTATATTTGCTCAGAATGGCGTTCAGTTCTCCTAATGAACAAAACTTATAATGTTTCAGCACCATGCGGACAACGCTTGCCACCTGCTCCTTGATATTCCTTTTACCAATATCTACCTTGGGCGTTTCTGCTACTGCCTTCTCAGTAACCTTTGAACTTGGAATGAGACCAAATTTTCTTTCCAAGGCATCGGTAATTTGCTTGCTCCGCCGTTTCTCAAACTTATCATTAATCTTCTGCCCACGACTGTCCACCCGAAGTGATACGATGTGTATATGCTCACGGGCGATGTCGCTGTGCTTGAATACGATATAAGGTTGATTGCCGTAGCCGAGTGCCTCCATATACTCCTTGGCAATCTGCGTGAGTGTTTCATCTGAGAGCTTCTCGTCTGGATGCGGGTTAAGGGAACAATGGAACACCGTCTTCTTCGTTCGGCATTTCTTGGGTATCAATGCCTCCATGTCGGCAAGCACGTCCTCCATCGTATAACGTCCCTCTCTGTCCTGATACAACTCAGCGGCAAGGAGAATGCTTGCTTCCCCTTTCTCCACCTTTTTGAAGTTATAGCCGAGTGCCCCTCCAAGGTTTTCCGTGGCAGAAATCTTGGCAATCATTTCTTGCGGTAGTCTATGGTCAGACGGATAGCCTGTTCTTGCAAGACAATGATTTGAGCCGACAACTCCTCCAACTTTTCAAGTAGGATTTGTGCTGTCTTTACGCTATGATAGCTGTTGATGGCACGCACGGTCTGATTATATAGCACGCCAATCTTATGGATTTGTGCCGTCAATTCTGAGAGCTTCCGGTAATATTCCACTGCGGATTTATCCACCGTAATCACCTTGAAACTCTCTCCAAGAATACGACCACGCACGAAATCTGACTTTGTTTCTGCACCCGAACGCTGAAACAAATCGATTGCCCGTTGCTGGTCTTTGGGGTTGGGCAACCGTACATGCCAGTTGTCCCAACGGGGCTTTTCCGCTTGTTTTCGTTCTGAACCGTGTTCCGTGTCCTTATTCATGTCCCTTCTGTTTTTTAATTACGACTTTGGAGTAATTCATCTCCCCTTCGGGGCAAGGGTCTTTGTGGTACAAACGGCGGTTTGTGTTACAAAGACACACCTTGCCAATATCAAGAGTTGATACGATTGAAGTATCCACCCTTTCAGGGTGTCCGCTTCGGGGAGATCACCTCCACATTCTCTATCCGCCTGCAAAGTTACGGCGGATTTCCAAATATCTCATTATCAATGATATTCACTCTTTTTCCTTTCATTTCCCTGCATTTCCCCAAGGGTTGGAAATAACTAAATTACTGACTTATTTTGCAGTGGATTTAGGTCAAAACATACCAATTTATCAACTCATCTACCGACCGACAAAACTCAGCTAAAGAGTTCTTCAGGAAGTTGGACAGACGGTAATAAAGTCTATAGATCAGTCAGTCAAAAAGTAATTATGACACTCAGTCAAAAATTCTGTCAGTTCAAGGCTCGATACCTATCTACCAACTCACTGTCTATCCGACTGACTGAACTCGGTCTGTAAGAAAGTAACAATAGAGTTAATCATACAATATTCAACAACGATGAAGCAGAAAGTTAAAAATCAGCCCGTCTATCTGGGCTTCGCATCGCAAAAAGGAGGGGTTGGCAAGAGTAGCCTTGCCGAAATCCTCGCGTCCATTCTATATTACGAAAAAGGAATATCTCTTCTTGTCGTAGATTGTGACGGAACGCAAGAGTCGTTCTTTAAGTTGAGGCAGAGAGAACGCCGCGTGATAGAGGGAAGTGAAACCATTTCTAAACAGATGAAGGATTTCTTCACCAAGTTTGGGAAACATGCCTATCCCATTATTCGCTCGACACCGAGAAACGTCATTAAATATGTGAACGAATACATCAGGACGCATGATATAAAGGTAAACCTCGTAATTTTTGATTTTCCCGGTCATGCTTCAACCGAGGATTTGCTCCAACTCTCCATAGACATGGACTATATCATCACCCCTATAGAGGCGGATCCCCAATCTTTGGTGTCCAGCTTTGCCTATGCCAGGACCATCAGGGATTTGGGAGTCGGACTTAGCGATGCCCGTATCCGTGACCTGCTCTTACTATGGAACAAAATCAACCGTAGCGCCAGTTCCATCGTTATGGACTATTACACACAATATGCAAAGGAAGAGGACATCAGTATATTTGATGCCCGCATATACCATTCCGTGAGATTCTCCAGGGAATTGGAGTTAGGTGGCGTGAAGGGTGTCTTCCGCAGTTCTTACTTACCTCCGGCACTTACCTTACGCCTTCCTACTGGTATAGACTTGTGGGTGGAGGAAGTAATCGAAAAATGCCATCTCATTCCGGATAGCCTATGACCTCCATTAGTGAAGAACGAAAGAAAGTCCTCCGGAGCAAACTCAAGGAGATGGGCAATTACGGTGTACAGGAACGTTCTCCGGAAGAATCCCCCTTTTATGACCGGCCCACAGATCTTGAGCGTGATTTGGAAAAACTCCAATCGGATGAACCGCAAGAAGCGAAAGAAGAAGAACCTGTTGCAAGGACTTCTGCAGCAGAACAGACAGCAGAACCTTTACGGGCTAAAAAAAATAAAGACAAAGGAAGCAGGGAAGATGCCCTGTCTGCCAAACTCTCTTTTGAGGAATATCGTGAACGCTACCTTAGCCATTCTCAATGCAGTAATGGTAAATCCGGATTCACCATTAACAGTGAGGTCTTGCAGTTGCTCAGAGATGTCCTTCGGGATGTCCGTGCAAAGACGACCCTCACTGCCTACATTGAAAATATCCTTCTTGAGCATTTGAAAGAAAACCAAGCCATGCTGAACAAGACAGCGGCACAGTATAAACGTAATCAAACACTTAATTTATGATAAAAACATTGTTATTGGATACATTTCTCCTCATGGGGATTATCTGGATGCTTATCAGCATTGTCTATTTCTGTATTCGCTTGGACAGGCTTTTGTCTTCTATGGAAAAACCTGTTGTGGAAACCATGGAGGAAACAGCAGAGGTAGTATTATCAGAAGAAGATACTTCTTCCCCTTCCGTACATTCGGACTACAATAGTTTTGAAGATTATCGCAATCGTTTTCTTCATACTTCACGCTTTCCAAGGAAAACAGCCTTTACCATGAATGTCGAAACCTTGCAGGTGCTTCGCAATATTCTACATGATTTGAATCAGCGTGTGTCTATGACTTCCTACATAGAGAATATCCTGCGTGAACATTTACGGGAACATCAGAAATTAATCAATGATGCAGCCGATAAACAGAGAAGTAAAACCACCGTAACACTGTAAGTAATGGAAACAATTCTATTAGATATTCTCCTTTTCTTGGGTGTGATATGGCTATTTTTAGGTATCGCATACCTCTGGAAAATCTGCTTACGACCAGTCCCCAAATCTGTGGATGAAACCACAGGAAAGCCTATTGTCACAAAAGAACAGGTAGAACATGCCAGGCACGTTTTGGTGGGCAGGAGTAAACCCTTTACTTCCCCGTCTGTCCCCGAAACTCCCGCTGTTTCCTCGTCTGAAAATTCAGCCGATAATCCCAGTACCTTTGCGACGCAAAATGTACGCAAGGAAGATGAAACAGAGGCAACTAATACACCTCAATCCGCACCCGAACATACGGATGAAAAGGACGAGGGCAATGAAATGCAGGTTGACTACACAATGGACGAACCGGACGAAGACACTATCATCCGTGAGGAACTGCAGATTGCAGACGATTCTTTACCCGAAGTCTCATCATCAGCTATTCTTACAAGGGACTTGTCCCGTGTAAACGGCTGGCACAGGAATGATGACACGCTTGATGAGGAAAACGAAGCCGAAGTGCAGGATACGCTGCAAAGCATACGGGGCACACAGCTCATGGACTATATCAAGGAGGCAACGCTCAAGCAGGAAAAAGACCATCAAAGGCTCCTTGCTGCCATTCGCAAAGCGGAGGAAGCGGAATTAGAGGAAAGTAATATAAGCTCTTCTCCTGATTCTGAAACAGACTCAAACGTAGAGAGCTGCAACAACGATGTTTTGGAAGAAGCCGACCGTCCACTGTCATACTATCTGTAAGGCTAATGTTTTTATTCATATTGTAAAGTGATCAAGGGGTGGCTCAAAAGCAAAACAATCAAACTATATCTGTCATACGATAAAACCGAGCCACCCCTTACCATCTCTACCCAAAAGAAAACAATTCATTTAACAACATAAAATAAAAAGAACAATGAACAACAAAAAGAAAATCACAATGCTGCTCCTGATGGCACTGACCACAGCAGGAGCATACGCACAGGGCAACGGCATTGCCGGAATCAATGAAGCAACGAAAATGGTAACCTCCTACTTCGATCCCGGCACGAAACTCATTTATGCCGTGGGGGCGGTAGTGGGGTTGATAGGAGGAATAAAAGTGTACAACAAGTTCTCAAGTGGTGACCCCGATACGAGCAAGACCGCAGCCTCTTGGTTCGGTGCGTGTATCTTTCTCATTGTGGCTGCCACTATCCTGAGAAGCTTCTTCCTGTAAGGCGATGGCAGCATTTGAAATCAACAAAGGTGTAGGCCGGACGGTAGAGTTCAAGGGCTTGAAGGCACAGTATCTCTTCCTCTTTGCAGGAGGCTTGCTTGCCGTCTTCATTCTTGTGGTCATTCTCTATCTCTGTGGAGTCAGCCAAATTACCTGTCTTGTCATAGGCGTAGTGGGTGCCAGCCTTGTGGTATGGCAAACGTTCACCATGAATAGAAAGTACGGGCAATATGGGCTGATGAAAAAAGGAGCAGTACGTATGCACCCACGCTACCTTGTGAACCGCCGTACGGTCTGCCACCTTATCCGTAACCTTCAACCAAAAAAAGCGAAGCAATGAGAAATAAAAGCAAGATAACCACCTTGGAGTCGAAGTTTCCGCTGCTCTCCATCGAGCAGGGCTGCATGGTGAGCAAGGATGCTGACATCACGGTGGCTTTCCGTGTGGAGCTGCCCGAACTCTTTACCGTTACCTCTACAGAATACGAAGCAATGCACTCTGCCTGGCACAAGGCTATAAAAGTGCTACCCAATTACAGCATCGTACACAAGCAGGACTGGTTCATCAAGGAGGACTATCAAGGGAAGCTCTCTGATAGCGGACTGAGTTTCCTTGCCCGTTCCTCTGAGCGGCACTTCAATGAGCGTCCGTATCTCCACCACTCAGTCTATCTCTTCCTGACCAAGACGAACAAGCAGCGTATGGCGCAGCAGAGCAATTTTTCTTCGCTCTGCCGTGGACACCTGCTACCAAAAGAGATTACCAACAAGGATGAAGTGATGAAGTTTATGGAAGCAGTGGACCAGTTCGAGCGTATCATCAATGATACCGAACAGATAAGGATTATCCGCATGATTGAAGACGAGTTGGTTGGCACAAATGAAAAGGGTGGACTACTCGACAGGTATTTCTCTCTATCAGAAGAAGGGCATGCGTCTTTGGAAGATATCCGCTTGGGAGCAGATCTTGTGCGCGTGGGCGACAATCGCCTGTGCCTGCATACGCTTTCCGATACGGATGACCTGCCGACAACGGTAAGTACGGATAGCCGATATGAGCGACTGTCCACTGACCGCTCGGATTGCAGGTTGTCCTTTGCCTCGCCCGTAGGGCTGATGTTGCCCTGCAACCATATCTATAACCAGTATCTCTTCATCGAGGATAGCGATGTCAACTTGGAACGCTTCGAGAAGCAGGCAAGAAACATGCACTCGCTGGCACGCTACAGCCGTAGCAACCAAATCAACGAGGAATGGATACAGGAGTATCTCAATATTGCCCACTCACAGGGATTGACCTCTATCCGTGCCCACTTCAACGTATTGGCATGGAGCAGCGATAAGGAAGAACTTCGCCAGATCAAGAATGACGTGGGCTCTGCACTTGCTCTTATGGAATGCCATCCTCGCCACAACACCATTGATGCGGCAACGCTCTACTGGGCAGGCATACCCGGCAATGCGGCAGACTTTCCTGCAGAAGAGTCGTTCTATACTTTCATCGAGCCTGCCCTCTGCTTCTTTACGGCAGAGACGAACTATAAGGATTCGCTCTCGCCCTTCGGCATCAAGATGGCAGACCGCCTTTCAGGAAAGCCTGTCCACTTAGATATATCGGATTTGCCGATGAAAAAGGGAGTCATCACCAACCGTAACAAGTTTATCTTGGGTCCTTCGGGTAGCGGCAAGTCTTTCTTCACCAACCACATGGTACGCCAGTATTACGAGCAGGGGGCGCACGTCCTCTTGGTCGATACGGGTAACTCATATCAGGGATTGTGTGAACTTATCCACCGCAAGACCAAGGGCGAGGACGGTGTGTATTTCACCTATACCAATGAAAGTCCGATTTCCTTCAATCCTTTTTATACTGATGATTACTTCTTCGATGTAGAGAAAAGGGAGAGTATCTGTACGCTGCTGCTCACGCTCTGGAAGAGTGCTGATGAGCATATCACGAAGACCGAGGCAGGCGAACTTGGTTCAGCCGTAAACTCCTATATCGAGCTGATATGTGCTGACCACAGCGTTACGCCCTGTTTTAATACCTTCTATGAGTATCTGCGGGACGTGTACCGAAAGGATATGGAAAAGCGAGACATCAAGGTAACCCTCTCGGACTTCAATATCAATAACCTCCTTACGACATTGAAGCAATACTATCGTGGTGGTCGATATGATTTCCTGCTGAACTCGGACAAGAACATCGACCTGCTCTCTAAACGTTTCATCGTCTTTGAAATCGACCAAGTAAAGGATAATAAAGACCTCTTTCCTGTGGTAACGATTATCATCATGGAAGCCTTCATCAACAAGATGCGCCGATTAAAGGGTATCCGCAAGATGATACTCATTGAGGAAGCGTGGAAGGCGATTGCTTCGGCAAACATGGCGGACTACATTAAGTATTTGTATAAGACGGTGAGAAAGTATTTCGGGGAAGCCATTGTCGTAACGCAGGAGGTGGACGATATCATTCAGTCGCCCATAGTCAAGGAAAGTATTATTAATAACTCTGACTGCAAGATACTGCTTGACCAGCGCAAGTACATGACCAAGTTCGATGGTATACAGGCGATGCTCGGCTTGTCTGAAAAGGAAAAGAGCCAGATACTCTCCATCAATCAAAACAACGACCCGAACCGACTCTACAAGGAAGTGTGGATAGGGCTGGGCGGTATGCAGAGTGCAGTCTATGCCACGGAAGTGAGCATGGAGGAATACCTGACCTACACCACGGAGGAAACCGAGAAGGTGGAGGTGATGAACAGGGCGGCACAGCTCGGTGGTGATATCGAAACGGCTATCCGTCAGCTTGCCATAGAGAAAAGAAACAATAAAAAGAAATAAGTACAAACCATCAAAACTATAGTAACAATGAAAAAGTACATTTTCATGGCTCTCTTAGGATTGAGCCTTTCTGTTCCCAAAGCCCACGCACAGTGGGTAGTAACCGATCCCGGTAACTTCGCCGGCAACATCGTCAATTCGGTCAAGGAGATTGCCACCGCCTCCAAGACGGTGAAGAACACCTTGGACGGGTTCAAGGAAGTGGAGAAACTCTACAACGACACCAAGAAGTATTACGATGCGCTGAAGAAGGTGAACAACCTCATCGGCGATGCCTACAAAGTCAAGGAGTGCATCCTGATGGTGGGCGATATCTCGGAGATTTACGTTACCTCGTATAAGAAAATGCTCTCGGACAAGAACTTCCGCCCTTCGGAACTCGCTGCGATGGCTTCGGGCTATGCCAAGCTTCTGGAGCAGAGCGGTGAGAGTCTCAAGGAACTCAAGTCCATCGTCAAGTCGGGTGTTCTCTCGATGAACGACCACGAGCGTATGCAGGCAATCGACCGTATTTATACCACGCTTAGGGAAAACCGTTCGCTCGTGTCCTACTACACAAGGAAAAATATTTCCGTAAGCTACGTGCGTGCAAGGGAAAAGAACAACCTTGCTTCTGTCAAGGCGCTCTATGGTAATACGGCAAGCAGGTATTGGTAAATCTACAGAATAAAAAAGAACTTTCATAAAAAACTTTTGCTTATGGATTTTGCCAGTTTACATGAGCTGCTCCGCTCCACCTATGATGAGATGATGCCGCTCTGTGCCCAGATGACGGGCATTGCCAAGGGTATTGCGGGCTTGGGTGCACTCTTTTATATTGCCCTTCGGGTATGGGCTTCCATTGCCCGTGCCGAGGCGATAGACGTTTTTCCGCTTCTCCGTCCCTTCGTGCTGGGCTTTTGCATCATGTTCTTCCCGACAGTCGTACTGGGTACGATGAATGCCGTTCTCTCGCCCGTAGTGCAGGGAACGGAGATGATGGTACACCAGCAGGAGGGGAACCTTGCAGAACTTACTGCCAAGCGGGACAAGTTGCAGGAGGAAGCCTACCTTAGGAATCCTGAAACAGCCTACCTTGTTTCCAACGAGAAGTTCGATGAGAAGATAGAGGAAATGGGCATCATCGGACCTGAAGATGCCGTGACGATAGCGGGTATGTATGCCGAGCGTGCTGCCTATCAGACCAAGCAGTGGGTGATGAAAATGGTGCACGACCTCATGGAGCTGCTGTTCCATGCCGCAGGACTTATCATCGACACGCTACGCACCTTCATACTCATCGTTCTTGCCATTCTCGGTCCGATAGTCTTCGGCATTGCCGTATGGGATGGTCTTGCAGGCTCACTTACGGCATGGTTCTCACGCTATATCTCTGTCTACCTGTGGCTGCCTGTCAGTTCTATTCTAACGGCACTGCTTACGAAAATACAGGTGCTGATGATAGAGAAGGATATCGAAGCGCTCAGTGACCCTAACTACCTGCCTGATTCGGGGACGTGGTACTACATCGTCTTCTTCCTTATCGGTATTGTAGGCTACTTCTGTGTACCTACCGTGGCAGGTTGGATTATCGAAGCTGGAGGCGGTATCGGCTCTTATGGTCGCAATGTCAATCAAGCTGCACAGCGCGGTGCGCAAAGTGCCTACACGGGCGGACGATATGCCGCAGCAGGTGCCGGGTCGGTTATCGGCAATGTCGGTGGACGTATCAAGGGTGCGCTGCTCAAAGGAAAATAGAAATCAAGCAACTATGCTTAATTAATCAACAGCTATAAAAGGAAAAAGAAATGGAATTCAAATCACTTGGTAATATCGAGACCTCATTCAGACAGATAAGGCTCTACGCCTTTGTCTTTGCCATCGTCTGCGTGGCAGTGAGCGTTTATGCCGTCTATGCCTCGTACAGCTTCGCCAAGGAGCAACGGGAGAAAATCTATGTGCTTGACCAGGGAAAGTCGCTCATGCTTGCCCTCAGTCAGGATGCAAGCCGAAACCGTCCCGTAGAGGCAAGGGAGCATGTACGTCGCTTTCATGAGCTGTTCTTCACCATTGCGCCTGACAAGGATGCTATTGAGAAGAATATGGAACGTGCCTTCGTGCTGTGTGACAAGTCGGCTTTCAACTATTACAAAGACTTGGCAGAGAAGGGCTATTATAACCGTGCCATATCGGGTAATGTCAATCAGCGCATAGAGGTGGACTCTATCCACTGTAACTTTAATACTTACCCTTATGCGGTAACGACTTATGCACGGGAGTTTATCGTCCGTCAGAGTAACGTTACAGAGCGCAGTCTTGTTACGACCTGCACGCTGCAGAACTCTGTCCGTTCGGACAACAATCCGCAAGGCTTCCTGATGGAGAACTTCCTCGTCAAGGAGAACAGGGACATACAGACCTATAAACGATAAGGCTATGGCAAGGAAAAGAAACTTTTTACTCTCGCGTCACTATCTGCGCTTTCACCTGTGGCTCCGCCATCGTTGTGAAAGGCTCACGATAAGGCAGAGAAAGGAAATCGTCTATGGGCTGAGCTTCATCTATCTGCTCTGCTCACTCTGGATGATAGCGCAGTTTTTCCTTCCTCCAAAGAAGGAGAAACTACCCATCCCCACGGGAAAGCTGACGGACAGTCCGATACGGACGGACAGTACTTTACAAGAGTTACACGGCAATTTTTACCTACAACATCATCAAACAATCAAAGAAAATGGATAATAAACAGAAAGAACAAATGAAGAAAGGCTTGGTCTTCGGAGGATTAGGACTGCTGTTTGCCCTTTCGATGTGGTTTATCTTCGCCCCTTCGGGCAAGGATAAGACTGCAGCGGAGCAGGGACTCAATGACAGCATCCCGCAGGCAACGACAGAAAAGCTCACCGAAAACAAGCTCAAAGCCTATGAATTAGGCGACAAGGCACACGAGGAGGAACAGACCCGCGAGGAGATGGGCAGGCTATCGGACTATTTTGCACAGAACACTGCTCCATCAGAGGAGCAGCGTGCAGAGACAGCTGCTTCTACGGCAAAGATAGAAAGCTCCATGCATCGCTATGAGGAGAACAATCGGCTCTTAAACTCCTTTTACGCTCCCGACCCACACGAGCAGGAGCGTGAAGCCCTGCGCTCGGAAATAGATAACCTTAAAAAGGAACTCTCCGCCAAAGACAGCAGGGAGGACAATGAAGAGAAACGGCAGCTTGCCTTGATGGAAAAGAGCTATCAGATGGCAGCGAAGTATCTCCCTAAAGCATCAACTCCACCTACCTTCAATAATGGTCTGACGGAAGGAAAGGAGAAGACGGAAGGAGCTGCTGGTGGCTCTGACGCTACTAAGGGCAAGACCATGCAGAATGAGAAGCCTGCAATGGAAGTTCTGCCGGAGCGTAGACAGATAGTATCCTCACTTGACCAGCCTATGAGCGATGTGTACTTTATGGAGGAATACGGCAAGAAGGCTCGTAATATGGGCTTTCATTCGCTCGTAAACACAGCTGTACCTACAATGCGCAATACGCTTAAAGTTGTAGTGGACAGGACTACTGTTCTTAAGGAGGGTGACAATGTCGTACTCCGTCTGCTGGAAAGTGCCAAGGTACAGGGACTGCACATTCCACGTCAGAGCCGACTAATAGCCGTTGCCAAGATTGAGGGTAACCGTATGCACCTGCTTGTCAAAAGCATTGAGGTGGACGGCCATATCATAGCCGTCAAGCTCTCAGCATACGATACAGACGGACAGGAGGGCGTATATATACCAGGTTCGGAGGATATCAATGCGCTTAAGGAAGTTGGGGCGAACATCGGTGGTTCAATGGGCACATCCTTTACCTTCGCTTCCTCTGCCAAGGACCAGATTATCTCCGAGGCTGCACGTGGGGTGATGCAGGGTGCAAGTCAGCTGCTTCAGAAGAAACTGCGCACCATCAAGGTAACGCTCAAGGGTGGTTACCGCCTTTTCTTGGTTCAGTCCAAATAAAACAATCGAAAATGATAAGTAAAAAATAACATCAAATAAAAAAGGAACAATGAAGAAAATTATTTTATCAATGGCTATGCTTGCCATGGTGGGAGCAACAGCCACAGCACAGGAAAACAATGATGGTCTGACACCGAGCCGTCCGCTTACTTCGGGAGAGCTTTTTCAAGGTATGAGCCGTTCCATTCCTAACGGGCGTGTCGTCCTGCCGTATGGCCTTGACGTTACCTTTGACAAGACTGTGCATCTTATCTTCCCTTCTGCCATCCGATATGTAGACTTAGGTTCACAGAACATCATCGCAGGGAAGGCAGAGGATGCCGAGAATGTACTGCGTGTAAAGGCTTCAGTGAAGGATTTTGAAACGGAGACAAATATGAGTGTTATCTGCGAGGACGGCTCTTTCTATGCTTTCAACGTCAAGTATGCTGATGAACCGGAGAAACTCAGCATTGAGATGAAAGACTTTCTGTCACCAACGGACGGACGACTACCAAGCAATCGCTCTGACATTTACTTCAAGGAACTTGGCAACGAGTCGCCCATATTAGTAAAGCTGATGATGCAGACTATCTATCAGAACGACAGACGCTGCATCAAGCACATCGGTGCACAGCAGTTCGGTATGAAGTTCCTGCTTCGTGGCTTGTACGCCAATAACGGCTTGCTGTATTTCCACACCCGAATGGAGAATGGCACGAATATACCGTACTCGGTGGACTTCATCACCTTTAAGGTGGTGGATAAGAAGGTGGCAAAACGCACCGCCATTCAAGAACAGGTGCTACAGCCACTTCGCGCCTATCATCAGGTGATGCAGGTGCGTGGCATGGGTAGTGAGCACAGTGTGTTTGCGCTCGAGCAGTTCTCTCTTGCAGAAGACAAGCAGCTTGAAGTGACGCTCTATGAGAGAAATGGTGGTCGTAGGCTGACCTTTTATGTAACGGCAGAAGACCTGCAGATTGCAAAGAAGATTGATAACCTTAAACTCAAATGGTAAAGATGAAACATCATATTACAGTGATAGTTTGTGTGGCGGTGGCAATGCTCTTTAGCTTGCCATCGCATGCACAGCGGCTTATTCCAAAACAACGTGGGATTGAAGTCCTGGGCAGTGTTCCCCTTATCAAGGGAGAGAAACTCTTTGCAGGTGATAATTTCGGTGTAGGCATATCGCTTACCCGTTATCTCAAAAGGGAGAACTACACCTTTGCGTCTTTGGAATATGAACAACAGAATATGCCTTATCGCAGTTACAATATCCCGATGAAAGACATATTGCTGCACTTGGGCTATATGCAACCCGTCCTTGCAGATAGAGGAAAGAATGTGTTGGTTTACGTGGGTGTTTCTGCCCTGTGTGGTTATGAAGAACTAAATAGAGATAAGAAGTTGCTGCCCGATGGGGCGACACTGCTCGACCGCTCCCGCTTTGTCTATGGCGGTGCCGTGCATGGTTCGGTGGAAGTGTTTCTGACGGACAGGGTGCTCTTTCTTGTAAAGGCACAGGGACGTTTCCTCTTTGGATCGGACGTGCATCGTTTTCATCCTGCGCTATTAGCAGGATTTAGGTTTAATCTTTAACTGGTAAAAACAATGAAGAAAAAGATATTAAGTTCAATATGGGTAATGGGTGTGCTAATCCTTGCCGTGTTTTGCCTATCTGCTTGTGATAGGGAGTTGGATGTGGAGCAGTCTTATCCATTTACGGTGGAGACAATGCCGGTTCAGAAGGACATCGTCAAGGGACAGACGGCAGAAATCAGGTGTACGCTCAAACGTGAAGGCAACTTTGCCGACACTCGCTACACCATCCGATATTTTCAGCCGGATGGAAAAGGAACGCTAAGAATGGACAACGGGACGGCATTCAGGCCTAACGACCGCTATCCGCTCACCAAGGAAGTGTTCCGACTCTACTACACCTCTGCTTCCACAGACCGACAAACCATTGATGTGTATGTGGAGGACAACTTTGGGCAGACCGTTAAACTATCATTCAATTTCAAAAACGAAAAGAATGAGGACACGCCAAAAGTGATAGAAAAAGTACCGATACGACAATGAATTTCGCCAAGACAATCCTATCTTTTTGCTTGCTTTTAATGTGTTTCCAACCATTGTCTGCTCAAAGTAAGCGGAGACGGCTTGCCGATCTTCTGCCCTTTGAGCGGGCGGTGGTCTGCATCAAATACTTCGAGGGAATGCACGGCAAGAAGGATTACCCATACGTTGGGTATGGTCATCAACTATTGCCAGGCGAACACTTCACGGCAGCAATGACGGAACGGCAGGCGGACTCTCTCCTGCGTGCTGACCTTTGGAAATGCTTTGGATACTTCAAAGGATATGGAAAAGATGCCCTATTACTTGCCGTCTTATCCTACAATGTCGGAGTAGGCAGGTTGCTGGGATATAGCAAACGTCCCAAGAGCAGATTACTACGAAAGATAGAGTCGGGCGACAGGAACTATTATCGTGAATTTGTCTCTTTCTGCCGATACAAAGGAAAGGTGCTACGAGGACTTGTCAAACGACGAAATGTGGAGTTTGCCCTGTTTTATATACCCTGATTATCAAATACACCCCTTGCGACATTTTTATGCTCCGCAAGGGGCGTTTTCTTGTCGTTTTAGTCGCCTTCTTCGTTATGATTGAGTAACTTTGCAAAAAAATGGATACACTATGTATAATCGGCAATGGTTTTGACCTCCATCACGGCATAGCATCTTCTTATGAAGATTTTAGACAGTATGCATGGAAAAAATGTGGCTTAGATGGTTATTGGATAGGACAATTAGAAGCATGCTACCCTACAAAAAATAAAGATGGGAAACTTGAACTATGGTGCGACCTTGAATACGCATTAGGGAATATAGATTTCCAAAATGCATTTGATGAATCAACAGAAGATGTCGAATTAGAGGAAGACCATGAAATGCGTTATCAGGCACAAATGGAGGATGCTCCAGAATACTATTTGGAAATGATGTTTGAAGTGTTTCATCGTATATTTGAAGAATGGGTTAATCAAATAGATATAAATGTCTCACCTGTTTCTTTGCCAAATTTTGATAGAAACAGTCTGTTTCTTTCTTTCAACTATACAGATACATTAGAGAAACTTTACAGCATTCCTCAAAGACAGATTAATTATATACACGGAAGACGCTGCTGTTCTAACAATTTAGTTGTTGGGCATATAAATAACCTTAATGGAAATGATTTCCTTTCTGCAGACCCAATGATATATGAATATGCAGCATACGATAATATTGCAAAAGTTGTAAATGAACAACGTAAAAGCATTTCTGACATAATTAGTAATAATGCGAGATATTGGAATAATTTAGCTGGAATTAGAAGAATTGTTGTTTATGGGCACTCTTTATCCGATATTGATTTTGGATATTTTGTGGAGATAGCTAAAAATGTTGCATCAAACACTCAATGGCTTTTTTCAGTTTACTATAATAATCCCCAAGAGCGTAATAGAGAAGTTAAGCGAGTCAAAGACTTTATTAACAAATTAGGACTTACGTGTTCGAATTGTCAGACTTTTTGTATGTAATTAAATTATAATGCAATTATTGTGACTTTCTTTTGCTTCTTTTCTTTGGTCGCCTGCTCGCTCAAAGAAAAAGAAAAGAAGCCGCGCAATTTTTGAAGTTGCGTGGCTCATTGTGTTAGGGCTTTTCGGTTGTTTCAATTATTCGTTCTTCAGGATGGGTATCAAAAGCCCAATTGATTTGTTCATCGGGCAGGGTGCTGTGTACCCCTCTGCCCATCACCATTCCACAATCTTCAAGGATTTTGCCGTTCGGCTTCCTCTCGGTCTGTGGCTGCGACCTCAAATACACTTTCAAAACGTATAGGGTGCGTGCTCTGTAAACTATCCTTTCCATATCTTCAAAATTCAGCAATGAGTAATCTGTGTTCCATTGGTTCGCCATTCGATAATCTGCGGTGGGTAAGCCAAAAATGGTGCGCTCCGTAACCATAGACAAAGAACTTGTCAAGTTCCGTTTCTTGGGAGATTTGGAGGAGTGCGGTCTGCAACTCCTCCTTGTTCTCGGCTATGCTTATGGCATTGATAATTCTCACGATGATGTTGGGTTTTTCGTCTGTCCAATTACAAATTATGCCTTCTACCTGTACTTTCATATTTTTTATTTGATGGGTTATATCATGCGGTTGCTCTCTGCGCTATCATTCTCATATTCTTCTGCATCAAGGCGAGTATCTGCTCGTGGTACTCAGTGTTCTTGTTGCACACTCCACGACTTTGTACCACTTTCATTGTTTCCAATGATACCTCGATGGTCTCGATGCGCTCTCCGTCCTTTGTTGCAGAGAAGATAAGCGACTGCGGTTTGCTGTAATAGTGTGCGTCATATACGCAATGGTGCATTGCTGTGCCTTCTTCTAAATGCTCCTGCACACTCTCCAAAACGTGGATGCGGATAATGCCGTCCGTAAACTCAATGCCAAAGAATTTTGCTTTGAGTTGCTTGTATGCTTGCTCGGCTTCCATCGCTTCCTTACGTTTCTTGATGATGTTCTCACGCTCTCTCATGGCCCTGCGCTTAGCTTGGTAATGGTCGTGTGCTGCTCTTAGGTCGGTGGGGCAAACATACTTCGGACTGCGTATATCCTTGTTGAGTGTCGCAAGTGTATCAATCATATCACACCACAAATTGCCGTCCTCCACTTTGTAGCCATTGCGCAAACAGATACGGATAGATGCCCAATATTTGTCAATCTTGGCAAATCTGTCCCTAATGAAGTGGCGAAATAGGGAGATTTGTCCAGACTTCAATAAGGTTTCCGCCTTGTTGTCCGTAAGAATGGAATGAAACAACTCAAAGGGGGTAAGGTCGTGGAATGCTCCTTTAAAACCATTGCGCCTGATGTCTTTCAACACTCCATAACGTGGGTAAATGCCGTGTGGGAGTATGTCGTACAATGGCTTGTCGGGGCGGATTTCCAAATCACTGCCAAACTGCCACGTATCATACCAACAACTCATCGGGCGAAGTCGTGCCAACACTGCGCTTTTGCCGTCGGGTGCCATCCAACGCTCAACCACCTCCGAACAAAATCGTCTTATCGGTTGCCCTTGCTTGCGGTACACCTCCATATAGAAGTAACGTATCACTTGATAACCTTTGAAAGCGGTAAGTATGCAATAGTATGCCGTTTCCTTGAATACCCTCTGCCGTTCTGTATGTATGGTGAGTTTCGCTCCGCAATGGGGGCAAATGGCGGTCTTGCCTTTGTGCTGTGTGTCCGTCCATTTGTGTCCACACTCCAAACAAGTGTGTTCGCTTTTCGTGTTGCGCTTGGCAATATGCTCAAAAAGGTGCGTGCATGCCCACTGACTTTGCTTGTCGGTAATGGTGGGGAGTTGGATTGCCAACTCCGCCACTTGCTTCTGAAATTTATTTCTTGGTTTCATTTTCTATCCTCCTTGTCTTACTCGTCACGGAATACATATCCGCTCTCAAACCAATACCCCTCGTCAAAGAGTTCGTCCGCATACTTGTCATAATCGAAGTATCGCTCTGCAAATTCGGATAGTTCGTGCTCCATACCTACCATTTCCCTTGCAAACTCTTCTTTGTTCACATATCTGCCGACAAATGCGGAATGGAATTGCTTCATTAGTTGATATACGGAACTGGTCAAATCCTTGCCGGTATTCTCCACCCAAATCCAAAAGGCACTCACGTTCATACCGTCCAACTTCTCCAACTCGTCCCTCAGTTCAAAGAAGTTGTCGTCCAAATGCCCCTCGTCAATGAGTTCTTCGGGAATGTTCTCCCAATCTTGAAACATCAATTCGGGGTCTTCCTCGTCTTGGTGGAGTTCGTGGCATACCTCCATAAACTCGTCTTGGTCGTAACAATTAGAAAGGTCTATCCACTTACCTCTTAGTGAGCCTTTGTTGTATTTGGCGTAAGTGCCTACATAGATGCGTGCTTCGCTTAAATCGTATCGTTCCATAGTCTTTGCTTTTTAGAAGTCAAACAATGAAGGTTGTGCAACCTCTGTCGTTTCTTTCTTTTGAGGTCTTGCGTTACGGCTCTGTATCTTGGCAAGTTCCTCGCGTTGGTACTGCGCAATGGCTTCCTGCCGTGCTTCGGCTTTCTCCTCCTCTGTGAGTTCCACAATATGGTTTACTGCCACTCTGCAAGTGATTGCCTTACCCACTTCAATTTCGTCCTCGTCATAGTAGTGGACTGCCATTGAGTAGATTTCATCGTCCTCAAAGCCATTGCACCCACTCGCCTGTACTTGGTTCAAGATGTAGGTTACACACTCCTCGATGCTCTTGTTAGGCTTCATCAAGTTGGGCGCAAATAAAGGGTCTGTCGCTACACGTCCGTTGAGATACTCGGCTATTGCTCTCGTAAAATGTTCTGTTCCTTTCATTGTCGTTTAATGTTTGGGGATTTCTACAATTTGAATTATCTGTCCGCAAAGAAAACTTCTTAGGCTGATGCGGTCGGGTGCGTAATACTCTGCCCAATGTCCGTATTGATTGACCAAATACTTCTTCAATACGTCCATAAAGTCAAACCGATAACCCATAAGGGGTACGGCTGTACGGAAGTAGGTGTTAGTGTTCACCGCTTCGGCAAGCCAATTCTTTTCCTCACGGCTCATTCGCTCCCCACGATTGAGTTTCACACGCAGGAGATACACCTTACTGCCACTCAGTCTGTCCAATGGCTCAACGTCCCACTGCACAAACTTAGTCGCCACCAAACGCTCACTTTCATCAACCACCGAACTTATGCGGTAATGAGAGGAGGAGCTATATCCTTTTTCTTTCATCGAAGATGTTGTAGTTACTTTTTGCTTATCCATAGCGACATTTTTTTTATGCGTCCAAAGATCGGAGTATGCTGATTCCTTTTTGTAGCAAAATCAAGGTAGCGGGGTGGGCTTGCACAAGGTTTTGTCGGAAAATACAACCCGTAGGTGTGGAGATTTTCCAGACAAACCAAGCGGCACAGACCTTTTGAAAGCCACAAGCCCCGTACTACCTTTGCGGATAAAAAGGGAACAGCATCCGTCTCCTTGTCATCGCATATCGTGGAGCATTGGAAAAGAAGCAAAAGTGCAACGCTCGTAGTGGAAAATAGAAAAGGTGGCTATCTCAATATGCGAGATAACCACCTGATGAAATAAGATAAAAGGTCTTACAGGACTGTGCTTCTCAAAGCACGCATAGCAGGATGGCACAGAGAATTGCCAGCCAGAAGAGAATGCTCAGCAGCGTAAATGTCACTTTTAGAATTACCCTGACTATAAAGCGTAGTATCAGAAAACCTGCAATGACTGACACGACAGTTACGACTTGCGGTGTTACCATCTTCGAGATAAGCCAAATGGCACCGATAACGACGGAAAGCAGGATAGCGAGTTCGATGAAGCGTGTCCAAGAGAAGCGGCGGACTTGCTTGGGAGAAGTCGGCTGCTGCTTGATATTATCGGTTTTGTTCGATGCGTCTGCCTTGATGAAGGTAGGTGTGTAGATGTCTTGATTCATGATGATTGTATTCATATCGGAGCTTTTAATAGTTTCAAGAGCAATAACAAGATACTCTTCCACACAAAGCCAAGTGTTTGCCCAAACTCTTGGTGTGTGGGGAAGAATAGTTATCTTGGCTCTTGACACTACAAAAGCTCCCGATGGTGTTACATCAAGTCATGTTCTCGCTATTGACGGTTGGCAGACCATTGACCTCAATGAGCAAAACGATTGTCCCTGTCAGTTCAGTGTAGAGTTTCTCATACTCTGGACTTGCACCAAAATCGTCTGTCAGTTCATACTTATCGAAAACGCTTTGCACAGCCTTATTCTTCAAAAGTATCGGTGTTAGTCTTTCAGGAAGAGGAGAAGGAAGTTCTTTCTCGAACTCATTCTCTAAGACAGACACAAGCGTGTCATACTTGGAAAAATGCAAATCTTGGTATAATACTTCGCTTGACATTACCTCCGCCTCTGGGTGGGAAAAACCTTGTGCTATAGCATCGCAGTAAGTTGTCAATGCTTCGTCTGCGCGAGCAGTTATAAACGTATTTTCATTCACTCTCTCTGGATAATGCTCTCCGAGATACGCTTCCAACTTCAAACGGAAGTAAGAAAGCTCTTTCTTTGTTGTTGTCATAATCTTCTTAGTTTAGGGTTGTACATTATTTTGAGTTGATGCCCATAGCAACATTGAACTTGTCTAACTTGCCAGCCAGCTGTTCCATATCGTGTTCTATCTTCTTGTTGGTTATACGGGCATAAATTTGTGTAGTTTTAATGTTGGTATGTCCCAGCATCTTCGACACGCTTTCCATAGGAACGCCCTTGCTGAGCGACATGGTCGCAAATGTATGTCGGGCAAGATGGAAGGTCAGATTCTTCTTGACACCGCAAAGGTCGGCAATTTCTTTTAAATATGCGTTGGTTTTCTGATTCGTTAGGATGGGAAATAGTTTGCCGTCCCGATAGGTCTTATGACTGTACTTGGCAATGATAGTCTTGGGAATGTCAAGCAATAAAACATTTGTCTCCACACTTGTTTTCTGCCTCTTGGTCATAATCCACTGCTTATCGTCAAGCGTAACGATGTTGTCCGGCGTAAGGTTGGACACGTCTATATATGCCAGACCTGTAAAGCAAGAGAAGATGAAAACATCCCTTACCAGTTCCAGGCGATGGATACCGAAATCTTTGTTGGCAATCTTCATGATTTCCTCGTCCGTAAGGAAGCCACGGTTTACCGGCTCCAAGTGGAAACGATGATTGAGGAATGGGTCGTGAAGAAGATAGCCACGCTTTTGCGCATAGATGGTCACGGTTTTCAGTGCCTTCAATTTCTTGACTGATGTGTTATAGGCACACCCAGCCGCCGTACTCAGATATAACTCAAAATCCTGTACTACGGATGGCGTGAACTCTGCCAGTCCAATATCTTTCTTCCCATACTTATAGATAAGGAATTCTGCGAAATGCCTTCTTAAAACGCTGTACTTTTGCAGGCTGTCCTTGCTGATGGTATGTCCGACACGCTGTCTGACATCTTCGTTGAACTTGTCGAATATAGGGAGAAAGGTCGTGTACTCCCTGTCTTTCCCGACAAAGAATGAGCGGATTTTATCCAATGACAAGGATTCATCATCCTCGAATTTGTGGTAAATGTTATTCAGCATTGTGGAAATGGAGTCCAATGCGGCATTAGCGGATAAGGCTTCTGCCGTCCGACCTTTGAGCCTGCTGGTAGTGTTATTCCACAGCGACTTGTCCACGAATATTTTCGTAGATCCGAAATTAGCCATCTCTCCGTTAAGGAATACTCGGAGCATTACAGGCGACTTTCCTTCTTTGTTCTCATAGTTTGAACGTAGGTAGAAGGACACCTTAAAATTTGTTCTCATAATGCATCATTCTTTTGTGTAGCACTCGGCTGCAAAGTTAATACTTAATACATTGAAAAAGAAAGAGTTGACGCCGTCAATATGGTATTCAAAATCCCGTCACTGCTACATTTTTTGCTACTGCAATTTTTGTGTAGCAGTAAGTGTAGCAGAATTTGACCGAAAGATGACTGTCAAAATATAGGATTATGCCGTCAGGCAATGGAGGTATATACAAAGAAAAATCGTTGTAAAACCTTAATTTTACAACGATTAGCTAATTTTTGAAGGCTAAATTGACAACCCTTGTGAAGACCTTTTAAAGCCTATTAGCGGAGAGACAGGGATTCGAACCCCGGGAACCTTGCAGTTCAACGGTTTTCAAGACCGCCGCTATCGACCACTCAGCCACCTCTCCAAACCCTTTCGGATTACTTTCTCGTGCGAAAGCGGTGCAAAGATACGACTTTTATTTGTATCTACAACTTTTTTAAAGAAAAATTTTTCTATTGAACTATTTTTATGGTAAGAATCGCTTATCATACCTCGCAGTGAGGAAATTACATTTTAACAGGTACACGGAAAGCAGGGACGCTGTCTTATTATATCTCCTTTATTATATACCTACATTTGTAATTTCCTCACTATTCATAGAGGTATTGCAATATGCTTTGAGAATAGCACACGCGGGGAATCATTCCTTTGTCCATCCCTTGAGATCACTCTTTGTAGGACCGGCTATCTTTATGGCGGATTTCCATTTTAACGTTTTTCCCGTGAATGTCTTGGTATAGGTATCGGTGCCGTTAGTCAATGTAAAGGTAGGATTGGGAACTCCCCCAATTTTCACACTCCCAATAAAATAATAGCCATCCGATGCCGGATGTCCCGTGATGGTATCACCATAATCACCACTGCCAGCATAGGAGACACTCAGGTAGTTTGTATTTATACAGGGGAAAAGTTTATTGAGCATATCCTGTTCACTCAGTTTCCATGTTCCCTTGGCTAACCCTGTAACCGTGATTTTGACGATAGAAGAATTTATTCCCAACGTTAAATTCAGTCGGATGGTCTTCGTTTTATCGTCCACCGTATAAGGTTGCTCTGATGCCACCAAGATGTCCGGTACAGGTATTGAGTCCCATACGAAAAAATCTTTGCCCCAAGACGGAATTTTCGGCTCCGTTGTGACTCCGTCTATCCAAACAGCGGCACATCGTTTCTCGTCAGCCGTAACAATCTGATCGTTGGTCAGTGTCCCTGTGCATGAAGGCGTCCACTCCGTCCCGTCGTACGTCAATTTAAGCACACCGTTCATATTATCTTTAAATCCTACCCATACCACGTCGCCGTTTACAAACGTCTGTTTCACCGCGCGCGTTTCCGCTGCTCCGGCAGCCTGCTCGGTTGTTATGTTCACTTCAAACCGATATTGCTCATCCGTCTGCCGGGTTACTTCTTCCTCACTCGAGCAACTGCACAGCAAGGCTGTGCATGCCATCAAAGTTCCTAATGTCTTCTTCATTGTCTTTGCGATTTTAATGTTTTGTTTTGATTCTGTAATCACTTTCCATCAGACCTGCTGCGAGGTCAATCGGGAGATTCACGGCAAGCATTTAGCCCCAATCTTCTTCCTCAATAGGTTCGATACTTAAACTGGTAGATAAAATGGCTCCGACTGCTTGCAGGAGCACTACGGTGCAGCAAGGGGATTGATACTCCGCGTTTTTCACGTCTTGTAAATCTTTCATAAAAGTAGATATTGTTAAATGAATAATCGTTTGTACCTTCTGACTATCTTTCCCTACCCTGCTCCTACTTCTTTCGGAAAAGGTATAAAAAGCATAAGAAGTCCGTAAAAATACAAACAATTCCGGTTTTACCCCCCCATTTAGTTAAATAAGGTTAATAAATAAAACTAATAAGATTGAAACATTTCGTAGACGGGTAAAGAGAGAGAGAAAAGAAATTAAGTTCAGGCGACCGTACGACTTTATAACCTTAAACTGACGGTTCAACAACGTCGTCAAGAGAGCTTTAAAAAGTGATGCGTATGAACTGCTCAACTCATGCGGACGAGTTGCCCGGTTCATGCGGATGAGTTACTCAACTCATGCTGATGAGTTTGCCAATTCATGCGTATGAGTTTATCCGTTCATGCGTATCGAATCAGCAGCTTATATAATTGACTTTTAAATCGGTCGCGTAACCATATAAAAAGAGATTCTGAGATACCGGGCATCTTGTTTTAATTCACCGGACTTGCATTAAAATATACAAATGATAATTTTATAATTAAACTCCTTTACACTATCTTTGCAACATTAATATGAAGGAATTATGAAAAAGAATATTATCCTGTCACTTCTTCTGTTGATTTGCGTAACCATCTCAGCGCAGATGCCAAAGCCGGTTCAGTTTATCACATCGCTCAAGAATATATCGGACAATGAAATTCAAATTCAATTTAAAGGAACCATCGAGAATGGTTGGCATGTTTATTCTACGGATTTGCCGAATGGCGGTCCCATCTCCGCTACTTTCAATACAGATAAACTGGAAGGTGCCCGACTCAATGGAAAGTTAAAACATGCAGGCAATGAAATAGAAAAGTTCGACCAAGTATTCGAAATGAAATTACGCTACTTTGAAAAAGAAGTCATTTTCACTCAAAATATTCAACTCACCTCTCCTATTTATCATATAGAAGGCTATTTGGAATATGGTGCTTGCAATGACGAGACTTGCCTGCCTCCAACCGAAGTTCCATTCAACTATTCAGGTAAAGGAATAAATGCATCCGACCAGCCAATGGCCGGTGAAAAAGAAGTAACCAAAGACATTACGTCTGCCGACAGCATAAAAGCAGAGACTTTACCTGTTGCAAAAACAGCAGATACGGATAATCGGTGGCAATCGGTAGTGAAAGAACTTCAAGCATTCGGCAAACAGCAAGCCTCACAAAATCATTCATGGATATACATTTTCCTTGCCGGACTGGCAGGTGGTTTAATCGCGTTATTCACACCTTGTGTATGGCCTATTATCCCGATGACCGTCAGCTTCTTCCTGAAACGGGCGAAAGATAAGAAGAAAGGCATAAGAGACGCGGTTATATACGGCATTTCTATTGTTGTTATTTATGTTACATTAGGAATTGTCATTACGCTGCTTTTCGGAGGAAACGCACTGAACGCACTGTCTACCAACGCGATATTCAACTTATTCTTGTTTGCCTTACTGATTGTCTTTGCCGCTTCCTTCTTCGGAGGATTCGACCTTACGCTTCCGTCGAAATGGAATAACGCAGTCGATAATAAAGCAGAGCAAACCGGCGGACTACTCAGCATTTTCCTCATGGCATTTACGCTGGTACTCGTTTCTTTTTCATGTACGGCGCCGGTAATCGGACTGTTGCTTGCCGGAGTTTCTACCACCGGTAACATGATTGCGCCCATTATCGGCATGCTCGGATTCGCTATTGCCTTAGCCCTTCCATTCACCATCTTTGCCCTCTTCCCTTCGTGGTTGAAATCAATGCCGAAGTCGGGAGGTTGGATGAATGTTGTAAAGGTCGTGCTCGGATTTATAGAGTTAGCGTTCTCGCTCAAGTTCCTATCGGTTGCCGACTTAGCTTACGGCTGGCACCTGCTCGACCGTGAAACGTTCCTTGCTTTATGGATAGTCACCTTTGCTTTGCTCGGACTTTATCTGTTGAACATCATCAAGTTCCCGCACGATGACGACGAGACACATACCTCTGTTCCACGCTTTTTCATGGCTTTGGTTTCATTGGCCTTCGCCATTTATATGATTCCGGGACTTTGGGGAGCGCCATTGAAAGCGGTCAGCGCGTTTGCCCCCCCCATGACTACTCAGGATTTCAACTTAAACAATAAAGTAGTTCATGCAAAATTCGACGATTTCGATGCCGGAATGGACTATGCAAAAGAAAACGGAAAACCTGTAATGATAGACTTTACCGGATACGGATGTGTGAATTGCCGAAAGATGGAAGCTGCTGTTTGGACCGATCCACGCGTGTACAGTTTAATCAATGACGATTATGTTTTAATATCTTTATATGTAGATAATAAAAAGAAACTGCCTGAGCCGATTAAAGTAACAGAGAATGGAAAAGAACGGACACTTCGCACGGTAGGTGACAAATGGAGTCATTTACAAATGACCAAGTTCGGAGCACTGACTCAACCATTCTACGTATTGATAGACAATAACGGAAAGCCATTAAACAAATCGTATTCGTACGACGAAGATATTAACAAATACCTTGAATTTTTACAGACCGGCTTGAATAATTACAAGTCGGGCAAGTAATCTTTATATACATGAAAAAACAAGAGAGAGAAAAGATTATTTCACTGATAAACAAAGAAGTAGTTCCGGCTATCGGTTGCACAGAACCTATTGCCGTCGCGCTTTGCGTAGCTAAAGCAACAGAGACGTTAAACAAACATCCCGATAAAATTCAAGTTCTACTCAGCGCGAATATTTTAAAGAACGCTATGGGGGTGGGAATACCCGGAACAGGAATGATAGGTTTACCCATTGCCATAGCGTTAGGCGCGCTCATCGGAAAGTCGGAATACGGGCTCGAAGTGCTGAAAGATTGTACTCCGGCTTCAGTGAAAGAAGGTAAAAAGATGATTGCAGATAATATCATCTGCATCGGTCTGAAAGAAAATATCACGGAAAAGCTCTATATTGAAGTAACTTGCGATTCAGGTGAAGACCACGCGAAAGCAATCATATCCGGCGGACATACCAACTTTATTTACGCAGCATATAATAATAAGGTATTACTGGATAAAAAGCAGAAAGCCTCATCCGAAGCGAAAGATGATGATATTCAACTAACATTCAGAAAGGTGTATGAATTTGCCACTACCGCCCCACTGGATGAAATTCGCTTTATGCTTGAATCGGGCGAAATGAATAAAAAAGCAGCGGAGCAATCGTTCAAAGGAACGTTTGGACACCAATTGGGATGTATCTTGAAAGACAGCGAATTGAAGCAAAAAATCCTCGGAAGAAATACGTTCTCTGAAATACTCTCCTACACTTCTGCCGCATGCGATGCCCGAATGGCAGGAGCAATGATTCCGGTAATGAGTAATTCGGGCAGTGGCAATCAAGGCATTACAGCTACTTTACCTGTCATGATTTACGCGAAAAACAACCAAAAATCGGAAGAAGAACTCATTCGTGCGCTCACACTCAGTAACCTCACCGTTATCTATATCAAACAAAGCTTAGGACGTTTGTCAGCACTTTGTGGTTGTGTGGTTGCTTCCACAGGCTCAAGCTGCGGAGTCACTTATCTGATGGGAGGCACGTACGAACAGATTACGTATGCCATTAAAAATATGATTGGCAATATTACCGGCATGATTTGCGATGGAGCTAAACCAAGCTGCGCGCTGAAAGTGACAAGCGGAACATCTACCGCGATGCTCTCCGCGCTTTTAGCAATGGAAAATCAATGTGTCACTTCCGTCGAAGGGATTATTGATGATGATGTGGACAAAACTATCCGTAACCTGACGCAAATAGGAAAAGACGCTATGTGTGAGACCGATAAGCTGGTACTTAATATCATGACACATAAACATTGCGACTAAATAAAATAATGAAAAAGCTTACCGATAAAGAATACATACAAGAACTTATTGCGGAAGGAGAACATGAGCATCAAGATTTTAAGTTTGAAATCTCGGACGCACGAAAAATCGCAAAAAGTTTCTCTGCGTTCGCGAATACAAAAGGCGGACGACTGTTGGTAGGCGTAAAAGATAACGGGAAAATCGCGGGAGTTCGTTCAGAAGAAGAGATTTATATGATTCAGGCAGCGGCTTCCATGTATTGCCAGCCCAAAATCTCCATTAAGACGAAACCATTTAATGTAGAAGGAAAGACTGTATTGGAAGTTGACATCGAAGAGTCACCCATAAAGCCTGTCTACGCGCTTGATGAACAGAATAAACCTTGGGCATACGTTAGAATTAAAGATGAGAACATTCAGGCAACCATTGTCCACATGAAAGTCTGGCAACAAATCAAAGCCCCGAATGGAACACTGCTCACATTTACCGAAAAAGAAGAATTACTACTCCGTGAGCTCAAAGAAAGAAGACGGATTTCCCTGTCGCAATGCTGTAAACTCTGCAAATTGAATCGGCAAAAAGCAACAGATTTATTGGCCGACTTTATTCGTTTCGGCATTATCTCGCCTATCTTTGTCAACCATCATTTTATGTACGAATGGAATAAAAAGGAGTTATAAAAGAAATTCTAATGCTTTCTGCCCTGAATTCTTATATTATAATAAGGTAATACTTCCCAAAGTTTTACTATCTTTGCGACTATAAAAGAAAAAAAGAATATTAATTATGGGTATCATAGATTCTATTAAGCGTCTCTTAGGTAAAAAGAATACTGAAGAAACAACCAAAGTTGGTGGCATGGAAGATTTCATGACACTGATTCGTGTATATTATCAGTCGGTCATGGCAAGTAATTTGGGCATTACCAACATCAACTTCCTTCCCGACTTGGCCGTATTCAAACGTACATTGAAAGTCCCAACCTCCAATAACAAGTTAGGCTTAGCAGAGAAATCACGTTGTAAGAAAATGTTGATTGATATCTATGGAATCAACAACAAATTCTTCTCAGAAATAGACGCGTCCATTAAAAAGAATTGCCACAATCCTAATGACATTCAGAGCTACCTCTATATGTTTCAGGGATTTAGCAACGATCTGATGATGGTTATCGGCAACCTGATGCAATGGAAATTCCGAATGCCAAGCGCCATGAAAAAGACACTCCGTGCTATGACGGAAAAGACCATTAACGATATTATGACAAAGAACGACTTTAAAGATGCCGGTGTTACCAAGACTGCCCGCAACATCCGTACATATATTAGCAAATTGAACTACTCAGAAGCCTGGATGACAGAATATGCTTACAACATTGTCATGCTGGCAAAGAAAGAACCGAAACCTAAAGAACCAAAAGATACGAAATAATGGATGTAGAGCAACATCCGTTTAAACCGTTTCTCCCTGTAAACGCACAACTGCTGATGCTTGGGAGTTTCCCTCCACAGCCTAAACGGTGGAAGATGAATTTTTATTATCCGAATTTCATCAATGATATGTGGCGTATCTTCGGACTCATCTTCTTTGGAGACAAAAATCACTTCATTATTCCCGATCAAAAAATATTCGACGAACAACATCTCATTCAGTTTCTCAATGAAAAAGGTGTCGCACTCTTTGATACGGCCATGACCATCCGCCGCCTGAAGGATAATGCTTCGGATAAATTCTTGGAAATTGTTCAACCTACGGACATCCCCGATCTATTGGAAAAGATTCCACAATGCAAAGCCATCGTTACAACCGGCGAGAAAGCAACAGAAACATTGCAAACGCAAATACAAGTCGCGATTCCAAAGGTGGGAACATACGAGACCTTCCGGTTTAACAATAAAGAAATGCGACTCTACCGAATGCCTTCATCCAGCAGAGCATATCCAATGAGTGTGGAAAACAAGGCAAATATCTACCGGAAAATGTTCGAAGATTTAGAAATGCTTTAAGTCCAAAAGGCTAATCAATTCATCCTCAAAAACTTTTTTAACAAGATTTTCTGAAATTCTTAAAAAAATATTTCTTTATTTGACTTCAACCATTTATATTTGTATAGAATTTTGGTTTAAATGGCTGAAAAGAATAAAAATCTATTATCAACTTTCGAATCAAGACTTCGACAACTCATTCATTTATATGAAGAGTTACAAAAAGAAAACGAAAGTCTTAAGCAACTTCTCGTAAAAAAAGACGAAGAAGTTAGTATGTTAGCGGATAGTAAAAAAGATTTGGAAGCCATGTATACCAACCTTCGAATAGCCAAGACAATCGGTATTCATGATCAGGATATTACTGAAACAAGAAAACGATTGTCAAAGCTTGTGCGTGAAGTTGACCGCTGCATCGCTTTATTGAATGAATAACAACCCTAATAAAACGATTGAGATGGACGACAATATGTTAAAAATAAATTTACTGATTGACAACGACAATTACCCTATGAGAATTCGTCGCAATGACGAAATCTTTTATCGTGAAGCTGCCAAACAGATTAATTATAAACTAAACAGGTATCGCACCCTTTACCCACAAATGAACGATAAAAGACATTGGGCAATGGCTGCGTTAGAATTGGCATTTGAGAGTGCTTCTCTGAAAAGCTCTACAGATGTAAAGCCGTATGAGGAGAAACTTGAGGAACTGACAAATTTGATAGACAAATTTATCAAATAATCACCTGTTTCGTTACATATTTAGAAATTACACGCACATCCTAAAAGGAAAGGACCATAACCTTAACCTTTTGGAATGTGCGCTTTTTATTATATATAAATTAATAACAATGGTAACAGTAATAATTGCAGTTGTGTGCCTTATAATAGGTGCGGGAGCATCCTACTTGATCTTCAAATATGGCATGAAGAACAAAACAGCCGCTATCCTACAGGATGCACAAAATGAAGCAGAAGTCATAAAAAAGAACAAACTTCTTGAAGTAAAAGAACAATTCTTAAATAAAAAAGCTGAACTGGAAAAGGAGGTTACAGCACGTAACCAACGTATTCAGCAAGAAGTAAACAAGCTAAAACAACGTGAGCTCATGCTCAAACAGCGTCAGGAAGAAATTCAACGCAAGCGTGCTGAAACTGAAGCATACAAAACTAATCTTGATAATCAACTTATTATAATCGATAAGAAGAAAGAGGAACTTGACAAGATGCAACAGCAAGAGCGTGAAAAACTGGAAACAATTTCCGGTCTGTCGGCGGAAGAGGCTAAAGAACACTTGGTCGAGTCCATGAAGGAAGAAGCTAAAACACAAGCCCAATCGTACATCAACGATATTATAGACGACGCTAAGCTGACTGCAAATAAAGAAGCTAAGAAAATTGTCATTGAAACCATACAACGAGTTGCCAGTGAAACAGCTATCGAGAACTCTGTCACTGTATTCCACATTGATAACGATGAAGTCAAAGGACGAATCATCGGGCGTGAAGGACGTAATATCCGTGCTCTTGAAGCAGCTACAGGTGTCGAAATCGTTGTCGATGATACACCGGAAGCTATCGTTCTCTCCGCTTTCGACCCTGTTCGCCGTGAGATTGCCCGCTTAGCCTTACACCAATTGGTAACCGATGGACGTATCCATCCGGCTCGTATCGAGGAGGTGGTTGCCAAAGTGAAAAAACAAGTTGAAGATGAAATTATTGAAACAGGTAAACGTACGACGATCGATTTAGGTATTCATGGTTTGCATCCTGAGCTGATTCGCATTATCGGAAAGATGAAATACCGTTCTTCCTATGGTCAGAACTTATTGCAACATGCTCGCGAAACTGCTAATCTTTGTGCTATCATGGCTTCTGAATTAGGTTTGAACCCGAAGAAAGCAAAACGCGCCGGTCTGTTACACGATATAGGTAAGGTTCCTGATGACGAACCGGAATTGCCACACGCGCTGCTCGGTATGAAACTCGCGGAAAAGTATAAAGAGAAACCGGAAATCTGCAATGCTATCGGTGCTCACCATGATGAAGTTGAGATGACTACGTTGCTTGCTCCCATCGTTCAAGTCTGTGATGCTATCTCAGGTGCTCGTCCGGGGGCACGTCGCGAAATTGTTGAAGCATATATTAAACGATTGAACGACTTAGAGCAATTAGCGATGTCTTACCCCGGTGTTACCAAAACGTATGCTATTCAAGCCGGACGTGAACTCCGCGTCATAGTTGGCGCTGACAAAATCGATGATAAGGAAACTGAACAACTTTCCGGCGAAATAGCTAAGAAGATTCAGGACGAGATGACTTATCCGGGACAAGTTAAAATCACTGTTATCCGTGAGACTCGTTCCGTAAGCTACGCAAAATAATATTATTACATTTATAGAATCCCTCCCGTCTATTATAAAGTCGGAGGGATTATTTTTTAAATCTAATTTATATGAAAAGAATTTTCCATCTATCGTTTGTTTGCTGTCTACTTATATTAGTATGCAGTTGTGCAAATCAATCGGAGAAACTGGAACGTGACAATGATTTCAATGCCGATTGGACTTTCCAATTAGGAAATGACTCTTCTGCCATCAGTCCGGATTTTGATGATTCCGGTTGGCGTAAATTAAACCTCCCCCACGATTGGGCTATCGAAGGTGACTTCAGCAAAGACAATCCGTCAGGTACATCAGGTGGAGCACTCCCGGGAGGTATCGGTTGGTATAGAAAAACATTCTCCGTTGCCAACAAAGAATTAAAGTATTACATCTACTTCGAAGGCGTTTACATGAACTCCACTGTCTATCTGAACGGTCAAAAGTTAGGTTCCCGACCTTATGGCTATATCTCATTCAGTTACGATATGACTCCATATCTGAAGTTTAACGAAAAAAATGTTTTGGTTGTCAAAGTAGATAACGAAAAGCAACCAAACTCCCGGTGGTATTCGGGCTGTGGCATTTACCGTCCGGTTCATCTGATGGCGGTTAATCCTGTCCATATCGCCCAATGGGGAACATACGTTACAGCTGAAAAAGTTTCGGAACAAAGTGCCACACTGACTATCCGCGCTACCATAGAAAATGCCATGAAAGCGGAAAAAAATATATCAACTGACGTTTCCATTAAAGTACATACCATAGTGCAAAATAAGGATGGACAAACGGTTGCGGAGGTTTCTTCCGATAACCGGAATATCCTTTCCGGACAAAGCCAAGAGATTGTTCAGGAACTCAACATAGCCAATCCAACACTCTGGAACATAGACAATCCGTATATGTATAATATAAAGACTGAATTATGTGCTTATGATGACAATCGTATCATTGACACCTATAATACACCTTTCGGCATCCGTACATTCGAGTTTAGTGCAGAGAAAGGATTCATTCTCAACGGAAAACAAATAAAAATTAACGGAGTATGCCTGCATCACGACTTGGGTTCATTGGGCGCCGCGTTTAATACACGTGCTATGGAAGCTCACTTAGAGATGTTGAAAGAAATGGGATGCAACGGAATACGCTGTTCACATAATCCGCCCGCGCCGGAAATGCTCGACCTTTGCGACCGCATGGGCTTTATCGTTATGGATGAAACTTTTGATATGTGGTATCTAAAGAAAACAAAATACGATTACGGAAATTATTTCGAAGAATGGTATGAACAAGATATGACAGACCTACTGCTCCGCGACAGAAATCATCCGTCGGTATTTATGTGGAGCATCGGTAACGAGGTGCGTGAACAGAATACCCGTAGAGGTGAAGAGGATAATCTGTCGGAAACAGAAGTTAACTTCGCGCTCAACTTTCCTAAAGCGAATGCCGGTCTGAATAAAGAAGGTGAAGAACTAAATGTCAATGCTTTATTAACAAGAAAGTTATGCGACATCGCTAAAAAACTTGACCCAACCCGTCCTACTATTGCCGCATGTAACTATCATGGTAAGGATAACAATCTGTTCTTAGCTAACAGTCTGGATATTCTCGGGTTCAACTATGGCGAAAAAGATTATAAAGACGTGCCGAAAGAGTTTCCCGAAAAGCCTTTTGTCGTGACTGAAAGTGTATCCGGACTGGCAACCAGAGGCTATTACCGAATGCCTTCCGACTCTATGTTTATATGGCCAAAAGACTGGCGTCATCCATTCAATGACCCGTCGCTCCAATGCTCCGATTACGACAATTGTCACGTGCCTTGGGGCAGTACGCAGGAGGATACATGGCGCGAAGTGAAGAAGTATGACTTTGTGGCAGGACAATATATCTGGACCGGTTACGACTATATAGGCGAACCAACTCCATATCCATGGCCGGCCCGCAGCTCTTACTTCGGTATCATCGACTTGGCCGGCTTCCCGAAAGACATATATTATATGTATCAGTCGGAATGGCGTCCTGATAAAACCGTACTTCACCTATTCCCCCATTGGAACTGGACAGAAGGACAGGATATTGATATATGGTGCTACTATAACAATGCCGACGAAGCGGAACTATTCATTAATGGCAAATCGCAAGGCGTCAAAACAAAAGAACCGGAAATCTTCCATGTTTGGTGGCGTGTTAAATTCGAGCCGGGAACTGTCAAGGTTGTTTCACGTAAAGATGGAAAAGTGGTTGCCGAACAAGAGATTCATACAGCCGGAGCACCCGCTCAAATCCGCCTGACTCCTGACAGAACAGAAATAACTGCCGACGGAAAAGACATCAGCTATATTACCGTAGAAGTGCTTGACAAGGACGGTAACCTCTGCCCAAATGCCGATAACGACATTTCCTTTGATGTTCAAGGCTGTGGCTTTAACGCAGGCGTAGACAATGGTTGTCAAACATCCATGGAGCACTTCAAAGCCAACCATCGTAAAGCGTTTTACGGCAAATGCATGCTCACCGTTATGAGTAATGGTAAGCAAGGAACTGTCGGCATTACAGCAACAGCCGATGGTTTAAATAAAGCAACAACTACTATTCATGCAAAATAACGCGTTTCTCTACATAAAAATGGGGGGATTCATAAAGAGTCTCCCTATTTTTTATCCGTCAGTTAACCTTTTTCTATGTACAAAGAAATCGTACCACGTGCGTGATACACATGCATCACCTGCGTGAGTAACGTGCATCACGTGCGTAGTACACATGCATCACGTGCGTGGTACACATGCATCACGTGCGTGGTACACTTTTTTATCCACAATAAAAACACTAACAGATGTCCATCAAATGACTAAAAGAAAAGGCGGGTGAACCAAACGATCCATCCGCCTTCATTAATTATAGATACAATTTTTATTATGCCTTTACATATTCCGAAAAGTCAGTTAACCTCATATCACCCTTACGAGTTAAAGTATCGTGCATAGCGAATGCTGCGGGCAAATAATGGTGAGTCTGTCCGCCTTTGGCAATCTTCAGATATTCACGGAGAACCGGCTTATAATCCGGATGAGCACAATTTTCAATAATAATTTCCGCACGCTCCATCGGGCATTTGCCACGCAAATCCGCAACACCTTGTTCGGTAACGATGATATTGACATCGTGCTCAGTATGATCGATATGACTACAGAAAGGAACAATGGAACTAATCATACCTCCCTTCGCAGTTGAAGGACAAGTAAAGATACTGATGTATGCATTACGCTCAAAATCTCCGGAACCTCCGATACCATTCATCATCTTGGTTCCGCTGATATGAGTTGAGTTCGCATTACCATAAATATCACATTCCAAAGCAGTATTGATGGCGATGACACCTAAACGGCGCATTACCTCAGGAGAGTTTGAGATTTCACTTTGACGTAATGTCAGGTGATCCTTAAAATAATCCATATTATCGTACACCTGCATCAGACACTCGTTAGAAACTGTCAGAGAACAAGCAGAAGCATCCTTTACGCGACCATTCAACATCATCTCAATAACTGAGTTCTGAATAACCTCTGTATAAATGTTGAATACCGGAACGTTCTTATCATTGCCCAAAGCACCAAGAATAGCATTAGCCGTACTGCCCACACCGCTCTGCAAAGGTAAGAATGAAGACGGAATAATACCACGCTTCATATCGCTAACCAAAAACTCTGCCGTCAAATGTCCTATTTTATCGGTTAATGGGTCACTGTCCTTAAACGCACGAGCCTCATCAGGAATGTTACATTCAACAACGCCAACAATCTTCTTCGGATCAATATCAACATAAGGTTTACCGATACGGTCTCCCACATGAGTGATAGGAATTGGCTGACGATAAGGTGGGTCGAGTGGCTCGTATACGTCATGAATGAACTTAGAATTAGGATTATGAAAAGTGTTCAACTCAAGAATTACGTGCTTAGCCAAGCGAGCAGCAGTAGGACTGATACCGCCTGCGGCAGTTAAATAAGCTTTACATGAATCAGCCCCCTCGTCGATATCACTAACTTCAAGAATTGCCCAATCAACTTCTCCCATGAAACCATAACGGAGCTCCTGAGCCATCTGACTTAAATGCAAGTCATTATAAGCAATTTCATTCATATTGACATGCTTACGGAAATCAGGGTTAGTTGTATATGGAGCACGATATTTGATAGCGTGAGCATTTGCCAAGTCACCATCCGTACTCTGACCGGTTGACGCACCTGTATAGATACCAACCTGAAACGGACGTCCAGCCTGATGTTCCGTCTCAGCAATCTTTGCCAACTCTTTAGTTACTGCCTTAGCGACACCTGCAGGTGTAAATCCACTAAGCGCAATGTTCTCTCCATTCTTAATCATTAATGCAGCTTCTACTGCAGATATACGTTTGTAAGCCATATAATTAGATTAATATTATTTGAATTTTTCAACAATTGTGCAAAGGTATATCATTTTTTTTAAAGGACATTCTTTTTCTTTATAAAAAAAGTACTTAATTATCGGCTATTAAATTCTATCACACTCTTTACAGTCATCGACTCATCATCCGCTGTCAGATAAGTGATAGAATATCTCTTTCCATCCGGCTCCACATTCAAAATGATATGTCCTCCATCAAACGAGTCCTTATTAATATCACTCATCCAAATTTTACCGGCATCCTCTTCCCTGCGCTCATTAGGGAATATCCCCGGACAAATGATTCTGTCATCAGGATAAATAGAGCGGTCGGCCAACCGTTCCATCACCGGAGCCACATTATGCAATTGGTCCCAAACACAACTCACATAGACACGTGCCTGAAGAACCTCAATCAGTTTGCGTGGCATGGAATAATGTCCGTGATGATTAATCTTGGCGACATTCACTTTCTCACAAGCATCAGCAATAGCATCCTCTATTTCATATTCCGCTCCATCGGGCAATTTCCATTTATCCGAGAAATCGCCTGCGGTATAAAATTTGAACTCTCCGTATGTAAAAATCATTCCGAGACTCATTCCGTTCTCGTTCAACGTCTTCGGATGTTCTTTTGCAATGCGATCTTTATATAAGTCTTTTATAGTTCCATCAGGGTACGCAATACTCCCGTTCGCGCAAATATTACGTACCGAAAAATTTTTATATTCTGAAGGATTCTTCAACATAGCGATCTGATTCACGGCACCAAGTTTGAATTTTTCCATCTGCATTCCACGATGTTTCTGCATATATTCGTAAAAGCGCTTCATGTGCCCGACCGTTCCTCCATCTGATTCGTCATTTATCGGAATAGGATCATCATACGTTGGCCAACTTCGGTCGAAAGCCTTTCCAAAGTTCAGTGATTCTGCTGCTTGAGAGAATCCACTCAAGAAATAATCCTGTTCGTCACGTCTATCTTTCGACGCATAGAAAGTCGAACATCCGGCATGATCGGAATGATAATGCGAGAGCATCATATAATCCACGTCACTTCCCGAAGGATTTACCCGCTGCACGTAACGAGCAATCCATTCGCCCGCATGCCTGTCAGGATTAGGTAAGACAGGAACTGCTAATTTCCCCCTCCCGATAGCATTATGATCACCACAATCGAGTAACATAGTTGTTCCGTCAGGGAATATGTAAAACATTGATTCCGCTACACCTGTATAAATAAAGTGAACTTGGAATTGTCCCTTCTTCCAACCTCTCCAAGGCTTCCCTACGCTCTTATCGTTTTGCCCTGCGGCAAAGGCTCTATCAAAATCAACGAGACAAGCTAAACCTGTCCACACTGAGGTCTGAATAAATTCTCGTCTGTCCATAGTAATAAAATTGATGCGCTAAGATAAACATTTTTATTAACTTATATTCACGATAGGATTGAAATTTAAGCGATTGAAAGTTAACAATGAATAATATTTCAGTTTATCTTTGCGCAGATTATTTTTGAAGAATGAATACGAAAGACTTCTTACATCTAATCATTTTATTCATCGCCCTGACATTCGCATGTGCCGGTAAAGTCGCATGTCTTGACATTCCGCGTTTGACCGGAGAATGGAAAACAGCGGAAGCGGTTCAACATACCAAACAGGAAAAACAGACCAATGATTATGCTTTCGACTCTTTTTCACATAACAAAAACGGCGTTGCAAATATTCAAGATGTTCAAAATATTTATCGAATTTGCAACTCACGCCCACAACGTGTTCTTCCCTCTTTCAGAACAAATAAGCCTATGGGCAAAATGCCCTTATTCTATAAATACACAAAATATATAAAATCGAATGCCGCAGGTAAGTTTAAGTTGGAAACAGCCCCTTATCAAACGGAAGCCGTATGCGATTATTATGTAATTGCGTTACGACATATTTTGTGTTAGCCATAAGTATCTTTTTATCCGTCTTACTTTTCAAATTTTTATTCATAAAAAGAAACATTATTATGGCAAATATAAAAAACATGGAGATAGGTGAGGCTATCTCTAAAAATGAGCATATACTTATTAAAAGCAGTCTGTTCGGATTAAAACAGACTATAATATTCAAACCGACTCAAAGTCCTATCGACGTATTTCAATTCGAATACACCAATGAAGGCGGTGCCAAGATAGAAAAGATTTTGAGTACTCCTCCCGATAAGTTAGAAGAAGCAATCAAATCTGTCGGCAAGATAGAGCATTCACAAGTAGGTAGTATCCATGTGGAGGCGTGCATAGCTCGGGATCATCAATTTGTAGCCATCCAGCCATTCACTTACTCCGGTTTCTACTACCATCCTGTTGTAGATTTAAAAGTCTATGAAGGAAAAGAGGCTGAACTTATCGCTACATTATTCTAACGAATAAACGATTGATAAACTTGGTAACTCACTTGTAATGTAGCATAATATTTAAAGTTTATAATATGTCTGTTTTAACTATTGCAATCGTAATCGCCTTTATCTTGGGCTATGCCTGTATAGCTTTAGAGGGTGTTACAAAAGTCAACAAGGCTGCTGTTGCATTGCTGATGTTTGTTGTCTGCTGGACAATCTATATGATCAACCCCGGACAATACATTACAGGAGTCGAACCCGATCAGATTAACAACGCTGTAAACGATATTATTGAGCGTCACTTGGGGAGTACATCCACTACATTGTTTTTCCTGATGGGTGCCATGACCATTGTTGAGATTGTCGACCAGAACGGAGGATTTAACTTTGTCCGAGAGACTATGAAGACAAAGTCGAAACGAACACTTCTTTGGCGTATAGCATTCATGACCTTTATTCTTAGTGCTATTTTAGATAACATGACCACTACTATCGTAATGGTTATGGTACTTCGCAAATTGGTTCAAGAACATACGGACAGAATCATTTATGCCGCGCTTGTCATCATTGCAGCCAATTCAGGTGGGGCTTTCTCTCCTATCGGAGATGTGACAACCATCATGCTTTGGAACCGCAACCTGATTAGTGCTGCCGGAGTCATTAAAGAGGTATTATTGCCATCTATTGTTTCAATGGTCATTCCTGCTTTAATACTGCAAACACAGTTGAAAGGTGAATTGACCACTCCGGATACGTCCATCACGAACAAAGGGGCGGAAGATTTCACGTCAAAGCAACGCAAAACCATCTTCTTTCTTGGTGTAGGCGGTCTCTGTTTCGTTCCTATCTTCCGTTATCTGACAAATCTTCCTCCATTCGTAGGCATTCTGCTCATCCTTTCTGTTCTGTGGGTTACTACAGAGTTGTTCTATCATCATTTGCAGAAAGATGAAAAAGGTGGAATGAATAAGCGAGTTACCAACTTGCTCACGCACATTGACTTAAGTACTATTCTTTTCTTTCTTGGCATTCTGATGGCTGTCAGCTGTCTGGAAGAGGTTGGGGTGCTGACTACTGCCGGTCAATGGCTGAACGACGTATCGCATGGTAATCATTATATCGTAACCGGTGTCATTGGCGTTATCTCCAGCATTGTTGATAATGTTCCGTTAGTTGCCGGATGTATGGGTATGTATCCGTTACAGGTTGCAGGCGATTTTGCTATTGATGGAATCTTCTGGCAACTGTTGGCTTACTGTGCCGGTGTAGGCGGTTCAATGCTGATTATTGGCAGTGCTGCCGGCGTTATTGCCATGGGATTGGAAAAGATTTCGTTTGGTTGGTACATGAAGCATATTACATGGATTGCCTTTGTCGGTTATATAGGCGGTATATTCACTTATTATCTGCTGAAGACATTTGTTTACTAATCCCAACTATACAGAAAAGACCATAGGAATTTCTTTCTTATGGTCTTTTTTATATCCATTGAATAGGGTGTGTATTACAAGATGAGCCTTTGAACTTATAATATCTCTTCAATATATCCTTACGTATTAGAATGGCAACTGCTATGCGTCACCAGATGCACGTTAATGACATCCGATTTACTATTCCGATGGAAGACTTTCCATCTCTTTTAAAATTCCTACTGCTTTCTCTACGGAGTTAACATCTCTTATAATCATACTGCGCTTTCCGTTTTTATCACGCAAATTACAGTTCCTCGGATGCTTTCCGATATAAGCAATCAGTTTCCCGAAAGCATTGCTCTGATAATAAGGGCTGTCAAGTCTGGACACCAAAAAGAGCGTCATCTTACCTGCTTTAAGGAATACTCTTTCTATGCCCAAATGTTGTGCCATTCTTCGTAACGGAACCACTTTCAGCAACTCCTGCCCTTCTTTCGGAATTTTTCCAAACCGATCTTCCAAACGAACTTTGAAAGCCTCTACATCTTCGTCTTTTTCCAATCCGTCCAGCTCACGATAAAGTAACATTCGCTCACTGCTGCTCGGTATATATTGGTCGGGAAACAGCAGCTCCAAGTCACTTTCTATCTGACAATCATCCACAAAGTTCTCTCCGCTGAATAGCTTACCGTTATTCTTGATCTTATCTTGATCGGCAAACAGTTCCGCGAACTCATCCTCTTTCAGTTCATGAACAGCTTCATTCAGAATCTTCTGATAAGTCTCATAACCTAAGTCGGCAATGAATCCGCTTTGCTCCGCGCCCAACATATTTCCGGCACCACGAATATCAAGGTCCTGCATTGCCAAATGAATACCACTGCCTAAATCACTGAAATTCTCAATGGCCTCCAAACGACGACGAGCCTCCGGTGTCAAACTTTCTCTTGATGGAGCCAACAGATAACAGAATGCTTTTTTATTACTTCGTCCTACACGCCCCCGCATCTGATGTAAATCACTCAATCCAAAGTTTTGCGCGTTATTAATGATGATGGTATTCGCATTCGAAATGTCTATTCCATTCTCCACTATCGTAGTGGAGAGCAATACATCATAATCATAATTAATAAATCCGGTAATAATCTCTTCCAACTTCTCCGGATCCATCTGTCCATGACCAATGGCCACACGGCAGTCCGGAATATTCTTTTGAATCAAAGCTTGTAAATCAGGCAAACTTTCTATTCGGTTGTTCACAAAAAAGACCTGACCGTTACGACTCATCTCAAAGTTAATAGCCTCGGTAATAATTTCCGCGTTAAATGCATGTACTTCCGTCTGAATAGGATAACGATTAGGAGGAGGAGTCTGAATAACAGACAGATCGCGTGCCCCCATCAAAGAGAATTGCAGTGTACGAGGAATGGGAGTAGCGGTCATGGTCAACGTATCCACATTAACTTTCATCTGACGGAGTTTCTCCTTTACACTTACGCCAAACTTCTGTTCCTCATCAATAATCAACAAGCCCAAATCTTTAAACTTAACAGACTTTCCTATCAGTTTATGAGTACCGATTATAATATCTATCTTCCCGCTTGCCAATTCTTCCTTTATACACGATACATCCTTTGCCGAACGAGCACGCGTCAAGTAATCCACCTTACAAGGGAAATTCTTCAAACGCTCCGTAAATGTTTTATAATGCTGGAAAGCCAAAACAGTAGTTGGCACTAATACGGCCACTTGTTTCCCATCGGTTATCGCTTTAAAAGCCGCCCGAATGGATACCTCTGTCTTACCGAAACCGACATCGCCACAAATCAATCGATCCATCGGACGGTCACTCTCCATATCTTTCTTGACATCTTGAGTGGCTTTCAACTGGTCGGGGGTGTCTTCATAAATAAAGCTGGTTTCCAGCTCCTGTTGCAAATAACTATCAGGAGAATATTGAAAACCTTTTTCTTTCTTCCGCTGAGAATAAAGCTTTATCAAGTCGCGGGCAATATCCTTAATCTTGGTCTTTGTCCGGTCTTTCATCTTTTCCCATGCGCCGGTACCCAATTTGCTCAGACGAGGTTCCTCACCTTCCTTACCTTTATATTTTGAAATCTTATGAAGGTTATGAATAGAAACAAAAACGATGTCATCATTCTGATAAATAATTCTGATAACCTCCTGTGTAGAATTCCCATTAGGAATCCGCGCCAGTCCGCCAAACTTGCCAATACCGTGATCGATATGAACAATATAATCGCCTATTTCAAACTCATTCAGTTCCTTTAGCGTAAGAGCAACTTTACCACTACGAGCCTTGTCACTCTTTAAATTATATTTATGAAAACGATCAAAAATCTGATGGTCGGTAAATACGCAACACTTCAGCTGATTATCCGAAAAGCCTTCGTGAAGGGTTTTATTGACCGGAGTAAATGTAATTTTATCCCCTCGTTCCTCAAAAATATCTTTCAGACGATCGTTCTGCTTTTGACTATCAGAACACATATATATGGTATAGTTCTCCGAAAGATAATCCTTCAGAGAAGTGCTTACCAAATCAAAATTCTTATGATATATAGGTTGAGGAGCTACGTCAAATTTTAAAGAACCCTGAGGAGTTCCTGTCGGTTTCAATCCAAACTCTATCCGCTTAAAATCCAACACTTCTTCAGTAAACTTCGAGCCGTCTATCAACTTCTTATTCAAATCCATCAACTCCTGCTTATCGCCTTCGTATGCTTGTAAAGCTTGAGGGGATACTGCTTCATCATGAATAGACTGAATATTCTCGCGAACCCAAAGTAAATCTTTCAAAGCAATGATAGTATCCTCCTGAATAAATTTAAAAAAAGAAACACCTTTCAATAAATCTTCCTTTGTGAACTCAGGAACAATAGATATACTATCCTTTTTCTCTTTAGACAACTGCGATTCAACCTCAAAAGTTCGAATACTATCTATCTCATTTCCAAAGAAATCAATACGAAAAGGATATTCGGACGCAAAAGAATACACGTCAATGATACTGCCACGCACAGCATATTGACCAGGTTCATAAACATAATCTACCAAATTAAAACCAAAATCGAACAATTGCTTCTCTAAAGATTCTACTTCAACATGCTGGCCTACACTAAACTCAAGAGTTTTTGCGCTCATCTCCAACTTAGACACTACTTTCTCAGCCAATGCCTGAGGATAAGTAACAATTGCTATTGCATCGCCCGATTGCAATCTATTAAGCACTTCTGTACGGAGTATCTCGTTAGCTTTATCTTTTTGTCCGTACTTAATAGCCCGTCGGTAAGACGAAGGGAAAAAAAGAATATCAGCATCGCCATTTATCTGAACCAAATCATGATAGAAAAAACCGGCCGATTCTAAATCGTTCAAAATAAAAACAATCGTTTTCTTATTTTCTTTGATAACAAAAGAAAAGAATAAGGTTGCCGAAGAGCCACGTAGTCCGCTCAGGAAAATTGTTCTTACCGATTTTTTTTCCAATAATGAAACCAGTCCCTTTCGGTTCGGATGACCGGCATAAATTCGTTGAATTTCCGAAATGTCCATAATCTACTTATACCGCCACAAAGGTATAACATTTATCTAATTCCTTTTCTTTTCTTAGGAAGTATTTAGGAAAATAGGTACTTTTGTAAACATCATGGCATAAAATTTGCGATAATTGAAGAAAAAACTAATATGATTGGATTTAAAATATATAATGATGAAGAGACAACGATTCTGGATCTGATTGCAAAACATCGAATCAAAGAAGCGCTTGTCCAAATCCATACGATGGCTTCAGAATCACAGAATTGGAGACTTCTCAGTGATATTGATGAACTACAGACATCATACAATTTAATGCTGGACTATTCCCGAAAGGGTATAAACGATCCTGACTTTAAAGAAGTGTACGACAAAATGATTCGAAAAGTTTATGACTTATGGGATGTGGCACGCATTGAGAAAAGCGTACTCACAGATCCGAATAAGTACTTCAGTCGAATCAAAAGGAACTATGACAAAATTAATTCACATGAATATTACAATCTTCAACTATATTTAGAGAATTATACGGAAGATATGGCAACAGCTCCCGGGCTTTACCCTGATGAAGCAAAGCGGAAAGAGGAAATTGACCATATCAAGCAGCAACACGAGCTCGCAGTGACCGAACTGTTTGAAAAAGTATGGACTTCATCGCATTGGAATGATGAAACAGAAGCGACAATGTATTCTATACTCAATTCTATGCTCATTTCGGTAAACGACCTTTGTGTACTTGTCAGTGCTGTTACCATGGCCTTATTGAAACTTTTTGATATAAAGAAATACATGTTCCTGATCAAGGCTTACCAACACAAGAACATCATGATCAATCAGCGTGCTATCGTTGGTCTGGCATTCGTTTCTATCGTTTATGACTGGCGAGTTATCCTTTTTCGTCAAGCAAAATCAGCCTTGGAAGAGTTATGTGCTGATGAGAAATTCATCAACAATCTTTACACTATCCAAATGCAACTCTTGCTAACTCGTGAAACGGAAAAAATAGATCGAAAAATGAAAGAGGAGATTATTCCGGGAATGATGCGTAATACCGGTCGCGGTCAGCATATTGGCTTCGAAGAAAATGATGATGACGAGAATTTTAATCCTGAATGGGAAAAGCAAATGATGGATTCCCGCTTAGCTGATGAACTACGAGCCATGGGAGAACTCCAAATGGCAGGAGCTGACGTATATATGAGCTCTTTCGCTCAATTCAAGCATTATCGATTCTTTAAAAAAATGTCTCATTGGTTCTACCCTTTCGATCTTCAGTACCATGAACTTTCAGCACTTAACGAATTTGATGACGAAAAAGAATTTTCATTGATGTGGATGCTAAAATCAGACTTATTCTGTAACTCTGACAAATATTCTTTCTGCTTTAATCTGATAGGAGCCCCCGCTTCTATCCGGAAAATGATAGTCTCTCAATTAAACCAGAATATAAATAACCTCAGCGAGGAAGAACAAGAGCAATTAAAAGAACAATTAGGCGGTCAACTCAATCAACAACAAATTAGTCGTCAGTATATTCACGATTTATATCGTTTCTTCAAACTATGGGATTACAGAAATGAATATATTGACATATTCCGAACCGGCTGTCAACTTTGGCATAGCAAAGATTTGAAAGATGCATTAAGCGATATAAAAGAACAAAAAGCAATTGCCGATTATTTGTTGCAAAACGGATACTTGGATGAAGCTTTTACCTTATATTCTACACTTTCTGAATCAGATAAGAGCAATTCTGAATATTACCAGAAACTGGGCTACATACAAGAAGTTAATAAGAAATTAGACGCAGCCATTAATTGGTATAAAAAATCTGAATTACTGCATCCTGATGACAAGTGGACATTAAGACATTTAGCATTATGTTATATGAAAACCGAACAATATCGTCAGGCTTACGATTATTATAAACAACTGATAACTATAGATCAGAATAACTTAAAACTTACCATGGAAATGGGGCGTTGCCTGATCATGATGCAACAGTTCGAAGAAGCATTACCTTATTTCTTTAAAGTAGAATATCTGTCTGATAAACCAAACGAAGCCCGACGAGCTATTGCATGGTGCTCTTTCGTAACCGGCAAACATGAGCAAGCACAGAAATATTACGAGTTATTATTACAAGAACCTACTCCAAAACTGCAAGACTGGATGAATGCAGGTCACTTGTATCAAGTTCTTAACATGAACGATAAAGCGATCACATGCTATAAAAATGCCATGAACCTGAGCGATAGCTTTGATAAGTTCACCCGTTTGTATCAAGAAGATGAACCTTATCTGAAAGCACAAGGTCTAAGCGAAGAAAAGATTCGTATCTTACCCGATGAACTATTGTAATCCGGAAGAAAATTTGTAGTTTTGGCAAAAATATGTTTGAACATGAATAAGTTTATCCGCGTTTTATCATTATTCAGCTTAATAATTTTTATGGCATCTTGTTTCGGCGAAGACCGTACGGAAGAATATAATAACCTTGTATCCGACGACAAGTGGATTGATGAAGTGCTGGAAAAATATTATCTCTGGAATGATAGTTTAACAGAAGTTTCTGAATCAGACTATTTCAATGACGCTAACGATTTTCTTGCTAAACGAGTCTATAAAAAGGCTTTAGATGGAAAAGGTGATACGTTTTCTTATATTGAGTGGAAAGATACAATTTCAACTCGCGTCAACATCAACCGTACTTCGGGCTACGGATTTGAATTTGAAGTGATGACCGACCCGTTAAGAACTACAGCTCATACCATGGCTCGCGTTCTTTATGTCATGCCGAACTCTCCGGCTTCGGAAGCCGGACTGAAACGTGGAGACTGGATCACAGCTGTCGGCGGAGATCAGCTAACTGTTAATAATTACACCAAACTAATTGATGGGGATGCCACTTCACTTTCCCGTTCCAAAATAGTTTATGATCAAGACAGCGTACGCTTATGGAAATCTTTAGATATAGTACCAATCGGAAAATCTCGTTTCGTTGAGCTGAATCCTTTCTATCTGGATTCCGTCTACACCATCGACAATCAAAAAATTGCTTACATGGTTTATAATGAGTTCAGTACAGGACCCAAAAATCAGAGTGGAGAAACAGAATATGGGAACCGGATGCTGAATATTTTCGAACGGTTTAAAGCCATAGGTACCGATACTTTTATTCTCGACCTGCGCTATAATTCAGGAGGATACCTGACTTGTGCGCAGGAATTGGCAAGCCTGTTAGTCCCCGCTTCCGCACTTGGAAAAACATTCTGTACATTAAAGTATAATGAAACCGGAAACTTAAAAGATGAAACAATTCTTTTAGACCCAAAATATCAAATGGGAAACCTCAACTTAAACAAATTGTATATTATAACGTCTCGTTATACGGCATCAGCTTCCGAGGCTGTCATCAACTGCTTGAAACCTTACTTCGGAAAAGATAACATCATCGTTGTGGGCGAGACTACTTATGGGAAGCCCGTCGGTATGCAAGCCTTCAATGACGAAAAGCATAAGTTCATTATCTGGCCTGTCGTTGCATATATTTTAAATGCCGAAAATACAGCAAATTATAATAATGGAATCGCTCCAAATTATGAGTTAAACGAACGAAAGCTTATAGATTCGCTTTATCCTTTGGGTGATACACGCGAATATTTGCTGCATAACACACTCGCCCTTATTACCACCGGATCTGTCAGCAATAAAAGTTATAGTTTTAATAATAACACCACTACGATTCTGCAAACATCCCTCAACAAACATAATAAACGCGGAATTATCATTCACTGACTTTTGAATAAATTGCAAGAAAATAAGATTATTTTCAGAATTATTTCCTTATTTTTGTGGTATTAAACTATTTACCCTATGGGAACAAATGACAGTATTGTAATCATTCCTACTTACAACGAAAAAGAAAACATTGAGAATATTATCCGGGCCGTCTTTAGCTTGGAAAAACAATTCGATATTCTTATCATCGAAGATAATTCACCTGATGGGACGGCCGGCATCGTTCGCCAAATGCAACAGGAGTTTCCAGACCGTCTGTTCATGATTGAAAGAAAAGGAAAATTGGGATTAGGAACAGCTTATATTGCAGGATTCAAATGGGCTATTGAACAGAAATACGAATTTATCTTTGAGATGGACGCCGATTTCAGCCATAACCCGAACGACTTGCCACGTTTATATGAAAAATGCGCGAAAGAAGGCTATGACGCAGCTATCGGATCACGCTATATCTCAGGTGTCAACGTTGTAAACTGGCCGATGGGACGCGTTCTCATGTCTTACTTCGCCTCAAAGTACGTACATATTATTACAGGCATCCCTATACATGATACAACAGCCGGATTTATGTGTTACCGACGTGAAGTTTTAGAAACCATTAACCTCGACAAAATACGTTTCAAAGGGTATGCTTTCCAAATAGAAATGAAATTCACTGCTTACAAATGTGGATTTAAGATTGCCGAAGTGCCGGTTATTTTTGTAAACCGACGATTGGGAACATCAAAAATGAACTCCAGTATCTTTGGTGAAGCTTTCTTCGGCGTTATTCAACTGAAACTATTTAGTCTACACCATAAATATCCTCAAAAAAAACAAGCATGAAAAGAACATGGATTCAACATGCACAGATAGTCAACGAAGGTAAGACGCAAAAAGGTGGACTTGTCATCGAGGACGAGGTTATTGCTGAAATCCTTAAAGACGATGAACAGCCTTTTGCTCCCGTTGACGAACAGATAAACGCAGAAGGTCTTCATCTTCTTCCGGGAGTAATAGACGAACACGTTCATTTTCGTGACCCCGGATTGACTTACAAGGCCGATATCCATTCGGAAAGTATTGCTGCCGCTGCCGGAGGCGTTACTTCGTTTATGGATATGCCAAATACAAATCCTCAGACAACCTCATTCGAAGCATTAGAAAACAAATTTTCCGATGCAGCAACAAAGAGTATAGTCAATTATTCCTTTTATTTCGGAGCAACGAATACCAATGCCGATTTGCTCCATCAGTTGGATAAGCAACGAATATGCGGTGTAAAACTATTTATGGGCGCATCAACCGGTAATATGTTAGTTGACCGTATGGAAATACTGAAACAAGTATTTCAACGCTCGCCCATCATCATCGCTACACATTGCGAAGAACAGTCGATTATTAAAACAAATACGGAACATTTTCGTGAAGAATACGGGGATGATCCCGATATATGTTACCATCCGCTTATACGCAGTGAGGAAGCCTGTTATCACTCGTCTGCATTAGCTGTTAAATTAGCTAAGGATTATGGCAGCCGACTACATATCCTGCACATCAGCACGGGAAAAGAACTGAATCTTTTTGAAGACAAGCCTTTGGAAAAGAAAAAAATTACCGCGGAAGCAACCGTTTCTCACCTTTATTTTTGCGATAAAGATTATAAAACGCTGGGAACCCGTATCAAATGTAATCCGGCTATCAAGTCGGAAACAGACCGTAACGCATTGCGTAAAGCACTGCGTACCAACATTATTGATACTATTGCCACCGACCATGCGCCTCATCTTTTAAACGAGAAGCAAGGTGGCGCGCTCAAAGCTGTTTCGGGTATGCCAATGATTCAATTCTCACTTCCGGCTATGCTGGAACTCGCATATCAGGGAGTACTTTCCATTGAACAAGTAGTCTGGAAAATGACTCATGCTCCTGCTTCAATTTATCAGGTAAAACATCGCGGCTTCATACGGAAAGGATTTAAAGCAGATCTGGTGCTGGTTGATTTGAATAATCCGTGGACTGTTACATCCGACGATATTCTTAGCAAATGTAAATGGAGTCCGATGGAAGGACAAACATTCCATTCGAAGGTGATGAAAACTTTCTGTAACGGACATCCGGTATTCGACGGAACAAAAGTGGATGAAGATGTTCACGGTGAAGAATTGAGGTTTACGCGATGATCAGACATTTTCAAATACACGAAGTTAGTGATTATATTCATTGGATCTATTTTTTCCATGCATGGGGCTTTACTCCTAAATTCGCCGGAATAGCTGATATACACGAATGTGATGCCTGTCGGACACAATGGATTCATTCTTTTCCTTTAGAAGAACAGTCGAAAGCTGCAGAAGCATCTAATCTTTACCGAGAGGCGGTGAGGATGCTGAATGAACTCGACCGGCAATACCAAACACATGGGATTTTCATTCTGGCAGATGCCAATTCCGATGGTGACGATCTGATACTTAATGATATACGCCTGCCATTACTTCGTCAGCAATCCGATAATTCCGATTTCCTTTGCCTAAGCGATTTTGTCCGCCCGCTATCGTCCGGAATAAAAGATCAGGTGGGCGTATTCGCCACCACTATCGACGCAAAGGTAGAACACCTTTTTGATAATGATGACTATAAACGCCTGTTAGTACAGGTTCTTTGCGACCGTCTGGCTGAAGCTACTGCTGAATGTTTCCATGAGCAGATACGTAAATCTGTCTGGGGATACGCGCCCGATGAACATCTCACTATAGATCAATTGCACAAAGAGGAATATCAAGGCATCCGTCCGGCTGTCGGTTACCCATCTATGCCTGATGTATCGGTTAATTTTATCCTTGACAAACTAATCGATATGAAACAAATCGGCATCCATCTCACAGAAAATGGAATGATGCAGCCTCACGCTTCGGTCAGCGGACTCATGTTCGCCCATCCTAAAGCTCATTACTTCGAAGTAGGTAAAATAGGCATGGACCAATTAGAAGATTATGCTCGTCGGAAAGAAGTATCGACGGAACAAGCGAAAAAATATTTAGCAAATAATTTATAATATATTATGGTATTAATCAGAACTTTAATTTTCCTTTTCATCATATTGATTCTCCCCGATTGGTATATATACCAACGGTTTATTTGTAAATCGGACAAGCGATGGATAAAAATCTGTTATTGGATTCCAACCACACTGTTGCTGCTTGGTATAGTCACCATTGCTATTACGCACGACTTCTACCCTGCAAGTATGCAACGACTGAGTTACTTCATACTCATCTTCTTCATACTCATATTCCCCAAGTTGATTTTCACGCTTATCTCGTTAATACTTACACCCATACGGAAAATATGGAAAGGAAATAAAACAGGAGAATATATCGCATTGGCTGTTGCTGCCTTTGCGCTTGGCGAATTGATTTACGGGGCCACAGAGGGTAAACAGCACTTCATGGTGCGTAATGTGACCATTCCGTTCAAAGATTTGCCTCAAGCATTCGACGGATACCGCATTCTTCAGATTTCCGATATTCATTCAGGTAGTTGGACAGGTAACGCAAAAGCCATTCAAAAAGCAATCAACATTTGTAATGCTCAACATGCCGACCTCGCTCTATTTACCGGCGATATGGTCAATAATCTCGCCTCGGAATTGGACGAGTTTATCCCTATTCTCAGTCAACTCCGGGCAAAAGACGGAGTATATTCCGTACTGGGTAACCACGACTATTCTACTTATATACATTGGAAAGACAAACGGATGCAGGAAAAACAAATTCAAGACCTTATTAATAAAGAAAATAATATGGGGTGGCACATGCTTATTAATGACCATGTCATACTGCACCACGGAAACGACAGCATTGCTATAGCAGGAGTGGAGAACAGCGGTAACCCTCCTTTCCCCGATCGAGGCGACTTGCCGAAGACGCTGAAAGGTTGCGATGGAGTGTTTACAGTGCTGATGAGCCATGACCCAACGCATTGGGATAGGAATATTCTCCCGGAAACCAAGGTGCAACTCACCCTCTCCGGACATACACATGAGATGCAATTCAGCATACTCGGATTCAGCCCCATCATGTTCAAATATAAAGAACATAACGGACTCTATTGGAACGGCAACCGCGCGCTGTTTGTCAATGTCGGCTTAGGATATGTCATGTTCCCGTTCCGCATAGGAGCATGGCCGGAAATCACGGTCATCACGCTGAAAAAAGCATAACTTTGGTATTTTTTTGATGAAATGAATCATTCACTTTGTCTTCCGGATATTCCATGGGCATGAAACATGAAACTCATACGTATGAGTTACTCAACTGATGCGGATGAGTTGATCAAATGATACGCATGAGTTGATCAAATGATACGCATGAGTTGTTCAAGTGATACGCATGAGTTACAGAGATAACACGTATGCTTCAATCAAATGTTCATCAAAAAAATATCCCTTCTTCTGATGGTTTAACAACTTTAATTCCTATCTTTGCTCAACAAGCTTAAAAAAAGATATGAGTAAAGTATTAACACCCCTATACATTCTCTATCAGATATGCATTGCCGCGCCCATTCTGCTGGTATGCACTATCATTACGGCACTTGTTACAGTAATAGGATGCAAATTAGGCGATGGTCACTTCTGGGGATATTATCCGGGAAGAATTTGGTCGAAAATCTTTTGTTTTGTTCTGCTCATACCCATCAAGGTTGAATGCCCGACAGAAATAAAAAAGAAAACGTCGTACGTTTTTGTTGCCAATCACCAAGGCTATTTCGATATATTTCTTGTCTACGGATTCTTAGGAAGAAATTTTAAATGGATGATGAAAAAAGGACTTCGCAAATGGCCTTTCATCGGTGCCGCATGCGAAGCTGCCGGACATATCTTTGTCGACCGATCGGGTCCTTCAAAAGTTCGGGCTACCATTACACAGGCTTATAAAGTGCTGCAAGGAGGAACCTCATTAGTTGTATTCCCCGAAGGATCGCGTACGTTTACGGGGCACATGGGATTCTTCAGAAGAGGAGCGTTCTCTTTGGCTGATGAACTACAACTTCCCGTCGTTCCCATGACTATAAACGGATCGTTTAATGTACTGTCACGTACATCCAAGTATGTTCACCATCATCCCATGGAATTGATTATTCATAAGCCGATTTATCCAAAAGGAAAAGGTAGCGAAAATATAGATTATCTGATGGAATCATCCTATAAAGCCATAGAGGACGGACTTCCGGATGTATATAAAGGTGAGGTTGAAAATCCCGACCAATAATTAAACCATTGAATCGATAAACAGTAACAGACGATTTGATACGTTTACACTGCTGACACCGGAATCGAAATCCAACGAAAGGAAATTCAGATTCGGGTTAATCTTATGCAATGCTTTTTCTATTCCCTTGGCAACAACATGATTAGCTATGCATCCGAACGGCTGAAGACTGATAACATTCTCCACCCCCTCTTTCATCAACGAAACAATCTCCGATGGTAACAGCCAACCTTCACCAAACTGAGCAGCCAGCGAAACAAGTCCCTTGGCACCTTTAGCCTCTTCATAAATATCCTCGAACGGACGGAAAAATCGGAACGAAGAAGAGACTTCATTAATTTTATCCATTTGTTTGGAAATCAGTTTATATATTCCATGTATCAGAGGAACAGGAATCTTGTTTTTCATCAAATGCATCTTCCGCTTTACTTCCAAATTGACAAATTCCTGCAAGAAGAACGGAGTTAGTATAGGTGGCACCACCTCCACTCCACGATTAATCATAAAGTTGGCAATACGCTGATGAGCAAAAGAATTAAACTTCAGGAATATCTCTCCCACGATACCCACCTTTGGACATTCTTTATCCATAGCCGCTTTATCAAACTCTTTCGCGGCCTGCGCCAACAATTCAACCACTTTATCCGAATCATTCTCCATTATATACCTTCCGACGGCATTCATATAGGCATCGCGCAACTTGGCAGCAATACCGGATTCACATTCTCTGACAACCGTAGCATGATACATCTTCGATATAGCATCGGCATAATACAGCGAGTACACTATTATCTTCGAATACTTCAGCCATGGAATATCAAATCCCTCCTGATCGTTATCAATGCCTTTCGTACTCACGCCAAGCGTTATCAAAGGCACATCGGCAAATCCGGCAGAGACCATCGCACGCTTTATCAGCGACGCATAGTTCGTAGCACGGCATTGCCCACCCGTCTGACTCATAGCGAAAGCAATCTCATTCGGGTCATACTTGCCCGACTTTAATGCTTTGATAATATCGCCAACTATCAAGGTTGCCGGATAACATACCTCGTTATTCGCATACTGCAATCCGTAGGCTGCACTTATCTCATCGCTTTGCGGAAGAATCTCCACATCATAACCGGCCAATGACATGAGTTGAGGCAGAATAGGTGTCAGATAATCTGTAAAGAATGGGGCGAGAATCTTACGGTGACGGTCTTCTTTTCGGAATACTTTTGTAGAAACAAATGGCAGAACATGTTGTCTATCGGTATGATACTGAAGACTCTCAATCAAAGAACGGACACGAAGCTTTAAAGAACCGATATTGCTCACATCATCTATCTTAAGCATCGTAAAAGGTTTATTATGTCGGTTCATAATGTCGCGCACTTCATCAAGGATAAACGCATCCGGCCCGCAACCGAACGAGGTCATCTGGACTAAATGGACTTTACTGTCTTGAGCAGCCGTCCACTGAGCCGCTTTTACTATGCGGTTCATGTACGCCCATTGCTTTATCAGATAAGTTTCTCCTGTGCTGATGCTGTTATTACCACGGACAATATCATCGCTGATGACATTAACACCAAGCGAAGCAATCATTTCACTGAGCTTATGCTGAACAAGCGGGTCGGTATGGTAAGGACGACCTACCAGTACAATGGTCGTCTCATTATACTTTCTACTTTCCTCCAGAATCTCTTCTGCTCGCTTACGAATAGTTCGACTATATTCCTCTTCTGCTTCGATAGCAGCTTTAAATGCTTTCTTTATGGTAGCATGCGGAATACCCAAGCTCTTCAAATAATCGGTAACCTGAATCTCCAACAAATCCGTATTCTGAAAGGTAATCACCGGATTATCTATCGGAATTTTCCCTTCAATAACACTTTTGATAACATCGGAATAACCGGAAACAATAGGGCAATTGAAACTGTTTGTTGTACGCTTGTCATCCATGTGCTCATAAACGACATAAGGCATCAGAATACGCTCTACATTCTTCTTTTGCAAATCCTCAATGTGACTATGAACCAACTTGGCCGGAAAACAAATATTGTCGCTCATCACGGTACAGAGAGCTTTTTCATAACGAGTGTAGGTAGATGAATCGGAAAGTACGACTTTAAAACCGCAATCCGTCAGCAAACGATGCCAAAAAGGATAGTCCTCGTACATATTAAGTATGCGGGGGATACCGATGGCACGCTCGGCCGCCTCGTTAACCGGACGGTCGAAAAGGAGTTTATACTTCTCTGTATAGATATTGATTCCGGTACGCGACATGTTTCCCTTATTATTGAACACACGTTCGCACTTATTCCCGCTAAAGAACTTGTTTCCGTTAGGAAAATTATATCGAGTGACAAAGCAATGATTCTCACAACCGCCACATTGCGTCTGTTTGGTAGTAAACCGAGCTCCGTTGAGCAGCACATCAATGCTGACAGGCTCATGCAGCGTGGAAATAGCATGCAAGGCACAACCGTATGCCCCCATCAATTCAGGCATATTGCCACGTAATACCTGACGTCCGGAAAGAATCTCGAATGCACGAACTACGGCATCGTTACGCATGGTACCACCCTGAACAACGATTTCTTTTCCCATCTCATCTTTACTCTTCAGCTTCAGTACCTTATATAAGCAATTCTTCACTACCGAATAAGCCAAGCCCGCCGAGATATCCGCAATAGTAGCCCCTTCGCGCAATACCTGTTTTACTTTCGAATTCATAAAAACAGTGCATCGTGTTCCCAAATCACACGGATTCCACGCAGTACATGCCATTTTCGCGAAGTGTTCCACATCGTAACCCAAGTTGGTCGCAAAGGTCTGAATAAATGTTCCGCACCCTGACGAGCATGCTTCGTTCAATTCCATTCGAACAACAACACCCTGCTCCACAAAAATGGCTTTCATATCCTGACCGCCAATATCGAGAATAAAAGAAACATTCGGATTTAATTTGGAAGCAGCACGGTAATGCGCCATCGTCTCAATAATTCCGCTATCAAAATTGAACGCAGCTTTTATCAACTCCTCACCATAACCTGTTGAGCAGGTTCCCACAATAGCAAGTTCTGTGCCCGCTTCCTGTGCCTTTTTATTAAGTTCATCCAAGCCATCACGAACAGCTTGAATAGGATTACCAAAGTTCTGAGAATAAAAAGAGAACACCAAATCACCATTCGGACGGACAGCTACAACCTTGGTTGTTGTTGAGCCTGAATCCACTCCGATAACCACTTCTTCCTTGCCGACATGAAAAGGTTTTTGATCCATTGCCACTGTCGATTTCTCCTTTATCCATTGCTCGTGTTCGGATGCATCCTTAAATAACGGTTGGAGTCCCCCTTTAGCTACAGTGATGGTGGTATCAGCCAAACGACTCAACAACTCCGATACCTTCATTGTCTCATCACCGCAACGTAACGCACAGCCTTCGGCAGGAATCAAATTTCCGTTTTCCGGAGATATAAAGTCGGATGGCAACATGTCAAGGTAATCTTCAAAAGCCTTACGCAATGCCGGGAGGAATGTTAACGGTCCGCCACACAACAGAATGGGTGCCGTAAACTGACAACCGTGACTAAGTGTTACCACTGTTTGAACTGCAATGGCATGAAAAATAGAAGCAGCAATATCCGTCTCAGGGACATTACGGCTCATCAAGTTCTGAATATCGGTTTTAGAGAATACCCCACAACGGGCAGCGATTTGATATACATGAGTAGCTTTCAAAGCGGCTTCGTTCATTTCATCAATACTGATACCCATCAAAACAGACATCTGATCAATAAAAGAACCGGTTCCACCTGCACAGTTACCATTCATACGAAGTTCTGTACTCTTGCCATTAAAAAAAACAACTTTCGCGTCCTCTCCGCCTATATCAATCAACGCTTTTGCCTCGGGATGGATTCGATGGGAATATGCAGTGGCAGCAACCACTTCTTGTACAAAATTTACCTTTAGAGAAGAGGCGGTAGCCATACCTACCGAACCGGTAACCGTCAGAGATACATCAGCATCGCCCAACTGTTGCATAATTTCATTGAAATAGCGTGCAACCAATTGGTTGACCTGAGCATTATGACGTTCATAATGAGAGTATACTATTTTACCCTCAGTATCTAATACAACAATTTTTGCCGTTGTAGAACCAACATCCAATCCAATTCTATAGCAATTCAACATTCTCATTCATCTCATTAGTGTTACAAAATTACTAATTATTTTTGACAATGTATAAAAGGCATTCCATTGAAAATATCCTATTTGTAAGATATTTTAAACAATAAGAACGAATGATAGCAGCCCTGTTAAAAGTATTAACTTATTAATAAAAAATAAAGGCTGCATCGTGCACTACGATACAGCCTCAAATCCTTTCGAAAAAGATTACTTTATAATTTTTATTATATGTTCATCATACAATCGCGATGATGCTTTTATGAAACATTCTTCAATTTATCCAAATCGCAAGTAACCAACCAATTGTGAGAAAATACTTCCCCCGGTTCCCTTACTAAAGCCTGAATCATATAAGGGTCATGCATATATTGAGGTTTAATACTATAGTAAGATTTATGTTTATCCAAATATGTGGTAGAATTATATGCATGTCGCACAATAAACGCATTGTACCCAGGCCTTTCTACAGATTCGAACGTATGCCATTTGTAGCACTGTCCGTGCTCATATTTGTCATAAGAATGATTCTCGGCAGGATCTAACACGCCGTTATTATTTACATCAAAAAATATAAGACCTCTCTGATTACATTGCGCTTTCCATTGCGTAGTGCATACTGCTACATATTCCTGTGGAATAAACAATTGAGTTTGAAGCATAGGATATTCCCATTTTCTCTTTTTCTCTTTTTTCATAACTTTACGTTGATAAAACTTGTTTTTAATCTATTTATATTAAATAAATAGCATTCATTAAAATCTCCAATTACAAAACTACAAAAAAATACCTTCCCACAACTCGAAATTGTCACCAAATATTCACACGTTTATCAGGAGCGACGTACATCTTATCCTTCTCGGTGATGCCAAAAGCATCGTACCAAGCCTGAATATGAGGAAGAGCTCCATTAACACGCCACATTCCTAAAGCATGAGGATCGGACTTGGTACGGACACGAATCTCATTCTCACGAATATTCTGCGCCCAAACTCCGGCATAAGCAAGGAAGAAACGCTGCTCCGGGGTAAAACCGTCAACAACTCCTAAAGGATTATCTTTCGTAGCATTCTTAAATGCCTGAAAAGAAACATTCAAACCACCGTGGTCGGCAAGATTCTCACCCAAAGTGAGCTCGCCATTTCCCTTTAATCCGGGGAGAACTTCAATATTACTGAAGAAATCAGCCATCACTTTCGTACGCTCCTTAAAACGCTCTGCATCTTGCGGAGTCCACCAATCCCTAAAATTACCATCCTTATCAAACTGACGACCTTGATCATCAAATCCGTGAGTCATTTCATGACCGATAACCACACCAATCGCGCCGTAGTTGAAAGCATCGTCAGCGTTCATATCAAAGAATGGATACTGCAAAATACCCGCGGGAAAACAAATCTCATTGGTTGTCGGATTATAATATGCGTTAACTGTCTGAGGAGTCATGTACCACTCATCTCTATCAACCGGTTTGCCGGCCTTAGAAAGCATATAATTGATTTCAAACTCTCCTGCACGCTTCATATTCTCATAATACGAATCTTTCGCGTCAATATTCAAAGAAGAGTAGTCGCGCCACTTGTCCGGATAGCCCACTTTCACATAGAATGCATTCAATTTATCCAAAGCGTATGTCTTCGTGGTGTCACTCATCCACTCCTGAGCCTGAATACGCTCGCTAAGCGCTGTCTGCAAGTTCTTAATCAGCTGAACCATGCGCTCCTTTGCTGAAGCAGGGAAATATTTCTGAACATACATCTGTCCGACAGCTTCACCCAATGTCCCATTCACAGCATTTACCGCACGCTTCCATCGAGGTTGCATCTCTTTCGTTCCACGCATCGTACGACTATAAAAATCGAAATGCTCTTTCTGGAACTCATCGCTTAAAGTGTTAGCTGCCCCATCAATTACATTCCACTGGAAATAAGCTATTTGTTTATCAAGAGGAACTTCATTGATAATCTTTGCAACTTCCTTAACAGGCTCTATCTGACCGACACTAACTTCGTTAACCTTACCCTTAACACCTACACCGTCAAGAAACAAATCCCAATCAATACCGGTGATCGTCTTCTTCAGCTCATCAACAGTCATCTTGTGATAGTTAGCTGCCGGATCACGCAACTCAACATTACTGAACGATGCTTTCGCTATACGAGTTTCTATTTCCATCACAGCTTCCATATTCTTTTGCGCAGTAGCTTCATCAACACCGGCAAGCTTGAACATATTAACAATGTGCTGTTTGAACTTCTCTCGAATATTTACGGTAGCCGAATCTGTATCAATGTAATAGTCTTTCTGACCAAGACTTAATCCTCCCTGACCTATCTGGAATAGGTTATTCTTACTGTCCATCATATCGGCATCAATACCATAGTTAAAATAACCGGCAATAGACTTATGGAACATTTTTGTCATCATAGGAATAACTTCCGACTTGTCTTTTATCATAGCTACCTCGTCAAAGTCGGTCTTTGCCGGAGTAAATCCTTCCTTGTTCAGACGATCACTGTCCATAGCCAACTTATACACATCAGCCACTTTCTGCGCAACGGACCCTGCAGTTTGTTCTTTAGAAGCAAGCTCTGTTATCAATCCCTTTATCTGCTCTCTGTTGTTCTCTGATAACTGATCAAAAGAACCGAAACGAGAATATTCGTCAGACAATGGATGTTTTTTCATCCAACCGCCACATGCATACTGATAGAAATCGTCTCCACGAACAGCAGTTGTATCGAGATTAGCCAAATCAATACCGTTTGTAGAAACTTCAGTTTCCTTTTTACCTTCACATCCTGCCAATGTCGCCAGAGCGAACATTGCTAATGGTAAATAATCTTTCATTCTCATATTTAAATAATTAAAATGTTATCTTATTTCCTCTAATTCCATAGAAAACTGAGCCCAATCATCTTCTGCCTTACTCATTTGTTCTTTCAGTTGCTGATGAGCAGTATAGAGACTCATGTCAAATGCTCCTTCCGAAGTGACCATCTTACTTTCCAATTCACCAATCTGTTTCTCTAAATCTTCTATTTGTCTTTCACAATCGGCTACTTGTCGCTCCAGTTTCTTCACTTTCCTATTCTGTTCTTTCATGGACTCGTACATAAGTTTGCTTTCACTGACAGAAACCGGTTCATCGGTTGCCTGAACAGGTACAGACTGCTGAAGCTGAAGCTCATTCAAACTCTCCATCTTTTTCTTTTCCAAGAATTCATAGATGCCTCCAATATGTTCCTTCACCATTCCACCGCCAAACTCAAACACTTTTGTAACCAATCCGTCCAGAAAGTCACGGTCGTGCGAAACAATAACAGCCGTCCCGTCAAAATCGCGTATCGCGTCTTTCAACACATCTTTCGAACGCATATCCAAATGATTGGTAGGCTCATCTAAAATCAGAAAATTGACCGGCTCGAGCAACAGTTTTATCATAGCCAAACGACTTCTCTCTCCTCCAGAAAGCACTTTGACTTTTTTATCTGAAGCTTCCCCACCAAACATGAATGCGCCAAGTATATCACGAATCTTCGTCCGAATGTCTCCCTTCGCCACATAATCTATCGTATCGAAAACAGTCAGATCCTCATCCAAAAGCTGAGCCTGATTCTGCGCAAAATAGCCTATCTGAACATTATGACCAACGGTCAGTTTTCCTTCGTACGGAAGCTGATTCATAATACACTTTACCAACGTAGACTTACCCTCGCCATTCTTCCCCACGAATGCCACCTTCTCGCCCCGCTTAATAGTCAAATTCACATGATGGAATACCAAATGGTCACCGAAAGCCTTCTTCACATCCTCACAAATGAGGGGATAGTTACCGGAACGTATTGATGGCGGAAATTTCAATCGCAGAGTAGCTGTATCTTCTTCATCAATCTCAATAGGAACAATCTTTTCCAACTGCTTAATACGGCTCTGTACCTGCACGGCCTTCGTTGGTTTATAACGGAACCGATCGATAAAATCCTTTATATCTAAAATTTCTTTCTGCTGATTTTCGTATGCTCGAAGCTGCTGCTCCCGGCGGTCTTTACGCAGTTGGACAAACTCATTGTACTTCACCTTATAGTCGTAAATGCGCCCGCAAGATATCTCAATGGTACGAGTAGTTACATTATTAATAAAGGTACGGTCGTGACTGACCAGCACAACTGCTCCGGAATAATTTTTCAAGAAATCCTCCAACCACTGAATGCTCTCAATATCAAGATGATTAGTCGGCTCATCAAGCAGCAATACATCGGGATGACGAAACAAAATTTTCGCAAGCTCAATACGCATTCGCCAACCTCCGGAAAACTCTGTAGTAGGGCGATTGAAATCGGTCCGTTCAAAGCCTAAACCAATCAGTGTACGTTCCATAGCAGCCTCGTAATTATCGCCACCTATCAACTGATAACGCTCCGTTTCAGCAGTAAACGTCTCTATCAGCTTTTGATAGTCTGCCGACTCATAATCAGTCCGATCTGCCAGCTCCTGATTCATCTTTTTCAGCTTATCCTGAAAGTCGGTTATATGTTCGAATGCCTGTTTTGTCTCTTCAATCACGGTATATTCGTCAACCAGTTTCATCACCTGAGGCAGGTATCCGATAGTGGTATCCTTCGGAACAGATACCATTCCCGAAGTCGGATGCTGCTGACCGTCAATAATCTTCAACATGGTAGACTTACCTGCTCCGTTCTTCCCGACCAATGCGATACGATCACGATTGTTGATGACAAACGATACATCATGAAATAACGGAGTGGCACCAAATTCAACCTTTAGATTATCTATAGATATCATTAACTTTATTCTTTTTCACCTGCAAAGATAGTGCAAATGAGCACAGTAAAAAATAAAGTGGTTCATTTATTTAAATCTAATACCTAACTGATACCTTGCAGGATTCTCGCCTATGAGCTTATCTAAAGTGGTTTCGGCATATTCGTTCTGATAATATACATCTATAGAATGTTTATTGTTGATTATTCATGAGAAGCCCACCTTACCAATTAGTTATTCGTAATGTCCTTCCATTCAATGATTCTATCTTTATCTTCGTTGCAGACTACATGAGCGATATGTTTCTCTTTTGTACCATCTCTTGAAACTACATAATATATAACATTAGCAGAGAAACGTACCTCATCATTCTCCTTATAGTCTTCGCACAAGAACTTGTTACCAAATTCAACCTTTTCACCATTGATAAGTAAAGAAGAAACATAATTTACAACAGCTTCTTCAAAATTCTTATTCTCCCAATTTCCATGACCAGGCAAATGTATATGTCCTTTTTTTGCTAATGCAACAAGCAACATAATGACTATGCAACCAACTAACTTTATAAACTTACTTTTCTTCATAATGTGTAATTTTTATTTTTATGTTATAATTTTTACCAAAAGCAAAATAGACCAAGTTACAATTTTCGGATAACAACAAATAATCTTATTTGATGGTTTATTAAACTTCTGACGATACAAAGTTACGGTAGAGATGAGCCTTAAAACGACTAAATCACCAAATAAAAAGTCTTAATAAGAAAAACATAACCTAATGAGAATCAATGGATACATTTCTATAAAATCTAAATTCTACCTCGTGGAGTCTTAATCATCCCTTAACGCAGTTAATTCAAATCATTCCATTGTTTACCAAACAGTCAGCATAGTTACGTAGATGTTCTGATATGAGCATGAAGGAGACTTATTTCCTCTTTCCCTATCCTTTTTGAAATTGTAATCCAACAAATGAAAAAGTCATAAAGAGTTTTGCTAAAAAGAAATGCAACACCCTACTCGATCATGGACATGAGAACGAACAATTTTTTTATAAATCGAAGCTTTTATGCTTATGTAGTCATTTCTTTTATACAGTAAAAAGCATCCAATCCTTTATAAACAAACCTTAATTCAGGAGTTATTTTCCTTAAAACATGTTATAAAACATTCTTTTTTAGCAGTAATATTTGCAGGTTATCAAAATAGCCGTACCTTTGCATCGTGTTTTTCATAGTATTAGATTTAAGGTTAACAAAGGTTGGGATACAGCGGTATCCCTTTTTTTATGTCTATACGTTTTTAAACCAACTTCTTTTTATAACTTATCTCAACATAATTGACTATATTTGCGCAAAAGACTCATGATTATGAAGAAATTACTGTCAATTTACACCTTACTCTTTCTACTTCTCGCGTTCACAGCGTGCAGCAGTGACCGTGACGAACCGTCCCCGATACAAAATAAACCGGAAATATCGCTTGCAAGTGGCGCGAAGTTCACTTCAAAAGTAGGGAAAAACTTCACCTACACCCCGACTGTCAAAAATGCATCCGGAGCTACTTATATATGGACAATGAACAATGAGGTAATCGGTAACACGCAAACCCTATGCCACATTTTCGAAGAGAAAGGCTCCTACTATATTCGCTTGAAAGTGACCAATGATGCCGGTTCGGACGAAGAAGAGATTTTGGTAACCGTCACAGCCTTGACACCTCCGGTCATCTCGCTGAATATCCCTGACGGAGGATTCAACGCGCTTGCATATACTGATTATACTTTTAAGCCAACCTTTCAACATAAAGAAGCAGACGGCTTTACGTGCTCTTGGTCTTTAAACGGAAATGTAGTAAGCAATGACAGCATTTACACCTTTAACCAGTCGGACAAAGGGAGCTATACCATTAAAATAACCGCTTCCAATGAAGATGGAGAAAATCATTTAGAGTTCAAGGTGAACGTTATTGAAAGTCTGCTTTACAGCGTAACATTCGATAAACTTTCGTACTTCTGCGAAACAACCGACCGCAACACATTCATCGGTCACCCTGTTTATATCACCCCTACCATCCGGAACTTCAGCAAACCAACTATCAAATGGGTGATAAATGGTGACACCATAGTCGGTGCCAACTCACAAACGTTAAAACTCACGCCCGATAAAGCCGGCGATTACCTTATTAAAGTATGTGTATACGAGCCTTCGAAAATCAGTTCTTCCGTATCGGGAATAATAGAGACCGGGAACATCACTTTCACGAATGAAATTATGATTCATGCATATAACAATGAATCTTCTGCTCAGCGTGCCATAAACGGTTCCAGCAGTAAGAAACAAAACAAAGTCTATGAATATGTTCCGGCTCCGGGACAATTTATAGGGGACACTGCGCTTGCCGGATTTACCGGCAATGAGACAACGAAAAATGCAGCAAACAGCTATGCTTTGGAACGCCTAAATAAAACATCGTACGTTTCACTTGGAGGATTCGGAGGATATATCATTGTTGGATTCGACCATAGCATCGCAGCCTCAGCCAATGATTACGACTTTACCATTCAGGGTAATGCGTATGCCTCACCCAACATGGGAAGCGACGGCAATTCAGAGCCGGGAATCGTTTGGGTCATGCAGGATGTCAATGGAAACGGCCTTCCGGATGACGAATGGTATGAGCTGAAAAGCAGTGAGACGGGTAATAAGTCGACTATTCAAAACTATGCAGTGACATACTATAAGCCGAGTAGCCCAAATGCTAACGTGAAATGGAAAGATTCCGAAGGAAATTCAGGAACCATAGACTACAATATCTATCACCGACAAAATTCTTACTATCCGACATGGATTTCAACCACCTCGTACACGTTGAAAGGTACACGACTTAAAGCACGCAATTATGTAAAAGATAACCTATATATTAATCCGGCATACGGATGGGGGTACGCAGACAACCTCGGTAAAGATGCCATCAGCAGTTCGGACGACGGAAGTAATCAGGTAAACGGATTCAAGATTTCGAATGCCATTCTTCCAGACGGAACTGTCGTAACATTGAAGTACATTGATTTTATCAAGGTTCAAACAGGACTGAACACAAAAAGTGGTCCATTGGGAGAAGTCTCAACAGAAGTATTCTCGTTCACCGATTATTCTATGGAATAAATTATGCGGAAAGGGTTATTCTTCAGTCTGTTGCTCTGCTGCATCGCATGTCTCACCTCGTGCATGAAATGGGATTACGGTGATGAGGAAGAGTTTGCGTCTACCGGTTCGGGACTGTTCATTGTAAACGAAGGAAATTTCCAATATGGCAACGCGACACTCTCCTATTACAATCCCTTGACTAAGTCTGTAGAGAATGAGATTTTTTACAGAGCCAATGCTGCCAAATTAGGTGATGTAGCCCAATCCATGACCATATATCATAATGTGGGATGGGTAGTGGTCAACAATTCACATGTCATCTTCGCCATCGACTTAACAACCTTTAAGGAGAATGGACGCATCACCAACTTTACATCCCCTCGCTACATCCATTTTGTAAACGACAACAAAGCATACGTCACTCAATTATGGGACAATCGTATAGCCATAATCAATCCATCCACTTATACAATAACCGGTTACATTGATATTCCGAATATGAACACAGAATCCGGATCTACGGAACAAATAGTTCAGTATGGGAAATATGTATTCATAAATTGTTGGTCGTATCAGAACAGGCTTCTGAAGATAGATACAGAAACCGATAAGGTTATTGCAGAGCTAACAGTAGGTATTCAGCCTACATCGGTAGTTTTAGATAAGAATAACAAGCTCTGGACTATTACCGATGGTGGCTACGAAGGAAGTCCGTACGGTTATGAAGCTCCTGCCCTGTTCCGTATTGACCCCGAAACCTTTACCATAGAGCAGCAATTCCAATTCGATTTAGGCGACGCGCTTTCCGAACTTGTATTGAACGAAACAAAAGATAAGCTCTACTGGATAAACAACGATGTGTGGTGCATGTCCGTTGACGAAGATCATATTCCGGTTCGGCCGTTCCTACCTTATCAAAATACAAAATATTACGGACTGACAGTCAACCCGAATAACGGAGATGTTTATGTGGCCGATGCTATAGATTATCAGCAACAAGGCATCGTCTACCGTTATTCTTCCGAAGGAGAACTCATTGATAAGTTTTATGTTGGTATAACGCCCGGAGCATTCTGTTGGAAATAAAAAGATTATGAAGAAAGTTGTGACCATTTTTATACTGCTACTTACCACATTGAACATGCATGCTCAAACCGAAAACGATTGGAGCAAGAAAGGATTCAAGTTGGGGGAAGTGACGGTATGGGGACGTAAACCGATGAAAGATATCGGCGTGCAGCAAACCAGACTCGACTCACTGTCACTGAAAGAAAATATATCCCTCTCTATGGCAGACATACTGACATTCAACGCTCCGGTCTTTGTAAAGAGTTACGGTCGTGCTACACTCTCTACCGTTGCTTTCCGAGGAACATCCCCATCGCATACACAAGTTACATGGAACGGTATGCGCATTAATAATCCCATGCTTGGCATGACCGACTTCTCCATGATTCCTTCCTACTTTATTGACGATGCCTCACTACTTCACGGTACCTCTTCGGTAAACGAAACGGGAGGAGGTTTGGGAGGATTAGTCAAATTATCCACCACACCCGCCACAGTCGATGGAATGAAGATGCAATACGTTCAAGGAATCGGATCTTTCAAGACCTTTGATGAGTTCCTACGCCTGACGGTTGGCAGCGAGCATTGGAAAACTTCTACCAGAATAGTGTACCAATCTTCGCCAAACGAGTATAAGTACCGTAACCATGATAAAAAAGAGAATATCTACGACGATAATCATCACATCATCGGCCGGTATTATCCGACAGAAAAGAATAAGAGTGCTTCATACAAGGACTTCCATCTGTTGCAGGAAGCATATTATAATACGCTGAAAGGCGACCGTCTTGGTATGAACGCATGGTTCATTTATTCGAATCGCGAACTTCCTATGCTGACTACCGATTATGGAGACGAGAAAGCATTTGAGAATCGTCAGCGGGAGAACACATTACGAAGTATTCTGTCATGGGATCATTATAAAGAAAGCTGGAAACTGGGTGTAAAGGGTGGATATATTCACACGTGGATGGGTTACGATTACAAACGTGATAAGGGCAACGGAATATTAGAGACCATGACACATTCACGCAGTTTAGTGAATACTATATACGGTCAGGCCAACGGAGACTATGCTCCAAACAACCAATGGTACTTCACCTCCTATCTATCCGCCAACCAACACTTTGTGAAAAGTTCGGATAAGAAAGTAACAACTACCGATGGTGATAACGCAATAGTAGGATACAACAAGAAGCAAACTGAACTTTCCGGTTCCGTTTCTGCCAAGTGGCGCCCGAACGAACGTATTGGCATGTCGGTCGTACTACGTGAAGAAATGTTCGGCGATCGTTGGTCGCCTGTCATCCCTGCATTTTTCTTCGACGGTGTCCTCTCCAATGCCGGAAACATCACAGTAAAAGCTTCCATCTCAAAAAATTATAAGTTCCCTACACTGAACGATTTATATTTTCTACCGGGAGGTAACCCGAATCTGAAAAACGAAAGCGGATTCAATTATGAGGCAGGACTTTCGTTTGCCATAGGAAAAGAAAATAAATACACGTTTTCCGGATCTGCCTCATGGTTCGACCAATACATAGACGACTGGATTATCTGGTTGCCTACTACTAAAGGATTCTTTTCTCCCAAAAACATCAAACAAGTCCATGCGTATGGCATAGAGAGTCGATTGGATTATACTCGGATTCTTTCGAAAGATTGGATGATACGTCTGGACGGAACCTATTCTTGGACTCCTTCCATCAATAAAGGAGAACCGATGAGTCAGGCCGATCAATCGGTTGGAAAGCAATTACCATACGTCCCCAAGCATTCTGCCACTATCAACGGGCGGTTATCATATAAATCATGGAGCTTTCTTTACAAATGGTGTTATTACAGTGAACGATATACGATGTCGAGCAACGATAAATCGTTAACCGGTCATTTACCTGACTATTTCATGAGCAACATCAGCTTAGACAAAGAATTCTCCGCTAAGTGGGGCGACCTCAATGTAAAAGGCGTGATCAATAATCTATTTGACGAAGAATACCTTTCTGTCCTCTCTCGACCGATGCCCGGAATCAATTTCGAAATTTTTGTTAGTATAAAACCTAAATGGTAGGTTGAAATGTTAAGGAATAGATGTTAATTTATAAAGTATATTATACTTTATCCAAAAAGACAATATAAACTTGCAGAGTACAAAAGATTCTGTACCTTTGTATTGTGTTTTTCATAGTATTAGATTTAAGGTTTTAATAAAAGACGAGCTGTCTGTGAAGATAGCCGTTTTTTTATTATAATTAGCTAACACTCTATCTTAAAAAATTTTATATAATTCCCAAGAATTCTCATGGTCTCTTATACAGAGAGACTTTAAGAGATTATCTATTTTTATACATATCCCTATCAAATGGAGATTTTATTATTTCAATCTTACCTGAAAGTTAAGTTTAAAAGAGAGAGTAGTATCCTTTTCTTTGACTATTGAAGCATATTCATGACGAGAAGTACTTGAACGTTCCAAATATGCATTAGAAAAAAGATAATCCTCAAATCTATTACGGTCATAAAAATGATAGCATAAGATCTCACCGTCTTTTTTTACAACCAAATAACCACCATTTGCATCAAATTTTCCACTCCAAGCAGTAGCAGGCATCATGCCCAATGCTGCCGAAGTCAAAAGATGTTTAATTTTATACACATAAAATGGTGACGCTTGAGCCACATCATAATTCAAAGGATTTTTCTCGGTAAGGTTTTCAGCCAATTCTCGCAATGTAGAAACTCCCGAATCTAATTGTTCTAAAAGCAAATTGGCTATAATAGCAGGCAAATCTCCATCAAGCATAATAAGATTATTACGAAATGTAGGGTTATCCACTTTATCAAATATCAATACTCCACCTTTCTTCTTAATCGCGTTTACTCTTTCAATAACTTTATTCCGTAGAGGGTTTAAAGAATTTATACTGGATATATCTTTATCTGAAAGAAATACTCCTTCTATTTTAAAATTAAAGTTAGTCGCTTTGCTTGCATTTAATAGAGTTGAGTCTCCCCCGAGTTGGGATTTTATGCTGAAACCCATTTCTGAATTTATTTTAGTCCTACGATCATGCAAAATGATTTTAATATCGGTTTTATCTGATGATTTTGCCTTCAAAGAATGACAATAAATACTATTCATGAAAATTTCAATTTGAGGTAAGGCAAATGCACCTTCATGTTCATTAACAGCTTTTAATAACTTTTCTGCTTCTATCAAAAATACTGATGCAGGAATTCTCAATAATTCTTCACCGTCAGGAGTTTGAATTACAACATCTTTATCTTGCAATTTGTAATTGAAGTTGCCTTCCTTTTCATGGCGAAGAATCATTATGATAGGATAAAACAAATCCTGAATCTTATTCAAGTTTTGATCGCCTGCATAAACTTTACCTTCACCTAATAATTTAAGCAAGGTATATATTTCACACCATTCTCCTTTATTCCCTTTCAGTGCCATATTTTTTAGATTTTGAGAGATTGATTCTTTTTATAATTTCCTCAGCTGTCGCTTGAATTGCAGGTACAGCAACTGAATTTCCAAATTGTTTATAAGCTGAAGCATCTGCTACTCCAATTATAAAGTTATCTGGAAAGCCTTGTAAACGAGCCCACTCACGTGGTGTCATTCTTCTTAATCCATCACGATTAATTTCGCCTTTTATATTTGTCACAGGAGTAAAATCCTTAAGACGGTTATCAATTACAAGATTTCGTTCTCTCCCCATTCCACCGACAACTATAGCATTTGCAATACCATTATCAGGAATTATCTCATATCCGAAGCCATTTCCTTTGGCAGCATGACGTTCTTTATGAGCTACAAGTGTTTTTATATATTGCGTAGATAAATAATATTTGGCGGAAACTACATTTTTTTCTTTTATGTCAGCAAACGTTTTGGTTTTATCTGTTGGCTCTGGATATGTAAATTCATTTACATTCTGATCTTTTCTGAATCCTACAATATATACTCTCTCACGGTGTTGTGGTACTCCAAAATTCATTGCATTTACTATTTGTGGTTCTGGTACGTAATAATCCAAATCATCCCTTAAAACTTTTAATATTATTTGGATAGTCTTCCCTTTATCATGTATAAGTAATCCTTTAACATTTTCTAAAAAGAATGCTTTCGGACGTTTACGACGCAATATTTCCGCCACATCAAAAAATAATGTTCCCCTTGTTTCCTCAAATCCAAGCCGTTTCCCTGCTAATGAAAATGCTTGGCAAGGAAATCCCGCACATAACACATCAAAATCATCTGGAATAAATGATTTTATAGATTCTTTAGTTATATCGCCAAATGGTACTTCGCCGTAATTTAATAAATAGGTTTTTTGCGCCTGTGCATCCCATTCTGAAGAAAACACACATTTACCTCCAAGATTTTGCATTGCCATTCTGAAACCTCCAATTCCGGCAAACAAATCAACAAATGTAAACTTAGGATTATCCATCGGCAAAAATGGTACAGAAAACAGGTCCGAGAACAATGAATATTGAATATTTATATCAAAAAGGCTATTACTTTCAACTTCTTTCTGATGAACATTATATATATCCTCTATCAAGCCTTCTGCTTCACGTTCATATGGTTTGGCGTGTTTACATCCTTGATTATGAAGATAATGAGACACTATTGCCATTTGCTCATCAAAAGGAATAACAGTCCCATCCTCATTAAAAGAATGAGGACCATACATCTGCATCAACACTTTGCTACCACCACACATTTGAGTGATGGCAATTTTCCCAGTCCCTTTTGTTTTAACATTCATATAATTCAAAATTCTATTTAGGCATTTGTCGGATTCTTTAATTATTTCCGTTTCCCAAAATCGAAAAACTTTCCAACCTTGCGCTTTCAATTGTTCATTGACCTCTCTATCTCTTTCAATATTCCGTTCAATCTTTGAATACCAAAATTCGCAATTGCTTTTATGGTCATTCTTTCGTTCTTCCCAATTTCTACCATGCCAAAATTCACCATCACAGAATATGGCAATTTGCATTTTTCGAATAACAAAATCAGGTTTTCCAAAGACTGTTTTATCATTTTTGCGATATCTTATTCCTGCATTCCAAAGCAATTTGCCAAACAAAATTTCAAGTTTGGTTCCTTTACTTTTATTTGCAACCATATTCTTATGACGTTGCTCTTTTGTCAAATGGTCCATTAGTAACTTCGGATTTTGAAATAAATATATATTATATTCAAAACACAAATATACTCATTTAAATTCGAATAGAATCATACGTTTGCTATTAAATATCTCAAAATATGTATTTCTAACACAAGATTTTTGACAAACTTCCTCCTTTCGGAGATATATGGCTCCTTCAATCAGGAACCAATCCTGTTCCGATGCATATAAACAGAAAAAATGACGCGGTTGAGCTTACACATTCATCAGAATGAATTTGTCCGGTTATCCGAAAGAGTTGAGCAATCCATACGCGTTACTATAAAATAAAAGCATTCTATAAAAGGATATAAACCAATCATTCTACTGATAGACACTTATATTTTTTAGAATCCACCTTATACATAGTTAATAAAATATGAATTACGATAATGAAAAAGAGATGCTCCCACTGGTTGATGAGCAAGGAAATATCATAGGAGCAGCCTCAAGAGGTGAATGCCACAATGGAAGTAAAAAGACGCATCCCGTAGTTCACCTTCACGTATTCAACAGTCGGGGAGAGCTATACCTTTAGAAGCGTCCTCACTGGAAAGATATCCAGCCGGACAAATGGGACACGGCTGTTGGTGGACATGTTGATTTAGGAGAGAACATTGACATGGCACTCAAAAGAGAAGCCCGTGAAGAACTTGGCATCACCGATTTTGTTCCGGAACAACTCACCATATATGTTTTTGAATCTGCCCGAGAAAAAGAACTTGTATTTGTACATAAAACCATATACGGTGGTGTCATCAAGCCCAGCAAAGAACTAGCCGGAGGTAAATTCTGGACATTGCAAGAGATTCGCAATGCCATAGGAAAGGATATTCTCACTCCAAACTTCGAACAAGAATTCAAAAGATTAAACTTTTAGCTTGTTGCCATTAACGTCCGATGAAAAACAGAGAGCTGGTCATGCAGAGACCTACGAAGATAGAATGTGGTCTTATAGCATGTTGGTAAGGTGTTTTTCCCTTTTTGTTTGATCCATTAAAATGGTCATAAAGAGATGGAGGAAAAGTCATGCGGATGAGCCGAGCAACTCATGCGCATGAACTTGTCAACTCATACGCATGAATCGATCAACTCATACGCATGAACTTGTTGACTCATCCGCATGAATCGTCTAATTCATACACATCACTTTTCATACTCATCCGCATCGGAGTAGTAACTGCATGCTATTTGATTTTTCCAAAGATTTATATGTCTGTTTAAGAAGAAGCAATGATACACAGCTTATATTATTTTGAATTCGTCGAACTCACGCCAATCACTTTATTCCTGCACGCACGCAATCGTATAACGTTCCGATGAACCAAAGCAAGAAAAGAATGGAAATCATGACATTTCCATACGTAAAAACCAAACAAGTGAATGCCAGCATGACATGCGTAATTCGCAGTACATGAGAAGTACTTACCTCCTCGCCCAAGTACATAGAGAATAAACCTGCATAAGAGTCAGCTGCATTAGCAATCGTCATCTTTACACGTTCTTTTAACGATAACCGGAGTGATAAATCTTTTTTCATAATCGTTTCCTTTTTTATTTTAACACAACAAAGGAACCTTATGAAATTGACAAACTACGTCAAATCTAAATCTTTTTACTCATTATTTTCACTTTTGCGTGAATATAGTCTTTAAACTCCTCTGATCCAAGAATTTCTATATCATCGAATACCCCCAAGACAAAACGCCCGACTCCTACATAGCTGCACACATCCGTCTCTAAAATCCAATGACTTTCATCCGCTATTGTCAGTTGCTTCTCTGCTAAAGGGAACTCCTCTATCAACAGATTAGCAGCTACCAGTCCCATCCGTAACTTAACAGGCAACCGTTTATCACTGCTGATGTGAAATATATCGGTGAATCCCTGTTGATGCAAAGTCTCAAACTGCCAATCTGTTTCCTTTATCTCGACCGATTTAATACGTGACACCTTAAACAGTTTATTCTTTCCTGAAGATAATTCATAACACCAAATTTCATTATTATTAGCAGTAAAAGCAAACGGTTCCACTATTCGGTCACTGACATTATGACTGTTTGAGGATCGGTAATCATGAAACTCCACTTGTTTTTTCTGCTTAATGCATTCATAAATGTTATGCACATTATCTCCAATACCACTACGAACAACAATTTCTGAAAGAATCTGATAATCATACACCTTATAAAGTTTCGCTTTCAGATTCTCTTTCAGCAAAGTATTCTCATCAATGCTCTCGATAGCACGTTTCAGTATATACGCTTCCTCTTCGGTGAAGTGAACCAGTCGTGTGATATCCTTAAAATAGGGTGATGACTTATCCAGCGAGTAGAATCCGTTCTGTTTCCGAACAATGAAACCTGCCATTTTAAAAGCCTCCACATACCGATATACGTTACGAGAGCTCATTTCCAGACGCTCTCCTAATTCTTCGAGTGTATATTTCCGATTCGAAGTCATCAACATCATTAATCGAAGCTGACGTTCAAACTTATGCAGTTCCATAATAATCTTTATTAATTGTACCAAAAATATAAAAAACTCCTCATCAGCTTTCGCCAATGAGGAGTTTAATTTTTTATGGGTTGAAGATTACATCATGCCGCCACCCATTCCCGGGTTTGGCATTTCAGGTTTATCTTCTTTCTTATCAACAACCACACATTCTGTGGTCAAGAACATACCTGCGATAGAAGCGGCATTTTCAAGAGCAACACGAGTTACCTTAGCCGGATCAACTACACCGGCTGCATGCAAGTTTTCATACTTATCAGTACGAGCATTGTAACCGAAGTCACCTTTGCCATCACGAACCTTCTGAACAACGACTGCGCCTTCTTTACCTGCATTCTCAACAATCTGACGGAGTGGCTCTTCGATAGCACGTTTTATAATCTGAATACCGGTTGTTTCATCCGCGTTCTCTCCCTTCATGCCATCCAATTCTTCAGCTGCACGAATATAAGTAACACCACCACCAGGAACCAGACCTTCTTCAAGAGCTGCACGAGTTGCGCACAAAGCATCGTCTACACGATCTTTCTTCTCTTTCATTTCCACCTCAGAAGCAGCACCTACATAGAGAACAGCTACGCCACCTGACAACTTTGCCAAACGTTCCTGCAATTTCTCCTTATCATACGAAGAAGTAGTATTCTGCATCTCAGCTTTAATCTGAGCGATACGGTCACTAATAGCTTGAGATTCACCACCACCCTTAACGATAGTAGTTGTATCTTTATTGATAGTAATCTTCTCGCAAGAACCAAGCATTTCCATGGTAGCCTGTTCCAGTTTCAAGCCTTTCTCTTCACTGATTACAGTACCACCGGTAAGAATAGCGATATCTTCCAACATAGCCTTACGACGGTCGCCAAAGCCCGGAGCTTTCACTGCACAGATCTTCAACTGAGCACGCAAACGGTTAACAACCAATGTTGTCAAAGCCTCGCTATCAACATCTTCAGCGATAATCAACAAAGGACGACCGCTCTGTACTGCCGGCTCAAGGATAGGAAGCAACTCTTTCAAGTTAGAAATCTTCTTATCATGGATCAAGATGTATGGGTTCTCCATAACACATTCCATCTTCTCCGCGTCTGTTACAAAGTAAGGTGACAGATAGCCACGATCGAACTGCATACCTTCTACAACACCAATGGTTGTATCTGTACCCTTAGCTTCCTCGATAGTGATAACACCCTCTTTAGAAACCTTACGCATGGCATCAGCAATCAGTTTACCGATTTCAGGATCGTTGTTAGCCGAAACAGTGGCAACCTGCTCTATCTTATCGTAATTGTTACCCACCTGCTCACTCATGTCTTTAATAGTCTTAACAACATTAGCAACAGCCTTATCAATACCACGTTTCAAATCCATTGGATTAGCACCTGCAGTAACATTCTTCAAACCTTCGCTAACGATAGCCTGTGCCAAAACAGTAGCTGTGGTAGTTCCATCGCCTGCGTCATCACCGGTCTTAGAAGCAACTGACTTAGCCAACTGAGCACCTGTATTCTGATAGGGGTCGGTCAACTCTATTTCTTTTGCTACCGTAACACCATCCTTGGTAATCTGGGGAGCACCAAACTTTTTCTCAATAACCACATTACGACCTTTCGGGCCCAATGTAACCTTAACGGCGTTAGCCAATTCGTCAACACCCTTCTTCAATTGATCGCGGGCATCTATGTTAAAAAGTAATTCTTTTGCCATAATTTTTAAATCCTTTTCTAATTAAACAATACATTATCCGATAACAGCAAGAACATCGCTTTGACGCATGATCAAGTATTTAGTTCCATCGCATTCTACTTCAGTACCGGCATACTTACCATACAATACTTTGTCGCCTTCTTTCAAGACCATCTCCTCATCTTTTGTTCCGTTACCAACGGCTACTACTGTACCGTCTAATGGTTTCTCTTTTGCTGTATCAGGAATAATGATACCGCCAACTGTCTTTTCTTCCGCTTTTTCAGGAAGAATCAGAACTCTGTCTGCTAATGGTTTAATATTCATAATGATATATTTTAAAGTATTACAATTATCTTTTTTGAAAGACACAGAACACTCTGCGAAAAGTATGCCAAACTTAAAATATCCGAAAAAAAATATATGTACTGATGAGCTATATTCGTTGAAAGTCATAGAAAAGCAACCTTCAATTCAGAGCATATTCAGATTCTAAGAACTAAGTTTCAGAACTTAATCTTAAACTAATTTCAGTAACTCTTCAGATGTAACCATCTGTTGCTCACCGGTTGACATATTCTTTACCGTTACTTTTCCTTCTGCCATTTCATTTTCTCCAACGATAACTACAAACGGTATATGCTTACTGTTGGCATAGCTCATCTGTTTCTTCATCTTTGCAGCATCAGGATAAAGTTCGGAACAAACACTATTGTCACGCAACTTTGTCATAATTGTCAGACAGTAATCGGCCTCTTTCTCTCCAAAGTTGACAAAGAGCACCCGAGTGCCATTGACGGTCTCTTTCGGGTATAAATCCAACTGATTCAGCACGTCATAGATACGATCGGCTCCAAACGAGATGCCGACACCCGATATCCCGGGCATGCCAAACACACCCGTCAAATTGTCATATCGTCCGCCACCCAGAATACTACCAATCTCCACATCGAGCGCTTTCACTTCGAAAATGGCTCCGGTATAGTAATTTAATCCACGGGCTAAGGTCAAATCCAGCTCAACCTTATTCTGCAAACCTAACGATCCTGCTGTTTTCAGAATGAACTCACTCTCCCCAATGCCTTTCATGCCTATCTCATTGGCTGCAAGAATGGTTTTCAACTTCTCCAGTTTCTCCGCGTTTGTCCCACTCAACAAGATAATCGGCTGCAACTTATCAATAGCTGCCTGAGGTATTCCTTTCGATGCCAATTCGGCATTCACATTATCCAATCCTATCTTATCGAGTTTGTCAATGGCAACCGTAATATCGACTATCTTATCGGCTTCACCGATAATCTCGGCAATACCTGAAAGAATCTTTCTGTTGTTGATTTTTATACAGATGTGAACTCCGAACTTGCCGAATACCTTATCAATCATCTGAACCAGATCAACCTCATTCATCAACGAATCACTACCTACCACATCGGCATCGCACTGATAGAACTCACGATAACGCCCTTTCTGGGGACGATCGGCACGCCAGACAGGTTGTATCTGGAAACGCTTGAACGGGAATGTCAGCTCATCACGATGCTGAACCACGTAACGGGCAAAAGGAACAGTCAGGTCATATCGTAACCCTTTTTCGCAAATACATTTGCTCAGATGAACAGGATCACACTTTATCCACTCTTCTTTGGATACATCGGCTAAGAAATTACCCGAATCAAGCACTTTAAAGAGCAGCTTATCTCCTTCATCACCGTATTTGCCCAACAGAGATGACAAGTTCTCCATAGCCGGAGTCTCTATCTGTTGGAATCCGAACAGATAGAACGTCTCGCGAATAGTATCAAATATGTAATTACGTTTCGCCATCTCCATAGGCGAAAAGTCTCTCGTTCCTTTTGGAATACTTGGTTTTGCTACCATAATTTTATCATTTATTATCGAACTGCAAAAGTAATGAAATCCTTCCGAACTCACAACGTTTTACCCGATTTCATTTCTACATGATGTCTCGACTTTAAACATCCATGACATACTTCTTGTGTTAAAAAGTATAAAGTAGTTTAATTTTTTGCTTGTCAATAATAACATCTATTATATTTAGCAAAAAATAAATGACAGTCTTCTTTCGGCATTATTTACCTCGTTTCAACACATAATGAAATCACTAACCTAATATTTTATGAAAAGTACATTTATTATATCTGTCATATTTGGCATACTATTGATTGTATGTGGAATATTAGTTGTAAAGTATCCAAGTTCCCTTAATGGATTTAAGTCTTTAAACAAAGACCGATTTAAAAGTCATGAAGTGCAAAATGCGATAAAATTTATTTCTATCTCTTTGATAATAGGAGGATTCGTTGCCATTTCCGGAAGTACCGTTCTAAGCATAACAAATAGCATGAGATATATCTTTTGGATTTTGTTAAGCGCAATTCTTATTCCTCTACTATGCTATTTATATCAATACGAAAAAGTCTTAACAGAAAAAGAGAAAGTCAAGTTCTATTTTATGGTCATTCTCACTTGTTTTATTATTGTCGGAATTGTTTTTTATAAAGCAAGTCGAAGTCCTGCTCTTTCTGTGCAAGAGGGCTTTATAGACATCTCTTGTTACAGATTTTACGATCATATTCCAACCGAAAATGTTTCAGAAGTTAATCTTGTCCAAAAGCTCCCTTCTATAAAAAGAAGATCAAATGGTTTAGCCGTGAATGAAACCAGACTCGGATATTTTGAGACGAATAAAAACGAAAAGATTAAGTTGTATTCAAAATCATACAGAGGTCCTTACATTTATATTTCAACTAAAGATAATAAATATATCTATATAAACTATGTAGATAGTACGAAGACAAAACAAGTATTTGATAATATAAAAAAGCAGATAAAAATCTTTTCCGTTCTAAAGAAGTATGGAGCTTACCATTCGGCATATCCGAATTATCTTTAAACATCCATGACATACTTCTTGTGTTAAAAGATATAAAGTAGTTTAATTTTTCGCTTGTCAATAAATAAGCAAAGTAATTAGGTTGGTTCCTTAATGACAATTATTGAACATAAGTACGAACTAAAAAAGAATTATCTTTCATTTCATAACTGCGTGAGTTGATACAACTCAAAAGAAAGAGCCTGTCGTTGATAAAACAATGGCAGGCTTTCTTTTTACTTCCGCTTGGGCTTTATAATCATCTGCGAGAAATAGGGGAAACTCTCCACTGCTAAAATACGCTCCGGATTATCCAGATGTACTTGATTGCCGCATGAGATATACTCAAAATAATGCACCTCACAATCGGCTTCATGCTCCTTTACGGCACGACGCACCTCGTCGACACAACGCGAAAGCTTCATAATCACTATATTGCATCCCTCACTCAACCATTGGGTTATTTCTGTTGCTATCATATTCCCCGGAACTATCAAGAGTCGCTCGTTCCGGTCGCATAAGCTGATACCCGCCAAAGCCGCCGCCGCTATAAACGATGGAACACCCGGCAGTTCCATCCGGTGGATATTCCGCCGGTCGAGCAGATCCATCACCGTGCGTACGCTGGCATAAACAGAAGAGGAACCTTCCACACATACCCCCACGTTCTTTCCATCCTTCCACTCGGACGCAATCCTCTCCGCCAAATCGTCATAAACTTTCACGGCGTCCGTACGGTTGCTTTGCATGGGGAGACAAATAACCTCTACAAAACTTTCCAGCTCCTTGTCGGCCGCTAAAACTGTATCCCGGGCATACGAATTATATTGCCCGTCACTCAGCGTTCCGAAGCAGAAAATTCGGTCGACCGTATGTAATATATCATAAGCCTCCAACGTCAATCGGGAAGAATTCCCCGGGCCCAACGAAATAAAAACTACCGGCAAGTGTTCGCGAAACGTCGCTTGTTCTGTCATCATATCAACTCTATTTTATGGTCTTACTTCGTCATACAGATGAAAAGATAAACTCATGCGGATGAATTGAACAACTCATGCGGATGAACTGAACAACTCATGCGGACGAACTGAACAACTCATGCGGACGAACTGAACAACTCATGCGGATGAATTGAACAACTCATGCGAATGACTTTAAAAGAAGGTAACATGAACTGTGGGTTATAGCCTTATCTGTTTCTTTTTCATACCCGACTCATTATGCAGTCGATCGAGGGCAGTAACCACATAAGTGTATTTATCCTTTCCCGCTTCATAAGGCAGTTTCAGAAATGTATCCGGTGTAATGGCAACTATACGCGAAGGGTCATTGGTATGGACACGTTCTCTCTTCGCGAATCGGTAAACCACATAACGGACAGCTTTGTCCATTTCTGTCTTGGCCTTCGGAGCCGTCCAAAACAACATGTATCCGTCCATAGTCCAAACCGGTTTCAACTTTTTTACTTTCTTAGGAGCATGACTGTCGATAAATGGAGAACGCGGAGGTAAAGCCGGATAACGATAATAGTTGCGCTCCAACATGGTGAGGTAATTACCCGGATTCTGCGTCAGTGCCTCAGCGTACCACATACAATTGCCCTGCACATTCTGTAACGAACGTGACAGATTCATCTTCGCCTGCTGCTGATGTTGATTAGGATGGTTCGGATCGGCATGCTTCACCGTACGGAGTATATCCTCTCCGATGTATAACGGGCGTTTTGAAGCGTGTTCGTCCCACCATTTGATAAGCGTGGTATAGTCGGCTGCACGGTGTCCCATCTCCCAATACAGTTGAGGAATATTATAATCTATCCAACCATTGTCTATCCATTTCAATACATCGGCATACAAGTCGTCATAGCACTGCAGCCCGTTGGTAGCACTGCCATTGCTGTCAGTCTTAGCATTCCGGTAGATACCGAACGGAGAGACTCCGAATTTCACCCACGGCTTCGTTTCACGAACAGTCTCGTGAATGTCCTTGATAAGTCGATTCACATTATCACGACGCCAATCGTCCCGATTGGCATAACCGCGTCCATATCTGGCAAAAGAAACATGATCGTTGAACTCCTCTCCTGCCACAGGATAAGGATAGAAATAATCGTCCATGTGAATGGCGTCGACATCATAACGGGTGACAATATCCTTTACTATACTGCAAATGTACTGACGGTTCTCGGGAAGTCCCGGATCATAAAACAACTGCCCTCCGTAGGTAATGAAGCGTTCGGGATGTCGGACATACGGGTGCATCGGTGAGAAATCAACTTTCGCCTTCATACGGGCACGATACGGATTGATCCACGCATGAAACTCCATCCCCCGCTTATGGCACTCCCGAATCATAAAGTCCATAGGATCCCACATAGGGTATGGAGGCTTCCCCTGAGTCCCTGTAAGGAACCGGCTCCACGGTTCTATATCCGATTTATACAAGGCATCCGATTCCGGACGAACCTGAAAGATGATCGCATTGATTCCTGCTTTCTGCAATACGTTCAGCCGATCGATTAACGACTGTTGCATGGCATCGGTTGACATGCCCATAAACTGTCCGTTGACCGTCGCTATCCACGCTCCGCGAAACTCTCGTTTAGGCGCGGTACTCTGTGCCTTTATCATTTGTCCAGCCAACAGCATAGCTATCAGCAGAAAGAACTTTCCTAATCTCATGTTAAATAAACTTAGTTTTAAATAGAGTACAAATATAAGCAATTGTTTTCTTATCTTTGCACGAATAATCAAATTTCAATTGTCAATGTCGGAAAGAAACTATATATCAATCAAAGGGGCAAGGGTAAACAACTTAAAGAACATCAATTTAGATATTCCTCGCAACCAATTGATCGTCATCACCGGATTATCCGGATCGGGGAAATCATCCTTGGCTTTCGATACACTCTACGCCGAAGGACAACGTCGCTATGTAGAAAGTCTGTCGAGCTATGCCCGCCAGTTCTTGGGACGAATGAATAAACCGGAATGCGATTTTATCAAAGGTATCCCTCCGGCTATTGCCATCGAACAGAAGGTGAACAGTCGGAATCCCCGCTCTACCGTAGGCACGTCAACAGAAATCTATGAGTATTTGCGACTGCTCTTCGCCCGCGTTGGAAAGACATACTCGCCCATCAGCGAACAGTTGGTGAAGAAACACAGCACAGAGGATATTGTCAACTGCATGCTGTCCTTTCCCAAAGGAACAAGATATACGGTACTTACTCCGGTAATTCTGCCGGAAGGACGCTCCTTACTCGAACAACTGGACATAGACCTGAAACAGGGATTCACTCGCATTGAAGTGAACCGTGAGATTATCAAGATAGAAGACTATCTGCAAATGCTGAGCGCAGAAGAAAAAAAGAGTTCGAAGAAGAAGATAAATGAAAAGCCCCCCCGCGTCTATCTGTTGGTCGACCGCATGACTGCTGACGACAGCAAGGAGAGTATCAGCCGACTGACAGACTCTGCCGAGACAGCCATGTACGAAGGCGGTGGCAATTGTCTGTTACGCAGTTATTCAGATGATGGTAGTACGCAACTCTACACCTTCAGTATCAAGTTTGAAGCCGACGGTATCGTCTTTCAGGAGCCCAACGACCAAATGTTCTCGTTCAACTCACCTATCGGAGCCTGTCCCACTTGCGAAGGTTTCGGAAAGATTATAGGCATTGACGAACATCTGGTTATTCCGAACAGTGCGCTAAGCGTATACGACGGGGCAGTGTACTGCTGGCGGGGCGAGAAGATGGGTGAATGGTTAAATGCGTTCATTCGGGAAGCTCCGGAACACGACTTTCCTATCTTCACTCCTTACTATGAACTGACTCAAGCACAGAAAGATTATCTCTGGCACGGTCCGAGGGATAAAGTCTGTATCGACTCGTTCTTCAAAATGCTGGAGGAAAACCAATATAAGATACAATACCGTGTGATGTTAGCACGATACAGAGGAAAGACCACCTGCCCCACATGTCACGGTACCCGACTAAAACAAGAAGCGAGCTACGTAAAAGTAGACGGAAAATCGATCACCGAACTGGTAGATATGCCTATCACCGAATTGAAAAGCTTTTTCGATACCTTGAGACTTGATGAGCATGATACCACCATTGCCAAGCGTATTCTCACAGAGATTCATAATCGTCTCCAATTTCTTTTAGACGTAGGATTGGGTTATCTGACACTAAACAGATTAAGCAATACGCTATCGGGCGGAGAGAGCCAGCGAATCAACTTGGCAACCTCGTTGGGAAGCAGTCTGGTAGGCTCGCTTTACATCCTCGATGAGCCAAGTATCGGACTTCACAGTCGAGATACCGACCGACTGATAAAAGTATTGAAAGCACTACGCGACTTAGGTAACACCGTCATCGTAGTGGAACATGATGAAGAGATTATCCGTTCAGCCGATTACATCATCGACATCGGTCCGAAAGCCGGTCGTTTGGGAGGAGAAATAGTTTATCAGGGGGATATGAAAGACCTGAAGACCGGCAGTAATAGCTATACGGTACGTTATCTTCTTGGAGAGGAAACCATTGATTTACCCGTTTCCCGTCGTCCGTGGAACAATTACATTGAAGTGAAAGGTGCTCGTGAAAACAATTTAAAAGGGATTGACGTGAAGTTCCCGTTGAATGTAATGACCGTGGTGACCGGTGTAAGCGGATCGGGAAAGAGCACGTTGGTACGCGATATATTTTATCTGGCACTGAAACGAGCATACAGCGAGATCAGCGAACGCCCGGGAGAGTTCATCTCATTGGAAGGCGACACACAAATGGTCAAGGACATTGAGTTTGTAGATCAGAACCCGATAGGCAAGTCAACCAGAAGCAACCCCGTTACATATATCAAAGCCTACGATGATATCCGTAAGCTCTATGCCGATCAACCGTTAGCCAAGCAAATGGGATATACGCCGGCTTTCTTTTCATTCAATACGGACGGAGGACGGTGTGAGGAATGTAAAGGAGAGGGAACCATCACGGTAGAGATGCAATTCATGGCCGACTTAGTACTGACTTGTGAATCGTGCCACGGAAAGCGTTTCAAGAAAGATATATTGGAAGTGAAGTTCCATGACCAAAGTATTTACGACATCCTTGAAATGACCGTCAATCAAGCTGTCGAGTTCTTCACTCAATATGGTCAAAACAAAATAGCCGGAGAATTAAAACCTTTGCAGGACGTAGGCTTAGGCTACATCAAACTTGGACAATCGTCATCCACCCTCTCCGGCGGAGAGAACCAGCGAGTGAAGTTGGCATACTATCTCAGTCAGGAGAAGGCGCAACCCACCATTTTTATCTTCGACGAGCCTACTACCGGTTTGCACTTCCATGATATAAAGAAGTTGCTCGAAGCCTTCGACGCATTGATTGCACGAGGCCATTCGATTGTTATTATCGAACATAACCTTGACGTCATCAAATGTGCCGACTGGGTCATAGACTTAGGTCCGGAAGGAGGTAAAGAAGGAGGTAAACTGGTGGCATCCGGTACTCCCGAACAGATAGCCGAATGTAAAAAGTCGTATACCGGCCGATTCCTGAAAGAGAAGCTGCATAAAGCATAAAATGAAGAACTATCTACGTTACACACTCTACTTGATGTTCATGGTAGTAGGAGCACTACTTATCATGGGATGGCTGCCGAAGTTCACTATCGGCGGACATACAACGCGTAAAGTAGATATCCTCTCCGATCTGCGGGAAAAGAAAGTGATAGTGGAAGACACCACCTATCTGGACTCCATTATTCCCCAACCGAAACCTGTATTCATCGACACCTGCAAAACGGGAGTGACGTGTATAGAAGACTATTCCGACTCTACTGCACGAGGGATGGCGCCTTTCTACGAAGCTCTGTCAAGACGAGATACCATGAATCGTCCTGTCCGTATCGCTTACTACGGCGATTCTTTCATCGAAGCCGATATCATGACAAGCGATCTACGCAGTATGCTCCAAAGCGAATATGGAGGTAGCGGCATGGGTTATACACCCGTCAGCTACAGCATGACAGAATTCCGGCCGACAGTGAAACAATCGTTCGATGGTTGGGATGCTCACTCCAAAATCGATTCCATCGGATTTATCAACAAATATCAGGATATATCGGGACACTATGCTTTCCTTTCCGACAGTACCGCTTTCACCCTGCTCCACGGAGTAAAAAAATACGCTGCTCATCTGGATACTTGTACAACCTCGTCCTTTTACTTCAGAACGTATGGAACAACGAATTTGTCTGCTTCCGTAAACGGCCGGATCGCCCGAAGCTTTCTTGTTTCCGGAAAGGGGGAATTACAGAAAGAAAGTGTAAACGGGAAGATAGGGAGCGTACTGTGGACAGTTTCTCACAGCGATTCTGCTACCTTCTACGGTATCAGTATGGAGAGTTACCCCGGACTCTGTCTGGACAACTTCAGCATCCGTGGCAGCTCCGGAATACACTTAAATCAGATTCCGCTGCAAACATATCTCGACTTTCACCAACTACGTAAATACGATTTGATAGTATTGCAATTCGGGCTGAACATCACGGCACACAGAGTCTTGGATTACACTAAATACAAGAATCAAATGAAAACGGTCATCGATCATCTGAAAGAAGCTTTCCCTGAAGCAGGAATACTGTTGATAGGTATCGGCGATCGTGAAAATACGACTGATAACGGCGAACTCCATACCCTTCCTGAAGTAAAAGCACTGATCCGCTTTCAGCAGGCCATCGCCGCAGAGAACCACATTGCTTTCTATAATCTGTATAACGCAATGGGAGGTGAAGGAAGCATCGTGAAGATGGTAGAGAAAGGACAAGCTAATCGAGATTATACCCACATTAACTTCAAAGGTGGAAAACAAATAGCAGGCATTCTGTTTGAATCGCTGAAATACGGACAGGAACAATACGAAAGAAGAAAGGCGTATGAAAGGGAATAAATTACTATACACGGTGTTATGGCTGCTGGCTCCTTTCATGTGCATGGCTCAGGACAGTATTCCTTCCACCTTCCGTGGGACAAAAGAAAATAAGATAATGGATGAAACACATTCCATCGACTCCCTGTTCAGTAAACTGGATAAAAAAAACCGGCAGGTGCGTATTGTTAGCATTGGAGACTCACACGTCAGAGGGCACGTCTTCACCTATACCACCCGATTATTCTTGGAGAAATCATTCGGTGACTGGGCTGTATTCCCCGATGAAGTGACTTACCGTACTACCGCCATCGCACGAGAGACCGGTGAGCCGGGACTGATCTTTCATATCTTTGGCGTGAACGGAGCTACGGCTGCTACCTTCAACACCCCTGAAAACATTGCTTTAGTAGACTCATTGCAACCCGATTTAATCATTGTTTCCTTTGGAACAAACGAGGCACATGGCGCGTATAATCCAACGGTTCATAAAAGACAAATGGATGAACTCATCAGTATCATTAAAAGAAATACCCCTGATGCCATTGTTCTGCTTTCCACACCCCCGGGAGCTTACAAAGGACGGGGAAGACATCGGCGTATTAATCCGAATACTCAGAAAGCAGCCAAGGCTATTACGGAGTATGCACAAGAAAAAGGATATGCATGGTGGGACCTTTATAACATCATCGGAGGACGACAGTATGCAGTACGCAACTGGTCGCGTGCAAGAATGTTCACAAGGGATGGTATTCACTTCACCACAAATGGCTATCAATTACAAGGAATGCTGCTGTATCAGGCAATCATGAAAGAATACAAAGCTTATGGGAATAGAATGGAGCAAAATCATTGAGGCACTGACTTATCATGCCAAGGAACCGATGATATTCAGTAGCGGAATCTTCCTGTGGCTGTTCTTGATATTTGTATGCGTCTATATCCTGCTGCACAAACGAGATACGGCACGTATCCTCTTCGTTACACTCTTCTCCTACTATTTCTATTATAAAAGCAGTGGCATCTACTTCTTCCTCTTGGGTATCGTCACCTGCAACGATTATTTCCTTGCCCGTCGGATGGAAGTCACCAATGATAGACTGAAAAGAAAACTGCTTCTTATCGCTTCTTTAACAGTTAACTTGGGACTGCTTTGTTACTTTAAGTACACCAACTTCTTCTACCAAATGCTGGCTCCGTTATGGGGAGGAACATTCCATGCACTCGACATCTTCTTACCGGTGGGAATATCGTTCTTCACTTTCCAGTCGCTGAGCTACACCATCGACGTATACCGCCGTCAGCTGAAGCCTTTACACCGTTTGATCGACTATGCTTTTTACGTGTCATTCTTTCCACAGCTGGTGGCCGGTCCCATTGTCCGTGCACGCGATTTCATTCCCCAGATACACCAACCGCTCTTAGTAACCCGTGAGATGTTCGGCAGAGGAGTGTTCTTCATCATTAGCGGACTCTTCAAGAAAGCCGTCATCTCCGACTATATTAGTGTGAACTTCGTGGAACGTATCTTCGATAATCCCGCACTCTACTCTGGAGTGGAGAACTTGTTTGGTATCTATGGATATGCCCTTCAGATATATTGCGACTTTTCGGGATACAGCGACATGGCTATCGGTATCGCTCTGCTGTTAGGATTCCGGTTCCCCCTCAACTTCCGCAGTCCGTATAAGAGTGAGAGCGTCACCGACTTCTGGCGACGTTGGCACATTTCTCTTTCTTCCTGGCTCAGAGACTACCTTTACATCTCCATGGGAGGAAATCGAAAGGGAAAAGTCCGCACCTATATTAATCTGATTGTGACTATGCTGTTAGGAGGCTTATGGCACGGAGCATCATGGAACTTTATCGTTTGGGGCGGATTACATGGAATTGCGCTGGCCTGCCATAAGCTGTGGCGTAACCTGACGGGAAAGCCGAAAAATGCCGTCAGTCATGGATGGAGAAAAGCGGTGGCTGTCATCATTACCTTCCATTTTGCCTGCTTCTGCTGGGTGTTCTTCCGTAACAGCACATTCGATGGGTCTATAACCATGCTCTCTCAAGTGTTTACCAACTTCAGCCCACAGATATTTACTCAGATGGTGAGCGGATACAAATCCGTATTCCTATTGATGGCTGCAGGATACCTCCTTCACTGGGCACCCGACCGGTGGACAGATGTCTGCGAGAAGTATGTCGTTAAGATGCCGGTGATAGGAAAAGCTATAATACTCGTCGCGCTCATCTACCTGATTATACAGATAAAGAATGCCGGTGTACAACCGTTTATTTATTTCCAGTTCTAAGGAATCGATCGTTTACGGAATCAGTAACGAGCTATCCCCGTAACTCAGGAAACGGAACTCATGCGAAAGGGCAAAGTGATATATCTTTTGCCAATCGCCATGAACAAAGGCAGAGACCAACAACAACAGCGTGCTTTGCGGTTGATGGAAATTGGTCACCATCTTCTTTACCATACGATATTCGTATCCGGGAGCGATGATAATGCGAGTGCTGGCATGAAGGGCTTCCAACTGATGGCAGTCCATATAGTCGATGATAGATTGAATGGCTGCTTGTGTGCTCATCGTATGCGTGCCTTCATACGGTATCCACTGACTTACCTGCAAATCATCCTGCTCCGCTTCCGGATTACGGCTGACAATCTCTCCCAGATAATAAAGACTCTCTAATGTACGAACCGATGTAGTCCCTACGGCGATGGCTTTGCAGTTGTGCTTCAGCAACTTTTCAAAGGTGCTTCGTCGTACCGAGATCCACTCTGTATGCATCTCATGCCCTGCTATCTCTTCGCTCTTCACCGGTTTGAATGTTCCTGCTCCCACATGGAGTGTCAGCTCTTCCCGATCAATTCCTTTCTCGTCAAGTGCTTTCAATACACGGTCGGTGAAGTGCAAACCTGCCGTAGGAGCAGCCACCGATCCTTTTATCTTCGAATACACTGTCTGATATGTCACCTTATCATTCTCCACCGTCGCTCTGTTCAGATACGGAGGGATGGGCAACTCACCAAATACCTCAAGAATATCGGCAAAGGTCAGCTCGTTGTCTCCCCACCAGAAGTCTATCCGGTGCCCTGTTCCCCTGACCTCCTTCCGGATGGCTGTCAAGGTCACTTGTTTTCCTTTCACCTCAGCCTCTTGCCTGAGTGTTCCCCCTTTCCATTTCTTTAAATTACCTATCATGCACAGCCAACTGCACCCGCCTGTCTGCTGAAAGTTCATGGCATAGTCGACAGGCTCTAAAGGTTCCAGACAGAACACTTCAATCAATGCTCCGGTCTGCTTATGGAAGCGTAAACGGGCTTGAATCACTTTAGTATTGTTGAATACCATCAACTCCCTTGCGTCCAAATAATCAGGCAAATTATAAAAGACGTCCTCACTTACCTCTCCGTGTCTGTACAGAAGCAGTTTCGAATGGTCTCGTTCTGTTAACGGGAACTTGGCAATACGTTCATCCGGCAAATCGTAATTAAAATCGCTTATTTTAATATGTTTTGTATCTTCCATTATCTATTTTCACTATTTTGCATGCAAAAATACGTATCTTTGCGCAGAAATAAAAGTAAAAGAATAAGAAGATGAAAATAGGCGATAAAGTACGTTTTCTAAGTGAAACAGGAGGTGGAACCATTACAGGATTTAAAGATAAGAACACTGTACTGGTGGAGACGGATGAAGACGGGTTCGAGATACCGACAGATATACATGATTTAGTAGTGGTAAGCAGCGATAACTATCAGGTAAACCCTAAAACCAATGTACCTCACCCTACTGCTGAGAAGGGCAACAAAGAGCCGGAAAAAACTATCACATACCGTCAGGAACGGAAAGGAGGAGATGTTCTGAACATACTTCTCGCCTTTGTCCCCGAAGACATCAAGACGCTCACCGCGACCAACTTCGACGCATATCTGGTGAACGACAGCAATTATTCCATCGGTTACACCTACCTGTCGGGGGAAGGACAGAGTTGGAAACTCAGAAGTCGGGGTATTATAGAACCGAATACAAAGCTCTTCCTCGAGGATTTCTCTCTGATGGAACTGAACGAGCTGGAGCATGTGACCATCCAACTGATTGCTTTCAAGGACAATAAGGGATTCACACTGAAGCCTGTCGTCTCGGTGGAGCTGCGCATCGATACGGTGAAATTCTATAAGCTGCACTCTTTTACCGAGAGTATCTACTTTGAGGAGCCTTCGCTTATCTACGACATTGTAAAGGATGACACCCCTACCCGACAAATGGTGCTGAACGCAAACGACATAAAGAATGCCCTCTTACAGAAAAAGAACAACAACGAAGAACAACCTAACCGGAAACCGGAGCCCAAGATGGAAAAGAACAGCATTATAGAAATAGATTTGCATGCCCATGAACTGCTTGATACCATCGCAGGCATGAGCAACGGCGATATACTAAACTACCAATTAGATGTGTTCCGCCGAAAGATGGAGGAACTCAAGAACAAGAAAGGACAACGAGTTATATTTATCCACGGAAAGGGAGACGGAGTACTCAGGGCGGCCATTATCAAAGAGCTGAAGTACCGCTATAAGCAATGCTCCTTCCAAGATGCTTCATTCCGTGAATACGGATTCGGAGCCACCATGGTCACCATACACGGATAAGGCATCAATCGCCACCGAGTGAATACTTCCCTTCGGTAACGGCTTCCAAGGTAAACTCTTTGAACACGATGTTATAACCTTCGTTCGAGAGGTCTTCCTCGTACAAGAATCCGATATGACCATTCTGCATCGGTATCATGGTGGAGTAACAACTCGTGGTATGACTCACCTGTAAGGCTTTCATCCAACCGGACATCAATCCTTCGGGAGTATGATAATCGGCAGGTGATGCCAGCTCTTTATAAAAGAAGCCCACATCCTTACGCTCCGTTGAAAGCGGAATCGACTGTATGGCGATATACAATGCTTTCCCGTCGCTTCTCCGTACGGCTGGGAGCACTAAGATTTCTCCGTTGCAGGCGTTCACATGGTCGCCCGACATGTTCGGAGGTGTCACGCTTTTTCCCCACGTTCCCTCGGCTTTCAAAGCATCCGAGTAAGTGAACACATTGAACTGACGTCCACCGGTTTGATTACGGCACGACAACAGCACCGACCCGTCGGGAAGCTCTTCTACCTTCGACTCGTCGGCTGCATCCGAAGGAATCACCTCCGGACCACCCAGCACTTGCCAATGGTGTCCGAAATCGTCGGAGTAGATAACATAGGAGGCAAACTTATTCACCGATTCGGTACGCAGCGGATGAGCGATGTACAGACGGTAGTAATCACCTACCTTAATGGTACGGCTCTGCATGATACGTCCAGAAGTTAAGAAGATGCCTGCGGGCGACACTCCGCCGGGCAACTTACCGTCGTAAAGCCCGTAAATCTGCTGTGTCAAGTCGGTTCCCTTGTCCCAAGTCACTCCCTTGTCCCGGCTGTGGAAGAATACATTATGCTGAGGATTGCCGCGTACCGATTTAAAGTATCCCACTTTCCCTGAGGTAGTCTGAAGGAGCACCTCATCACCGGTACGGTCGGCCACCATAGCAGGGTCACCGAAAGCTGTCCGCCATTCCTCCGTAGCATGCTCGTCGCCACAGGCGGCAATCATCGGCTCACTCCAAGTACGGCCGTTATCGTAGCTCACTTTATAGATATTGTCTATCCGGTGCAGTCCGTTCCGATTGCTGTAACCCACATCGGTCTTACTAATACGGTAATCGCAGTCGGCTATCAGTTTACCATCGCGGGTCTGTACCAATGCCGGAATGCGGTATGGCACGTCACTCGTGCTATTGTCAAACACGATACGAGTCACTAAAGCGACATCGTTCCGACCAAGTGAATCAACTTTATCAGAAGCAGTAGATGGAAGCGTAAAAGCACAACAGATAGAACACAATACGGATAAAAAGAGGTATTTCATTTTTCATAATTATATATGATTCTTAATCGAGACAAATATATGGAATATCCATAAGAGATGCAAGTCGGATGTCAACTTTTTCGCTCTGCGCTAATATTCCCGTTCCGCTTTGCGTCTCTTGTTTACCTGTCAGATTCCCCGCCTCCGTATGGTTCAAGGCGGAGAAGATGAAGAGCAGTGCCATCAGAACTGTTAGCAATTGGTTAACTGAAGGACATAGCTCCTGAAGAAAACTTCCTGCTTAGATCAGCAGTTTTAAGCGACTGAAGGGCTCATCTTCTCCTCATACTTCTTTGTTAAATTTTCTTTGAAAACAATTTTAAGTCGTCGAATTTATCCTTTTAATAAGTGTTTTCTATCTCTTCATTATTAGGATAATGCATTTCGTGGCAGATAGGAGTCAATGCATCCATGATATGCAGATGATTATTTCCGTATTCCTCCTGTAGACTCAAATTCTTTAGAATCTCCGTCAGAAAAACAAAGCCTCTATATCTAACCCATTAAAGGACTCGTCGAGAATCAGAATATCTTTATCAGGAATAGCCTTTGCTTAAACTTAGGAATACAAGAGAGCACACTGAACAACGCGAACATCAGTTTTTTTCAAGATGATTCGCATTTATAGGCTATCAACAGAAAGGTTATATTGAATCTCTATTTAGATTGAAAAGGACTTTACAACATATTTAAACGGTGTTTCCTCTTTTTCGTCAGACGCATTGAATGTTTCATAAAGAGACCGGAATAAAGTGATACGGATGATCTTCCCAACTCATCCGCATGAATCAAGCAACTCATACGCATGAATCGAGCAACTCATCCGCATGAACCGAACAACTCATCCGCATGAACTTGTCAACTCATACGTATCACTTTCCATATACCTATGCAACGGAATAGCAGCTCATAATATTAGTTCAAAAAAAGTTGTGTATCCATCTGAAAAGTAGTGATTTGCCGCGCCTATTATTTTTTGATTTGTCAAACTCCTATTAAATTAAAATCCATTGAAAAGAATAATGATCTTCTTGTCTGAAAACAAATATTTTTTAATTAAATTTGTAACAACAAATAAAACGATATAATGTTATATCTACTTATATTAGCACAAAAATATAAGATTAAATTACTCGGTATTTTCAAGAATTAGAATTTAGTTTAAGTTTCATCCTATAAATTATAAATATGAACAAGAATACTTTAATAATAGTAGATTTTCAAGTCGACTTTTGTTCTAAAAAAGGTTCGCTTTATGTTCCAAGCGCAGAGAAAGCAATGACCCAAATTCTGAAGTTATTAAATTCGGAAAAAATTAATCGTGTTCTATTCACGGTCGACTGGCACCCCATTACTCACAGTTCTTTTAAAGAAAACGGAGGGATTTGGCCTGTTCATTGTGTTCAATACTCAACCGGTGCGTCTATTCCCAACCAACTGATAGAAGCATGCTACAAAAATAAGATTCCATACGAAGTTATCCGCAAAGGAACTGACCCTTCATACGAACAATACAGCGGTTTTATCAATTTGAAAGATAACGATAATTACGTTACTGTAACATCAAACAAAGAGAAGTTTCGCATATCAAAGAAAGAGAACCTGACAATCTGTGGGTTAGCAGGTGATTTCTGTGTTTATGAAAGCGTAAAAAGTCTTTGTCAATATCTACATCCTTCTATTTTCAAAAAGGGTATCGGGTACATCAGTGACACCGATAAACTTGACAATCTGATGAAAGAGCAAAATCTTGTTGAAATAAAATAATTCACTATGCCCATCCGATTGCTGACATATACCAAAGGAGCCAAGCTGCCCGACATACCGGGTAGTTCATTGTTTCAATCGGTGGAATTGTTCCATGTCTATGAAAATACTCCCGGATACACCCCCATTCTAATGGTGGCGTATGATGGCAATCGTCTTGTAGCAAAATTACTTGCAGTTATTCAAAGAGGCAATCGCTGGCTACCGGGACCTTGGACTAACCGATGCCAAGTGTATGAACCGGGAGAATATTTTGACGACCATATTGATAAAGCCCAACTATTCGGGATGATGCTCAATCACTTGACCAATTTGGTACTTCCCAATATTTTTATTATAGAGTTTCGAAACATTACAAAACCTTTGTTTGCCTATAAAGAATTTCGCAACAATCTTTACTTTCCTGTAAACTGGATGCGCGTATACAATTCGCTGCATAGTAAAGATCCCGAAGAACGACTGTATGCGTCTCGAAAAAGGCAAATCCAAAAAGGTTTTGCTAATGGCGCAACAGTAAAAACAGCCAACTCCATAGAAGAAGTAAAATCGTTTGTTGCCATGCTAAAACGCATCTACTCGTCTAAGATCTTAAAACATTTCCCCGATATAAACTTCTTCATTCAGCTGGTCAAACTCCATCCTGAGAAAGAGAATGCTCGCCTTTTTATTGTCTATCATAAAGAAAAAATCATTGGCGGCTCTCTATGCGCATTTTCAAACGGAACAGCTTACCTTTGGTTCTCGGGAGGAATGCGGAAGACACATAAAATACAATACCCGGGAGTATTGGCAGTATGGGCTGCCATCCATTATTCTTACAAACATAATTACCAACATTTTGAATTTATGAACGTAGGCGTGCCTTTCCGTCTGCACGGGTATCGTGAGTTTATTCTCCGCTTCGGAGGTAAGGAGCGCAGCACCCGTCGTTGGTTTCGTTTCCGCTGGAAATGGCTGAATAAACTTGCCACTTGGTTTTATCTGTAGCAGCAAACTGATTTACAATTTTTTTTGAATAAAATATTTCAGTTTATGCTTATTTTTAATTACTTTTGCACCAAAATTTGAAAAGTAAGCTTTAAGTTAACAAACAATTAAACATTTATATCATGAAAATTTCTCACATTGAACATCTTGGTATAGCTGTCCCAAGTATTAAGGAAGCATTACCGTATTTCGAAAACGTTTTAGGTTTGAAATGTTATAACATTGAGGAAGTAGCTGATCAGAAAGTTAAGACTGCTTTCTTAAAAGTTGGAGAAGTTAAGTTGGAACTGTTAGAGCCAACAAGCCCTGAGAGCACCATTGCAAAGTTTATAGAGAAAAATGGCGGTCGTGGTGGCATGCATCACTTGGCATTCTGTATTGAGGATGGTGTTGCTAATGCTTTGGCTGAAGCTGATAGTAAAGGTATCCACCTGATAGATAAGGCTCCTCGCAAAGGTGCTGAAGGCTTAAATATCGCTTTTCTTCATCCGAAATCAACTGCAAGCGTTTTAACTGAACTTTGTGAAAACCCAAATAAATAAAAATATAAAATGAATATCCAACAGGAAAGAATCAGCGAGCTCATTGAGCGTCGCGAAAAAGTGCGTAATGGCGGTGGAGAAAAAGGAATCGCTAAACAGCACGAAAAAGGCAAATACACAGCACGTGAACGCCTTGCTATGCTTCTTGATGAAGGTAGTTTTGAAGAAATGGACATGTTCGTTGAGCACCGCTGTACAAACTTCGACATGGAGAAAAAATATATCCCGGGTGATGCTGTTGTTACAGGTAGCGGTACAGTCAACGGACGTTTGGTTTATGTCTTTGCACAAGACTTTACCGTTTCCGCAGGATCTTTATCAGAGATGATGTCAAAGAAAATTTGCAAGGTCATGGATATGGCTATGCAGATGGGAGCACCTGTTATTGGATTGAATGATTCAGGTGGCGCACGTATTCAAGAAGGTATTAACGCATTAGCCGGTTACGGTGAAATTTTCGAGCGCAACATTCTCGCGTCCGGCGTTATTCCTCAAATCTCAGGCATCTTTGGTCCTTGCGCAGGCGGTGCTGTTTATTCTCCTGCTCTGACAGATTTCATTCTGATGATGGAAGGAACATCGAACATGTTCCTCACCGGCCCGAAAGTTGTAAAAACAGTCCTCGGCGAGGATATTACAGCAGAAGACCTTGGTGGCGCAAGCGTACATGCTTCTAAATCGGGCGTGACTCAATTTACTGCCGCTACCGAAGAAGACGCAATCACAACAATCAAACAGTTATTGAGCTATATTCCACAGAATAATATGGAAGAAGCTCCAAGAGTAGAGTGTAACGACCCTATCGACCGTACTGATGATTCTCTCAATGAGATTATTCCTGACAATCCCAATCAGGCTTACGACATGTACGAAGTTATCAAATCTGTTGTTGATAACGGCGAATTCTTTGAAATTCACAAGGCATTTGCTAAAAGCATTATCATTGGTTTCGCTCGCTTTAATGGTCAATCTGTAGGTATTGTAGCGAACCAACCTAAGTTCATGGCAGGTGTATTGGATAGTAACTCTTCTCGTAAGGCTGCCCGTTTCGTTCGCTTCTGCGATGCATTCAATATTCCATTGGTAACATTGGTTGATGTACCTGGATTCTTACCGGGATCCGGTCAGGAGCACAACGCTGTTATTGTTCATGGTGCTAAGTTACTTTATGCTTATGGTGAAGCTACTGTTCCAAAGGTAACAGTTACACTGCGTAAATCATACGGTGGTTCACATATCGTTATGAGTTGTAAGCAACTCCGTGGCGACTTGAACTACGCATGGCCATCTGCTGAGATTGCCGTTATGGGTGCTGCCGGAGCTGCCGGAGTTCTTTATGCTAAAGAAGCAAAAGAGCAAGCTGATCCTAAAGCATTTATTGCTGAAAAAGAAGCCGAGTATACGAAGTTATTCGCTAATCCTTATGCTGCTGCTAAGTATGGCTACATTGAAGACGTTATCGAACCGCGCAATACCCGTTTCCGTATTTGTAGAGGTCTGGCTCAGTTGTCAAATAAGAAACAGACTGTTCCTGCTAAGAAGCACGGAAATATTCCATTGTAATTTATAATATATATAATAATGAAGAAAACGACATTCGGAATATTTCTATCTGCATTGGTGTTGATCGGTTTGAGTTCTTGTAACCCGAAGCGTAATGACTCCAAGTTTCTGATCAATGAAGTCATGATGGACAATCAGACCAATTGCATCACACCTTATGGAGACCATACACCATGGATTGAAATATTTAATAAATCGTATAATACGGCTGACTTGGCTGGTAGCTCTATTAAAATGAGCAACACACCGGGCGATACCGTTTCTTATATTATCCCTAAGGGTGATATTCTGACTAAGGTTACTCAACGTAATCAGATTTTGTTCTATGCTGATGGAGATGCTAATCGTGGTACTTTCCATACAAATTTCACGCTTGATCCTGCAAAGGCTACTTGGATTGCTTTATATGATACTCGTATGCACTTGTTAGACCAAATAACTATTCCTGTTAATACCATCTCTACAGACCAATCATACGGCCGCCGCGATGACGGAACGGCTGATTGGGAAGTCAAAGGTGGCAATGACCCAACCAAATACGTTACTCCCGGCGCAAACAATCAGATTAAAGAGGCAAGTGCCAAAATGGATAAATTCGCTAAACAGGATAAATCCGGTTTAGGCATGGCTATTACTGCCATGAGCGTTGTGTTTTTTGCGTTGCTCCTTTTATACTTGAGTTTCCGTTCTGTTGGCAAGTACTTCTCTCACAGAGATGAAAAGAAAGTTGCTGCAGCCGTTGATCCTGTTTCTGAACAAGTAGCTGAAAAGCAAACTGCTAAAACTGCTGCGTCAGATGATGTTTACGCAGCTATTGCCATGGCGATCTATGAATACCAAGGTGGTATGCACGACGTGGAAAGTAACGTTATTACTATTATTGAGGATCACTCAGCATGGAATTCTAAGGCTGAAATGATGCGTCAAAAGCCTATAAGAAAATTTTAAGTCATCCATAATTAACGATTTAAACAATGAAAGAATTTAAATACAAAATCAATGGTACAGAATATAAAGTTGCCATTGGAGAAATTGACGAAAATAACGTCGCACATGTAGAGGTTAACGGTACCGCATACAATGTTGAGATGGAAAAGAAAGCTACTGCTCCTAAAGTAGTTACTCCGAAACCGGCCGTTGCTCCTGCTGCTCCTAAGGCCGCTGCCGCCGCTACTCCTAAAGCCGCAGCTCCTGCAGGTGGTAAAGGCTCTCCGGTTAAGACACCGCTTCCGGGCGTTATTCTTGAAATTAAGGTTAAAGAAGGCCAAGAAGTTAAGAAAGGACAACCTGTTGTTGTTCTTGAGGCAATGAAAATGGAAAATAACATCAATGCTGACCGCGACGGTGTGATTACTGCCATTCTCGTAAATAAAGGTGATTCAATTTTGGAAGGTGCTGACGTCGTAATGATAGGATAAATATGGGAGAATTTATTAATTTTATTGGAAATAATCTGGCCGACTTCTGGACATACACAGGTTTTGCAAATGCAACACTGGGGCATTTCATTATGATTGCCGTAGGTTGCTTCTTCATTTACCTGGCTGTTAAGCACGAATTCGAGCCGATGCTGCTGATCCCAATTGGTTTTGGTATGTTGGTTGGTAACATCCCATTCAATATGGACGCCGGACTTCAGTTGGGTGTATACGAGCAGAACTCTGTATTGAACACATTATATCAAGGTGTAACTTCGGGTTGGTATCCACCGCTCATATTCTTGGGCATTGGTGCTATGACCGACTTTTCTGCCTTGATCTCTAATCCTAAGTTAATGTTGGTAGGTGCTGCCGCTCAGTTCGGTATCTTCGGCGCATACATGTTAGCTCTCTTGTTGGGATTCAATCCTATGCAGGCCGGCGCAATCGGTATCATCGGTGGCGCAGACGGTCCTACAGCCATCTTCCTTTCTTCTAAGCTGGCTCCAAATTTAATGGGTGCTATTGCTGTAGCCGCTTATTCATATATGGCATTGGTTCCTGTAATCCAACCACCGGTAATGCGACTCCTTACAACTCATAATGAGCGTATAATCCGTATGAAACCGCCACGTTCGGTAACAAAGACAGAGAAAGTTCTCTTTCCTATCTTTGGTCTGTTGCTGACTTGTTTCTTTGTACCGTCAGGTCTGCCTTTGTTAGGTATGGTATTTTTCGGAAATCTTTTGAAAGAAAGCGGTGTAACACGTCGTTTGGCTAATACAGCAAGCGGTCCGTTAATTGATGTTATCACTATGTTGTTAGGTTTGACAGTAGGTGCCTCTACTCAAGCTTCTGAGTTCCTGACATTCGATTCTATTCTTATCTTTTTGTTAGGTGCATTATCATTCATCATCGCGACTGCTACAGGTATTATCTTTGTAAAGCTTTTCAACTTGATTTTGCCGAAAGACAAAAAATTGAACCCGTTAATTGGTAATGCCGGAGTATCTGCTGTTCCTGACTCCGCCCGCATCTCACAGAATGTAGGTTTGGAATACGACCCGACCAACTACTTGTTGATGCATGCCATGGGGCCGAATGTTGCAGGCGTTATTGGTTCTGCTACCGCAGCCGGTATATTACTTGGATTCTTAATCTGATTAAAGATTCTATATTGAAAAGGGGAACTCAAAAGGTTCCCTTTTTCTATTTGTCAAATAATGTAGTCATAACGTGAATTCAATATCGTCGAATAATTATATCGTTGATGATAAGCATCGTCATCATCGTAACAAACCCAACCGTATGAACGATGCTTAAATGGAAGAAAATGCACTGTCCCACACCGGGACAACGCTTAAACGGAAGAAAATGTACTGTCCCACATCGGGACAACACTTAAACGGAAGAAAATGTACTGTCCCACATCGGGACAACACTTAAACGGAAGAAAATGCATAAAAAACTCAGGTGACAGTGCTTTTTGGAAAGAAAAAGCAGAAAAACCTCGGGTGACAGCGCTTTTTGGAGAGAAAAAGCACTGTCGTCGCACGACGATAACACATTTAGGAAGAAAAAAGCACTATTACTTATCGTGATTTTTATATATTTGTAACCAAAATCAAACTAATAGCAATAAAAATCTATGGACCGAAGAAGTTTTATCAAATCATGTGCTTTCATAACCGGAGCATTAAGCATCGACCATCAACTATTGGCACAAATAGCCTCTCAGTTGGGACAACCGAGATTAAAAATTGGTATATTAAGTGACGTACACATTCGTCATGCCAATCAAACCGACACGTTAGAAAAAGCTTTTACTTATTTTCGAGATAACGGCGTCGATGGCGTGATGATTGCAGGCGACATGGCCGATTCCGGTTTGGAACGTCAATTGAAATGGATTTCGGAAACATGGTATCGCGTTTTCCCTAAAGACAAAGCTCCCGATGGACGTCATGTAGAAAAACTTTTCATCTATGGCAATCACGATATGGAAGGGCAACACTATGGAGATTTGGCCGATATCGTAGACAAAGATGGACGGGATGCGCTGCTTAAAAAGGAGTCGTTGGTGAACGACAAAGCCGGTTTTTGGAAGAAATACTTCAAGGAAAAGTTCCAACCAATCTATATTAAGGAGGTGAAAGGTTATAAATTTATTGGCGCTCATTGGGGCAATCAGCAACACATTGCAGGTATGCCTGAATTCCTCGAAGCGCATCGCTCAGAGTTAGAAGGAGAGAAACCTTTCTTCTACTTCCAACACCCCCACCCCAAAAACACCTGCTCCGGTCCATGGGCTTGGGGACAGGATAATGGTGAATCGACAAAGATACTCAGTACCTTCCCGAACTGTATTGCTTTCTCAGGTCATTCGCATACCATCCTCAATGACGAATACACTATTTGGCAAGGCAACTTTATCAGTGTTGGAACCTCGTCACTCAGTTATACGTACGCCAGAGGCGGTCGGGAAAACACCTATGTAGATGGTGATACTCAAAAAGTGCCCGCGCAAATGCAAGTTGTCAAGCAGTCGGATGGTAAACAAGGAATGCTCATGACAATCTACGACAACTATATCACCCTCTGCCGGCACGAGTTCGTATATGGAGAAAGTTTAGGTAAGGATTGGATCATACCATTGCCCCTAAACCGAAAAGAAAAAACACTATCATTCGATTATCGGGCTGCACACGCAACCGCTCCTGAATTTCCGGCCGGATCGGCTGTTCATATCACTCGGGCATCGGGTAAAGACCGCTATGGGAAAGAGCAAATGCAAACGACCGTGCATTTTCCTAATGTGTTAAGCCTCAACGCCAACCAGCGAGCATACGATTTTGAAATACAAGTCGAGATGCAAGATGAAGACACCAATAAAATCATGCTCACAAAGCGTGTGATGTCGCCCCATTTCTATTTGGGTGAGGGCAAAGACGATAACGAAGTTATTTGCGTGTTTGGCGAGGAAGAATTGCCGACTTATCGCTCCATTCGCTTTGCCGTCCGTCCCGTTGAATGCTTTGGCAAGAAAGGACAAGCTATCTATTCCGAATGGAATCAATATAAATGAATTCTATAGTATAAAACAAAGAAAGTGCCGGGAAGTATTCTATCTTAGGCCCGGCCTTTCTCTGTTTTAATCAAAAAGATAAGTAATATAACGAACCTATGTAAAAAGCAAATTATTTTTGAGTTTTATAATCAGACACAATACCCTCGGCAATCCATTTAGCCAAAGCCTGACGGTTATTAGCTAACACTAAACGTTTCTGATCCTGATGATTCTGTATATTTCCCAGTTCCATAAAAACAGCCACCGGATTGGCATGCCTTAATACATATAAATCGCGCTCATTAACCGTTCCGCTAAATCCACGTCCCGGCTGATGCTGTTTGTATTTTTCTTCAAATTTATTGCGAATCTTTTGTGCCAACTGTTTTCCTTTCACACTGCCGGACGCATGATAGAAAAAGACATCAATCTGTTTTCCACGGCTGCGACTGTCGACATGAATAAACACGGCACGCTTATATTTACTCTTATCCGAACGGTTTAATTCATTAATTTTATCACAACGTTGCTGTAAACGAACTTTCTGATTCAAAGGAATAGGATCACCCATACATGTCTCTCGTTTACTGCTCGGAAGAATTTTAGCATTCCGGATTCCATCCTTTTTATCTTGAATAATGAAATACACTTTCGCTCCACGTTGTAAAAGTTCTCTTCCCAAACGTAAAATAATGTCGTAAGCATATTCATCCTCATGAACCTGACGACCGGCATAAATTCCCATCGCGCCCGGATCAAGTCCGCCATGCCCGCTCACCAAATAAAAAGTCGCTCTATTCAATTCATCGGAAATAATAGTATATGTCGATTGGTTCTTTCCAAATAAAGGTTCTTTCCCCGTTTTCGCTTTCTTCTGAGCAGATATAGAACATACTATTGTAATAAGAGATATAAAGAGTAAAAAAAGTTTCTTCATTATTTCCAAATCACATTATTGGTTTGAGTAACAAAGATAGATAAAATCCTCATAAAATGGCGGTACTTTACAAAATGTTTAGTAATTTTGTCTCCAAACTGAGAAAAAGTTTCTGCAATATGAACGTTTTAGAACTAAGTGAACAAGAAATCAACAGACGGAATAGTCTGAATGAACTGCGTACTATGGGAATCAATCCCTATCCTGCCGCTGAGTATGTAACCAATGCATTTTCTACTGATATAAAAACCGAATTTAAAGATGATGAGGCCGATCCACGTCAAGTATCAATTGCCGGACGAATGATGAGTCGTCGTGTCATGGGTAAGGCTTCTTTCATTGAACTTCAAGACTCAAAAGGAAGAATCCAAGTCTATATCACACGTGACGATATCTGTCCGGACGAAAATAAAGACTTATATAATGTCGTCTTTAAACGTCTGCTCGACTTAGGTGACTTTATCGGCATTGAAGGTTTCGTGTTCCGCACTCAAATGGGTGAAATCAGTGTTCATGCTCAAAAACTGGTATTGCTATCCAAGTCTATTAAGCCTCTCCCTATCGTTAAATATAAAGATGGTATAGCTTACGATAAATTTGAAGACCCTGAACAACGCTATCGTCAGCGTTATGTCGACCTGATTGTCAATGATGGTGTAAAAGATGTCTTCCTTCAACGCGCAACAGTTATCAAGACATTGCGTAATTTCCTTGATGAGGCGGGTTACACAGAAGTTGAGACTCCAACGCTCCAGAGCATTCCGGGGGGAGCATCTGCCCGCCCATTCGTTACGCATTTCAACGCTCTGGACACAGATATGTACATGCGTATCGCTACAGAGCTTTATCTGAAGCGACTCATCGTCGGCGGATTTGAAGGTGTTTACGAGATTGGTAAGAACTTCCGAAATGAAGGCATGGATAGAAACCACAATCCGGAATTTACCTGTTTAGAACTCTACGTTCAATATAAAGACTATAATTGGATGATGAAGTTCACGGAAAAGTTGCTTGAAACTATCTGTATTGCCGTCAACGGGAAACCAGAGCGTGAGATTGACGGAAAAATTATCAGTTTCAAAGCTCCATACCGTCGTTTGCCTATTCTTGAAGCTATTAAAGAAAAAACCGGATACGACCTGACAGAAATGAACGAAGAACAAATCCGCGAAGTTTGCAAGAAGTTGAACATGGAAATTGATGATACCATGGGCAAAGGAAAGCTAATCGACGAAATCTTCGGTGAATTCTGTGAAGGGACATTTATCCAACCAACCTTTATCATTGATTATCCTGTTGAGATGTCTCCTCTAACTAAAATGCATCGCTCCAAAGCAGGCTTAACCGAGCGTTTCGAGCTAATGGTTAACGGAAAAGAATTGGCTAATGCTTATTCCGAATTGAATGATCCAATAGATCAAGAGGAACGTTTCAAAGATCAAATGGCCCTTTCTGAAAAGGGAGATGACGAAGCAATGATCATCGATCAGGACTTCTTGAGAGCTTTACAATATGGAATGCCTCCTACAAGTGGCATCGGAATCGGTATCGACCGTTTGGTCATGTTAATGACAGGAAAAACATATATTCAGGAAGTTATGCTGTTCCCACAAATGCGTCCTGAAAAAGTTACCCCAAAAGATCCAATTGTAAAATATACAGAGTTAGGCATCAGCGAAGACTGGGTTCCGGCTATTCAAAAAGCAGGATATAACTTGATTTCCGACATGAAAGATGTTAATCCGCAAAAGATTCAAATGGATATCTGTGGAATTAACAAAAAATATAAATTGGGGTTGATAAACCCTTCCGTTGACGAAGTTACCAAGTGGATTAACAAGATAAAATGAAACTTCCTGGTAAAATAGCAATCATTGGTGGCGGAAGTTGGTCGACAGCTATCGCAAAGATGGTATTGATAAATGCTGACTCTATAAACTGGTATCTGAGACGCGATGATAGAATAGAAGATTTCAAGCGACTCGGACATAATCCGGCATATCTGACCAGCGTTCAATTCGATATCAACAAGATTAGCTTCAGCTCTGACATCAACGAAATAGTGGAGAATGCAGATACCTTAATATTTGTTACTCCTTCACCCTACTTGAAACTCCACCTGAAAAAGCTAAAAACCAAAATAAAGGATAAGTTCATTATAACAGCCATCAAAGGCATCGTTCCGGAAGAAAACATTATCGTATCTGAATATTTCCAAGATAAATACAAAGTTCCAAAGGAGAACATAGCCGTTATATCCGGCCCGTGTCATGCAGAAGAAGTTGCACTGGAGCGTCTTTCCTATTTAACAATAGGATGTGAGGATATAGAAAAGGCCAAAACATTTGCACAATTCTTAACAGGTCCGTATATAAAGACTTCGATTAGTAAAGATGTGTCGGGTATAGAATACGCGTCTGTACTTAAAAATATTTATGCTATTGCCGCAGGTATATGTACAGGACTAAACTACGGAGATAACTTTCAGGCCGTTCTTATATCAAACGCCATTAAAGAAATGCATCGACTCCTTGATACTGTCAATCCTGTAGGACGAGAAATCGATGATTCTGTCTATCTTGGCGACTTACTTGTTACCGCCTACTCCAACTTCAGCCGTAACCGTGTATTCGGAACCATGATAGGTAAAGGATACTCAGTAAAAAGCGCTCAGATAGAAATGGAAATGGTAGCTGAAGGTTACTACGGGACAAAATGTATTAAAGAGATTAACAGGCATTTACATGTCAATATGCCAATTGCCGATGCGGTGTACAACATTTTATACGAGCGCATCGCTCCGGCAATAGAAATAAAATTATTGACTGATTCATTTAGATAATAAAATATAAAGCAATGAAGAATATTAGTTTGAACATTGACAAAGTTGCCGGTTTTGTTTCAAAAGAAGCCGTTGCAGCTTACGAATCACAGGTAAAAACCTGTATGGAAGCATTAGAGAATGGTACAGGCAAAGGTAATGATTTTTTAGGATGGTTACATTTACCGTCATCTATCACTGCGCCCCACTTGGCAGACATCAAGGCTACGGCTGCTGTTCTTCGCGAAAACTGCGAAATCGTTGTGGTTGCCGGCATTGGTGGCAGCTATTTAGGTGCTCGTGCTGTTATCGAAGCATTATCAAACAGCTTCGAGTGGCTGAAAGCACAAAAAAATGGTCCGGCTATTGTATATGCCGGTCATAATTTAGGCGAAGATTATTTGTACGAACTGACTCATTTCTTGCAAGATAAAAAGTTCGGTATAATCAATATTTCTAAATCAGGAACTACTACAGAGACAGCCCTTTCGTTCCGTTTATTAAAAAAGCAGTGTGAGGCTCAGCGTGGTAAGGAGATAGCAAAGAAAGTTATCGTCGCCATCACAGACGCAAAGAAAGGCGCAGCCAGAGTAACTGCCGACAAAGAAGGATATAAAACATTTATTATTCCCGATAATGTAGGCGGCCGCTTTTCTGTTTTAACTCCGGTGGGGTTGTTGCCAATCGCTGTTGCCGGATTCGATATCGAACAATTAGTTGAAGGTGCCAAAGATATGGAGAAGGTCTGTGGTTCGACTACACCTTTTGCAGAAAATCCTGCCGCTATCTATGCTTCTACCCGTAACGCACTGTACAAGAATGGAAAGAAGATTGAAATTCTTGCTAACTTCAACCCGAAATTACATTACATCAGCGAATGGTGGAAACAACTGTATGGTGAGTCGGAAGGCAAAGAAAACAAAGGTATATTCCCCGCATCAGTTGATTTAACCACAGATTTGCATTCTATGGGACAATGGATTCAAGAAGGAGAACGCTCTATTTATGAGACTGTAATATCTGTTGAAGAACCAAACTATCAATTGGATGTTCCAACAGATGAAGAGAATCTCGATGGTTTGAATTATCTGGCAGGCAAACGTGTTGATCAGGTAAATAAGATGGCTGAATTAGGTACGCAATTAGCACATGTTGACGGTGGAGTTCCTAATCTTCGAATCTCTGTTCCAAAATTAAATGAGTACTACTTAGGCCAAATTATCTATTTCTTCGAGAAAGCTTGCGGCATCAGTGGTTATATATTAGGTGTTAACCCTTTCAATCAGCCGGGTGTTGAGGCCTACAAGAAAAATATGTTCGCTTTATTAAACAAACCGGGATATGAAGCTGAATCAAAAGCAATTCAAACAAAATTATAAATTCAAATAATCAATAAAGGCGGACTTTTAGTCCGTCTTTTTTATATGTATAAAGAAGCTTTAAATAAATATTTAGAAACCCACGGACTTTCTACATTCAACTTGAAAGCCGTTCTATTCGATATGGATGGTGTTCTCTACAACTCTATGCCTATTCACGCGGACTCATGGCATGTTGTTATGGAACGGTTCGGATTACATCTTAGTAGAGAAGAAGCGTATATGCACGAAGGACGAACCGGTGCAGGAACTATTAATATCATCAGTCGGCGCGAACGAGGAAGAGACGCTACACCCGAAGAAATTGAGATGATATACACTGCAAAAGCAGAAGAGTTCAACAAGCATTCAAAACCGGACAAAATGCCCGGTGCACTTGACGTACTAAACCAAATAAAAGCCAATGGATTGAAGATTATTTTAGTTACGGGTTCAGGGCAAAAATCACTTTTGGAACGCTTGAATAGAAGTTTCCCCAATATATTCCATGAAGAGTTGATGGTCACTGCATTTGATGTTGAAAAAGGCAAACCAAATCCGGAACCTTATTTAATAGGCTTGGAAAAAGGCGGAGTGAAAGCTAACGAGGCAATTGTAATAGAAAATGCTCCGCTTGGTGTAGAAGCCGGATCAAAAGCCGGTATCTTTACAATAGCTGTAAATACCGGACCGCTACCTGACAAAGTACTGTGGGATGCCGGAGCAAATATCCTGTTCCCCTCCATGACAAAATTCAGTAAACAGTGGGAAAGTCTCCGGAAAGAGATTACTCAATCCAATTAGAAGGGTAAAATCAGTAGTAAGAAAATTAATGAATAAGTTACAACTATTTACTTTGCCCACCTATAATGTCATAAACAAAGGGAATAATAGATAAAGACAAACTATGCTTATCGATCTCCTCATTCGAGCATTATATAGAACAAACTCAGCGGAATTCGTTTTTCATAGCATGATCATCAATTGCGCAGACTGATGGTCAAAAAGATAACCTGTAGTTATTACCGATGCAAGGTTCATGATGAAGTTATGCTGATTTTCTTATCCCATTTAGATAAATTATATAATTTTGCATTTGCCTTTAGAATCCACCGATGAAGAATAAACAATAAAGTATATTAAAATATATAGGTATATCGTTTCTTTTGAGTAAATTCGAATGTTAAATAATAATTTTAAACATAAAACAATATGAGATTAATTATCGAACCCAATTACGAAAAACTCTCTAAGTGGGCTGCAAATTATGTTGTGAGTAAAATCAACGCAGCTGAACCAACAAAAGAAAAGCCTTTTGTATTAGGTTGTCCAACCGGCTCCTCTCCTCTTGGCATGTACAAGGAGTTGATTCAGTTGAATAAAACCGGCAAAGTTTCTTTCAAGAACGTTGTAACATTTAACATGGACGAATACGTCGGACTTCCGGAAAACCACCCGGAGAGCTACCACTCTTTCATGTTTACCAATTTCTTTAATCATATTGATATCAAGAAGGAAAATATTCATATCCTCAATGGTAATGCAAAAGATTTAGAAAAAGAATGTGCTGATTATGAAAAAGCTATTGCTTCATTTGGTGGTGTAGATCTTTTCATGGGTGGAATTGGTCCTGATGGACATATTGCATTCAATGAACCGGGCTCATCCTTATCATCACGTACCAGAATTAAGACATTGACAACCGATACGATCATAGCCAACTCTCGTTTTTTTGAAAACGATATAAATAAAGTTCCTAAAACAGCCTTAACCGTCGGTGTCGGAACTGTTCTCTCAGCAAAGGAAGTGATGATTCTCGTTAACGGACATAATAAAGCCCGTGCTTTACAGCATGCAGTTGAAGGAGGCATTACGCAGATGTGGACTATCAGTGCCTTACAAATGCATCAGTATGGCATTATTGTTTGTGATGAAGCAGCTACAGATGAATTGAAGGTTGGTACATACCGCTATTTCAAAGATATAGAAAAAAATAATCTTTAATATTTTCAACAGATGAGAACAAACTTAAGTTCACAGATTTCTCTTAACAGAATATCTCCCAAATACTACAAACCCGGAAATGCAGTAGAGCGCTCCGTTCTTACTCGCTACGAAAAGATTCCTACTTATATATATGAAACTATCGAAAATGGCGTAAATGCCATAGCTGATGAAGTAATTAATAAGATTCAAGAACGCCAGCGCGAAGGCAAATTCTGTGTGATTGCAGCAGGGACAGGTGCTTCACTCAGACCTTTATACGCAGAATTGGTTCGCAGACATCATGATAAGGGTGTCAGCTTTCGTAACTTGGTAGTTTTCAATTTATATGAATATTATCCTCTTCCATCAAAGGATGCCAAAAGCAGCTTCCAACAATTAAGTGAATTATTCCTTAATCAGGTAGACATTGACAAACATAATATATTCACTATCGACGGGACCATTGCACAAGAATCAGTTTCTGAATACTGCCGTCTGTACGAGCAGCGGATTCTTACATTTGGAGGAATAGATATTGTTCTGATGGGAATTGGACGCGAAGGTAATATTGGAATGAATGAGCCGGGCTCTACACTTAGCTCTGATACCCGATTAATCCTTATCGATTCTACATCACGCACCGAAGCTTCGAACAATTTAGGAGTTGATAATTTACCACCGTGTTCCATCACAATGGGAGTGTCAACCATCATGTCTGCCAGAAAAATTTATATGTTAGCTTGGGGTGATGGAAAAGCTGATATCATTCGTGACGCTGTGGAAGAAAAGCATACTGATTCTTTACCGGCTTCTTATCTTCAGGTTCATAACAATACCAGTGTATGCATTGACCTTGCCGCTGCCGCTCACCTGACCAGAATTCAAAGGCCTTGGTTAGTAACCAATTGCGAGTGGAACGATAAATTAATTCGTAGTGCTATTGTTTGGCTTTGCCAACGGATTAACAAGCCAATTTTAAAATTGACCAATAAAGATTACAATGAGAATGGTTTAAGTGAATTGTTAGCTCTGTATGGTTCTGCATATAATGTAAACATCAAAATCTTCAACGACTTACAACATACCATTACCGGGTGGCCGGGTGGAAAGCCTAACGCAGATGACACATATCGTCCGGAAAGAGCAAAACCATTTCCGAAACGGGTGATTGTATTCTCTCCACACCCTGATGATGATGTTATATCCATGGGAGGAACAATTCGTCGTTTGGTTCAGCAAGAACATGAAGTTCATATAGCATACGAGACTTCCGGGAATATTGCTGTTGGAGATGAAGAAGTTGTACGTTTCCTACATTTTATCAATGGATTTAACCAGTTGTTTGATAACGACTCAAACAAGACCATCAAAAAGATGTACAAAGAGATTCGTAAGTTCCTTGCAGAAAAGAAAGAAGGTGCCATTGATACACAAGATATTTTGACTATCAAAGGATTGATTCGCCGTGGCGAAGCGCGAACTGCTTGTACTTATAACCAAATTCCTTTGAACAGAGTCCACTTCTTAGATTTACCTTTTTATGAAACAGGCAAGATTGATAAGAATCCGATGGGACAAACTGATGTAGACATTATTCTGAATCTGTTACGTGAAGTGAAGCCTCATCAGATTTTCGTTGCCGGTGATTTAGCCGATCCTCATGGGACACATAAAGTATGCACTGATGCTGTTCTTGCCGCCATTGATATAGAGAAAGGGAATAAAGCAGAATGGTTGAACGATTGCAGAATTTGGATGTATCGTGGCGCATGGGCTGAATGGGAAATAGAAAATATTGAAATGGCTGTTCCTTTAAGCCCTGAAGAGCTTCGCGCTAAGCGAAATTCTATTCTGAAACATCAATCACAGATGGAAAGTGCTCCATTCCTCGGGAACGATGAACGTTTATTCTGGCAGCGTGCTGAAGATCGTAATCGTGGTACGGCTAAGCTGTATGATGACCTCGGACTTGCATGTTATGAAGCAATGGAAGCATTTGTAGAATATAAGCCTCTATAAAATTGTCCGAATAACTCTATAAAAAATCCCACCGAGCGCTTCAGTGGGATTTTTTATTTCTTTTCATCCTTCCGTCGTTTATCCCAAAGTTCAATACTATTTATAATATTCTGCCACAGAATATAACAACCGGGACCAACTGAAGAGAGTGGATTCAAATAAGTATAAGCTATCCAAATAGCAAATGCTGTATTCTTTTGCCCCAATGCCTGACCGGCATCAATTGTTGAACCATAATACGCACCTATCCCTTTACCACATGCAAACTGAATAATACACAATATCAATCCTAAAACAGCAATTAATAAAAGGAAACCAACCGTGGCATCGGAATGACAGATATGCTTGACTGTCGTTCCGGTAACAATGGAAAGAGAGGCTCCCCACAAATAAAATGACAAATCTTTAACACTAATAATCTGTTGATGGAAATGACGCATATAATGCTTTACAATGTAGGCAAGTATCATTGGCACCACCAAAATAATACATACCTTATATAATATAAGAAGAAACGACTGAATAAAACTCATGCTCAGATCAGGATTGATAAGCGGGAAACAAACAGGGACAAGCATAGCCGTAATAAAGTTGGAAATAAAAGTATATGTCGTCATAGACGTTAAATTCCCTCCCAACTTTTCCGTTACTACTGCCGCAGCTGCCGCGCAAGGACCAATAATACAAGTCAGCATACTTTCGACTAAAATTAACTTATTGCCCTTCAACCCGAATGCCAAAATAATACCGACTAATATCAACGAAAAAATCACCTGAAACATTCCTACCCACAAGTGCCACTTCACAGGACGCATTTTTTTAAAATCCACTTTGCAGAAAGTGACAAAAAGAATCAAGAACATGAAAAGAGGAAAAATGAAATCAAAAATCGGATCGAAGAAATTAGCCGCATGCTCCAATACCGGAGTATAAGCAAATATCAAATACAATATCGTTCCGGCAGCCATTGAAACCGGAAGTGTCCAGTTCTTCAAAAAACGGATAATATCCATAGCACATCTCTTTTCGACTACAAAATTACAGCTTTTCAGGAAGTTTTTGATATCTTTGCAACCGATTTGCTCAACGAACGAGCTTATTTAACAAATTATAGTATGTACAATTCTAATTCAATCAAGCGTAATCTTCTTGTGTTCAAACATTTTTCTCACAAGAAATATGCGTTGTTCGCTTGTGTTGGAAAAGAAGTCAAAATTAGCGTTCTTGCTGTATGCGTATTAACTTACGCCAATGTAAATTGCATCAGCGCCCAGACTTACAAAGCCGACACAACCACTGCACAAAAAGAACTTACGTTAGAGGAGGTAGTAGTGACTGGCTCCAGAGCGCCGATGAGTATTTCTCAGTCGGCCAGAATGGTAACTGTACTCGATCGTAGCGATATTGCCGCTGCCCCTGTACAAAGTGTTAACGATCTTCTAAAGTACGCCGTTGGTGTAGATGTCAGACAGCGTGGAGCTATCGGAGCTCAGACTGACATCAGTGTTCGAGGTGGAACAAACGAACAAATCACTATTCTTCTTAACGGTATCAACATTTGTGATCCGCAAACCGGACACAACGTCTTTGAACTCCCTGTCGACATCAGCGAAATTGAACGTATTGAGATATTGGAAGGACCTGCCGGACGTGTATATGGTACGTCTTCCTTAGTTGGTGCCATCAATATTGTTACCAAAATAGCCGCCAACAGCAGTGTGGACGTTCATATCAAAGGAGGTTCGTACGGTTATCTCACTACCGGAGGACGAGCCAATGTCGTATCCGGGAAATGGAATAACCAAATCTCTGCCAATTATACTAAAAGCGACGGCTATACACGCGCAAAGGGAGGTAATCTAAATTCGGACTACGAAGGAGGTCGTGTGTTCTATCAGGGTAATTATAATAACGAAAATATAAAAGTGAACTGGCATGCCGGTATGACAACCAAGGGATTTGGTTCAAACACGTTCTACAGTTCTAAATTTGATAATCAATACGAACATGTCGCAAAGATTATGACTGCGCTGCAAGCAGAAACAAAAGGAGTTATCCATTTTCGACCATCCATTTATTGGAATAGAAACTACGACCGTTTTGAACTGATTCGGGGCAGCGAAGCAAAATATAAATTCAACTATAACCGTACAGATGTGTTTGGGTTAAACCTGAACAGTTATTTCGACTGGACCTTGGGACGTACAGCATTCGGTGGAGAATTCCGTAATGAAGACCTGATTAGTGGGAATTTAGGAGAACCGCTGAATAAGACTCGGCACATTCATGGTACAGACAGGAATTATACTCTTGGTTTAAACAGAAGTAACTTGAGTATTCATTTGGAACATAATATTATTCTCAACCGTTTCACTCTTTCTGCCGGTGTTATTGCTGTAAAAAACACATGGAACGAAATGAATTTCCAATTCTATCCCGGTGCTGACGTAAGCTATCGACTTGGAAGCGGATTCAGTATATACGCTTCATACAATACTTCTTTAAGAATGCCTTCTTTTACTGAATTATATTATTCTTTGGGTGGTTATAAAGCCGATAAGTATTTAAAACCTGAAGAGATGACCTCACTTGAAGGCGGCATACGATACAATGTTCCCGGAATAGAAGCAAAGGTAAGTGTATATCATCATCATGGAAAGAACATGATCGACTGGATTAAAAATACTTCAAAAGGGAATGACGCAGAATGGGAATCGGTTAATCATTCAAAAGTTAATGCATTAGGATTCGAAATCAGTTCCCGCTTTAACTTACGCGAACTGTTCCCTGCTCAGAATGTATTTAACAGTTTCCAAGTTGCGTACAGCTACATCAATCAGGATAAAGATCTGGAATCGAATTATGTATCACACTATGCGTTGGAATATTTACGTCATAAGTTGGTCAGTAAACTGAATCTTCACATCTATAAGCTATTAAACTTCAGCACATCCTATCGCTATCAGTATCGCATCGGTAACTATACTGATACACAAGGTAATTCGCGCCAACTGAAACCCTACTCTTTAGTTGATGCCCGCCTTTCTTGGGATGCCCCGAAATATGCGCTTTATATTGAAGGGAATAATATACTTAATAAAACTTATTACGATTATGGAGATGTTCCTCAGCCCGGTTTTTGGTTCATGGCTGGTGGAAGCATTCATTTTAATTTATAAACCTATTCATCGTTCGTAGAGAAATTAAAAAATCCTCTAATCCAGTTTTCTCGGATTAGAGGATTTCTTTCATATACCAAACAGACACAATTAAAAATATATAATTAATATTTCATCAACCAATTAAGCGAAAACAGTTAATTATTCCTTTTATCAGACTGTTTTTAAATAAATTGTTAACTACTCAATCAATAGATTTAGTAGATTCGCTAAAAAGAATTAGGAAGCCTTACATAACTATTTATGTAGGGTTGATATTAGAAGTATTTTTCTTTTCATAACAAGTCTCTATTAATATTTTAACCGTAATTAAAAAGTATAAGTCGTCTCTGAGAAGAGAAGACTTATTTTTATATGTGACATGTGCCTTCAACAAGATGTCCCATCTGCCATACTCCCGCAACTTGCAATTTGTTATCAAGTATCAGTATATCCGCGTCCTTACCTTTCTGTAAAGAACCTTTTCTATCATAAACACCCATAATCTTGGCCGGAGTTTCCGAAGCCATACGAACGACATCCTCCAAAAGAATATTTGTTTCTGTAGCGACAGTCCGAATCAGACGATCCATCGTAGCGATACTTCCGGTTAAAGCAGAACGGTCGGCCAACTTACATACACCATCTTCTATGATAACACGCGGATCGAACGCATGAGTTGATTCACTCGCGGCAGGAGCCAACGCATCGGTAATCAAACACATCTTCTCCACGCCCTTCATCTTATAAATTAGTTTCAGAATGGCCGGAGGCAAATGTTTACCGTCGGCAATCACCTCCACGGTCATATTATCTATTAAATAGACACTCTCTACTGTCCCTTCATGTTTATAGCCTCCTTCCCCCTTATGAAATCCTTTCATACCATTATAGAAATGTGTGGCATGCGTATAACCTGAGTTCCATGCGGCAAGAACATCATTATATTCAGCTGTAGTATGAGCTATGCTCACTAAAATATCTTTGCCGGCCGCATACTTGCCGAAGTCCAAAGCACCCTCACGTTCAGGAGCGGCATCGCAACGCTTGACGCATGGCCAATTCTCTATCAACGGCTTATATACTTCCGGATTAGGAAGTATAATATTCTCCGGTATCTGCCCACCTGCCTCAACCGGATTCAGATACGGACCTTCCAAATGCAATCCAAGAATCGGAGTATCAGGGGCTTTCATCATTTCAGTGACAGTAGCGCATGCTTTTTCAATCATTGGAATGGACGATGAGGCAAGCGTAGGATAAACACAAGTCGTTCCGTGCTTCAGGTGTGCTTGAATAGCTGTATTGAAAGCCTCTTCCGTACCTTCCATAAAATCTCTTCCGCCGCCGCCATGAACATGAAGTTCTATTCCTCCGGGAAGAATATAGTTTCCATGTGCGTCAACAATAACAGCACCATCAATTTTTAAGTTGTTATTATCTATTTCCAAAATCTTGGATCCTTCCATTATGACAGACCCATTTTTAACCCATCCTTGGGGCGTCAAGATAAGACCATTTATTATTTGAGTTAACATAGTGTATTTAGTTGCTTAGACAATTCCTTTGTTTATTGCAAAAGTACAATAATTAAAGGTATTTTCATCGGTTAAGCGTTCTTTTTATGAAGAGAGATTACACAAAAAAAGTTATAAGTATCCCTCTATAAAGTCATACTGATAAACCGAATAAGTGATGCGGATGAGTTGATCAATTCATGCGTATCATTTGCTCAACTCATGCGCATGAGTTACTCAACTCATACGTATCACATCATCGAACGATATGTATCATGACTTTACCTGATTTTACTAGACACTTTTTTGCTACATTAGCTGAACCGGTAGACACTTTTTTTCTTGCCATACTGATTCCCTATACACCATCGAGCAACCCGTGCTGTTTTGATAGACAGTGCAAGAAAACCGGACATGCAGAGTCCAGGATTTGCTCGTTTGCTAAAACCGGATACCCCTCAATGGGGCATTCCGGTTTTTGACCGTCAAGGGCACCGGTTTACACCTTCCTCCGGACTTGCCGTTTGCCCCGGTAAAGTTACGATGTTTTTCCCATCCGTGTCACTTTTCCCTGTATAAAAGCTGTTTTTCCACCTCTTCTCCTGCTCCCCTTGCTCCGTATGCGCCACTGCCGGTATCTTATAAGCTATGCTCATGTGCGGACGGCGGTAGTTGTAGAAGTGGATGAATCGCCCGATGACTTGTTCCGCGTGCTCTCTGGAGCGGAACTGCCGCCGGCGATAGACACATTCTTCCTTTATAATGCCGTTGACCCGCTCGGCGATGGCGTTGTCGGTAGGCTTGTAGTCCTCCGTCATGGAGATGGCGATTTCATGAGACTTGAGCATGTTGACACAGTCGTCACAGCAGTATTGGACACCGCGGTCCGAGTGGTGAACCAGCCCTTTCAGGCTGTCGCTTCCCGTCATCGCCACGGCCTGAGCGAGCGCCTGCCGCAGCGCCTCCATGGAGGCGGAGGCCTTGAGCGTGCCTGCC